>JAZOUD010000126.1:0-40253 GCA_045658005.1 Clostridia bacterium | reverse complement strand
TCCATTCGTTCAAGCAGCTCTTTCTTCGGCGTCGCCGCTTGTCGTAGTTCGTCGCTGATCAGCGATATTGTCATTTGCTTATCCATGACTCTATTTTACCATATTCCTCGGGCTTTGTATACTGTGCGGTGTTTCCTTAGTTAAACCAGAGACTCCCGGATGACCTCCAGCGCCTGGTGCGACAGGTCCTTGAGCACCCGCTTCGAGGTGTCGCTGGCATCCCGCATCCGATTGCTCATGGCCTCGTAGCCCTTGTAGCCCTGGGCCATGAGCTCTTCCACCGTTTTGGCGCCCCCGGCGCCCAGGGCGTCGAACAGGTCGGTCACGAAGGCTTCCCTGTCCGACAGGGGCAGATCGCCGATCCATTTGCCCAGGATCTTGTTGATGAAGGTGCTGCGTGGGTCGTTTGCCTCCAATTCCGCCAGCTTCCCGTGATCCACGCCCCAGGTGGCGGGGTCGTGCTGGTCGAGGGCGGAGGCGGAGGATTGGACCACGCGGGTGTCGTGGATATGGGGGTCGAAGAGCTTCCCGATGATGGAGAAGCCCGGAACGATGCAGGTGGCCAGCGATTGTACCTTGTCCACGGTGGCGGGGTCCACCACCTCCGGGCAGAAGCCGGGTCCGTCGAGGACGTACATCCGCGTGATGGCGGCGCGCATCTCGTCAGGCAGCATGCAGGTCGCGTACAGGGCGAGGTTTGCGCCCTTGGAATGACCGCCGATGTACCACATATGTTCCGTATCGATGCGGTTCTCCGCGTACTGCTTCGCCAGCTCCTGGGCCTGGGTGCGTTTGAAGCTGATCATGAAGTCTTCCTTCCAGCCCGCCAGGCTGCTGTCCGTGCCCCGATAGGCGATGAAGGACCAGCCGGCGTCGCTTTGGAAGGTGAGGGCGGCAAACTGTATCGCCTCCTCGGGGATCATGATGTCCACAAAGCCGGACATGCCCAGCTCGCCGAACCGGCGCGAAGCGACGGCCGCCTTCAGTATCTGCATGAAGGGTTCGACCTCTCCGATCCGCTGGATGCGCACCGCATTTGCGTCGATCATCCGCTGGCAGTCGCGGAGGGTCGCCGTGTCCGACCGCTCGAACAGCGGCGTGTAGTCGCAGTAGGTCAGCAGGCACAGTATGACCGCGTCGACCTCCTGAAACGGCACAGCGGAGAAGGGGTAATCGCCCAGCCATTGAATATAGTCGTACAGTCCATCCATTGGCTTCGGCTCCTTTATCGGTTCAGGGCGCGCCAGGCGTCCTTCAGCCCTTCGATGATGCCCAGGTGCTGGGGACACGCCGCCTCGCACGCGCCGCAGGCCACGCATTTATCGGGGGTCGCGCCCTTTTCCAGCATCTGCTTGAAGCCCCAGTCCTGTTTGGGGTCGACGCCGTACAGCGAGACGTTGTTCCAGGCCGCGAAGGTGCCGGGGATGTCCACGCCGTTGGGACAGGGCATGCAGTAGCGGCAGCCGGTGCAGCCGATCTTCGTGCGGGCCAGATAGGCAGCGCGAACGTCGTCCATCAGCTGAAGCTCCTGGGCGGTCATGATGCCCGGCGCCACGGTGTCGAATATGCGCAGGTTGTCGTCGATCTGCGCTTCTTCATTGCAGCCGGACAGCACCGTGGCCACCTCCGGGTGGTTGCACAGCCAACGGAACGCCCATTCCACCGGCGAGCGCTTCACCGGGAAGGCGTCGTACAGCGCCTGCACGTTGTCCGGGGCCTTCGCCAGCCGTCCGCCCAGCAGGCCCTCCATGATGACCACCGGAATGCCCAGCCTGCCCGCCAGCTCCAGGCCCTTCGTGCCCGCCTGGTTGTCCACGTCCATGAAGTTGTACTGGATCTGCACCATGTCCCAGTCCCAGTCGTTGATGATATATTCAAACTCCTCGTAGGGGCCGTGGAAGGAGAAGCACTTGTAGCGAATGCGCCCGGCCCGCTTCATGTCGTCGAAGAATTCCGGGGCGCCGATGGACTTGAAGTATTCCCACTTCTGCCGGTTGATGCCGTGCATCAGGTAAAAATCGATGTGGTCGGTCTGCAGCTTTTTGAGCTCCTCATCCAGCAGCGCCTCCATCTCGGCGCGGTTGTGCACATATTCCATGGGCATCTTGGTGGCGATGGTGACGCGATCCCGATACCCGTCCCGAAGCGCCTTGCCCAGCACGGTCTCGGAGGTTCGGTCCAGGTAGACGTAGGCGGTATCCAGGTAGGTCACGCCGCCGTCGATGGCCCGGCGAATGAGGCCGATGGCCTTCTGTTCGTCGATGATGCTGTCGCCCGAAGCGGGTCCGTTGAAGCGCATGCACCCCAGGCCGAAGGCGGACCCCTGGATGCCCAGCTTGCCGAAATTGCGATACTTCATAATGGTTCCTCCCCGTATTGGTCAGAGTGCGATGCCTGCGCCGGTTGCGGCGGCGCAGACGTGGTCATAGGCGGTGGCGTACTCCTCAAAGGTCGTCATGTGCTCCAGGAGCACCGGCGCGTCGGCGGGCAGCCAGCGGTCCATGATGCCCAGCACCTTCCCGAAATCCAGCGTCCCCTCGCCGGGGGCGCATTCCTCCAGGATCGTGGTCAGCCGAGTGGGGTGCATCCGGGTATCCTTGATGTGGGTGCTCTTGATCCAGGGCGCCAGCTTGCGGAAGCAATCGTCGATGAAGGCCTGGGCCAACAGGTAGCGCCGGGGGCTGCTGATCATGTTCACGAAATCCATGTGGGCGGCGAACTGCGGGCGGTCCACGTCCCGGATCATCTGAAGGTATTCGTCGGGGCTGTCGGGCACCATCCAGGGCATGGGCTCCAGGCAGTAGAAGGCGCGCGAGGGCTTGACGGCGTCGAGGATGTCCCGGATGCTGCCGACGATGCGGGCATAGGTCTGGTCGGTGTAATTGTCAGGGTCCGCCGCGTCCCATCCGGCGGGGCTGGCCGTGCCGGCGATGTTCACGCAACAGGGGATGCCCACCGCGTCCGCGAGGGCCAGCTGCCCCCTGGCGTAGTCCATCGCCTCGGCAGCGGCGGCGGGGTTCGGGTCGAAGAGGTTTTTCCAGACGCCGATCTCCGCGATGACCACGCCGTGCCTGTCGCAGATCCGGCGATAGGCGCTGATCTCGTCCCTGTCCGTCTGGCAGTCAAACGGCGCGGTGATCGCCTTGAAGCGGGATCTGACCAGCAGACCCTCCCATTCCTCCGGGCACGTCCAATTCCCGGCAACCGTTCCTCCGAGCAGCATCGGCTTCACGTTCCTTTCTTCGGGGTGTTATATGTGATAAGGGTAAGCGTCTTCAATCCTTTGCGCTGCTTAGCCTTTCCTCTATCGCCCGCCTGACCGCCTCGGTGATTTCGCGCTCGCTTCGACCGGCGGTTTCAACCTCCGGGCAGAAGCAGACGGTGACCCTGTAGCGCTGGCCGGTGGCGGGATCCTTGACCTGGGGCAGCTTTCGGGTGTGGGGGAATACCTTGTAGCTGCCGATGATCGCGGTGGGGATGATGGTCATGCCGGAGGAGAGGGCGATGTAGGCGGCCCCCTCGTGGAAGCGGCCGAGGCTGCCGTCCCGGGTGCGGGTGCCCTCCGGGAAGATCATCAGGCTGCCGCCCTCCCGGATGAAATCGATGGCCCGGTGCAAGGAGGGCAGCGTGTCGCCGAACCGGTCGACGGGGATGCTGCCGGCGGTGTTGGTGATCAGGGCGGTGAAGGGGTTGCGCGCCAGCTCCTGCTTGGAGAGGCTGCCGAACCGGTTGAGGTCGATGCCCGTGCGGTCCAGCGCCGCGAGCACGAACAGGCCGTCGAAATTGGCGGCGTGGTTCGGACAGAAGATGTATTGACGCCCCGGAACGAGGTTCTCAAGCCCCTCCACGTGGAAGTCGAGGTTGGTCAGGCACCAGCGCTTCGCGGCTTTGAACAGCGCCCGGTGATAAAAGCGGCGGCGCACGGGATAGCGGCTGACGTCCAGGTTCGTCTCATGCCGTCGGGGTTTGGCGCTGCCCTGGTTGGCGGCGCAGTAGTCCGCGAGGGCGTCGAGGTTAGGAATGCTGCTCAACACGTCGCTGGGCAGGGCGCCGAATTCGGCCTCCAGCGCCATCGACAGCTCCATCATGCCCAGGCTGTCCAGGCCGAGGTCGTCCTTCAGGCGCTCCTTCCCGGTCAGCGGGCCTTCGAGGTCCAGCACGCGGCGGACCGCGTCAAACACGATCTCCCGCGCCTCCTCCCGGGTATGGGCCTTGGCCGTCGCCTCGGGCTTGTCGGCGATCTCCGGGACCGCTTCGCGCTTTCCGGCAGCGGCGTCCTCCTTCAGCGCCCGCTCCTTGAGCAGGTAGCGGCGAATCTTGCCGATATTCGTCTTGGGCAGCTTGTCGATGAAGTGAATGCCCTGTATCCGGTACTGGCTCAGCTTTTTCCGCTGGAAGGCCGAGATCTTCTCCCGGAGCTGCTCCCGCTGGCTTTCGGAAAAGCCGATGTGCTGTATGAAGAGGTGGATACGGTCCATGCCGTCGCCGGCGAAGGGCACGCCTACCACCGCGTATTCCACGTCCTCCGGCATGACGGGCGCGAGCAGCCGTTCGAGGTCCGAAGGCGCGACCTTGGCGCCGTTGGCCATCTGGATGCTCTCCTTGCAGCGGCCGGTGACGTACAGGTAGCCGCGATCGTCGATGTGGCCGAGGTCGCCTGTCTTGAACCAGCCGTCGTCAAAGGCGTTCCGCGTCGCTTCTTCGTCGTCGAAGTAGCTGTTCATGATCTGCCGGGTCTTGACGTAGATTTCGCCCGTGCCCCGTTCGTCGGGCTCGTGGATGCGCACCTTGGTGAAGGGATCGTGCCTCACGTTGCCCACGCTGCCGGTGTCGAAGGGATCGGAGGGGTCGGTGCAGGCGATGAACACGCCGCATTCCGTCGACGAATACAGGTCGAGGTAGGCGATGCCCATGTTTTCCAGCGCTTCGGAGGTATGCGGGGTGCCGGCGGTGCCGCCGCTGAACAGGCAGGTGAAGTTGCGGTTGTAGAGCAGGCTCCTGAAGGGCAGCATCAGCCGGCGGCTGGCCTTCAGGCTGCGCGTGCGCACCATCGCCTTGCGGGAGAGGTCGGATAGCTTTGCGTAGAGGCCGAACAGGTGCTTTTTCTTCAGGGTCTCCTCGAGGGTGTTGACGAAGAGGTCGTTCACCCTGGGCACCATGCCGAAGGCGTGGGGCTTGAACAGCTTGAGGCCCTTTTTCAGCGTGTCCGTGTTCAGGGTCTCGACGCAGGCGACGGTGACGCCCTCGTTGAGCAGCGTATAGGCGGAAAACAGGCCGGAGACGTGGCTCATGGGGAAGACCTCGAAGATGGGCTGCGTCTTCTTCGGCGGATGGGTGTCGACCAGCTTGTTCACCTTGCGGTGGGTGATCAGCATGCTGGCATAGGAGATCTCCACGCATTTTCTGCGGGCAGTGCTGCCGGAGGAGAACATGATGACGGGGGACAGGGGCGTAGGCGCGCCGGCCTCCGGGTTCAGGGGACGCGCGTCCACGATGCCCATGTGGGAATCCATGCCGTAGACGCGGCAGATCGGCCCGAGGGACAGCGGCTTCACGGCCTCCTCGCTCCTCCGGTCGGTGAATACCGCGCTGATGCGGCATTGATGGAGCAGCGGCTCCAGCTCTTCCATGGGCACCGCGGGGTCGGCCATCACGGCGGTGAGGTGGTTGAGGGAAGCGATCAAAAACGTCAGCAGGGCGTCCACCGTGGTCTGCGCTACGATGAGCACGCGGCTGCCGTCGACCAGCCCCAGCCTTTCCTTCCATTGGGCGAAGTCCTCGACGTAGCGCACCAGCGTCTTGAATGACAGCTTCCAAATGGAACCGTCGTCGCGCAGGCACAGCAATGCCCACGCGTCGCCTTGAGATCGAAACGCGGACAACAGTTCATTTGTGTACTGCTCGAAATCGTATCTTTCCATCGTTGTGACTCCGTTATGCCGTTGGTGCAGCTGTTCTGCGGGCGCTCAGAGAGCGCCACTACAGGTGGAGGTATCGTATTCATTTTATCATAGCCCATTGCGTTAGACAAGGGTAACATCGCCTTGGATGCCCGGAAGACATGGGGGTTCCCCATGAGCCGCGCTTCCGTTGTTGTAATTACGGTGGATTTATGTTATAATGCCGATGGTTTACAGGTGATTTGTGCTGAAGAAGCGGCGCTGCAAAGTGAGGAACGGAAAAGATGGAGAGCAGAGGACGAAGGGTCATCGCTGTATGCGCGTCCTGGGAGGATGTGGAAAACCTGAATCTCGTGCTGGAGCATCTGATCCGGGCGACGGAGGGTACGGACTTTCTGCCGATGTGCATTGCCTTTGACCGCAGCGGCGTCGAATCCCGCGGGGAAGAGGGCATACAGGAGTTCCTGTCTGCCTTCGAGGTTCCGAACCTGGCGGGCTTCCTGCTGTTCGGCGAGATGATCCGCTCGGACGACATCAACGCCCACCTGATCCGGCTGGCCCACGGGAAGGGGCTGCCCGTGTTCATGCTGGAACGGCAATACGGGGGCTGTATCAATCTTTCCCTGTCCTACAGGGAAGGTTTTGAGCAGATGGCCCGGCACATCGTGGAATACCACGGCTGCAGGGACGTCGTCATGGTGGCGGGAATAAAGGGCAATGCCTATTCCGAGGAGCGCATCGACCTGTGCCGCCGCGTGCTGGAGGAGAACGGCGGCGCGCTGCCGCCTGAGCGGGTCATATACGGCGATTTTTGGGACGAGCCGACGATGCGGGCGCTGGACGGGTATTTTGCCGGGGGCGGGACGCTGCCGGAGGCCTTCGTCTGCGCCAATGACGCGATGGCGATCGCTGTGTGCATTTACCTCGCGGAAAGAAACATATGGGTGCCGGCCCAGGTGCGGGTGACTGGCTTTGACGGCATACTGCAGGGCGGCCACCACGAGCCGTCCATCGCCACGATGCGGCCGGATTACCTGAAGATGTTCAAGGCGATGCTGGAGCGGATCGGGGCGTGGCGTCCGGAGGAGGTCGGGAATACGGAGGTCCTGCCCGTTCCCTTTGAATGGATCCCCGGCGAATCCTGCGGGTGCGAACAGGCAGACGACTATGAGGTCGTCAAAAAGGTCGGCCGGCTGAAGATGCTAAATTTGACCTATACCCGTCATATTCGGGGCATGGGCAATTTCATCCACAGGACGCTGAGCATGAATTCCCTGGAGAAGCTGGCCGAATGCCTTCCGCCGCTGTTCTCCATGTGGCACGAGCGCTATTGCTTTTCGGCGGTGCTAGACCAGGAGGCCCCCGGCCTCGCCCGGCCCATCCTCCACGGCGTCCACGGGCGCTTTGCTTCCGGCGGCGCGTTTCGCTGGAAGGGCGCGCTGGTGCCGGACTTCGAGGTGCTGAATTCCGACCCGTCGGTGCGCATCGTGCTGGCGCAGCTGCTGCAAAACGAAGAGGAGACCCTGGGCTTCCTCGTTTCCGGCTTGGACAGGTGGAACTTGTGGGAGCAGGAGCGCTTCGAGGAGCAGGTGCTCTTCCTCTCCGCGGCGCTGAACGCGGTCATCGGCAATTACCGGCTGGAGAAGGCCAACCGGGCGGTGCTCGAGATGGCCGAGCACGATTACCTGACCGGGCTGTATAACCGCCGGGGCTTCCTGCGGGAGCTGGAGCGCCGCCTGAGGCTCCCGGAGGCGCAGGGCATGACGCTGACGCTGTTTGCCATGGACATGGATGGACTGAAGGGCATCAACGACGTGTACGGCCACCACGAGGGGGATCGCGCCATCAGCTGCCTGGCCCGGGCGATCCAGGCGGAGACGGAGGGGCGAGGGATCTGCGCCCGCTATGGCGGCGACGAATTTGCCTTCGCGTTGCTTGCGGAGGCCTCCTTCCTGCCCGAGCTGGAGGCGATACGCGATCGAATCGAGGCCTCCGCCCGAAGGCTGTGCGGCTCAGAGGCGTATCGCATCGCGGCCAGCATCGGGGCCTGCGCCTGTCCTGTGCAGGGCCTGGGTTCCCTGGGTCAGCTGCTGGTGGAATCGGATCACGCGCTGTACGCCGATAAGCTGCAGCGCAAGCGCCTTCGCCTGCCCGCCGTAGACCCGGGCCAATGAACAACCGGTGAAACCTCTGAGTCATGGTTGATATGTGCCCCAATGTCATTGGAGTGTGCTTCCAAATGCGCTACAGGCACTTTGGAAGCACACTCCAAGTCAATGAACGGCGCCGGACGGCGGCGTCCGCTATGCCTCTGCGGCAGTGGTAACCGTATACCGGCAACCCGCGAACAATCCCGCGACCATCATCAGCGCGCAGGTTCCGAAGCTGAACAGCAGGAGCAGCGCAAGGGCAGTGACGGGCATTTCCAGAAGCTGTTCGCCGCCTCTGAAGACGCTGAAGCGGTTCCGGTTTCCATAGGCCACCAGGCGGCGGATATGCTCGCAGAGGTTGCTGAACCACTGGCGATTCTTCCTGGGCTTCACTGCGGCCTTCCTGACCGTGCCGCGATCGACGGTCACAGCCTGTGCGGGCTTTTCGGCGTCGGTGGCGTCCTGCGCGGCCCCGTCGTCCGCCCCGCAGTCCTCTGCCGCCTCATACAGCGCCTGCTTCCTGAGGAAGTCCTCCTTTTCCAGCATGTGGGTCGCCGTGAGCATATTCCAGTCGGCGGCTTCAAGGGCCGCCCTGGCTTCCGCCAGCGTGATGCCTATCTTCCCGGCGAGGTGTTGAACCATCTCAAACTGAACGTTCCGCACTTCGTTGTTATCCCCTGCCATGGTCGCGGTCGCGTTCTCCATCATCATCGTGTTCATCTCAGTCATTGGTGTGATCTCCTTTGCTTTTGATGGGACAATGATACCGCCGGAAAATGAAATGGCAAGAAAAGTGGATTAGGAACAGATTAGAAAACGGTGGGATCGCTTTCATAATGGTAATTGATCTGGATGGGCCTGCCGGAGCGCAAATCGCCCTGAAATGCGGCCCGATCCACTCGAAAAAGCGCATGTCACGTTTGGAAAAACACTCTGCAACCGAACTATCGCTGAAGGAGGCTATAGAAGAACAATGTCAGCCACAAGTGAAAGGATACGAAGGGAATTTGCCGAGAGCGACGCGGTGCGGGACGCGGGATTGACGACGCCGGACGATATTCAAAGGTACGACGATATTGCCTATGGCAGTCATCCGATGCAGAAGCTGGATGTCTACAGGCCGAGGAGCGCGACGGGCCTGCTGCCCGTCATTGTCAGCGTGCACGGCGGCGGATGGGTCTACGGGGACAAGGAGCTCTATCAGCATTATACGATGAGCCTTGCCCAGCGGGGCTTTGCCGTGATCAACTTCTCCTACCGCCTTGCGCCGGAGAGCCGGTATCCCGCCCAGATGGAGGACGTCGCGGCTGTGTTTGCGTGGGCCCGCAGCCACGCCGAGCCGTATGGCATGGATGTGAGCAACCTGTTCGCGGTTGGCGACAGCGCCGGGGCGCACCTGCTGGGGCTGTATTGCGCGGCCTGTACCAATCCGGCGTATGCACGCCGCTATTCCTTCTCCTTTGGCCCCGCGCCGAAGGCGATTTCCCTGGCCTGCGGCGTTTATACCATAGAACGGGACAGGGATCAGGATATGAAGCTGATGGAGGACCTGCTGCCCGGAGGTCCTACGCCTGAAAACCTGGCGTGGGTGGACGTGAAGCGCTGGTTGACGCCCGCCTTCCCGGAGACGTTCCTGTTTACCTGTACCGGCGATTTCCTGCAGGAACAGGCCGATGGAATGCAGGTCGCACTGCGGGAGAAGCAGGTGCCCCATATCATGCGATTCTACGGGGATTCCGAGCATGACCTGGGCCACGTCTTCCATTGCGATATGCGATCCGAAGCCGGACGGCGCTGCAACGATGAACAGTGCGCGTTTTTCAAAGGCGTGGCCAGCGATCATGTTTAACCCGGAAACAAGCGCCGGTTTTCACCCTGTGCCCAATATCCGTTTCATATACCGGGTGATAGATTATCCCTATCACGGAGGGGTGAGGTTTTACAGAATAGCCTATTTAAATACTGGGCATAGTATGGTATAATATGCGATATTCGACAGGATGAGAAGACAGTAACGTGCGCGGAAAGGATACGGCGATGTTTACAGATTCGATCACCCACTACAGCCAGAGCCTTGGCAAGGAAATGCACATGAGGATTTACGGAAGGGGCGGCGTGCCCTTTCTGGCGTACCCGACGCAGAATTCCATGTGCGGCAATTACGAAGACTTTGACATGACGGGGCAACTGGCCGATTATATCGACGGGGGCAGGATCCAGCTGTTCGTGGTGGACACCGTGGACATGGAGAGCTGGTCCAATGAAAATGGAGACAAGGCTTGGCGGGCGGAACGTCAGGAGCAGTACTACCGTTACATCGTGGACGAGGTCATTCCCGTGATGCGCGAACGCAACGACGCGCTGCCCGTCGTGACAGGCCTGAGCATGGGCGCGAACCACGCGGCCATCGTCTTCCTGCGCCGCCCGGAGCTGTTCCGGGGCATTCTGGCCCTCTCCGGCGTCTACGATTCCGATTACTTCTTCCACGGCTGGATGAACCCGACCCTGTATGAAAACTCGCCGGAGCGATTTTTGCCGAACCTGCCCGTGGATCATCCCTATGTGACCCTGTACAACCAAAAGCAGATGATCTTCTGTGTGGGTCAGGGCGCATGGGAGGAGGACGGCGTGCGCACGCTCAGGCACCTCGAGCGCGTCTTTGAGGAGAAGGGCATCCACGCCTGGTGCGATTTCTGGGGCCATGACGTGACCCACGACTGGCCGTGGTGGTACAAACAGATGCGCTATTTCATACCAAAGGTCATCGAAGAGAAGGAATCCGGGGGGTCGAGAGCATGAATTTCATCTTTATATCGCCGCATTTTCCCCACACCTACTGGCAGTTCTGCGACCGACTGCGCCGCAATGGCGTCAATGTGCTGGGCATCGGCGACGCGCCTTACGACGGCCTTGAAGCGCCGCTGAAGGCCGCGCTGACGGAATACTACCGGGTGGACAGCCTGGAGGACTATGACCAGGTCTATCGGGCCGTGGCCTTCTTCGCCTTCAAATATGGCAGGGTGGACTGGATCGAATCCATGAATGAATACTGGCTGGAGCAGGACGCCCGGCTGCGGCAGGATTTCAACGTGACCACGGGAATCCAGAGTGACAGGATCGGCGTCATCAAGAACAAGTCCTCCATGAAGCGCATCTACCATCAGGCGGGCATTCCCACTGCCCGCCAGCACGTGGTGTCCGACGCTGACGCCGCGCGCGCGTTCATCGGCGAGGTGGGCTATCCGGTGATCGTCAAGCCGGACATTGGCGTGGGGGCGACCAATACCTGGAAATTGGAATGCGACAGCGATCTTGAGGCGTTCTATGCACAGCTGCCCGGCGTTCCCTATGTGATGGAGGAGTTTATCGAAGGGGACATCTGCTCCTACGACGCCATACTCGATTCCAGGTGCGAGCCCCTGTTTGAGAGCATGACGGTCTGGCCGCCGGTGATGGACATCGTCAATCGGGATCTGGACCTGATGTACTACACCTGCCCGCAGGTTCCGGACGCGCTTCGGGATTTGGGCCGCCGCACCGTCAAGGCCTTCGGCGTGGATCGCCGCTTTGTGCACCTGGAATTCTTCCGGCTGACCAGGGCGAAGCCGGGCCTGGGGGACGTGGGCGACTTCGTGGCCCTGGAGGTGAACATGCGCCCCGCAGGCGGCTATACCCCGGATATGATGGACTTTGCCCACTCTACGGATGTCTACCAGATCTATGCCGATATGGTGTGCCGTGACGCGCGCCGGCTGCCGGAATCCCGGGAGCACTTCTACTGCGTATACGCCAGCCGAAAGGACGGCCACCGCTACGCCCGCACCCACGGGGAAATCATGGCCCGTTATGGCGCGGACATGGTCATGCAGGAGGAGATGCCGCCCATGAACTGGCCCCAGATGGGACGCTATATGTACACCGCCCGACTGAGAAGCATGGAAGAGGTCCAGGCGTTCATCGAATTTGTGCAGGGTTGCTGATCGACTGCACCAGCGTTTATGATATCGACTTAACGGCGTTTACAAATGCTGCAGTACGAGCCGGGGCTGCCAATAGCGGGAGCTGATCTTTACCGGTGGGAGTTGCATATCTATCGGTACTGCTCGCTCAGCCGGTGAATCTCCTCACGCATGCGCTCGACCAGGACGTCCGGGGCGACAATTCGTATGCTCTTCCCGAGGCCTACGATCCAGCCGATAAACTGCGTGCTGACGACGACCTTGACCGTCGCCTGGAAGTGGCTGTCGCTGATTGGCGCCAGACCGATGTCCTTTCCGAACCGGTCGATGAGGATGCCGACCATGTGGTTTTCCGCCTCCAGGGTGACGGTGGTTTCCTCGCCGGAGAACATGCCGAAAACGCTCTTGCCGTAGACAGTCATGTCGAAGGCCCTGAACGCTTCCTGGCCCAGGCGGGGCTCGTCCAGTGTCTTGATGCGCAGCATCTTGTCCACGCGGTAGTGCTTGATCATGCTGGCGTCGGCGTCATAGGCCACGAGGTAGTATTTCTCGTTGTCCCAGGTGAGCGCCCAGGGGCTGACCCGGTACCAGTTGCCGCCCCGGCGCAGCTCCATTTCCTTGTTCAGGTTCCACTGGCCGTACTGAAACCGTATCTGCACGCCCGCGTTGATGGCGCTGTGGAGCCGGTCGATGTTGTAGTAGATGGATTCATTCATCGCCTTGACGCGACCGGCGATGTAGACCTGGCGGTGGAGCTGCGCGGCCTGATAGACGCTGGCATAGCGCTCCAGCTTGCGGATCAGTTCCCGGGACTTCCGGGTGGTGATGAACTTCGCTGCCTGTACGGAATCCACCAGCAGCTTCAGCTCCGGCAATTCGAAATCCCGCTCGCCGAGGTGATAGTAGGTGGTGTGGTTGCACTGCTGGGCGATGATGTCAAATCCGAACTGCCGCAGGTCCTCAAAGTCGCTGTAGAGGGTCTTTCTGTCGGCAGAGATATTCACGGCGGCCAGCTTCGCGATGATCTCCTGCAGCGTCAATGCATGCTCGTCGTCGGTCTCCTGGCTGAATATGCGGATGAGGTGGAGCATTTTCATCTTGCCCTTTGACATGGCGAACCCTCCGTACAGTTGTCGTGCTTGTGAGCTTTCATCCAGTATAGCATAGGGGAAGGCAAAAATCCATAGCACCGAATTTTCAAGGGAGAATAATTGGACTTGTACAGAAATGAGGTAAAACGGGCTTCGCTTACTATGAACATATCCCGTAGGGGCCCTGAAGGAATAGCTTCGCGTCACGCTCTCCGAGCGCCGCGGGCGATTGGAAATCTCCCCTGTGGACAGGCGCGTTCATTTATGGTGGCGCGGCTTGCCGCAAGATTGTTCAGCTGTGGATGCGCCTGCTCCTTCAGGGCGGCGTCTACGCCGCTACGACTGATCAGTTGCCATGGGTAAGTTGTAAAAAAAGCAGGGGAATCGGCCTGGTGCGGTCGATTCCCCCGCGCATTACGCGGTTCACTATCTGAAAAAACGCATCAACGCGCCGACCCATGCATGACCGGCATGTGCGGCGCAGCGGGAGCGTTGGGGCGATAGCCTGATCCGCCCCGGATCGGGTCAGCCGCGCAAGGTGGCGATATATTTCCCGTTGGCCAGCGTCACGGCGTCGGGATCGACCACGGCCTTGGCGGATTCCTCCTCCACCATGATCCAGCCGTCATAGCCGGTCTGATCCATGAAGCGCACGATGCCGGGGAAGTCGATGCAGCCTTCACCCATCGATTGCCAGCTTCCGTCCCGGGCCATGTCCTTGAAGTGCATATGGACGACCTTTTCCCGATAGGTGCGGATGATCTCCAGGGGATCCATGCCGCCGTGGGCGATGTGGCCCGCATCCGGCGCATAACCCAACGGGGTGTTGGCGATGGCATTGAGCAGAATATCATAATCCTCGCGGGTACGGAAGGCCGAGCCGTCGGAGGAATTGGGGTGAAAGCCGGTGCGCACGCCCGCGTCCGCCGCCCGACGGGCGACCTCGGTGATGCAGGCAACCTGGTTTTTCTGCCGTGTTTCCAGCTCGCTGCGGTCCTTCTGGGGCAGATGGCACAGGGCCAGTATGCAGCCGGCGCCCATTTCCCGCACGAAACGGATGGCCTTGTCGGCCAGGTCGCGCTCCTCCTCGGTCTCCCTGGGCTCCAGCCAGTTCAGCGGAAGCGCCAGCGCCGCAAACTGCATGTGGTGGCGCTCCATGATCCCGCGCACCTGCTCCACATGGGGAAACAGCGCATCGAGCATGCAGACCTCGGCCTCCATGCCGATAAAGCCCGCCGCTTCGCCGATGTCGGCGATGTGGTCGATGCGTCCGCGGTATTTCTCATAGGACATCTGCCAGCTGTAGGTTTGCAGGCCAAAGCGTATGTTGGACATGTTATTTACCGCCTCCTTCACGGTGATTGAGCAGGAAGCTCAGCGTGGCGTCGTTGAACTGCTCCAGCGCCTCCCAGTGGTGCACGTGCCCGCCGTTGCGACACAGATACAGCCGCGCCCCTTCGATGCCCTGAACCAGGCTCTGTGTGGTTTCCGGGGTCGAAAACAGGTCCATATCGCCCGCCGCCACCAGCGTCGGGGCCTGGATATCCTTCAAAATCGGCAGCGCATCGTGGGTCAGGCAGGCGTTGCACTGGGCCTTGAAGGCATAGGCCGGCATGGGCAGGGGATCCTTCGCGTCCGCCGCCGCGTCGGCCAGTATGGCGTCGAGATGGTTGTTGAAATAGTGGGCGGAATAGATGATGTACTGCAGGAGCCGTGAAAAGGTCTCCCCGTCCAGCACATCGACGCTGTCCCGCAGCAGCGAGATGCCCCGGGTATAGTAGTTGTCGGGCCGGGCATAGGTGCTGGTCAGCACCAGTGAGATGACCCGCTCCGGATGCCTGGCGGCGATGATCTGGGCGATGGCCCCGCCCATGGAGATGCCGTGGATGTGGGCCCGCCGAATGTTCAGCGCGTCCATCACCGCCAGGGCGTCATCGGCCATCATTTCGGTGGTGTAGGCCGCCATTTCCGGCTTGTCAGAGCAGCCTGAGCCCCGGTTGTCAATCAGTATGCACTGAAAGTGCTCCCGGTAGGCGGCCACGTGCTTTTCCCATTTGCGGCTGTATGCGCCAAGCCCCATGAGCAGCACCAGCGGCTCGCCGCTGCCCTGTATCTCATAGTGGATGCGCACGCCGCCGGACATGATGTCAGTCATATTCTTTCCTCGGCAGCTTTCCGTCGTAGAGTGTGCGCAGCCTGGTGCCCACGTCGGGCAGCTCGCGCGCCATGCGATCCAGCACGGGCTCGTAGTCCACATTGGCGATGGGCAGATTGACGCGGGTCTTGTCCAGGGCGCTCAGGCACATGCCCTCCAGAATCTCATAGCCGTGGCAGGCGGTGTCGATGTTGCAGGAGTGCACCTGGGCGTCGTCGTCCAGCCAGGCGGCGTATTCCCGGTAGTAGGGCGTCTGGATGACCTTTTCCTGATGGTGGTACCAGCCGGGATTCTTGCCCGTGACCAGCTCGCCCTTGGTCTTGGCGGTAAACGCGCCCCACCAGCCGTCGGTTTCGCACCAGACGTAGCCCTTGGTGCCGTAGACCGTCATGCGGTTGTCGATGTCCTCGTAGCCGGGGTCAAGGTGTGCCTCGGCTAGGTCGCCGCATTCGATGTAGGCGCGGGCGCCGTTCTCCATCAGGAACTCACCCATGATGAAGTCAGGGGAGGGATGGGAGTCCGCCAGCGTGGCGCGGCCGGAGACATGCCCGATGACCCACTTGGCCCGGTGCCCGCCGTTGACCCACAGCGCGTAATCGACGAAGTGGGTGCCCAACTGGGCCATCCAGGGCTGGCATTCCACGTGAATCTTTACGATGTCGCCGATGTCGCCGTCTTCGATGCGCTTTTTCATCTCCTGCATCTGGGACAGATACTTCTGCTGGTGGCATACAATGGCCTTGATGCCGGATTCGGCGCATATTTTCGCCATCTCACGGGCCTCGTGCAGCGATTCCGCCATCGGTTTTTCCAGCGAAAGGCCCTTCACGCCGTATTTCTGAGCCAGCTTTACCATCGGAAGGCGAATATTCGGGTGGGTGACAAACACGAAAACCTCGGGCTTTGTCTCCGCAAGCATCTGCTCCGCGTCGGTATAGCAGGGCACGTCCAGCTTGTAGAACTCTGCGCCATGCTTCGCCTTTTCCAGCTCCAGGTCGCAAAGCCCGACGATTTCAAAGCGCCCGGACTCGATCAGGCCCTTCAGGTGCGTCATTCCCCTGACGCCGATGCCCAACACCGCAGTTGTGTACTTCTTCATATGCTACCTCCATGCGATAATGACTTGCCATATAAAAGAGGGCACGGATTCCCGCGCCCCCCTTTAGGCGTG
The DNA here is from genome assembly GCA_045658005.1 of Clostridia bacterium. GTDB lineage: Bacteria > Bacillota > Clostridia > Christensenellales > Aristaeellaceae > UBA2862. Next base: position 23,827 of record JAZOUD010000126.1, on the reverse strand, counting down.
CGCCGCTGTCGTTGCGGACGCGCCTTCACGGGCTGGATTATTGCAGATACTGATCCACGTTCTCGGCAGTGACCAGCACGAAGGGAACGTCGTACAGCTTCTGAACCTCTTCGCCCTTGATGTCAGCGACGATGGCGTTGATGCCGGCCGTGATCTGGCCCACGCCGTCCTGCAGCACGGTCGCGCCCAGCTCGCCGTTCTTCACCATCTGCAGCGGGCCCTGGTTGCCGTCGACACCGATGCAAACCATGTCGGTACGGCCCTGGCCATTGCAATAGCGCTGGGCGGCGGAGGACATGTCGTCGTTGTCGGCGATGATCGCCACGAGCTCCTCACCAAACTGGGCCAGGTAATCCTGGGCGGCGTTGGTGGCCTTGTCGGCGGCCCAGTCGCAGGGCACGTCCGCGACGCATTCCCACTTCTCGTCGGCGCCGATGATGTTCAGGATGCCCTCGCCGCGCTGGATCTGCGCGGAGTTGCCGATGACGCCCTGCAGGTGCAGGTACTTGCCGCCGTCGGGGCACTTCTCGGAGACGTACTTGGCCATCAGCTCGCCGGCGAACACGTCGTCAGAGCCGCAGTAGCACAGCGCCAGGTCGTCGGTGTTCTCGGTTTTGGAATTCACCACGACCACCTTGATGCCGGCGTCGGCCATGGCCTTGACGCCAGGCGCGGAGGCAACGGCCTCGCAGGGCAGGATGATGACATAGTCACAGCCCTGGTTGATGCAGTCCTGGGCCAGGTCGCACTGACGGGGGCCGTCGGTGTTGCCGTCCAGAATGCCGGTCCACTCGGTGATGGTGCCGTCCGCCACCAGGCCGTCGATGACTTCCTGAGCGGTGGAGTTGATGGGCGCATGGAAGGGGTCGGTCAGATTCTTGGCTATGTAGCCGACGACGATCTTGCCGTCACCGTTCACGTCGCCGCCTTCGGCGAAGGCCGGGATCGCTGCGATCAGCAGCAGAGCCAGTACGAGAGATACGAGCTTCTTCATGATGGGTTCCTCCTTATAATGTTTATAACTACGGGCGTCCGCCCGCGCTATACTGTGATGGGATCAGCGGTTCTTCTTGCTCACCGCCATATCCAGCATGATGGCGCCGATGATGATCAGGCCCTTGGCCAGCTGCTGGTAATAGGAGCCGATGCGCAGGAAGTTCATGCCGGTGTAGATGCAGCCGATCATGATGGCGCCGATGACCACGCCGGGGGCGGTGGAGATACCGCCCGCGAAGGATGTGCCGCCCAGCACGCAGGCCGCCACGGCGTCGGTCTCATAGCCGATGCCGATGTTGGACTGGCCGGAGGTGGTCTTGGCGGTGATGATGATGCCGGCCAGGCCGGCCAGGAAGCCGCTGATGGTGTAGCAGGCCGTGCGCACCCAGAACACATTCACGCCGGAGGCGATGGCCGCGTTCACGTTGCCGCCCACCGCGTAGACGTAGCGGCCAAAGCGGGTCTGGTGCATCAGTATATACATGACGATGAATACCACCAGCATGTAGATGATCGGCAGCGGGATCGGGCCCAGATAGCCGGAATAGACCTGGGGGAAGTTGCCGATGGACATCGGGATGGCCTGGCCGTTGCTGATGATCTGCGCAAGGCTGCGGGTGATCAGCTGGGTGGACAGGGTCACGACGAAGGGGAACATGTTGAACTTTGAAATCAGGAAACCGTTGAGAAAGCCGAACAGCGTCGCCACGCCCACGGCGATGATGCAGGCCAGCACGATGTTCATGCCGCCCTTGCTGGCCAGCGCGCCCAGTATGCAGCTGACCAGCGCCAGTTGAGCGCCCACGGTCAGCTCGATGCCGCCGGTGGTGATGGCGAGGCACATGCCGAAGGCCAGCAGGCAGTTGACGGAAATCTGCGTCAGTATGTTCAGCAGGTTCGTCGGCGCAATGAACCTCGGCTGTATGATGGCCACGATGATGATCATCACCAGCAGCACCAGCGTGATGCCGTATTTGCTCAGGAACATGCTGAATTTGTCCTGATCCATGCCCATGATCTTTTTATTGTTGGATGCCACGATTGCTTCCTCCCTTTCATCACTGACCGAATTCCTTGGCCAGTATCTCTTTCTGTGTGACGGCGCCGCTGAGGATGTCCTTGCGCATGATCTCGCCGTTGAGCTTGCCCTCGTGGTAGATCAGGATGCGGTCGCTCATGCCCATGACCTCCGGCAGCTCCGAGGAGATCATGATGACCGCCAGGCCATTTGCGGCGAACTTGCACATCAGGCTGTGGATATCTGATTTCGCGCCCACGTCCACGCCGCGGGTGGGCTCGTCCAGTATCAGCACCTTAGGGTTCGCCATGACCCACTTGGCCAGCACGACCTTCTGCTGGTTGCCGCCGGAAAGGGAGAAGCCGGTGTGTTCGATGCTGGCCGCCTTGACGGTCAGCAGCTTCGCCACGTCCTCGCACTCCTGCTTCTCGCGCTTCTGGTCGATGACGAGGCCCGGCTGCTTGTCGGGCAGGTTCGGCAGTGATATGTTCTCGCGCAGGGAGCGCTGCAGGCACAGGCCGTAGCCCTTGCGGTCCTCGTTGACCATGCAGATGCCGCGCTTGATGGCGTCCCTGGGCTTCTTGATCCTGATTTCCTGGCCCTCCAGGTACATCTTGCCGGAGGTCAGCGGATCGAGGCCGAATATGGCGCGCATCGTCTCGCTTCGGCCGGAGCCCACCAGGCCGGATAGGCCCAGTATCTCGCCGGCGTGGACCTCGAAGCTGATGTTCTCGAAGCCCTTGCCGGTCAGGCCCTCCACCTTGAAGACGGTCTTGCCGATCTCGCAGTCGACCTTGGGGAAGATGCTGTCCACCTGGCGGCCGACCATCATCGAAATCAGCTCGTTCCGGGTGACGCCCTCAAGGCTCCTCGTACCGACATAGGTGCCGTCGCGGAATACCGAGGTCCGGTCGCATATCTCGAAAATTTCCTCCATGCGGTGGGAGATGTAGATGATGGCGACGCCCTGTTTTTTCAAATCCCGAATGGTATCGAACAGGTGATCCGTCTCTTCACTGTCCAGGGAGGACGTGGGCTCGTCCATAATGATGATCTTCGCGTCACAGGAGACAGCCTTGATGATTTCTATCATCTGCATCTGCGCGAGGGTGAGCTTGCTCATCACCGTGGTGGCCGGGAACGGGAAGTTGAACTTGCGCAGGATGGCCTCCGCACGCTCGTTTTGGGCCTTCTTGTCCAAAAACCACCGGCCTTTGGTGCTCTCACGGTTCAGAAAAATGGCCTCCGCGATGGTGAGGTGCGGCTCGGGATTCAGCTCCTGATGGATCATCGAAATGCCGTTGTTGATGGCATCCACGGGTCCCCTGGCCTGGAAGGGCTTGCCGTCGATCTTGATGGTGCCGGAATCCTGCTTGTACAGACCGATGATGATCTTCATCAGCGTGGACTTGCCGGCGCCGTTCTCACCCAGCAGAGCGTGGACTTCTCCGGGAAGTATCTCAAGCTGGACATCCTTCAGGGCCTGCGTTCCGCCGAACGCCTTGGAGATGCCGTGGCATTCCAACACATATCCGGAGGGGCTTTGCGTCTTGTTGTCCAAAGCTTTCACCTGTTCCTTTCTTGAAAATAATTAACCCGATTGCAAATAATTCAACAAAATACCGTAAGTATTATACCAAACCTGTCTGTCAGTGTCAACGATTATTTGAGCAAGTGTTAATGAAACGTTCTTATGAGCGTTCTTATGGAAGCCGGGTTCAACTGCCCTGGCGGAAGCCGACGACCTGCCTCCAATCCGCCTGCCCTGTGGCGGCGACGCCCGCCGCAGCCGCGCCGCAGGCGGCCTCCTCGGTGTTTATCGAAAGCGCCAGTTCCATGCCGAACATCTCCGCCGCGATTTTCTGCAGCGCGGGGTTGCGGCGCAGGCCGTTGCCGGAGGCTATGATCCGGCTGCGTCGCACGCAAAGGCCGCGCCGCATCGTTTCATAGCGGTCCAGCAATTCCCGGACCATGCCCTCCAGCACGCCGCGGGTCAGGCCCCAGGGCGTGAAATTGTCGGTGGACAGGTTGTCCACGCCGCCCCGAAGCTCCGGGCGTTCACGGGTGCCGTCAAAGGTGGTGCGCACGACCATCGGGTCGCCCTCCCTCGGCTGCTCCAGGAACCGGGACATGACCGTGTAGGGATCGGCTTGTGGGCAGTCAAAGGCCTCTGCGCACGCCCTGAAGAACCGGGCGAGCAGGGCGTAGGCTCTGCCGCCGCACAGCGAGGGGCCGACCAAAAGGTAGCTGTCCTCGTTGAAGGGACGGGTCTCGATTTCCTCGGCGTCGAGGGCGCGGTCGCAGAGCAGCGAAATCTGGCCGCCCGTGCCCATGTTGATCAGGATTTCCGAGTCGCCGTGGCGTACCGAGCCCAGGAAGCTGGCCTGGTTGTCCCCGATGGCAACGCTCACGGGGATACCCCGGTAGCTGCCGATGGACTGATAGCGGTTGATGACCTCGGGCAACATGCCGCCGTCCTCGCCGAATTCCCGGAGAATATCCAACCTCCAGGCGTGCTTTTGGATGTCGTACAGCCCCAGGCTGGCGGCATTGCTGCTGTGCAGCAGGGGCTTTGTATTCCCGGCGATCGCCATGCCGAAATAGTCCGGTATCGCGGCAATGCCCTTGGCCTGCGCCGGAACCGTCCCCGCGTCCACATTGTACAGGTGGGTCATCAGCCCGTAGCCGGGATAGGCCTTGATTCCATATCGCGCCTGGACGGCCTCGCAGATGAGCGCGCCGTCCGCCAGGGGCCGGGACGCGCGCATATCCTGCCAGGTCATCAGTGGACTTACGGCCTTGCCCGCGCCGTCGAGGTAGACGATGCCGTGCATCTGCCCGGTGAGGCCGATGACGCTCACGTCCGGGTTGCCGTCGAGGATTTCATCCAGCAGCCTTTTCGCGGTCTGGACGATGGCATCCGGGTCCTGCAGGCGCTCCCAGGGATGCCCCGGTGTGAGGAAGCCGGGGTTGGGAATGGTCCAGGAGCGCGCCATGCGCATGCTCTGGTTGTCCAATACCACCGCGCTGATGCTGGTGGTGCCAATGTCGATACCGACAGATTTCATGGTACAACGCCGCCCTTCGTTATCAATTTGTGGTCACCTCATGTCAGCCGTCGTGCCGAACCAGTTCTGCCGCGCCGATGATGCCGAAATCCCGTTCCAGCTCGGCGATGCGGAAGCTCACCGGCATGTGCATATGATCGTAGCGGTCAAATTCCCGGCGCACCCGGTCAAACAACATCCCCCCGAAGTGGGTCAGCCCCCCGCCGAACACGAAGAGATTGACGTTGAGGAGCTGATAGATGTTGAAAAGGCATATCGCCATGTAGTGGGCCATCTGATCCAGCGCCTCCAGGGCCACGGGGTCGCCCTGCCGACAGGCCTCGTGCAGGGCCGTCCCATCCAGCGTCGGTCCGAGATCCATCATCGTCTCCCTGCCCTGGGCGATGCGCCGGATCTGGTCCGGCAGGTATCGTCCGGAGGCCCAGGACATGAAGCAGCCCCGGTTGCCGCAGCCGCAGGCAACCCCTGCGTCCGGGGTAATCAGCATGTGCCCGCTCTCTCCGGCCCAGCCGTAGCTGCCCCTGAACAGCTGCCCGTTCAGGATCAGGCCGCTTCCAAGGCCGGTGCTGGCGGACATGTAGACCATGTGCCTGCTGCCGCGCCCGGCGCCGAACCGGTATTCCGCCAACGCCGCCGCGTTGCTGTCGTTGTCCAGAAACACAGGTATATCCAGGCGCTGCGTCAGGTAGTCGCGCATGGCGAACTGACAAATGTTCACCAGCGCAGAGGTCGCCAGTATGTAGCCCTGGTCGTAGAGTATGAAAGAGGGCATGCCGATGCCGACGCCCTCCACATCGCCGTGATGGATGCCATGCATACCCAGAACGTCGTCAATCCCCGCCAGCAGCTGGTCGCACAGCCCGGGACCGTCGATATCCAGCGGCGTGGGCTGCTGGTGCCGGACCATCAGTCCACCGTCCTCGTCAAACAGCCCGTAGGCGACCTTGGTGCCGCCCACGTCAATTCCCATGTGATACCTCTTCATATTCGCCACCCCATACAATGCCAATATCCTCGACACCGCCGAATACTGCGAAGCCGTGCTCCCTGCGGACGACGCCCCGGCGCTCCAGCGCGTCCAGGTCCTTGCGCGTCGTCACGGCGGACACGCCCAGATGACGCGACGGCGCCGCGACCTCCATCCTGCCGTGCTCCGAAAGCAATGTCAGAATCCCGTTGTCCCGCTTGTTCATCGTATCACTTCACTCTTGGGCCTCGTGCCACGCTGTGATTATAACACACAATCTTTACGTTGCGCAAGAGTAACACCTATTTAAAGCTGCAATCCAGGCCCGCGTCCAGGAATACCCTTCGATAGTTTTCCAGCGCCTCGGGGCGCAGCTGCGGGACGCCCTTCCAGGCATAGTCGATCCCCAGCGCTTCGTATTTGCTCTCGCCGAATTGATGAAAGGGCAGCAGGTGTACCTCGCGCACGCCGATCTGAGAGAGCGCCCCGGCGAGCGCTCTCGCGTGCCTGATGCCCACGTTGAAGCGGGGAATCACCGGAATCCGGGCGATCACGGGCCTTTGGGCGTGAACGACGGCGCACAGGTTTTCAAGGATGATGTCATTGTCCACGCCCGTGTGCTCGCGGTGGATTTCCCTGTCGTAGTGCTTGAAATCGTAGAGAAACAGGTCGGGATACGGCAGGAAGGATCGAAAACGTTCCGGCGGGGCGAAGCCCGTGGTCTCCACCGCCACATGAATCCCCTCGGCGTGGGCGGCGTCGATCAGCGCCTTCGCGAAATCCATCTGGTGCAGCACTTCGCCACCTGAAAGTGTGATGCCGCCGCCGGATTCGGCGTAAAAATCGGCGTCCTGCATCGCCACGGCCATGACCTCCGCCACCGTGTACGCCCGGCCGCGATAGGCCTCGTCCGCCATCGAGGCTGCTCTTGCCGCGTTTCGGTTCTGGGATTCGGGATTTGCGCACCAGCCGCACCGAAGGGGACACCCCTTAAAGAAGACCGTCGTGCGTATGCCAGGGCCGTCGTTGATGCTGAATTTCTGTATGTTGAACAGGTTTCCCGTCAATGCCATGTACGTTTTACTTCCTTCCGCGTAACGCTGTTAGGATTATAACATAAATGCTTCAGGAATGGAATGACAGCGAAAAGAATTGTATAAATATAGCGTTCAGTCGTGGCGGCGTAGACGCCGCCACGACTGAACGGTTGCAATTTGCGTATGAGAGCAAACATTGACGCGAAAATAAGCGCATGCTATAATACCCTCATCAGCCAAGACGCATCATACCCTTCAGGAGGTCAATGCCATGAAAGACACCGCACATTTCGGAAATCTCACCGAGCGCATGCGGGCATACCGGGAAGCCGTGCTGGATCAAAAGCCCTATATTGACGCGCAGCGGGCGGTTCTCTGTACCCAGGCCTATCGCGCCAACCGGCATCAGCCTGCGGTCATGCGTCGCGCGCTGATGCTCAGGCACATTCTGGAAAACATGACGATCTACATTGAGGATCAAAGCCTTTTGGCAGGCAACCAGGCCTCTGCCAACCGCTACGCGCCGGTTTTTCCGGAATACACGATGGCGTTTATCATGGATGAGCTGGATCTGTTTGAGAAGCGGGACGGCGACGTGTTCTACATCACCGAGTCGACCAAGGCGGCTCTGAGGGAAATCGCCCACTTCTGGGAGAACAACTGCCTGCGCGCCCGGGGCGGCGCGCTCATCCCCGATGAAATGGCCGTATATATGGAAACGGGGCTTTTCGGCATGGAGGGGAAGCTGAACGCCGGGGACGCCCACCTTGCGGTGGATTATCCGGAGGTCCTGCGCACAGGCCTGAGGGGTTATGAGGAGAGGGTTCGCAGGCTGCAGGGCACGCTCGACCTGACCATCCCCGAAAGCATCGATAAGAACGTGTTTTACAAGGCCGTGCTGATCGTGCTCCGGGCTGTGCGCGACTTTGCAGGACGCTATGCTGCCCTTGCGCGTCGCATGGCCGAGGACGCCGAACCGGCGCGCAGGGACGAACTGCTTGAAATGGCCCGAATCTGCGACAAGGTGCCCTACGAGCCCGCCGAAACCTTTCACGAGGCCCTGCAGTCCGTGTGGCTCCTACAGGTCGTGCTGCAAATCGAATCCAACGGCCACAGCCTGTCCTACGGGCGCTTTGACCAATACGTCTACCCCTGTTACGAGGCCAGCAGGGCCCGGGGCATGACCGACGGCGAGGCGGTGGAGCTGCTGGCCAACCTTTGGATCAAGACGCTGACGGTCAACAAGGTGCGCTCCCAGGCCCACACCTATTCCAGCGCGGGCAGCCCGATGTACCAGAACGTCACCATTGGCGGCCAGACGGCGGACGGGCGGGACGCGGTGAACCCGCTGTCCTTCCTGGTGCTCAGGTCCGTGGCCCAGGTTCGCCTGCCCCAGCCGAACCTGACCGTGCGCTACCACAGGAACCTGGACCCGGCTTTCATGGATGAAGCCGTGGAGCTGATGAAGCTGGGCACGGGCATGCCCGCCTTCAACAACGACGAGATCATCATTCCTTCCTTCATTCAGTGGGGCGTGAAGCCGGAGGACGCCTATAACTATTCCGCCATCGGCTGCGTGGAATGCGCCGTGCCCGGAAAGTGGGGGTATCGCGTCACGGGGATGAGCTACCTGAATTTTCCGCGCATACTGTTGTGCGCGATGAACGACGGCGTCGATCTGACCACCGGCAGGCGCTTTGCCAGGGGCTGCGGCCATTTCACCGAAATGCAAACCTTTGACGCGCTGCTGGCCGCGTGGGACAGCACCATCCGCGAGCTGACCCGGGCCAGCGTGATCGTGGAAAACGCTGTCGACCTGGCCTCCGAACGGGACGTGCCCGACGTGCTCTGCTCCGCGCTGGTGCAGGACTGCATCGGGCGCGGCAGGACCATCAAGGAGGGCGGCGCGGTCTACGACTACATCTCCGGCCTGCAGGTGGGCATTGCAAACATGGCGGACAGCCTCGCCGCCATCAAAAGGCTGGTCTACGAGGAGAAAAGGCTGACCCGGGAACAGCTTTGGCAGGCAATTCTCGACGATTTCAACGGCGAGGAGGGCCAAAGGGTGCGGCAAACGCTCGTCGACGAGGCCCCGAAGTTCGGCAACGACGACGATTATGTGGATCAGCTCGTGGTGCAGGCCTATGACAGCTATCTGGACGAGATGAGGAAATACCCCAACACCCGCTTCAATCGCGGGCCCATCGGCGGCATACGCTTTGCCGGGACCTCGTCCGTCTCCGCGAATGTGGGCCAGGGCTACGACACGATGGCGACCCCGGACGGCCGCAAGGCCCGCCAGCCCCTGGCCGAGGGCTGCTCGCCCGCCCACGCCATGGACAGAAACGGCCCCACCGCCGTGTTCAAGAGCGTATCCAAGCTGCGCATCGAATGGATCACCGGGGGCGTTTTGCTCAACCAGAAGGTGACGCCCGCGCTGCTCGCCAACGCGGAGAACAAGGCCAAGCTGATTCTGCTGATCCGCACGTTTTTCAACCGCCTGCGAGGATTCCACGTCCAGTACAACGTGGTGGATCGGGCGACGCTGTTGGACGCCCAGGCCCATCCCGAGCGCCACCGGGACCTGATCGTGCGCGTGGCCGGCTACAGCGCGTTCTTCAACGTGCTCTCCAGGGCCACCCAGGACGACATCATCGCCCGCACGGAACAGACGCTTTGATCGAGGAACACAGTCCTTAAGCGAATCATTGAACCCGACTGCGAATCTTCCATCGGTTCACAGTCGGGTTTTATTCTGTTCCGGTGACATGGGTGCGGTGCGCATTCGCTGGATGTGATTCAACATACACAGATGGCATCGCATTGTTGTGCAAGAGCGAACGGGCAGCGGAGAGGCTGCCGGAAAACAGCACCCGCTATTTTGAGGGAAAGAAGTATAATCAAAGTGGTGATGATGAGAAAGAAATAGTGTGGCATCAGCGCCAGAACCACCGTGCAGATCAACGGGAGGATGCGGGAAAAGCTACTGGAGATGAGAAAGGATATGATCCCATGAAGGATTTCATCAGGGTTCTTACAGGGCGGGGCGTTGCTCCTGGCTTTTATCCCGTGGACGGTTTTCATTCGGACGGTGGATGTCCGGCCCGTTGGCGTGAATGGGACGAACGTCGGCTTTGCCACCGTCAACACCTGGTTTCACCGCCTGACGGGCGTGCATATGGGCCTTTACACTGTCACCGACTGGCTGGGCCTGGTGCCCATCGCGGTCTGCGTCGGCTTCGGCATATTGGGCCTTGCGCAGTGGGTCCGCAGGAAAAGCATCGTAAATGTGGACAGAAACATCCTGCTGCTGAGCGCGGGGCTTTATTCTTTATACCGTGGGGCTGTGCGCATCTTGTGTCGCAATGGCGCAGCGGTAAAGGATGCAAAGCCCGGGATTTGAAAAGACGGAGGCTTCATGGCACGCTTCAACAAGATTCGCTTCAGCAGATTGGATGATAACAATTTCACCGGGCGTTCATTGGATTTCTTTGTTCAACTGGAATACGGGTTATAGACAGCCCGCGATGCACAGGGAAAACTGGTAGGAACGCTGTTCGGGTTGACGGATTACGCCTACTGGTATATTGATTTATAAGGATATATGGATTGTCGTCATCACATTCAATAGAGTGCGTTACCCAAATGCGTTTCAGGCATTTTAGCAACGCACTCTAAAGTGCTGGGTGGCGAGTGAATTTTACGTCAGAATTTGCACAGTGCATACCGGTCCTTCATGTGCGCCACCAGCGCCTCCTGCGCGGGCATGTACATGTTCAGGATGTTGGGGTGCACCTGATCCTGCGTCTCGAGGATAAACTGACGGATCGCGCGATAATAGGCTGCCAGGTAGTTGGTTCCATAGTTGAACTTGTTGATGCCGCGTGCGAAGGCCACCTCCAACTGATCGTCGGGAATGCCGCTGCCGCCGTGCAGCACCAGGGGGAGCCCGTTCGTCGCCTCGCGGATGGCGTCCAAGCGCTCGATGTCCAGGTGCGGGATGCCCTTGTAGAAGCCGTGCGCATTGCCGATGGCGATGGCCAGCATATCCACGCCGGATTCCTTCGCGAACCGGGCCGCGGCCTCCGGCTGGGTGTACAGGTCCTCGTCGCAATCGGAGCCCTCGGCGGCCAGGCCCACGTGCCCGATCTCGCCCTCGACCCACACGCCACGGGCGTGCATCTCATCCACGATCTCCCGGGTCCTGGCGGCGTTCTCCTCAAAGGGGAAGGTGGAGCCGTCGTACATGACGGAGGAATAACCCGCGTCCGCCGCCCTCCGGATCTCCTCGTAGGTGTAGCAGTGATCCAGGTGCAGCCCGATGGGCACCTCCACCTCGGCGGCCAGCTTCTTCGCGATCCCGGCAAAGCCTTCGATGTTCATGGCCCGATTGTCGTTTGCGTGTTCCGGCAGAAATTGCACCAGCACGGGGGTCTTCGTCTCCTCCGCCGCGCGGATGCAGCCGTAGATCGTGTTGAAATCGATGCAGATCACGGAAAACACCGAGGTGTTGTGCGCCTGCGCGCGCTTGATGATGTCGCTCGTCTTTACCAGTGGCATAGCATAATCCTCCCTGTTACTATAGTATTCGCGTATTTTTGCGGATTCATTGTATCATGGAAAGGTTATGGAATCTACCAAATGAACGGAAGAATGAAGCCATTCTTCCGTTCATGTCCACTGCCCGATAATATTGTAAAACAGACTACTCTTTTCTCGCCTGGGACTTGCGCTGACGCACCATGTCAGAGTAGACGGCGACCAGGATGATGACGCCCTTCACGACGTACTGCCAGTTGACGTCCATGTGCATCAGGGTCAGGCCGTTGGAGATGACGCCGATGATGAACACGCCGATGATGACGCCGGAGGTGCGGCCGGTACCACCATACATGGAGGTGCCGCCCAGAACCGCCGAGGCGATGGCGTCGGTCTCAGCGCCAACGGAGGTGGAGGGCTGGCCGGAATTCATCTTGGCGGACAGCACGATGCCGGAGAAAGCGCACAGGAAACCGGAGATGGTCCACACCAGGATCTTGATCTTCTCCACCGGAATGCCGGAGAAGCGGGCCGCGGTCTCGTTGCCGCCCACGGCGTAGATGTAACGGCCGGTCTTGGTCTTATTCAAGAGCAGCCATTGCAGGAAGAACAGTATCAGCAGATAGATGATGGGCAGCGGGATTGTGCCGCCGAGCTTATACGTGCCTATGTTCGTATAGAAAGTATTGACATACAGCGGCACGGGCTGGGCACTGGCCAGCAGGTAGGCCGCGCCGCGCAGGATACTCTGCATGGCCAGCGTGACGACGAAGGGATGGATACCGGAATAGGCGATGATGAAGCCGTTGGCCATGCCGGCGAGGATGCCCACCGCCAGGCCCATCACGATGGCCACGCCCATGGGCAGGCCCCAGCGCTCCATGGCAATGACGCAGAGCACGCCCGAGCAGGCAATGCCCGCGCCGGCGATCAGGTCGATGCCGCCCAGCATGATGCACAGCATGATGCCGATGGCCAGGAAGCCGGTCTTGGAGACGTTATCCAGTATGGTCAGCCAGTTGGACCAGGTGAAGAATCGATTACTCATGATTCCCAGGAAAATGCACAGCGCCGCGAAGGCGATCAGTATGCCCATATTTTCCTGGAAATAGTGGACGAACGGATTGCTCGCCTTGAATTCTTGCTTCTTCTGCATTGTCTTCAATCCTCCATCATTGCGAGATTAAGGATGGCTTCCTCGGTGAACTGGCTCTTGTCCAGTTCGCCGCGGATCTTGCCTTCACTCATGACGTACATGCGGTCGCACATGTTGACGGTCTCGGGCATTTCCGAGGAGATCATCACGATGCCGATGCCCTGCTGGACCAGGTCGTTCATGATCTTGTAGATCTCGGCCTTCGCGCCGACGTCGACGCCGCGGGTGGGTTCGTCCATGATCAGCAGCTTCGGTTCCGCCGCCAGCCACTTGGAGATGACGACCTTCTGCTGGTTGCCGCCGGACAGGTTGCCGACCACCTGGTGCATGGAGGGCGTCTTGATGGCCAGGCTGCCGATGCCGTTTTCGACGATTTCGGCCTCCCGCTTGTGGTTAACGACCAGCGCCTTGATAAACTTGTGAACCACGGAGATCGACATGTTGAAGGCGATGGTATTCTTCAGGATCAGACCCTCCAGCTTGCGGTTCTCAGGCACCAGGCACAGGCCCAGCTTCTGGATATCCAGTGTGGACTTGCCCGTGATGTTCTGACCGTTGAAGGTGATCGTGCCCTCGCGGCGGGGATACAGGCCCATGACGGCCTTCAGCAGCTCGGAGCGGCCCGCGCCGACCAGTCCGTAGAAGCCCACGATCTCGCCCTTGTGGATGTTGAAGGAGCAGTCCCTGACCATGCGGCCGCCGGACACGTGCTCCACCCGCAGCAGCTCGTCGCCCTGGGGCAGGAAGTTGCGGGTGTAGTAGTTGGTCAGCTCGCGGCCGACCATCATGCGCACCAGGTCGGATTCCTGGGATTCGGGCGTTATGATGGTGCCCACGTAGCCGCCGTCGCGCATGACGCACACGCGGTCGGTGATGGTGAAGATCTCGGACAGCTTGTGGGAAATGTAGATCAGGCCGATGCCCCTGTCCCTCAGGGAGCGCATCATGGCGAACAGGCTTTCAACTTCGCGCTCGGAGAGGGAGGACGTGGGTTCGTCCATGATCATCAGTTTCATATTCAGCGAGCAGGCCTTGGCGATTTCAACCATCTGCTGCATGCCGATGCTCAAATCGCCCACGGCCATGCCGGGATCGATGTCAAGGCCGACCATATGCAGCCACTGCTTGGCCTCCTCGCGCATCTTGCCCTGGTCTACCAGGCCGCCGGTGGTGCGCTCGCGGCCCAGGAAGATGTTCTCGGCGACGGAAAGGTAGGGGACCAGCGCGATCTCCTGGTGGATGAACGCGATGCCCAGCTGCTGAGCCTCGTGGACGGTGTTGATCTCGACCTTCTTGCCTTCGATCTCGATCGTGCCATCGTCCTGCTTGTAAATGCCGCCCAGGCAGTTCATCAGCGTGGACTTGCCTGCGCCGTTCTCGCCCAGCAGGCCGAGAATCTCGCCTTTGTATAGAGTCAGCTGTGCATTGTTCAACGCCTTGACGCCGGGAAAGGATTTCATTATACCGGTCATTTGAACCAATACTTCTGGCATTTCTATTCCCCCTCGACTCTGGAAAGGGCAGCCGGAACGGCTGCCCCCCGAACATAGGATTTACCTATTCAGATGTGACTGATCAATAATCGGGTTCGAATTACTGCCAGCCGTCGGTGCCGAACTCGTCGACGTTCTCGGCGGTGATCAGGAAGGTATCAACGTCGATCTTGTGCTCGACTTCCTCGCCGTTCAGGATCTTGAAAGCGGCGACCATGGAGTCGAAGCCCAGGGTGTTGGGGGACTGGGAGCCGGTGCCCTCGATGGTGCCGTTCTTGATGGCGACCTTGATGTCGGGGTTGCCGTCAACGCCGTAGATCTTGATGGTCTTCTCGAGCTCGACGGTGGTCTGAGAGACGGCGTCGTAGCAGCCCAGAGCGGAGGGATCGTTGATGGCGAAGATGACGTCGATGTCGGGGTCAGCAACCAGGGCGGGAGCCACGGCGTTCATGGACTTCTCGCGATCGCCCCAGCCGTCCACTTCCTGCACGATCTCGTAGTCGGCGCCAGCCTCGTCCAGAGCGCCGAAGAAGCCGGCGTAGCGACGGGTGCAGCTGGTGGCACGGGGAGAATGGGCGACCAGGATCTTGCAGTGCTGGCCTTCGAACTTCTTGGCAACGTCAGCGCCGCACACATAGCCGGCGTTGTAGTTATCGGAAGCGATGATGGTGTTGGCCAGATCGCCGTAACCGCCATTGTCGCCCTCGTCAACGGGGGTGTCGAAGTTCACGACCGGGATGCCGGCGTCGACAGCGGCCTTGAAGGCGGACTGAGCGGCGGCCACGTCGGCGGGAGCAATCACCAGCACGTCGATGCCGTCGGCGATCAGGTTGTTGACGCCCTCGTTGATGATGGCCTGGTCGGCATCACCGGAAACGGGGATGATCTCCACGTCGGCGCCAGCCTTGTCAGCGGCTTCCTGCAGGCCGTCCATAACAGCCAGCCAGAAGGGGTTGTTCATGGTAGCGGGGGCGTATCCGACCTTTACCTTCATGTCCTTGTAAACGGTCAGATCCTCGTCGCGCCAGTTGACGCGGGCGTTGGTGGAAACGGCGTCGGCGAAGGCGACGCAGGTCAGGGAAAGGACCAGGACGACGACCAGGGCAAGAATCTTCTTCATACTCAGGTACACTCCTTCTAATATATTGTGCAAGCCGAAGACGGCTTTGCATCCGCTACGGGGGCCAGGCCTTGGAAATGCGCATATAAAATGAATATAAAACGTACATAACCTGACCACGTTCCTGATTATATCATAAATGATTTCGATTGTCTACTATTTGTTCCAAATTTCTCGCTCTATTTTTTCATAGGCTGATTAAAACAAGAAGATTCCTGGCGTTTTTCGCCCCGAAAACACTGAAAACTCCGGGAATACTTCCTCTTATGTTAAGCTGTGTTGTCGCTCGATCCGCCTGGTTTTGGTCGTTTTCATAAACTCCCGGACCATTTCTTCGCTGCGCACCACGCCGCTGGAGCCGATGCCGGTGGCGTGCAGCGCGGCGGTGGCGGAGGCAAAAAGCACGGCCTGCTCCAGGGGAGCCTTCTTCAGCAGGGCGTGGACCAACCCGCCGGTGAAGTTGTCGCCGCAGCCCGTGGTGTCCACCGGGCGGATGTCAAAGGGGTCCTGGTAGAAGGCGGCTTCGCGGCTCCTGACATAGCAGCCCTCACCGCCCAGCTTGATGATGGCGTGGGCGGCGCCCTTTTCGAGGAAATAGTCCGCCATCCTTCGCTCATCGCGCTCTCCCGTCACGTAAGCAGCCTCGTCCAGGCTGGGGATCACGTAGTCGATGTAGCGGTAGATTCCGTCGTAGTGGCGCGGTCTCAGGTTGTACATATCCAGGTTCATGTCTGCCACGGTGAGGGTGCCCGCCTCCCGGCAGGTCTTGAGGATCGCCTCCAGCGGCTTCGCGCCGTCCCGGTCCAGGCTGTCCAGGCCGTAGAGGCTGCCGATGGAGAGCGCCCTGGCCGACGCGAAAATACCGGGATCGATCTCCCGGTCCCTGAGCCCCCAGCACCTGCGCTCGCCCGTCAGGAAGCGGTGATGCCCGTCCTTCAGGATCAGGCACAGTATGTCGGAGGTCACGCAGTCATCCGCCAGGATCATCAGGGAAGTGTCCACGCCGGCCGCCTCCAGGAGCATCTTCAGCCTGGGGCCGGGATAGCCGCTGGAAACCCTTCCGTAAAAGGCGCAGTGGTCGCCCAGCGCCGCGGTGCAGATGGCCTGGTTTTGGGCGTCGCCGCCACAGCCGTCAGAGATCCTCCCCACCAGGCCGGTTTCCATAGTCCCTGTGAAAAACGCGTCCGGCACCTCCGGTACCCGGATGTCGTGGTTGGCCTCGCCGATGTGAATCACATCAAATTTCTTCTCCACCATGAAAACCGCTCCTCCCGTCTGGTCAGAATTTTCATATATCAACAATACATGATTTAACATGACAGGGCAAGGAAAAAATGTGTGAAATGACGGCCATTGCGTCGATGGGCCTTCGCACGGCACGGCCACAATTGTTAAATTGCTTGACAATCCGTGCATTCCCATGTTATACTGACTGCAACAGCGTTCGTGACGCAAATGCTTTTCACGGAAGGAAATATACATATTAGATATGCGGGGCAGTGGAATGTCGGACAGACTTGTAATCGGCGTGGACTTTGGAAGCGCATCCGTCCGGGCCACAGTGATCGAATGCGCCACAGGAAGGGAGCTTTCCTGTGGCGTTGCAGAGTATCCCCGATGGAAGGCGGGGCTCTACCAGCACCCGGACGATCACATCTTCAGACAGCATCCCCTGGACTACCTGGAATCGCTGGAGGCCTGCGTAACCGAGGCGCTTTCCGGGATCACGGCGTCGGACAGGCTGCGGATCACAGGCATCGGCGTGGATACCACGGGTTCAACGCCCGTTCCGGTGGACGCCGCCGGGAAGCCGCTCTCCCTGCACCCACAGTACGCGGAGCACGAAAACGCCATGTTCTTCCTCTGGAAGGATCACAGCGCGGCCGCTGAAGCGGATGAAATCAATAAGTGCTTTACGGAGAACGGAGAGGTCAACTATTGCCACTATCAGGGCGCCTACAGCGCGGAATGGTTCTGGGCCAAGATACTGCACTGCGTCCGGAGTGACGAAGCCATCCGGCGGGACGCCTACACCTGGGTGGAGCACTGCGACTGGATGATCGGCGAGCTGTGCGGCAACACCCGACCGGAGACCATGTACCACAGTGCCTGCGCGGCCGGCCACAAGGCCCTTTGGAACAGCCACTGGAACGGATTGCCCTCGGAGCAGGTGCTGAACCGGCTCGACCCCTACCTGGTGAAGGTCAGGCAGCGCTACGGCAATGCGCCGCGCCCCGCGACGGTGGCCGCGGGCACGCTCGCCCCGGAATGGGCAGAGCGGTTCGGGCTGCCCCGGACGGTGGTCGTCTCCGGCAGCTCCTTCGACGCCCACGCCGGCGCGGTGGGAACCGGAATCCGTGAAAAGACCCTGATCTGCACGCTGGGCACCTCCGCGGTGGACATGCTGGTGGTGGATATGGAATCCGGCGAGGATCTGGCGATCGGGAATTACGGCGGCATGGCGGAGAACTCCATCCTCCCCGGCTACCTGGGCATCGAGACCGGGCAGGCCGCCTTCGGGGATATATTTGCCTGGTACCGCAGCCTGCTGCTCTGGCCCCTGCGCCAATATCGAATGTCCGGTGACGCGGACGACGCGGCACTGGCGGTTCTGCGTCAAATCGAGGATCGGATGTTCTCGGAGCTGGAGAAGGCGGCGAAGGATCTCGCCGGCGAACCCTTTCCCATCGCCCTGGACTGGTTCAACGGCAGGCGCTACCCCGATACCGACGACTTCAGGAAGGCCGCGATCGCGGAGCTGTCGCTGGGTACCACCGCGCCGGCGCTGTACAGGGGGCTGGTGTTCGGCGCGCTCAGCGGGCTCAAGCGTATCGTCGATGGGTTGGAGCAGGGCGGCCTGGAGATCGACCGGGTCATTGCTGCGGGAGGCATCTCCAGAAAATCGAACTTCCTGATGCAGATGATGGCGGATTTGCTGGAAAAAGAGGTTTCCATCGTGAATTCGGATCAGAACTGCGCGCTGGGTGCGGCCATGTACGCTGCGGTCGCCTCCGGCGTCTATCCGAATGTCAGGGACGCGACCGCCTCCATGGCGGCGAAGGTCATAAAGACCTACCGGCCCGATCCCGGCAAGGCCAAGGCGTACCGAAGCAGCTATCAGCGGTATCTCACGCTGGCAGACGCAATGGCGTGAGGGCGGCCAGATCCGCTCGATGCTGCATCTTCCCACCCCATTCAGAAGCACACTCTGATTCCATACCCGCGCGCTGGGTATTCCGCATACCTGCTGCGTTGGGCTAAAGAAAACCCCGACACGATCAAAATATGAACAAAACGAAGAAAGGAAGCGAAAGCAATGGACGCAGCACGCCGCAAGGAACTGGCGCTTCAAGCGATGAAGATTCGCACGGTGGGCCTGGAAATGGTCAAGACAGCCCGTTCCGGCCACATCGGAGGCGCCTTCTCCCTCTCCGAGATCATGTCAGTGCTCTACTTTGACAAGATGAACATCCGTCCCGAGGATCCGAAGTGGGAGGACCGTGACCGCTTTGTCATGTCCAAGGGCCACTGCACCGTGGCGCTCTATCCCACACTGGCACTCAGAGGCTTCTTTGACCTCGAGTTGTTGAAGACCTTCCGCAAGGCGGACGGCCACCTGTCCGGCCATGTCGAGATGAAGTATGTGCCCGGCGTGGACATGTCCACCGGCTCCCTGGGGCAGGGCTTCTCCACGGCGCTGGGCATGGCGCTGGCCGGCAGGGTTTCCGGCAAGGATTACTACACCTACGCCGTCCTGGGCGACGGCGAGATCGCGGAGGGCCAGATCTGGGAGGCCTGCCTGTACGCCGGCGCCCACAAGCTGGATCACCTCATCGGCATCGTGGACAGCAACAAGGTCCAGCTGGACGGCACCGTTAAGCAGGTGCTGGACACCGGCGACCTGTCGGCCAAGTTTGAGAGCTTCGGGTTCCACGTGCAGTCCATCGACGGACACGACGTGGAGGCCATTTCGGACGCCATCGACTGCGCGAAGGCCACCCCCGGAAAGCCTCACATGATCATCGCCAACACCGTGAAGGGCAAGTGCGTATCGTTCATGGAGGGCCGCTCCCAGTGGCACGGCAAGACACCCAACGACGAGCAATTCGATCTCGCTTTCGCGGATCTTGCAGCCATCACGAAGGAGGTCGAGAATAATGGCTAAGATTTCAACCAGAGTCGCCTTTGGCGAAGCACTGGCCCAGCTCGGTGGGCAGAATGACAAGATTCTGGTGTTCGACGCCGACGTCTCCACCTGCACCATGACCTGCTATTTCGGCGAGAAATATCCGGAGCGCTTCTTCAACTGCGGCATTCAGGAGGCCAACATGGTCGGCATGGCCGCGGGCGCTTCCACCGCCGGGTACACCTGCTTCCTGGCCGCGTTTTCCATGTTTGCCGCGGGCCGCTGCTACGATCAGGTGCGCAATACCCTGGCCTATCCCGGGCTGAACGTCAAGGTCGTGGGCACGCACGCCGGCCTGTCCGTGGGCGAGGATGGCGCGACCCACCAGTGCGTGGAGGACATCTCCCTGATGCGCACCATTCCCGGCATGACCGTCATCTGCCCGGCGGACGGCTACGAGACCAAGCAGGCCGTATTCGCGCTGGCGGAGCACAAGGGTCCCGCCTACCTGCGCCTGGGCCGCGCGCCCATCGATCAGGTCACCGGCGAAGAGGGCTATAAGTTCGAGATCGGCAAGGCCGTCAAGCTGCGTGAGGGCAAGGATGCCACCATCATCGCCTGCGGGCTCACCGTGCCGATGGCCGTTGAGGCTGCCAAGGCGCTGGAAGCCGAGGGCATCAACGTTCGCCTGCTGAACATGCACACCATCAAGCCCCTGGACAAGGAGGCCATCGTCGCCGCTGCCAAGGACACCGGCGTCATCATCACCGCAGAGGAGCACAATGTGCTGGGCGGCCTGGGCAGCGCCGTGGCCGAGGTGGTCACCGAGCTGGAGAAGCCCGTGCGCGTGCTGAAGGTGGGGGTACAGGATTGCTTCGGACGCAGCGGCAATGCCGACGTGCTGCTGAAGATGTACGGCATCTCCGCGGAGGCCATCGCGAATAAGGTTCGCCTGGCGCTGGGTAAGTAAGCCTTCGGCGCAATCTCCCGGAGCCTGTCGTTCCGGAGAGGCTTGTCGTATCTGCGAACAGGCTCAACCGAAAATATGAGGGTCGCGGTCATGAAGATCGCGGCCCTCGTTTATCAGGAAAGCGCGCAAAAGATTGTACGTTACTTCCCTAAAAGAAGGGGCTGCCTCAAATTGACCTCCCCAGGTCATTTTGAGACAGCCCCCTGATATACCGGGTACAGGCGTCAGGCCAGTCCGTTCATTCGCGCTACCACCTGTTCGGCGGAGCGGATCGCGCCGTTGGCGCCGGGATGCTCCACGGCGATGGAGCCGGCGGCATTGGCAAAGCGGGCGCATTTTTCGATGTCCCAGCCCCGGGTCTTGGCATAGAGGAAGGCTCCGACGAAGTTGTCTCCTGCGCCGGTCGTATCCACACAGTGGCAGGGGCAGGCGGGCACCAGGCCCTCGAAGCCGTCCGCAGCCACGTAGCAGCCCTTGCCGCCCAGCTTGACCACGACGTTGGTCGCGCCCAGATGGCGCAGCTTTTCCACCATGACCGCCGGATTCTCGCCCTCGCCTGTGATGGCCCGCACCTCCTGCTCGCTGGGCAGCAGGTAGTCGGTCAGGGCGAAGGTCCTGCTCAGGACTTTCCGGTCGTAGTCGGCGTCGGGGATGCGTATGTCCAGGGCTGTCCTGGCCCCGGCGTCCCGGGCCAGCTTCATTAGCTTCAAAAGGCCCTCGCCGTCCAGCCCCGGCAGGGACAGGCCGCCGCCTACGGACAGGAAGGCGGCGTTCTTCACCGCGTTCTCGTTTACATGGGCGTAGGACAGGGCGTTGTTGCTCTCGGGCTGGTAGACGAAGTGGCGCTCCGTCTGGGCGTCGACCAGCACCATGCTGATGGCGGTGTTCACGTCGCAGCGCGCGTCCAGCACGTCCAGGGTTCCATATCGGGCCAGCTGCTCCAGCAGCACGTCGCCCAGCTGGTCGTTGCCCACCACGCCCATCAGGGCCACCTCCGCCCCCAGGGACGCCATGGTGACGGCCTGGTTCAGCGCGTCGCCGCCCAGCATCAGCCTGGCGCTGTCCACGAGGGTGCATTCCCGCTCCAGCACCCCGGGGGTCACGGTGGCGGCCACGATGTCGATGCACTGCAGGCCGATGGCCGCCACGTCGTATTTCCTGTTATTCATGGGCTTTTCCCTCAAGCTCAGGCCATGCCCTCGCCGCCGAACAGCTTCAGCTTGATGATGGTGGCCTCGCGCATGGCGTTCTCCGCCAGCTGGTTCAGGTCGGTGTAGATGGCGTCGGGGTTGTCGGCGATGGCCTTCTTTGCGGCCAGTATGACATCGGTGTAGACGTTGATCTTGCTGATACCGCCGGCGATGGTGTTGCGGAAGTCGTCGTCGGACAGGCCGGAGCCGCCATGCAGCACCAGGGGCACGTCCACGGTCCTGCGGATGTCCTTCAGGCGGGGGATGTCCAGCTTGGGCGTGGCCTTGTAGACGCCGTGCTGGGTGCCGATGGAGACGGCCAGGAAGTCCGCGCCGGTCTGGTCGATGAAGTCCTTGGCGTCCTTGGGCTCGGTGTAGATCACCGCGTCGGCCTTGCCGTTTTCATCCTCCAGGCCGCCCACGCTGCCCAGCTCGCACTCCACGCCGACACCCATGGCGTGGGCGATCCTCACGATCTCGGCGGAGTTCCTGATGTTCTGATTGTGGTCGCCCAGGCGGGAACCGTCGTACATGATGGAGCCGAAGCCTGCCCGCAGGGCCTGCATCAGGGTCTCGAAGTGGTAGGTGTGGTCCAGGTGAATGGCCACCGGCACCTTGGCGCGCCTGGCCTGCTCGATCATCATGGGAATCAGCCACTCGAACGAGGAATAGGGGATCAGGCCCTCGGCGGTGCCGATGATGATGGGGGACTTGCATTCCTCCGCGGCGGAGATGTACGCCCGCGTCATCTCCATGTTGACGGCGTTGAAATAGCCCACGCCATACTTCTTTTCCTGGGCGTCCTTGAGGATCTCCTTCATCGTATAAAGCGCCATGTGTTTTGCTCCTTTCGGTAGGACCCCTTGCCTTGCGGGTCACGATCCGTTATATTGTATTTTCAGTGTAGCGTGCTCTATATTATAAATCAATAGATACCGCTGTTAATTCTGGCTCCGCAGGGTGCAAGGGATGCCTTTTTCCATTGCTTTTCTTCGGATATTCAAATATAATGAACGCCGTTATACCGAACGGAAGGCTTGGCGTGGCGGGAAGCTTGTCTGAGAGGGAAAGCTCAAATCGCTGAGTGGCCTCTGGGCTCAGGGCATTGAGCTTGTCCGGAGGATGGCTTGATTGTTTTCATGGAGTGTTTGAATGGCGTATGCCTGTAATCTGCTGGTATTGCGCTGTTCAGCCGCTTACGGACCCACTGCTGTTCTCCCGTGGGTTGTCTCTGCTGCCCTGGGAGGAGCGCCGGGAACAGGTTATGCGTTTTCGCTTTGCTAAAGACCGGCGTCTTTGCCTTGGCGCGGGGCTCCTGCTGGCATATGCCCTATGCCGGGCCGGTGCGTCCGATTTGAGCCTTCGCTGCCTTCCAAACGGGAAACCGATGCTGGCTGACGTTCCGAATATCCATTTCAACCTGTCCCATAGCGGATTGCTGGCGGTGTGCGCCGTATCTGATCATCCGGTGGACGCGGATGTGGAACCCGTTCAAAACGCGGTTTCGGAGGTTGCGACAATGTGTTTCCAGCCCGCTGAACAGGAATGGAGATAGCGTCTGAACACCCGGACCACGCCTTTACGCGCCTGTGGATCCGGAAGGAGAGCTATGGTGTATGGGCGAGGATATTCTCTACTTCCCATAATAAATCTGTGCCAACCCTCCATGGCTGGTTTCCCTGTATTTATCATCCATGTCCTTGCCGGTGCGGTACATCGTGGCCACCACCTCGTCAAACGATATTTTGCGAGTGGAATAGAGAAATCGCGACAGATTGACGGCGCTGATGGCGCGCATTGCCGCTACTGCATTTCTTTCAATACAAGGGATTCGACTACACTACCTGAATACAGCGACAGGTGGTAAGCGGAAGAGACTGGCGACGTTTTCAGAGGTAGAACACCATCCGGAGGAAAGTGGCATCCACCCATAAAAGACAATTGTGTTAAATGAAGAAAACTATAGGCTGACACGACCTGTGGTCTCGTGGTATAATACATGTATGTAGGCAATTGTAAAAGTCGGCGTGGGAGCGGGAAATGACAGCAAGAGCAAGCCGGACAAAGGATAAGAAGAAGGGCGGGGACAGAGACACAGAGAGAAAGGCAGCGCAAAGCGGGCGGGGTAAAAGCCGCCCAAAGGAGGA
>JAZOUD010000125.1:0-112244 GCA_045658005.1 Clostridia bacterium | reverse complement strand
CACCGCTCGGTTTATCTGCTTCAGCAGATGATCCTCCGGTATCCTTTCATACAGCACACTGTAGAAGTTCATCTGTCGGTTGTTCTCTCGAAGCATTCTCTTCCGTCCCTTCGCTTGATGCTTCTATTATACCATATCTTCTCTCGTTTTTATATATATCCTCGCCATCCTCTTAACTTTTTCAGTGGTCTCGAACCGTCCCCATGACACCCCGTCCCCGTCTGCCCGGCAAAAGGTGACCTTCAATAGGAACCCCGGGTATCCGCAGGAGCGGATTGCACCCCGGCCTTACAGTGGGAGGTGCTGACGCGCTTCATCAACTCGTCATAGTACAGGTCCTCGTCGATGGGCAGATCCACGGGCCGGCCCAGGAAGGCGGACAGGTGCATGGCGTTGGAGAGCATCAGCCCGTTGAGGCCTTCCCGGCCGTCCGCCACCAGCGGCTCGCCCCGCAAAATCGCCCCCGCCCAGGCGTTCAGCACGCCGACGTGCTGGGGATTTTGCCCGTCGGTTTCCACCTCGATCTCCCAGGCTGGCATGGCGGCAAAGGGTTGTTTATTCGTCCGGCTCCACTCCGGCTCGCTCACCGCGTACTCCAGGAGGGTCAGCCGGTCGTCCTCCACCACCAGCTTTGCCCGCTCCAGCTGCACCTCGAAGCGGTTCGTGCCGTGGGCGTCGCCGGTGGAGGTGATGAAAACGCCCGTAGCGCCGTTCTCATATTCCATGTATGTGGTCACGTCGTCCTCCACCTCGATGTCGTGCCACTGTCCAAAGCGCATATGGCTTTGAAGCCGGACGGGCAGGCCCAGTATCCACTGCCACAGGTCCAGCTGGTGGGGGCATTGGTTCAGCAGCACGCCGCCGCCCTCCCCCGCCCAGGTGGCCCGCCAGCTGCCGGAATCGTAGTAGCACTGGGGCCGGTACCAGCTGGTGATGATCCAATTGGCCCGCCGCAGCTGCCCGTATTCACCGGAGCGCACCAGCCGGCGCAACGCGCGATAAACGCCGTTCGTTCGCTGGTTGAACATCATGCCGAACACCACGTCGGGATGGGCTTCGGCGACCGCGTTCATTTGACGCACCTGCTTAGTGTACACCCCCGCGGGCTTTTCCACCATCACGTGAATGCCGCGCTGGATGCAGGCGATGGCATACCTGGGGTGGTCATAGTGGGGCGTGCAGACGATGCAGGCCTTGATCAGGCCGCTGTCCAGCATCTCCAGCGCATCGGAAAAGCCCTTCGCGTCCGGGCAGAGGTTCTCCCTCGCCCACGCCAGGCGACCGGGGTCCGCATCCGCCACCGCCACCAGCTTCAATTCGGGGCACTTGCCCTCAACGAGGCCCCTGGCATGGCCGACGCCCATGTTGCCCATGCCGATGATGCCCACGCTCAGCTTCCTGTCCATATCAAATCCTCCCGACGGTTCGTCAAACCAGCAATTCCCGCAGCGCCGCTGCCGCCGCGTCAAAGGCGGCGTCGCCGCTTTCATAGGCATATGGCTCCATCGGACGCGACTGGCCCCGGCGCTCCAGCGCTTCCATGCCGCTGAACACCCTCAGGTGGGGCTCCAGCGTCAGCGCCACGCCGCCGTTTTCCGTATAGTCCTTCACGATCGCCTTCACGTTTCCGATTCCCCGCCCGGCGGGCACCACCGTGCCGTCCGCCAGCGCGTCCTTGATGTGCATGTATTTGATGTGGGGCTTCAGCATACCCCAGGCCTCGGCGGTATCCTGCCCGCACTGTATAAAGTTGGCAGGATCGAATATGCCCGCCAGCGCCGGCACGCTTTGGTGGATGTCCAGGCAGCGCGAAGCGACGTCGCCGTAGATGCCCTTCTCATTTTCGTGGCACAGCGTCACGCCGGAGCCCTCGCAGGCCTGAACCATGCGGCGCAGGCGCTCCATGACCGCGTCCCGGTATTTGGCGGGGTCCTCCCCGGCGGGCAGGTAAAAGGAGAACATGCGGATATTCCCGGCGCCGAGGACGCGGGCGATATCCACCGTATGGCGCAGCTTGTCCAGATGCGCCGTGAAGTCGCCCCCGACGAGGTCGATCTTGCCGATGGGCGAGCCGATGGACCAGGTGATCAGCCCGGCGTCGTCCAGCCTACGGCGAATCTCCCTCGCCTTGTCCATCCCGATATCCGACACGTTCTCCCCATCCACGTTGCGAAGCTCGATCCCGTCCATGCCGTTGCGCAGCAGGGCGGCGATCTGTTCATCCAGCCTCGCTCCAGCCTCGTCCGCAAAGGCGATCAGCATCGGCTTGTTCATCGGTACCCCTCCAATCGATGTGTATGTTCCCGGTTACCCCTTCCGTTTCGCCTGACAGCGCCCGCAATATTTCGGCCATTTCCCGGCGGAGGCTTCAAATGTGAAGCGCTGCCCGCATCCCCGGCAGGTTCGCGTAATCGTCTCCACCGGCCGATACTTCGCCCGGCATTCCTGGCAGCAATCCGGCCAATGCTGCACCGCCTCCGGGAGGGTGAACGTCCTGTCGCATATCCGGCAGGTTCTCGTGATCGTCTTCATGGGATCCCCCCTCGGACCGGATATCACATATAGCAAATACTGATTCATCGGGCAAAGCTCGACAAATCAGTATTTACCGAACTGAACAGATGCCCCTAATCCAGCTTCGCCTTGAGCTGCTTCAGGGCTTCCTCGCTCATGCCGTTATTGACCAGATAGGCCTCCGCCGCGGCCTTCAGGTCGGCTTCCGCCAGGGACGCACCGGCCTCCACTCCCGCCACGTAGCACAGCATCTCCTGGATATTCTTTGCCACGATCAGGTCGTACTTGGCGGTGCCGGGAAGGATGCCGTAGTAGTTGTCGTAGGTCTTCATATAGTCGTCCACGATCTGCGCCTGACTCCAACCCATCAGCGCTTCAAGCATCATGATCGCGAACCCGGTGCGATCCTTGCCCTCCAGGCAGTGCACCAGGTAGGGCGGCTCCTGTCCGGCCAGGAAGGAAAAGCCCGCCACGATACCAGGCGCAAAACTCCCGGCGGCGAAATCCGTGGGCATCTTCAAGGCGCAGACCTTCCCGGCTTCAACCAAATCCCTGTAATAAGGGGAGGCAAAGTCCTCTGCGGCGATATACGCGGCGATGTCCTCGGGCGTATCGGCCATGTTCATAACCGCCTGTACCCCTGCCTGCCGGATCAGGCTGTCGGCATAGGGGGCGCGATTGGCCTTGTTGTCGATGGGAGAGGCGGAGCGGTACAGCTTTCCCTCCACCACAGGCCGGAAATTGGCGAAGACCACGTCGGACGCAAAGTCGGCCCGTTCATCGCTGTAAACCAGTTCGTTGAGCGCCTGGGTCTCCAGGGCACCGCCCTTCTCCTTCAGCGTTATGGTCACCTCATCGCCCGCGACGATTCCTGAAGCCTCCGAAAAATTGCCGTAGTTGATGCACAGGCCGATGTCGCCGTCGTTGGGATCAATGCGCACAAGGAAGCCGCCGCGATCCGTATAGTAGCCGTTGAACACGGGCATATCGCCGGTATAGCTGCCGCCGGTCACGGTGACGACATCCCCCAGCGCAAACCCGGCCCCTGTGAAAACCGCCTCGGTTATGTCCAGCTTCGCGTCGCCGTATTCATTGATTCGATCGACCTTGCAGCGGATGGTGACGGCCTCCGCCATCGCCGGATAAGTGCAAAGGACCAACAGGCAGGCGAGTACCGCACACAGTAATCTCTTCACGATCAGACACCTCCGTCAAATACTGATTTGTCGCTGCGCGACAAATCAGTATCCCCAGGTCAGCAGCTCCCAGTCGCCGCCTTCCTCGCGGGCCAGCCACCACTGCCAGTCGGTATACTCCTTGTCCGCCTCCCATGCGCCGCCGCCTTCCACGGGCGAATGGAAATCGCTGAGGAATTCGATGACCTGGGTATAGTTTTTGCCCTCCTCCAGGCTGTTCATCCACTGAAGGTTGCCCGTGCTGTTGCACACGTCGCCGGCGTAGCGCAGGGCATGGAGCTCGCAGCCCTCGAAGGACTCGAACTGTTCCCTGATCAGCGCGGCGGCGGCTTCCAGCTCCGCCTGCGCATAGAGGTCGGAATTGCCGTAGTCCTCCCCGGAGGCCGCGGTCTGGCCCGTGAGCTGCCTCAGCTTCTCCTGGTCGTTAAGCAGCTCGAGCAGGGGGAAGCTCTCCTTGTCCAGCGTGCCCACGTTCTCAAGGCCCGTGGCGGGAATCTCGTTGACCGCGCCGCGCTGGATCGTGAACAGCAGCTGGCTGATGAACTGCTTCGGGGCGAAGAGGCTGCCGATGACGGCCTGCAGCAGGGGAGAGTTATCCATGGAGGCGTCGCTGATGTCGAAGGACTTGAAGACGTCGGTCAGCACGGACGTCAAATCGCCTTCGGCCAGCTTGGCGAGGTCGATGTTCTGCACCAACGGCGCGACGAGGGATGCCAGGTCGATCCACTGGCCGAAGGTGTACACCGCCAGGGCGGTGCTCTGGAGGTGCTGGTCGTCGTCGAACTCCAGGCGGAACAGCACGGGTATGGTCAGGCCCGGGCCGGTAACCAGCCGGACTGTGCGGCCATCCTGGCCCGCGACGCCGGTATTGGAGCGGGCCAGGTCCCCGAAGTAATCCCGCAGCAGCATGACCAGCCGCGGCACCAGGACCTTTTTGTCGAAGACCGAGCCCTCCTGTTCCCCGTCGACGGAAAACAGGGTCTCGAAGAAGGCGTCGAGCTGGCCTTCGTATTCGCCCTTGCCCTCGATGAGGCCGTTGAAGCGCTGACCAAGGCCCTCGGCGTCGACGCTGAGGATCATCAGGCCCCAATGGCCGTCCTCGAAGCGTTCCTCGTCGGGCAGCGTCAGCGTCACCAGCGCCCGATCGTCGTCAAAGCTGTCGGGCACGTCGTTGGAGCGCAGGCGCGTGGCGTCGATCGCCGCCTCGAGGGCGTCCTGGTATTTTTCCAGGCCCTGATTCCTGAGCACCCACGGCATCAGCACGCTCAGCTGGGCGTAATCGGTATGGGGCACCATCGAGCCGTCCACCGCGAACCAGAAGGCCCGCGCCTCCTCCAGCGCCATGCCGCCCTTCTCGCACAGCCGCCAGGCCACGTTGTTCAAAAGCGAGGAATTAGTATGCACGCCGCCCTGATCGTTGAGCACCGTGGGCTTGTTGACGTTCGCCTTGTAATAGTAATCCCAGGTGTATTCCGGCTGCTGGAACATATGGGGGTCGCTCATGCAGCGCACCGGGATCGTGCCCATCTCGCCCAACAGCCAGGTGGTGTCCTCCGTCGCGCCGTTCATCATCTCGCAGATGTTGCCCTGGATGTCGCTCATGGCCTCGTTGATCGCGCCATAGTCGTTCAGGTAGGCGTTGTAGGTCATGATGCTGCCCGTCACGCAGTGGGTGAACTCGTGGGCCAGCACGTCCAGGCACTGGGACAGGTCGTTGATGTCGCTGGACAGGAACAGCTGCCAGCCGTAGAACTGTCCGGCATAGGCGGCGTTGTCGATGGGCTCGTGGTAGCTGTTGCAGTAGTCCTTCAGCACCAATATGGGCGTCCCGTCGCCGTCGCCGCCGTTCCAGCCGATGGCCTTGTAGTAATCCCAGGCCCTGCAGTAGTTGTACAGCGAGAGCAGGCAGGTGTTGTCCCAGCCGGTGTTGTCCGGGGACGCCTCCAGCACCACATGACCCTTGTTGTACACGAACTCATAGCAGTCCGCCACGGCGATCCGCCGCTGCAGGTTGCCCAGGTAGTACATGCCTGTGCGGGTGTCCCGCATCAGGTCGACGGTGATCTCCTTCTCGGTGCCGTCGGAGAGCAGCACCGTGCCGGTATACGGCACCGACTCCATGAACTCAAATACGTAGGCCGCGTTAAAGCCGCTGGTGGCCGCCGCGTCGCCGGGCATGACGGCGGGCAAGCTGTACAGGTATTCGCCCGACAGGGTCACATAGTGGGCCAGGTAAGGCAGGTCGGAGGCCGACTCCACGCTGCTGCCGGGATTGTTGGTATAGACCACCCAGGCAAAGCGTCTCTGTGCCTCTTCGACGCCCTCGCCGTTCGGGTCAATTTCCGGCTTGACCGGCAGCACGACCTTCCCGGTGCGTCCCTCGATCAGCTCCGCCTCGGCCTGGTAGTTGTCCTTCACGTATTTAAGCGCCAGCGCCTCGGCCTGCCGGGCGGTGATGCCCTCGGCCTCCTGGGCGTCGGGCAGGTTGTCCTCCAGGCTGCCGACGAGGCCCAGCATGCTGCCCTCGGCGTCGGTGACGACCTTGACCGCGCCGCCGGGCACCGTAATTCCGGCGTGCATCTGCTGGAACACGTAGTAGACGTTCCCCGCCGTGTCCTCGAAGGAGCGCCAGGGCTCGAACCGCGTCCCTTCATCGCCCTGAAGGACTAGCTTCGCGTCGCCGCCCAGCAGGGCGATCATGGCGTTTACGACCGCCGCCGCGTCCTCCATGCTGCGCACGGGTTCTCCGGCGCAGTCGCCGTCCACGAAGGTCACGCGCCCGTCGGGGGCGTAAGCCTTCGCGCCCTTCGCCTCGATGTCGGCAAGGGTCAGCTGGCCCTTGAGCGCCGCCCCCTCCGTCGCAGTCTCCCCTGCCGTCTCGGCAAGGCCGGCCACGCAGCCCAGCAGCATCGCCAGTGCCAGCAATACCGCCAGGAGCTTGTCCATGGTCTTGTTCATGTTGATATTCTCCCTTGTTCGCTGTGTCTTGCGCAAAGCCGAATGTACGTCCGTTCCTGCGGGCTGCAGCTCCAAGGTCCTGATCCGCCGCGACGCGAAGCTAATCCTTTAGGAATACAGGGCCGCACGCATCCCGCCGTCCGCCGGCTACAACACTACTATTTTCGATATCAACTGCCCGTTTCCTGCATCCGGATTGCAATGATAACAAAAATGCCACGCATTCGTGGGACAAGAGAACCGTCCCCCTTGTCCCAAGAGAACCGTCCCCTTGTCCCACTGGCGTCACTCCCTGTCCTTCAGGACCTCGTTCGGGGCGATGCGGCGGACCCTGCGGGCCAGCAGGGCGTGGATCAGGGCGTAGATCAGCATGCAGCCAGCAAACAGCGCCGCGTAGATCCAGGGCTCGAAGCGCAGGTCCATGGCGCAGGCCACGTTTGAGACCAGATACGGGTACAAGGCGTCCATGATGCCCTTGGACAGCGGGATCGATACGAGCACGCCCAGCGCGATCAGCAGCGTGTTTCCGTTCAGGAACAGGGTGCTCAACTCGCGCTTGCGATAGCCGAACAACCTGAACAGGGCGATGCTGCCGGCGGCATGGTCGACCATGACCTTCATCATCAGGACCATCACCAGCGCCATGATGGCTGCGGAGGCGACGATCATGGTGATCACCATGGACCACATGAGCTCCACGAAGATGTCGGCCGCCTTTTCCACGTCCGCCCGGGTGCCCACGCTGTAGAGCCGCCCGGGGTCGACGCCAAGGTCCCGGTCCGCAAAGACCGCGTTGTAGTAGTCCTCCGGCAGGTCGAACAGCTCCCGCAGGCTGTCGATATCCATGAAGACGTAGAACGCGGGGCTGTAGCGCACCACCCCGTCCACAGTGAAGGCGTAGAGGCGGTCGCTCTCCGGGTCCTTCACGGTAAAGACGTCCCCGGCCTTCAGGGCGTACTTCTGGGCCATGGCAGAGCTGATCTGCACGCGGGTCATGCCCTCCGGCGGGGCGGCGTCGAAGAAGGGATTGTCCGCCGTGAGGCCCAGCAGCGTCACGTCCATATTGTAGCCGAGGACTTCCTTCTTCATGGAAAGGGCGATCGCCTCATAGCCGCCCGCCGGCGCCTCCGCCTCGGGGTACTTGTAGAGATACATGTGCGAATACCGCGTGTCCGTCACATTGTCCTTGCCGACGTGGTCGCACATCACCCAGGCGTTGATACCGATCATCATCAGCAAAAGGCAGATGAATATGGCCAGCACGACGCCCACGGCACTTCGGCTCTCCCGGACGAGCTGGCGGATCTGGAAGCGGCGAACGTATCCCATGCGCCCGAGGTCCAGCTTCCGCACCTGGGCGTACTTCGTCTCCTTCCGGATCAGCCTGAGCGCCGGGGCGGAGAGCCTGCGACGGATGAACAGGAGGTTGACCAGCGCGGCAACCAGCGGCGGCATCACCGCGCCGTAAAGTATCACGGGCAGCTCGACGACCGTCGACAGGGACGGAACGGAGAAGTAGGCGTAGGTGTCCGCGGTTTGCGTCGGCACGCCGAGGGCGCTGTAGCCCAGCGCGGTCCCCGTGATCCCGGCCAGCAGCGCGACCATCACCGGCAGCAGCAGGTAGTGCCGCGTCAGCTCGCTTCGCCGGATGCCGAGGGCGTACAGCGTGCCGATGACGCTCTGTTCGCGGTCGATGTTGTGAACGACAAACACGCTGATCACGTAGGTCAAAAGCACCATGACGATCACGCCGGCAAGTATGCTGGCGTATTTGTTGATGACCACGTCGTCAGCGGCGCCGCCGATGCGGGGATTGTCCTGCGCCGTGATGAAAGAACGCAGGTTGCCGGTCTCCGGGCGCATGTACTGGTCCGCCAGCTCGTCCACCGCGTCTCGAAGCTCGGAAGCGCCCTCCTCGGCCTCGTGAACCGCGTCATAGGCCTCGGTCACGTCCTTGGGCAGCAGCTCCCATGCGACGGTCCCCGGCTTCCCGAAGGCCTTCTCCCCCAGCTCATCCAGCGCGTCGCTGAGCTTCTGCGTGCCATCGGCCATCTCAGAGGCCGCGTCCAGCAGCTCGTCGCGCTTGCCGTAAACCCGCTCCCAGTATTCCCGGAACCACGGGTCCGCCACGCTGTCCGGGTCGAAGGTCAGCGCCTTCAGCCTTTCCCGCAGTCCTTCGTCGGTGAGCGCGCCGTTCAGCCGGTAGGCGTACAGGTATTCCTCCGACCGAAGGGCCTCGCCGGTCTGCCGCAGCCTTTCATACAGCGCTTGGGTGACGAAGGCCGTGCCGAAGTTTGCGCTGTCCACGGTGCTGTCGCCCAGCTCCCGGAAGGGCGTGTCGTAGTCCGGCGAGGTGCAGACCCCGCTGACCGTCAGCGCGAAGCCCCCGATTTGGATCGCGCTGCCGGGAGCCAGGCCGTTCTCCTCGCAGTACCGCTTTTCCAGGGCGACGCCGTCGTCCCCGGGAAAATCTCCCGATTCAAGCTCTGCCCGGTCGATGGCCTCCCGGAGGCAGAACACCCGCAGGACGCGCCCGCCCTCCAGCTCATAATCCAGGAAGAACGCCTTCTCCAGCGCGATGCCCGAATCGGTCAGCGCCTTCACCTGAGCGTCCGTCAGGGGGACGAAGGTCGTGAACTGGCCGTCCTCGATCCCGTTGGCCACCGCGTGGCGCTCCGTTCCCAGTATCACCGTGTCCGCCGCGCCGATCAGGCTGACGATCAGGTACATGGCCAGGGCGATGGCCAGGTACCTCGGCCAGGCGGCGCGAAGCTCGCGCCACATCTTTCTGTACAACAGGCGCTGCATATCAGAGGTCCTCCAGCTCGGCGGCGGGAACCGGCGCGTCGTTGTGGGTTTCCTCGGTCACGCGGCCGTCCCGTATGGTGAGCACCTGGTGGGCCATCCTCCGAATGGCGGTGTTGTGGGTCACGATCAGTATCGTCGTGCCGTACTCCCGGTTGATCTGCTCCAGCAGCACCAGTATATCCCGGCTGGAGGCCGAGTCCAGCGCGCCGGTCGGCTCGTCGCACAGCAGCAGGCTCGGGTTCTTGACGATGGCCCTGGCGATGGCGCAGCGCTGCTGCTGACCGCCGGAGATCTGAGAGGGGAATTTGTTCTGGTGCGCCCTGATCCCCAGCGCATCCAGCAGGCCGTCCACCGACAGCGGATTCCTGGACAGGTATTCGCAGACCTGGATGTTCTCCCGCACCGTGAGGTTGGGCACCAGGTTGTAGAACTGAAAGATGAAGCCCAGCTTCTCCCGCCGGTATTCCGAAAGCGCTTCCGGCTCCATGCCCACCAGCTCCGTGCCGTCCACGCGGATCGAACCGCCGCTGGCCGTCTCCAGCCCACCGATGCAGTTGAGCAGCGTGGACTTGCCGGAGCCGCTGGGGCCGAGTATGGCGCATATCCGCCCCTTCTCCACGTCACAGTTGATCCCCCGAAGCACCTGCGAAAAGCCGGAGCCCTCGCCATAGCTCTTCTTCAAATCCCGAATCTCGATGTACATGCTTCCCTCCGAACCGCCGGTTGGGTTTGCCGATCAGCTGAATATATTAGTTAGTTCTAACCATTAACCAAAGCAAAAGCCCACCGCACAGCCGTCCATCTCCGGCGCACTGCACGATGGGCGAAGAGGTTTTGTTAGTTAGCATTTACTATTATACATCGTCGGGCTCCTGTTTTCAAGATGCGTGACATGAAAAATGAATTCTCATTGCACCGCTTCGTCTTCCACGCTGAGGGGGCGCTCTTCGTTGCTCAGCACGTCGTATTTGGCCAGAAAATCCTCATAGATCTGCTGATACTGCGCTTCGCTCAGCTCGAAGGCCTTTGCCGAATGCACGTGATAGTCCGGGTGGGCCTGGTGTTCCCTGCGCACCACGCCCGAAACGGCCACGCAGTGGGAGGCAATCCGCTCAAAGCTGTTCAAGAGCTCCGTATAAGCGGTGCCCTGGGTGAGATTGCACTCCCCCCGGGAAAGCCTGCCGATATGCCGGGCCTTCAGTATCTCACAGAGATAGGACAGGCCGGCGGAACGGGGCTTGATGCACATGGCGGTCTGCAGATCATTCTCTTGGAACGACCTCATGGTGTCGTTGACCAGGTCCCGCTCGGCCTGTATGGCGACGTTCAGGTCCCTCTGGGCGTCCTCGGAGAAGGTGATATTCTCATCGTTGGTCTGGTTGGTCACCCGGGCGATATTGGAGGCGTAGTCGCCGATCCGCTCCAGGTCGCCCACCGTGCGCAGCAGCATGGTGACCCTCCGGGTCTGCTTTGAATCCATTCGCTGTTTGGAAAGCTGGATCAGGTACTCGCCCGTCTTGGATTCGTATTTGTCGATCAGGTCCTCCTTGCGCTGCACCTTTTCAAACTTCTCCCGGGAAAAGGTCTGGATCAGGTTGAGTGCCCGCCCGACGTTCTTGCGGACCTTCCTGGACATGCCGTTGACCACCCGCTCCACCTGGCCCAGGGCCAGCGCCGGCATGTTCAAAAGGCGCTCCTCCAGCAGGTCGAAGTCCGCGCTGTCGGCGATGTCCTCCAGGTCCTCCGCCGAATCCCTGACCAGCAGCATCAGCAGCTTTTCCATCGCCCCTATAAAGGGGAACAGGCATATGGCCGTGACGATGCGCACGGCAGAGTTGATCATCGCGATCAGCACCGGATTGACGGTCATGTCCACAAACGAAAACCTGAAAGCCGCGTTCAGGGCATAGAACCCAACCAGCCAGATCACCATGCCGAACAGGTTTTCCAGCAGGTAAGCGAGCGCCGTGCGCTTGCCGTTCTTGTTGGCCCCGATGGCGGAGAGCATCACCGGGCAGGACGCGCCGACGCCGATGCCCAGGATCACCGGGAACGCGGTGGCGAAGGTCAGGGCCCCGGTCACGGACAGCGCCTGAAGGATACCTATGGACGCCGACGCGCTTTGCAGAATGGCGGTCATCACGATGCCCAGCAGGATGCCCAGAAGGGGATTGGCGAACATCGTGATGGTCCTGGTGAAGACGGCGCTGTCCTTCAGCGGCGAGACGGCCGCGCTCATCATCTGCATGCCCACCATCAGGATGGCAAAGCCCAGCAGGATATTGCCGAGGCTCCTGTGTACGCTCCTCTTGGAGAGCATCCTGCACAGTATGCCCGCGATGGCGGCTATGGCGCTGATGGTCGCCGACGAGAGCAGCTTCGCGATGCCGGCCGAGCCCTCGATATAGGACAGGCACAGGATCCAGCCCGTGATGCTCGTGCCGATGTTGGCGCCAAGGGTGATGGCGATGGCCTGGTGGAGCTTCATCAATCCTGAATTGACAAAGCCGATGACCATGACCGTGGTGGCGGAGGAGGACTGGATCACCGACGTGACGCCCATGCCCAGGAGAATGCCCTTCAAGGGCGTGTTGGTCATCCTGTACAGGAATATCTCCAGTTTGTTCCCCGCTACGCTCTTAAGCCCGTCTCCCATCAGCGACATGCCAAACAGGAACAGCGCGACGCCACACAGCAGGGAGAGAATCATACTGATCATCTGCATATTGTTTCCTCAAATCACTGGCGCCGCATCGTCCATCTGCGCACCGCCTTTTCGATCTCGACGACGGGAATGACCGTCAACGCCATGGCGATGGCGATCAGGTACTGGGTGAAGGTGATGGGCTGGAAGGAAAATGCCCGGTTCAGCGCGGGAATGAATATGACCGCCGCCGTGACCAGCAGGGAAAACGCCAGCGTGAGCCACAGCGTGCCGTTCTGCTTTTCCATGGAGAACAGGGAGGCGACGCGGGAGCGCATGTTGAAGGAGTGGAAGATTTCGATCATGCTCAGCGTCAGGAACGCCATGGTCATGCCCACCCGGGAATCCGCGATCATCCAGCGGCCATGCTCCATCCTGCAGCCGACAAAGAAGCTGAAAACGGTCACGGCGGCGATGATGAACCCCTGGAAGATGATGTCAAAGGCCAGGCCGCCGCTGAAGATGCTCTCCTTCCTGTCCCGGGGCGGGCGCTGCATGACGTCCTTCTCCGCGTCCTCCATGCCCAGCGCGATGGCCGGGAAGGTGTCGGTGATCAGGTTGATCCAGAGGATGTGCACCGGCTTGAGGATGGAAAAGCCCATCAGCGTGGCGGCGAACACCGCCAGCACCTCGGCCAGGTTCGCCGACAGCAGGAACTGTATGGCCTTGCGAATGTTGTCGTAGATGCGCCGGCCCTCGCCCACCGCCGAAACGATGGTGGCAAAGTTGTCGTCGGTCAGGATCATGTCGGCCACGGACTTGGTCACGTCGGTGCCCGTGATGCCCATGCCCACGCCGATGTCCGCGCTCTTGATGGAGGGCGCGTCGTTGACGCCGTCGCCGGTCATGGCGGTGACCATGCCGAGGGCCTTCCAGGCGTTGACGATGCGCACCTTGTTTTCCGGCTGGACCCGGGCGTAAACGGAATAGCGCCGCACGTCCTGGGCGAACACGTCGTCCGGGATGGCGTCCAGCTCGGCGCCCGTGATGGCCATCTGGCCGGGTTCCAGGATCCCCAGCTCCCGGGCGATGGCGGTGGCCGTGTCCTTGTGGTCCCCGGTGATCATGATCGGGCGGATGCCGGCGCTGCGGCACTTTTCGATGGCGTCCTTGACCTCGGGGCGAATGGGATCGATCATGCCGCACATGCCGATCCAGGTCATGTCCTGCTCCCAGGCCTCCGGGGCGTTGGTTTCCGGCCTCGCGTCATAGATGCGCTGCGCGGCGGCCAGCACCCGGAGGGCCTGGTCGGCCATGGCCTTGTTCTCCTTGAGGATTTCGGCCCTTTGCAGCTCCGTCAGCGGTACCGCCCTGCCGTCCTGCCAGATGTGGCTGCAGCGGCGCAGCACCT
Organism: Clostridia bacterium; assembly: GCA_045658005.1. Taxonomy (GTDB): domain Bacteria; phylum Bacillota; class Clostridia; order Christensenellales; family Aristaeellaceae; genus UBA2862. The sequence continues at coordinate 98,713 of JAZOUD010000125.1, read as the reverse complement.
CGTCCGGGGCGCCCTTGGTGAACTGTATGAAGCCCTCCCCCGCCCTGGCCCTGTGGAGGGTGGACATCATCTTGCGCAGAGAATCGAAGGGCGCCTCGTCCACCCGGGGCAGGTCCGCGCTGAGCTGGGGCTTGGGCATGCCGTTCTGGTTGGCGCAGTTGACCAGCGCGCACTCGGTGGCCTCGCCCACCGCCTCGCCGTTCTCCAGCTCGGCGTCGGAGCACAGCGCCATGGCGGTCAAAAGCAGCGCTTCGTCCTCGGCGACCTTTTTGACCACCGTCATCCTGTTCTGGGTCAGCGTGCCGGTCTTATCCGAGCAGATGATCTGCGTGCAGCCCAGCGTCTCCACCGCCGTGAGCTTGCGGATGATGGCGTGGTTCTTGCTCATCTTCGTCACGCCGATGGACAGCAGGATCGTCACGACCGCGCTCAGGCCCTCGGGGATCGCCGCGACGGCCAGCGAGACAGCGACCATGAAGGTGTCCAGCACTGCCTTGCCCCCGCTGCGCACCAGGTTGACCACGAACACAAAGGCGCAGATTACCAGTATCATGACCGACAGCTTGCGGGACAGCTCGTTCAGCTTGACCTGCAGCGGCGTCTCCTCGTCCCCGGCCCTGGACAGCTGGTCCGCGATGGCGCCCATCTCCGTGTCCATGCCCGCCGCGGTGACCACGGCATGGCCCCGGCCATAGGTGACGATGGAGCCCATGTAAACCATGTTTTTCCGGTCACCCAGGGTAACCTCCCCGTTTTCCACGGCCTGCAGCACCTCGCTCTGCTTCAGGATGTCGGTGGACTCCCCTGTCAGGGCGGACTCCTGGGTCTTCATCGAGGCGCACTCCACGATGCGGGCATCCGCGGGCACGGCGTCGCCGGCCTCCAGGATCAGCAGGTCGCCCACGACCACCTCGTCGGCGCGAATCGTCTTTTGGTGGCCGTCGCGCACGACCTTCGCCGTGGCGGCGGCGATCTGCTGCAGCGCCTCGATGGCCGCCTCCGCCTTGCTCTCCTGGTAGACGCCCAGGCAGGCATTGATCAGCACCACCGCCAGTATGATCACCGTATCCGTCAGGCTCTCGCCCGCATAGATGGCGGTGACGGCGCTGACCGCCGCGGCCACGATCAGCACGATGGTCATGGGATCCTTCAGCTCTCCCAGGAATTTGACGAGAAGGCTGTCCTTTTTGCCCTCCTTCAGCTTGTTCGGCCCGTTCCGCTTCAGTCGTTCAGCGGCTTCGGCGTCACTCAGGCCCGTCATCGACGAGCCCGTCTGAGATAAAACAGCTTCTTTTTCTTCAAGATAGGGCTTCAATACTCATCCCCCCGGTACAATTTTGATAGGGTCTCGATTCCTTATACTACACGCAGGTTAAAACAACAAGACTTTTTGGGCATATAAGAAAATGTTATGGTCAAAGGCCCCGGCGGGACACTGCCAACCGGGGCCATGAGGGAATATGTGAAACTGTGCCTTCCGGCGCATCTGCCGTCCGAATGCGGAAACCGGATTATGCGACGAAGGTCTTCGACACCTTGATGTATTTTCCAACGCCCTTCACCCGGACGCCAGAGACGGTCACCGTGTACTTGCCGCCCTTCTTCATGCCTGCCACCCTGACCTCCAGGTCGTCGTCGCCCTTTTCGATCTTCCTGACAGTCAGCTTGTTGCCGGCGTTGTCCTTGACCGTGACCTTCAGGTTCTTGAACTGGACCTTCGTGGCAAAATCGATCTCAAGCTCCTTGTCCGCCTTGTCATACTTCACCTTTGTGATGGCGGGCTTTTCGGACGGGGTCGTAAAGCTGCCCTTTACCTTGCCGAAGGTTCCGCTGCTTCCCTTGCGGACGCCGGTGATCGTATAGGTATAGCTGGTCCCGGCCACGATGCCGCTGACCTTGAAGGTGAGGTCGTCGTCGTCCTTGTGGGTGATCTTCGCCGTCAGTTTCCTGCCGTCGGCGTCCTTAACGGCCACCGCGGGGTTCCTGTAGGTCACCTTCGAAGCGGAAAAATCCACCTCCACCACGCCGTTGCCCTCATACTCCGTCCTCTGCACCTTTGGCGCCACGGCCAGCGCGGGGACCGCGCAGAGCACCAGCAGCACCGTCACCAGCAACATCGCCGTCATACGCTTCTTCATGGAAAAAACCTCCTCGTCATTGGGATGATTCCATTTTGCATATAAACGGCCCGGTTTTCAACTGAACCGCCCTGGTTTTCACTTCCTTTTCACAGAACCGTCTCACGCCCAGCGATACGGCAATCATCGTGGGACAAGGGGACGGTTCTCTTGTCCCACTTTCCAGCCGAAATGCGCGCTCAACCGGGACAGAAGAACCGTCCCCTTGTCCCACAACGCCAGTCCCAGCGGCATTTGCAGCGCAAAGGCGCAGAAGTTGTACAGCAGCATTTCCTCCGTTATGATATCGGATAAGGGGATCTGTTCTTTGTCTCTCGGCCTTACACCGTGGAGAGGTCCCACGCCTCGTGGATCTTCGGCACGTCGTTGATCAGGCGGCGGGTGTAGGGGGCCTTGGGGTGCAGGATCACCTCGTCGGCGGGGCCGCTTTCCACGAACTTGCCGTGCTCCATGATGTAGATGCTGTCGGAGATGTAGTAGGCCAGGCCAATGTCGTGGGTGATGAATATGACGGTCATGCCGATCTCATCCCTCAGCTGCAGCAGCATATCCAGTATCGTGGCGCGGGAGCAGGCGTCGATCATCGAGGTGGGCTCGTCGGCCAGCAGGATCTTGGGCTTCAGCAGGAAGATGCGGGCGATCATCAGGCGCTGCATCTGGCCGCCGGACAGCTCGAAGGGGTACTTGTTGGTCAGCTCGGCGAACTTCAGGTTGACGAAGGAGCAGGCCTCCGTCATCATCTCGACCTTCTTTTCCTTCGGCAGGCTCTTGCCGCCCCGCATGTGGATGCAGTCCAGCAGCACGGTGTCGATCTTGTTGAAGGTGTTGAAGGAGGAGAAGGGGTCCTGGAAGATGGCCTGTATGCCCGACCAGTATTCTTTCAGCTTGGCCCGGCTGGAGATGTCCCTGGGCTTGCCCTGGAAGAAGATATGGCCGTCCGTCTCCTTCAAAAGGCCCAGCAGCATCTTCGACAGGGTGGTCTTGCCGGAGCCGGATTCGCCCACGATGCTCACCAGCTCGCCCTCGTGGAAGTCGAAGTCCACATGGTCCACGGCCTTGGTGATGACCTTGCCGGTTTGGAAATACCGGGTCACACCGACACCCTTCAGGCAGGACGGCGCGCTTGCCAAATCCCGGCGCATGGTTTTCGTTTCGCTCACCGGTTACACCCCCTTCGTCAGACGGACCGGGCCGTCGCTCTCAACCGGATTGGCCGCCGCCTGGGCGTCGGCTTCGTCCTCCTTGCGATAGATATCCCGCAGCTCGTCCACGCTCAGGCCACAGCGGTAGCTGCGCCCCGGGTCGAAGTCGACGATGGGCATCTGGTTATAGTGGCAGGCGGGCTGGGCATAGCGGCAGCGCTCTGCGAAGCGGCAGCCCTGCGTCGGGTGCTTCAGGTTCGGCGGCGTGCCGGGGATAGCGATCAGCTTGGCGTCGCGGGTGCCCTCCTCGGGAACGAGTATGGAGCGCATCAGGCCGCGCGAATAGGGATGCACCGGGTCGAAAACCATTTCCTTCGCGCTGCCCCGCTCCACGATCTGCCCGGCGTACATGACCATGATGTCGTCGGTGACGTTGTACAGCAGCGGCAGCTCGTGGGTAATGAAGATCATGGCCTGGATCATGCCCTTGTCCATCATGTCCCGCAGCATCTTGATGACCACCTTCTGGCTGGTCACGTCCAGCGCGGAAGAGGGCTCGTCGGCGATCAGCACCTTGGGCCTGAGAATGGTGGATATGGCGATGACCACCCGTTGCTTCATGCCGCCAGAGAGCTCCACGGCGTACTTGTCCAGCGCCTCCAGCGGCAGGCTCAGCTCGCCGAAGCGGTGTTTGGCCATCTCGTAGATGTCCTTCTTGTCGGCCTTGGGATTGTGGGCCAGGATCACATCCTCGATGAACTTGTAGATCTTCCGGGTGGGGTTCAGGGCATTCATGGCCGCCTGGGGAATGTATGCGATCTCGGTGCCAAGCACGTTTTTGCGCACTTCGTCCGGGTCCATGCCGGAGATGTTTTTGCCGTCGATGATGATATCCCCGCTGGTATAGTGCAGCGGCGGGAAGTAGTACCCCATCAGCGACAGCGCCAGCGTGGATTTGCCGCAGCCCGACTCGCCCGCGATGCCCAGGCTTTTGCCCTGCTCGATCTTCAGGGATACGTGATCGACGGCGTATACGTCCTCATGGAAGCGCGTGATGTACTTGGTCGTCAGGCCCTTTACTTCCAGCATTGTCTTGCTCATATCGTCACTCCTCCTCTAATCTCTAAGGGCCGGGTTGAATACCTGGTCCAGGCCGGTATTCATCAGGTTCAGCGAGAATGAAATGAGGGCAATCACGAGGATGACCGGGAAGTAGGCCCACCAGGCGTTCGAAGAGGTGTACGCGCCGAACAGCTTGGCCCAGTTCATCATCAGGCCCAGCGTGGGCACCTCGGTGGTCTTCGGGCCCAGGCCCAGCAGCGACAGCTGCGCTTCGGCCAGGATGCCGCTGGAGACCTGGAGGATGAAGGCCATCACCACGTAGGAGGCGATGTAGGGCAGGATGTCGGTAAGCACGATGCGAAAAAGGCTGTGGCCGGAGAGCTTGGACAGGTTCACGTGGTCGCGGTTTCTCAGGCTGATGACCTGTGAGCGCACGGAACGGGCCGTCCACACCCAGCTGGTAAAGCCGATGACCAGGGCGCAGGTGGTGACGCCACGGGCGGACTGGCCGATGGAATAGTAGATCAAAATCAGCAGTACGAAGCCGGGAATGACGGTGAACAGGTTGGCGATAAACATCAGGATGTCGTCCAGCACGCCGCCCACGTAACCGGCGAGCAATCCCACGATCAGGCCCAGCAGCGTTGCCACCGTGCCGGCGATCAGGCCGATCAGCAGCGAGACGCCCGTGGCCTTGACGAGCTCCGTCAGCGTATCGCGGCCGAAGTTGTCGGTGCCCAGCGGCAGTGTGATGGCATTGGCGACCTCGCTCACCTTGACGTAGTCGGTATCAGCCACCTTTGTGGCGGCAGCGTCCTCTCCGTCACCCAGGGTGACGTTCATGGCCGCCAGGGACTGGTCGCCGCTCAGGCGCTTGTCCAGCCTGGCCAGCGCCTTGCGCTTGGCCTGGGTGGTGAAGCCCGGGTACTTGGACTTTTTCACGTCGGCCTCGTCATAGTTCTCCTTCCACAGGGATACCAGCTCGGTAACGTCGCTGTTGTCCGTGGTCAGGTGTGAAACGTCCACGCCCTTCGCGTTCAGAAACTCTATGATGGTCACGCGGTCCTCCATGGGAACGATGCTCTCCATGCGGTTGGCGTTGGCCTCGGGCAGCTCCACACGGTAGGTTTCGGCCGTATTGGCGTCATAGACGGAGACATAGGTGCCAGGGGACAGGAAGCCCTTGCCCAGGCCCTGCAGCGGGTCGCGGGTAACGAAGAATGGATAAATCAGCGTCGTCAGCAGAATCGCCATGAAGATGACGAAGCCGACCACAAAGCGGGGAGAATGGAATACGGATTTCAATGTGTTTTTCATGCCCGACCCACCTCCTTATTCAAACTGAGCAGCCTTGACCCGCGGGTCAATGAACGCATAGATGATATCCAGCAGGAATGAGGCCAGCAGCACCATGACGGTGATGATCAGCGTGATGGCCGAGATCACCGGGTAGTCGGAGCTGCCGATCGCGTTCAGCATCGCCATGCCCAGGCCGGGATAGCTGAAGATGGTCTCCGCCACCAGCGCGCCGCCGACCATCGAGCCGATGGACATCGCCAGGCCCGTGACCTGGGGCAGCATGGCGTTTCGGAACACATAGCGAACGATCCTGGAATCCTTGATACCCAGGAAGCGGGCGTACTTCACGTAATCCGCATTCAATTCGTAGATGGACATGGAGCGCATGCCCACCGCCTGGCCGCCGATGGAGATGATCACGATGGACCAGAAGGGCAGCTGATAGTGGGCGATGACGGAGGCGATAAACTTCGGGGAGAAGCTGGGGATCATGCCCGGGTCATAGGCGCCGTTGACGGGGGCGATCTTCAGGTTGACGGCGAATACCACCAGCAGTATGACGGCCGCGCCAAAGGCCGGGATCGCGCTGAGGAAAAGGCTTGCCGGCATAAACACCTTGTCCCATATCCCCCGCTTGTAGGCCGCGACCGCGCCCAGCAGGTTGCCGAGGATCCAGCCCACCAGTATGGCCGGCAGCTGCAGGGCGATGGTCCACCAGATGCCGCTGCCAATGATGTCGGACACCGTGCGGGGATACTGGTTGTAGCTGACGCCGAAGGTGCCCTTAATGGCGTTCTTCACGAAATCCCCGAACTGGCCCAGGAGGCTCTTGTCCAGCCCGAACTGGTGCTTGTAGAACGCGATCTGCTCCTGCACCTGCTCGGCGGTGGCGCCAGGGCTGATGCTCTTGCCGACGATGGCGTTCACCGGATCGCCCGGCATCATGCGGGGCAGTATAAAGTTCAATATAATGGCCGCGATAAAGGTCACGATGAACCAGAATATTTTTTTCTTCAGGTATTTCCTTACATGTAATAATATGGACGCGGCCATATTGACGAATGTAACAAAATGAAGTATATTGTATCATATGGGAGCGAAGGGGCCTGAATCAGAATACATCCCCCGCGCCGGGAGGAATCACGATGCGAAAGCTGTCACTGAATGGCGATTGGACTTTAGCGGTTTCCCAGTGGGACCATGCCGTGCCGGCCACCGTGCCGGGCTCGGTTTACCACGACCTGTTGGCCGCCGGAGAGATACCCGATCCGTTCTGGCGGGACAACGAAACCGAAGCGCTGAAGCTGATGGAGAACGATTTTACCTATAGCCGTGCCTTTACCGTGCCCGATGGGCTTAAGGACTGCGACCGGGTGCTGCTGCGCTGCGAGGGCCTGGACACGCTGGCGGATATTTCGGTCAACGGCGTGGCCGTGGGTTCGGCGGACAACATGCACCGCACCTGGGAGTACGACGTGAAGGGCCTGCTGCGCCCCGGCGAAAACACCGTCGAGGTGGTGTTCCACTCGCCGACGCGCTTCATCCGCGAGGCCTACGCCCAGAGCCGGGCCGACGGCACCTCCGACGCGATGGTGGGCTTCCCCCACATCCGCAAGGCCCACTGCATGTTCGGCTGGGACTGGGGCCCCCGGCTGCCCGACGCCGGCATCTGGCGGGACATCTGCATTCTGGGCATTGAGACCGCCCGCATCGAACAGGTCCACATCCGCCAGAGGCACGGGGAGGGCCGGGTGACCTGCGCGGTCGACACCGGCATCGACGGCAGCGCCGACGGCCTGGAGGTGTTCGTCACCGTCACAGCGCCGGACGGAAAGGCCTTCAAGGCGAGGGGCGCGCACTGTGAAATCGTAATCGAAAATCCCATGCTGTGGTGGCCCAACGGCCTGGGCGAGCAGCCGCTGTACGCCGTGCGCGTGGCGCTGTGCAAGGGCGACGCTGAACTGGACTGCCAGGAAAAGCGCGTCGGCCTGCGCACGCTGACCGTCACCCGCAAAAAGGACCAGTGGGGCGAGAGCTTCTGCCACACCGTCAACGGCGTGGACGTGTTCGCCATGGGCGCGGATTACATCCCCGAGGACAACCTGCTGCCCCGGGTGACGCCCGAACGCAGCCGGCGGCTGCTGGAGGACGCGAAGCTGGCCAACTTCAACTGCGTGCGCGTCTGGGGCGGCGGCTACTATCCCGACGACTGGTTCTACGACGCCTGCGACGAGCTGGGCCTGCTGGTCTGGCAGGACTTCATGTTCGCCTGCGCCGTGTACGACCTGACCGACGCCTTCGAGGCCAACATCCGCGCCGAGTTCGTGGACAACATCCGCCGGCTGCGCCACCACGCCTCCCTGGCCCTGTGGTGCGGCAACAACGAGATGGAGCAGTTCGTGGCCGTGGGCGAGTGGGTGTCCAGCAAGCGCCAGGCGGCGGACTACATCAAGATGTACGAATACATCATTCCACAGGTGCTGAAGGCGGAGGACCCGGACACCTTCTACTGGCCGGCATCCCCCTCCAGCGGCGGCAGCTTCGACGAGCCCCAGGACCCGAACCGGGGCGACGTGCACTACTGGGACGTGTGGCACGGCCTGAAGCCCTTCACCGACTATCGCAACTACCTGTTCCGCTACGTGTCGGAATTCGGCTTCCAGTCCTTCCCCTGCATGGCTACCATCGACAGCTTTACCCTGCCGGAGGACCGCAACGCCTTCTCCTATGTGATGGAGAAGCACCAGCGCAACGCCTCCGCCAACGGGCGCATCGCCAGCTACCTTTCCCAGATGTACAAATACCCCGCCACGCTGGACGCCTTCGTCTACGCCTCCCAGCTACTGCAGGCCCAGGCCATGCAGTACGGCGTGGAGCACTGGCGGCGCAACCGGGGTGGCAACCGCTGCATGGGCGCGGTGGTCTGGCAGCTGAACGACTGCTGGCCGGTGGTTAGCTGGGCGTCCATCGACTACTACGGCCGCTGGAAGGCCCTGCACTACTACGAGAAGCGCTTCTTCGCGCCGGTGCTGATCTCCTGCCACGAGGAGGGCGTGCTGTCCCAGAACACCAACGTCAACGCCGAGCCCTTCGATTTGAAGAAGACCGCCCGGCTGAACGTCAGCAACGAGACGCGCGAGCCCTTCAACGGCACCGCGTGGTGGTCGCTGCGGCGGCCCGACGCCTCGGTGATCCGGGAGGGCCGCTTCGACGTGCATGTGCCGCCGATGTCCACCGTCTGGCTGGAGGCCCAGGACTTTCACGACGAGGACACCTACGGCTGCTACTACGCCTATGAGCTGCTGGACGAAGCCGGCGAATACGCGGGCGGCGGCAGCGTGCTGTTCTGCCCGCCGAAGCACTTCAAATTCCTCGACCCGCAGCTGGAGGCCCGCGTCGAGGGGAACGAAGTCATCGTCTCCGCGAAGGCCTACGCCCGCAGCGTCGAGCTGCAATGCGGCCCGGACGTGCTGCTGGAGGACAACTTCTTCGACATGAATGCCGAGGAACGGCACGTGCGCATACTGCGCGGCACCCCAACGACCCTCTACGCCCGCAGCGTGTACGACATCCGGTAATCGCCGTCAAGTGGCGGCAACCTGCCGCCACAGCGTCCCCACACCGTAACCGTAGTAGCGGCCTCCGCGCCGCCATACCGTATCCCGACCACAATCACTGACATCGAACGGAAGGAGTGTCCCCATGGATATCACCAAAATCAGGGAGATCATCGCGCAGATGACCCTTGAAGAGAAGGCTGGCCTTTGCTCCGGCGCGGATTTCTGGCACACCAAGGCCGTCGAGCGGCTGGGCGTGCCAGAAACGATGGTCTCCGACGGCCCCCACGGCCTGCGCAAGCAGGACGAGGCTTCCGACCACCTGGGCGTGAACGACAGCATCGAAGCCGTCTGTTTCCCGGCGGGCTGCGCCACAGCCGCCTCCTTTGACCGGGATCTGGTGCGCCGCATGGGCGAGGCCATCGGCGATTCCTGCCAGCACGAGCAGCTCTCCGTGGTGCTGGGCCCCGCGGTGAACATCAAGCGTTCCCCGCTGTGCGGCCGCAACTTCGAATACCTCAGCGAGGACCCGTACCTGGCCGGTGAGATGTCCGCAGCCTTCATACAGGGCGTGCAGAGCCGGAACGTGGGTACCTCCATCAAGCACTTCGCCGCCAACAACCAGGAGCACCGCCGCATGAGCTCCTCCTCCGACATGGACGAGCGCACCCTGCGGGAGATCTACCTGCCCGCCTTTGAGACTGCGGTGAAAAAGGCCCAGCCCTGGACGGTCATGTGCAGCTACAACCGGATCAACGGCGTATATGCCTCCGAGAACCGCTGGCTGCTCACCGACGTGCTGCGGGGCGAGTGGGGCTTCGCGGGCTACGTCATGTCCGACTGGGGCGCGGTGGCCGACCGGGTCAAGGGCGTCCACGCGGGCCTGGACCTGGAGATGCCCGCCTCAGGCGGCATCAACGACGCGAAGATCGTCAAGGCCGTGCGGGAGGGCCGGCTGGACGAGAAGGACGTGGACCTGGCCTGCGAGCGCATACTGAACATCGTCTACCGCTACACTGAAAACGCGAAGCCCGAAACCCCCTGGGACAAGGATGCCCAGCACGCCCTGTCGGCGCGGATCGCCGCCGAGTGCATGGTGCTGCTGAAGAACGACGGCGACCTGCTGCCCCTGGACAAGTCGGACGACGTCGCCTTCATCGGTGAATTTGCCGTGTTGCCCCGCTTCCAGGGCGGCGGCAGCAGCCACATCCACTGCTTTAAAAAGACCAGCGCCATGCAGGCGGCCGAGGACCTGAACGTCAAATATGCCCAGGGCTATGACGTGGCCGCCGACATCGCCACCGACGCCATGATCGACGATGCGGTGGCTCTGGCCCGGGCCGCGAAGGTGGCGGTGGTGTTCGCGGGCCTGCCGGATTCCTACGAATCCGAGGGCTACGACCGCACCCACATGCGCATCCCCGATTGCCAGGTCCGGGTGATCGAGGCTGTGGCCGCGGCCAATCCCAACACCGTGGTGGTGCTGCACAACGGCGCTCCGGTGGAGATGCCCTGGATCCACAAGGTCCGCGCCGTGCTGGAGGCATATCTGGGCGGCCAGGCCGTGGGGCTGGCCACCGTGGGGGTGCTGTTCGGCGATGTGAACCCCTCGGGCCACCTGGCCGAGAGCTTCCCTCTGCGCTTGCAGGATACCCCCTGCTACCTGTACTACGGCGGCGAGGGGAACACCGCGGAATACCGCGAGGGCGTGTTCGTGGGCTACCGCTACTATGACAAGCGGGAGATGGACGTGCTGTTCCCCTTCGGCCACGGCCTGTCCTACACCACCTTTGAATACGCCGACCTGCGCCTGAGCGCGGATCGCATCCGGGACACCGAGTCCCTGACGGCCACCGTTACCGTCAAAAACACCGGCAGGCGCGCCGGCAAGACCGTGGTCCAGCTGTACGTGCGCGCCGGGGCGGGAGAGGTCATCCGCCCGGTGCGTGAGCTGAAGGGCTTTGAGAAGGTCGAGCTGCAGCCCGGCGAGGCGAAGGACGTCTCCTTCACGCTGGACAAGCGGGCCTTCGCCTATTGGAATATGGCGCTGGGCGACTGGCACGTGGAGACCGGCGATTACACCGTCGAGGTCGGCCAGTCCAGCCGGCGCATCGACGTCAGCGCCCCGGTGCGGGTGGAATCCACCGTCCAGCCGCCGGTGCGCTATGACGAGAACAGCATCTTCATGGACCTTCTGAAGGACCCCAAAGCCACCGAGGTGCTGAAGCCCCTCACGGATGCCCTGAGCGCAGTGTTCCGCCCCAACGCCGACGAGGATACCCCTGCGGGAGAGGCCATCTCCAACGAGATGACCACCGCCATGCTGAACTACATGCCCCTTCGCGGCATGCTGTCCTTCGGCGGCAACCAGCTGCCGGCGGGCTTCCTCGAGGAGCTGCTGGCACGGTTGAAGGGCTGATCCATTGTAACTGTTACTATGAATATTTAATATGGGACAAGGGGACGGTTCTCTTGTCCCACTTTTCAGCCGGAATGCGCGCTCAACCGGGACAGAAGAACCGTCCCCTTGTCCCACAATTAATGTCGCCTGCGGTCATGCTTTTTGTAATACTCAGCCTTGTCCTCATACATCGCGTCATCCGCTCTATGTGCAACCTCCCTGTATTCCTTGTCCCTCTCCTGGTCATAGCGCGCATAGCCTTTGGACATCGACAATGGCGTTTTATACGCCGTTTCTTTCATGTTTGCTTCGATTATCGCGCAATCCAACGCTTCAAACAGTCCTGCTATCTCGGATTTTCCCTCCAAAACCGCAATAAACTCATCAGAATAAAGCAGAATAAAAGTTCGGTATGCCTTGCAAAAGCACCTTCCCTCTGATATAATAGTAAGCGTAAACTAACATCCTCCCCGGCATATCCGCGCTCGCGGCGTGGATTTGTACTTTGTTTTGGAAAGGGGAACGACTATGACTGACAGACGTGCGGAAATCAGAACCGCCTACAGACAGTCCGGCAGCCACGCCAGCCTGTATGATGGCATGATAACCTATTCAACCCTTCTGGGGAAGGCGATATGCCGGGTCGTGTGGAACATGGACGGTGATTTGAACTACGCCTATCTGGAGCGCGCCATGTCCGGCGTGCCGGAGAGGTTTGCCGGAAAGCTGCTGGAGGTTCCGGTGGGTACGGGCGTGTTGACCATGCCGGTCTACCGGGGCCTGCCCGACGCGGACATCACCTGCCTGGACTATTCGCCGGACATGATGGCGGCGGCCCGGGCGCGGGCGGCGCGCATGGGGATCGAAAACGTGCGCTTCGTGCAGGGGGATGTGGGCGCGCTGCCCTTTGAGGACGGGCGCTTCGACATCGTACTCTCCCTGAACGGCTTTCACGCCTTTCCGGACAAGGAGGCGGCGTATCGGGAGACCTTTCGCGTGCTGAAGCCCGGCGGCGCCTTCTGCGGCTGCTTCTATGTTCAGGGCAGCTGCGCGCGCACGGACTGGTTCATCAAACACCTCTATCAACCCAAAGGGTTCTTTACGCCGCCCTATGAGACCGAGGAGAGCCTGAGGGCGCGGCTTTCAAAGCTGTACGCGGAGGCGGAAGTGGCCCGCTACGAGGGCATCGCCTGCTTCCGTTGCAGGAAGTGAGCCCTATGATCGTCGTCCAACTGATGCTGTACTGCGCCCTGTTCACGCTGATGGTGAAGCTGGGCGTGGGCAATGACGCCCTGAACGGCCTGTTCTTCTATCCGAAGCCCGTGCAGGATAGGGTTTACGCGCTGGGATTGACGGATCGCCAGACCGTCGGCCGCAGGCGAAAGCGCTTCATGGCCGCCTTCTTCGCGGTCATGGCGGCGACGCTCGTGCTGATCCTCCGCGCCTGGAACGGGATTCACACCTTCCGGGCCGCGTACTGGCAGGCGCTGCTGTTCCTCGAAGTGATGAACTGGTATGACGGCATCGTGATCGACCGGCTGTGGGTCGGCCACAGCCCCTTCTGGATCATTCCGGGGACGCAGGACATTCCCTTCGTGCAGACCTGGGCGCAGGTGCTGAAAAAGCGGAGCATCCTCACGGCGGTATGGGTTGCCGGCGCCGCCATCGTCGCAGGGATCGTGGCGCTCATCTGAAAAGGAGCCTTACACAATGAGAGAAAAGGATCTGCCCTTCGATCGCTCAAGGCACGCGATATACACGAAGAATGCGAAGAAGTGCGTTCAAACGCTGCTGCGCCGGTATTGCGACGCGCCCAAGGCAGAGGCACTTTGGGAGAGGGTGCAGTTGCAATACTGCGCCTTCCTGGAGGACGAACCAGCCCTGGGCGGCGTGAAGATGACAGCCAGCATCTACGACCCCATACTGATCTTCGCCTGGTACGCCGTCATCCCGGATAAGCCGCCGCTGAAGGACGTCCAGCAGGAGGTCTATAACTGCTTCATGGGCGGGTTCGACGCGCTGGGCAAGCTGTTCAACCTGAACCGCAAATTGGACAACCGCATCGCGAACCTCGCGTTCAAAAAGGCCGCCGACCAGCGCGTGAAGGAGATCGGGCCGTTCCCGGCGTCCTTTCGCATGGAAGGGTATGCCTATGACAGGCAAAACGGCGTCGTCCGCTATGCCTTCACCCAGTGCCCGAACGCGGAATTTGCCAGGCGCCACCACATGGAGGACGTGCTGCCCGTGATGTGCAACTGCGACCACCTGGCCATGCAAAAGCTGCACGCGAAGCTGATCCGGGAGGGGACCTGCTGCACTTGCGACCGCTGCGATTATTGCATCGTGGGGGATCGGAACCCCATCGCCGGGCAGTACGAGCTCGTGACGCGGGATGACGGCCTGTGGGTCAGCGTGCGGAAGTGAAGTTTGAAGCTGGCCGGATGGGGCTGGGCGGCTCGGCGCTGCTGACGGGAAGGAAGCAAGCTGCACAGGAGGGAGCATCATGTTTTGGGACAGCGTGGCCGGGGTCTATGATCTGTTCGTCAATGTCGTCAACCCCAGGGCCCATGTGGCGCTGAGGAAGATCGTCGCGGATCTCTTACAGCCGGGCGACGACGTGCTGGAGTGCGCCTGCGGGACGGGGCTGCTCACCGAGGTCATCGCGCAGAGATGTGCCCACCTGACGGCCACGGATTTCGCGCCGAAGATGCTGGCAAAGGCGAAGAAAAACTGCGCCGCGTTCGACAACATCGCCTTTGAACCGGCGGACATAACGGCGTTGGATTACCCGGACGGCAGCTTTGACTCGGTGGTCGCCGGAAACGTGATCCATCTGCTGGACAATCCCATGAAGGCGCTTTACGAGCTGGACCGCGTGTGCAGGCCGGGTGGCAGGCTGATCATCCCAACCTACATGAACCGGGACCGCAGGGGCAACACCAGCGGCTTCGCCACCGCCGTGGGCAGGGCCGGAGCGGACTTCAAGCGACAGTTCACCGTGGAAAGCTACCGGCAATTCTTCCTGGACGCGGGCTTTGGGGACGTGTCGATACAGCTGGCCGAGGGGCGCATCCCCTGCGCCGTAGAGGTGATGAGAAGTGCGGGAGGAATGAAACGATGCTTCTGACGCCAATGCTCTGCGCCGGGGGCTTCGGGCTGCTGATCCTCGGCATCTAGGCTGTGACCGTCACGATGTCCACCAACCGTAGAGTCCGTATCCTACCGAACAGAGACCGAAGATCCCAGAGGAGATTTGCAAATGAAGGAACGAAGAAATCCCCCTCCCCCATCGCCTGGGCGCTGGGACAGGCTGGGCCGCATCGGGGACAGTTTGCCCTGAGTGTCATATTAGGCTTGCTGGGGGTGGCGTTCTCCGTCGCGCCGTACTTGCGGTGGCGGGCATCGTAAAGGGATTGAAGGCCATCGAGGCGCTGACCCGGGAAA
Source organism: Clostridia bacterium (assembly GCA_045658005.1). GTDB lineage: Bacteria > Bacillota > Clostridia > Christensenellales > Aristaeellaceae > UBA2862. The sequence continues at coordinate 83,670 of JAZOUD010000125.1, read as the reverse complement.
AGACCGTCATCATGATCGCCCACCGCCTGAAGACCGTGGCGCGCGCCGACCAGATATTGGTGGTGGATCACGGAAAAATCGTCCAGCGGGGCACCCATGAACAGCTGATGGCCGAGGAGGGCATCTATAAGACCTTCGTCGGCGAGCGCCGCGAGGCCGCCAGCTGGAAGGTGAAACCGAAGCCAGGCTTTCAGTCATAAGTGAAATAAAAACCGGGCGACTGCGATCGTGAAGCAGCCGCCTGGTTTTATCATGTTCATCTCACGCCTCTGCAGTTACTCGGATCAATTCGCGTTCCAGTGCGGACGCGCTGCCTCGACGCAGTTTGACCAGCTGTGCGCCATGCTTTTTTGCTTCCTTTTGCGCGCTGATGACCAATGGATGCGAAACGGTGTCCATACAGACGAATATGTAATCCGGATTCCCCAGCTGGTTGGCAAAGCTGCCCTTTTTGAGGGGGATAGCGCGCACCGTAATATTGTATTTGGCGCACAGGTCGCGATAGGTGCGTCCCATACACTCGTTACCGCCGATGATGATTGCGCTCATTGACACTGTCCTCCCGATGCGAATTAGAATTATCTAACGCTTATATTAGCATACACTAACCCTGATTGTCAAGCGTTTTATTCGATGTGAAATTCAGGAAAAGCCATTGACAATCCCATGCAGTTAGTGTAATATAACATTGAATTAGATATGACTAATCCCCAAAAAGTGCAATGCAGTCTATCGAAGGCTGTTTGCGCCGCTCTACCCGCTGACCCAACTGACGGCGGCGGCCAGAACGGCATAAAAGAAAAAGGAGAGAATGTAAAATGAGCAAGGTAGCAGTCGTGTTTTACAGCGGTTCCGGCAACACCGAGGCCATGGCGGACGTGATCGTGAACGCCCTGGGCGCGGACAAGATCGAGGCGGGCGCCTTCGGCGCGACGAAGGTCGCGGACTATGACGCCATCGCCTTCGGTTGCCCGGCCATGGGCGACGAGGTGCTGGAGGAGACCATCTTCCAGCCCATGTGGGACGACGTGAAGGGCAGCCTGGCGGGCAAGAAGGTGGCGCTGTTCGGCTCCTACGGCTGGGGCGACGGCCAGTGGATGCGCGACTGGGAAGCGGACGCTGCAAACAACGGCGTGACCCTGGCCTGCGAGAGCGTGATCTGCAACGAGGCCCCCGACGACGAGGCCAACGCGGCCCTGGAGGCGCTGGCGAAGGCCATCGGCTGATTACTGTAATGATGCCGACCACTCTGTGATGGGTGGTCGGCGCTAATAATCGCAAAAGGAGCATCAAACCATGAAAAAACTTTTGAGCTTGCTGCTGGCGCTGTGCCTGTGCGCGGCGCTCATGGTCCCGGCGACGGCCGAGGACAAGGGCGCATACGTCCTGATGAACATTCCCTACGCGGATTTCTACGCAGCTGAATCCGATGTGGCCGTGGACGCCGTGACCTCATCGACCCTGATGAAGCCCCGCGCCGGGGCGCTGGCGGGCGGCTCCTACCATGTGGACCCCGAGGGCAGCGACATCTCCGGCGTCATCTTCCCGGTCTACGTGGAGGACGTTTCCGCACTTGCGAGCCTCGGCGGCGTCGAGATCACCGACGACAGCAGCGTGGAGATCACCGTGACCCTCAAGGGCGAGGAGCAGACCGCGACCTATGCGGGGAAAGACGCCCTGTTTGAGGCCCCGAGCTATTCCTGGTACGCGCTGGGCGAACAGCCCACAGTGTACAAGACGCTGACGATGGGCGACGCGCCCGCGTTCAGCGCCATCGAAGGAGAAGCCAAGGCCATCGAGGCCGGCGCATCGATCGTCTACGACAGGCATGCGGACATCGTCATCAAGGTGGACGGCCTGGACGGGGTTCTGGGCGAGGACACCCCCGTCAGCGGCATCGTGCTGGTGGCCGACGACGGCACCAAGGTCGGCCTGGCGCACCTGGCCAATTTCTGGCGTCGCGCCGAGATCGGCATGCGGCTGGACGATGCGGTCTACGCCGCGCTGAAGGGCAAGCGCATCGACAGGATCGAGTACATCACCACCGGCGGCCTCTATGCGATTGACGTGGACATCCCCGTGATCGAGGACGCGCGCCTGATCGCGCTGTCCGCCACCTACGTCGAGCTGTTCCCCGAGTTCGCCCGGGAGGACCTGAAGGACTACTGGATGGCGTGCATCAAGGCCTGGAACGTGGACGACGAGGCTGCCGAGGGCTACTACCAGATGCTGACCCAGACCTACATGGGACGGCTCTACGGCGAAGAGGCCATGAACGCCTACGGCGCATCTCCCGAAACCATGCAGTTCGACTGCTTCTTCGAGAATGGCCTTGCGAAGCTGACCGTGGCGGGCGACGTCATCTCCGGCATGGACGCCGAGGGCAACGAGCTGTTCCGCCACACCTACGCCTTTGACCGGGACATGACCGTCACCTACTTCGGCCAGGAGATGCCGGGCTATCTGCACGTCTACAAGACCGAGGACGCGGACGCCGGGCTGTTTACCTACTTTGCGTTCTCCGACGATAACCTGGCCGAGACCCAGCACATCGAGTTCCGCTATGGCGATACCCTGGAGAACCTGAACAACTACTCCGAGGGCAAGTACGCCTACTGGCTGGCCAGCGGCATACTGGATGGCTACAAGGACAGCCTGATCCAGGACTGCATAAAGCTGTTCGTGGATGAGAACGTGGGCGAGGCCCAGGGCGAAGCGGCGGAAGCCGAGACAGAGGCAAAGGCCGACGCGATTGAAATCAGCACCGCCGAACAGCTGGCCGCGATCAAAGACAACCTGTCCGGAAACTATGTGTTGACCGCCGACATCGACCTGGCCGGCTCGGAGTGGACGCCCATCGGCGCCTATGCCCCCTCCGGCGAGAGCGCCGAGGAGCAGGAGATTCCCGCAGTGGAGACCGCCTTCACCGGCACCTTCGACGGCCAGGGACACACCATTTCCAATCTTGTCATCAACCAGCCCGAGGCGTGGGCCCAGGGCCTTTTCGGCTGCATCGCGAACACAAAGATCGGCAACTTCACCCTGGAGAACGCCACCGTGGACGCCCAGCTGATGGGTTCCGACGTGGTGGGCTACGCCTATATGTCCACCGTCTCCGGCGTGAACCTGGTGAACGGCAAAGTCACCGCCCACGCGGGCGAGATGAGCGCCGAGGGCATGTACGGCGGCATCGTCGGCGCGGGCATGGGCTCCATGGTGGAGAACTGCACCGCCCAGGCGGACGTCGTGATCCCGGACGGCACCGCCAATGCGGGCATCGTGGGCGGCGGCCTGGAGATGACCAGCGTCGTGGGCTGCAAGGCCACCGGCACCGTCACCGCGGGCAATGACTGCTACGGCCTGGGTGGGGTGTCCGGCTGCGGCTTCGCGGCGGAGCAGTTCACCGATTGCGCCGCTGAGAATGTGACCATCACCGCAGGCGACAACTGCTTCTGGATCGGCGGCGTCACCGACTACGCGGGCGGCTATCCCGATGCGCAGTACGGCATGCCCGTGACCGTGTTCACGAACTGCACTGCAAAGAACGTCACCGTCAGCGCGGGCGAGAATGCCGACGGCATCGGCGACATCGTCGGCGCGGGCTTCTACAACGAGCAGGTCGCCCAGTCGATGGGCGCGCCCTTCGACCAGCCGACCCAGTTTGAGCTGGTGGATTGCGTGGCGGACAGCGACGGCACGGAAGCCGACGACGCTGCGGTGGCGGCGCAGCTGCTGGAGGACGTGAAGGGCACCTATGAACCTCTGTTCCCGGTCATCACCGATCCCGCTTATGATCAGATCTGGCTGGACCACTGCGCCGCAGTGGTGGGCGACGAGATGGCCCCGGAGGTGGCGCAGGCCCTGAAGGACGCCTGCAACGGCACGATCTACGGCCAGGAGGCCATCGACGCCTACGGCGACGGCTCCAATGGCGCGCAGTTCGACTGCCTGTTCGTAGGCGGGGTCGATCAGATCACCTTCGACGGCGCGACCATCAGCGGCACGCTGGCGGGCGAGGCCGTGTTCTCCCACAAGTACGCCTACTCAAGCCCCCTGACCCTGAGCGGCATGATGAACGGCTATTTATATGAGACCGCCGACGCGGACGCGGGCGAGTTCAAATACTTCTTCATGATGCCTGACACCCCGGCGACCACCTATCACCTGGAGTTCCGCTACGGCAGCGACGTGGACGCCCTGACCGAGTACGCCACCGGCCCCTACGCCTACTGGCTGGCCGCGGGCTTCCCGGTTGACGCGGACCAGGCCATGACCGAGAACGTGATCGGCCTGTTCTGCGACGAGAACCTGGCGGAGATGGCCAACGAACAGCCCGCCGCCTGACGGAAGTCAAAGAAAAAGCAGGGACCCTGAGCGCTCAGGATCCCTGTTCTCGTGTTGTTATTTCAGGTTGTGCAGGTACTCCACCAGCGCGGGCCGGTCGTAGAAGGATTCAGGCTTCTCCAGCCGGAAATCGGGTTCGATGCCACCGTCCGTGTTGTAGAAGGAGCCGTTTTTGATGATGGAGACCTGCTTGTTGCCGGAGATCTGGAAGAGCGTTCCCGCAGCGGTGGTGCAAGGCTGCACCACGCAGGAGCCGCCGCCAGTGGGCTGTCCGATCAGCGTGACCCGGCCGGAGTTGTGGAAGGCCGCGGGCACCAGGTTGCCGCAGGAGAAGGAGTTGTTGGTGGTCAGGCAGTACAGCCTGTAGCCGTCGGCTACGTTGTCCTGCCCGTCGTACTGGCCGTCCAGGTTGACGTCGGTCAGATAGATGGCGTTGGTCTCGGCACCGGTGAAGGTATCGCGCAGCGCGATGTCCGCCTCGCCCAGGAACCAGGAGATCACGAAGATCGCCGCGTCCGCGTTGCCGCCGCCGTTGTTGCTCAGGTCGAGCACGATGTTCTTGATGGGGCTGCCCTCACGCTTGATCTGGCGGTTGGCGTAGATGATCAGGTCGATGGTATCCTGGGGATTGCGGTCGAACAGATAACCGCCCCTGGTAAATCCGCTGTGCAGATCGTCAAAATAGGTGAAGCACAGATTGGCAATGGCATACCTCGAACGCATGGGATCGGTGCCGACCAGGTTCCGGAACAGCTCCTCGTTGTTCAGGAAGAAATGGTGGAAGTTGTCGATGTTGTGCTCCGGCTTCAGGCCGTACTTGCAATCCAGCATCAGGCACAGCTCCTGGAAGTTGAACAAGGCGAATGCATCGCTCATCTCGTGCTTCGGCGCGGAATCCATCCTGTCGAGCACCGAGCAGCCGTAGGCGCCGCCGATGACCTTCTCGCCGTCGAACACATACTGCATGTAGTCGTCGGTGAGCAGCAGGTCGTTCAGGGTCTGGAAGGGAACCGTCCCCGAGTGTTACATTCCAATTCCGCTCAGCCAATCCGAAACCGCCTTCGCCGTGGCATCCGGGTCGTTCTGTGCCGTCGCGCCGCGCACCGCAAGCCCCTTCAGCACGGTCGCTTCGGGCAGGGCCTTTTCAATGTCCCGCTGGCTGTGGGACTGGCCGCTGCCCTCGTGGGTGTTGAAGGGAATGACCGTCTTCCCGGCGAAGTCGTGGTTTTCCATGAAGGTATAGACAATGTTGGGAATCTCGCCCCACCAGATCGGATATCCGATGAAGACGGTGTCGTACTGTTCCCAGTTTTCCACGTCATTCACATACTCCGGGCGGGCGCCCTCGCGCTGTTCGGCGGTGGCGACCTCCAGGCATTCGTCGTAGGAATGGGGATAGTCCACCACGGGCACGATCTCGAACAGGTCCGCGCCGGTCTGCGCCGCAATCACCTTCGCCAGCTTCGCGGTGTTGCCCTCCTCGATCACGCCCACGTTGTAGTTCTCGCCCGCGTGAGAGAAGTAAGTCACCAGAACACCTTCGGCCAGGGAACTGCCCATCAGCATCAGGGCAAGCAGCAAAACAACGATCCTTTTCATGCTTCGATCTCCTTTCCGCGTCAATAGGTCGATGCCCGGGAACTGGTGAACTGCCAGACGCCCCGCTCACACCGCAGGGTGAAGTCCCCCTGCAGGCGCCAGGTGCCCCTTCGCCCGCCGTACACGGCAACGGACACGCGGCTGCGCCCGATCATCGTCGCCCGGTCGCCGTCAATTTTGACCTCAATGTCATCATGGTCAGCCAGCCCACCTTCTCCTACCAGATCAAACCGATGGAGGATGAAGTCGGCTTTGCCATATTTGAGCGCAGCGGTAGGGACGCGGCGCTGACCCCGGCAGGAGCACAGTTCGTCGCAACGCTGGCGAGCCTGCGCGAGGACCTGAAGCGTGCCTGGAACAGGGCCAGAATTTCAGCGCGAAGTATAGAGACGGCATCTCCATCAGCCTGATGGTGTTCCAGGCGGTCTATTTCCTGCCTGAAGCCATACGGCTGTTCGGGGAAACCCACCCGGAGGTACAGATCACGTCTTATATCAGTATGAGGGTTCTTCTACAGCTTCGTTCATGTCATTTTCTCGCGGAAATGCAGAAGATGGGCGTGGGATTGTAGAATTTATCAACCTCACGGTAGATGCGGCGCCAGCAGTCCCCATCCACCCTGCGGTCCCGAAAGCCCGCACCGGCCAGCAGCGCCATATCCCAGTTCGGGCGGGGCTGTTGAAGCACACGCATCTCACTTTCAATGTGCGCATAAGCCTCATTCTGCTGTGCAGTCAGGTCCTTGTGGGCGTGGTTCTCCGGCAGCGGAGCCTCTGAATGGTCATGGTGGTAATCCCCGTCAAAGTTGATGAGGATGCCGTCCTTCCTGAGCAGACCGTGCCACTTTTTATAGGCCTGCGGCAGGTTCGGCAGGAAGGAGGTCAGGTTGCGGGTCACGATGGCATCGAAGGACTCCGGCTCGAAGGTCGGGCTTTCCGCGTCCATCACCAGGAACGTGGGATGCAGATCGAGCAGCTCCGCCGAGTGCTTCGCCCCGCGAATCATCTCCTCCGTCAGGTCGATGCCCGTCACGTTGTGTCCTTCCGCGGCCAGCAGGAAGCTGAAAAAGCCGGTGCCGGTGCCGATGTCCAGGATATCCAGCTTCCTTCCCGCGGGTAGATACCGGTGCAGCGCATAAAGCCACCGCTCACGCTTGTTGCTGTTCAGTTCATCGAGCCGCAGCGCCTCGAACTTCTCCACGCGCCCGGTCCAGTAGTCGGTGATTTCTCTCTTGATCGCTTCCATTCCCATCCTCCATGCCTATGGCTGCCGTATCTGTCTCGACACGGCAGCCACTTTTCCTGTTCCCTGTTGCCTGTTCCCTGTTCCTTTTACTCGATATCCAGATCAGCCGTCACCTGATAGTAGTCGCAGGCATGGGCGGTGTAACCCGTCACATTGACCTTGGAGATCATGTTCATCTGCAGGAAGGAGCAGAAGATGTAGGCGTTGTCGTCCAGGATCGCCTGCTGCAGTTCAATGGCCAGCTCGCCGCGCTTGGTGGTATCGAACTCGGTGGCCATCTGGTTCATCAGGTCGTTGACGTGCTCGTTCTCGTAAGCGCCAAAGTTGTAGCTCATGCCCGGCAGGCAGGAGGTGGTGAAGAAGTACTGGGGGTCGCCGGAGGGGGCAGTCACCAGCGCGGAGGCGTAGATATCAAAGCTAGTCATGTCGGCCAGGAACTCGCGGCGGCTGGCGGTGCAGTTGATGTCCACTTCGATGCCGATCTGCTTGAGCGTCGCCTGCACGGACTCGGCCAGCAGGGGCAGCTCCTGGCGGCTGGGATAGGTCAGCCAGCGAATGACCAGCTTCGTGCCGTCCTTTTCGCGGATGCCATCGCCGTCGGAATCCACCCAGCCCGCTTCCTCCAGCAGGGCCTTCGCGCCTTCGGGATCGTAGCCCTCAGTGGTCACATGCTCGCCGCCAAAGGTGGAGAAGCCATCCGGGAACGCGCCGTGGCCGGGCACGCCGTGGCCGTCCAGCAGCACCGCCACGAAGCCCTCCTTGTCGATGCCCATGGCTATGGCCTTGCGCACGGCGGGGTCCTGGATGACGGGGGAGGTCATGTTCATCGAGGCGAAGAAGGCGCGGGAGGTCTGGATGGCGGAGAACTGGAAGTTGCCGTTCTCGAACAGCGGATAGCTCTCATAGGCCATGCCGTAGGCCGCGTCGATCTCGCCGGCCTGCAGCGCCATCGCCAGGGTGTTGCCGTCGGAGATGGTGCGGATGGTCAGCTCGTCCAGCTTGGGCGTGCCGTTCCAATAGTATTCGTTGGGAACCAGGGTCAGGTGGTCGTCGGTCACCATGTCCTTGGCGGCATAGGGGCCGGTGCCCACGGCGATGCCCGCGTCAAAGTCGCTGGCGTCCACGTCGATGATGCAGCCGTAGGGGTCGCCCAGGTAGTTCATCAGCGCCGGCAGGGGCTCCTTGGTGGTGATGGTCAGGGTCTGGCCGTCGGCCTCGATGGTGTCGATCATGGTGTCGCTGGGCGCGCGATCGTGGACCTGAAGCAGGTGCTCCAGGCACTGCTTCACCGCCGCGCCGTCCATATCGCGCCCGCTGGAGAACTTCACGCCGTCCCGCAGGGTGATGGTCCAGGTCAGGTTGCCGTCGTTTTCCCAGCTGGTCGCCAGCCAGGGCTCCAGCTCCATGGTGTCGGTGTAGTGCACCAGGGTCTCGCCGATGCCGTAGCGGATGCAGGCCCAGCCGTTGTAGGTGCGGTGGGGATCGACCGTCTCTTCCCAGTTTTCGGAGTTGAAGGTCGTGTCGCCGATAGTCATGGTCTTGCCCTCGGCGGCAGCGAAGGCCACAGAGGACAGCAGCAGGCACAGGGCGAGGATAAGGGTCAATACTTTCTTCATAAAAACATCCTTTCTGTTGCAATGTTGTATCAAATCGCTTCGCACAGGTTCTTCGCTCCGCTCAGAATGACAAACGGCGCGCTTCGCTGTCATTCTGAACGAAGTGAAGAATCCATACAAGGCGAATGCAAACCATGCTTCTGCCACGAACAAGCTGTACGGAATCGCTACAATATGCTTTCGATCAGGCGTTTGGTGTAGTCATTCTGTGGATTTCGGATGACCTCGTCAGGGATGCCCTCCTCCACAATCCTGCCCTTGTACATCACCAGCACCCAGTCGCAGAATTGCTGGACCAGGGCGATGTCGTGGCATATGAACAATATGGAGAGGTTCAGTTCCCGCCGCAGATCGGACAGCAGCGCCAGGATCTCCGTCTGGATGGTCACGTCCAGCGCGGAGGTCGCCTCGTCGCAGATCAGCAGCTTCGGCTGGATGGCGATGGCCCGGGCGATGGCGGCGCGCTGGCACTGTCCGCCGGAAACCTGGTGGGGATAGCGCTTCGCGAAGTCGGTGGTCAGGCCGCACATCGACAGCTGCTTCTCGACCTCCACTTTGACCTGCGCCGGGGTCATGCCGCTGTTGCGCAGGCTTTCCCCCACGCCGTCCCCCAGCGTATGCCGGGGGTCGAAGGATTCCGTGGGCGTCTGGAAAACCATCTGCATCTTATGGTAGGCGCTTTGCAACTGTCTTCCCTTCTTATGGGTGATATCCTCCCCGTCCAGGATGATCGTGCCCTCGGTGGCGTCCGTCAGCCGCGTGATCATGCCCGCCGCGGTGCTCTTGCCGCTGCCACTCTCGCCGATGATGCCGAGACACTGGCCGGGCTCAACCGCAAAGCTGATGTGATCGACCGCGATCAAAGGCGGCTGGCCCTTGCGATTGAATACCTTGGTGAGGTTGTCAACCTTCAATATCGGCTCCATGTCCTCACCTCCGCAAACTCGGTACGGCGGCCATCAGCTTTTGGGTGTAGGCTTCCCTGGGATGGTCCAGCACCTGCCGGGTCTCGCCGTATTCCACCATCCTGCCGTCCTTCATCACCAGCACCCTGTCCGCCATCGCGCCGATGACGCCGATGTTGTGGGTGACGATCACGATGGCCGTGCCGAAGGTCTTGCGCACCAGCAGCATCTCCTCCACCACCTGCTTCTGGACGGAGACGTCCAGCGCCGAGGTAGGCTCGTCTGCCAACAGGATCTTGGGGTTCAGCAGCATGGCCGCGGCGATGCCCACGCGCTGCTGCATGCCTCCGGACAGCTCGAAGGGATAGCTGTCCAGTATGCGCCGGGGATCGTCGAAGCCGATCTTTATAAGCAGCGCCACGGCGCGGCGGTTGAATTCATCCCTGCCGATGGATTCATGCTCGGTCATGCTCTCGTAGAGCTGCGCGCCTACGGTGCGAATCGGGCAAAAGGACGCGCCTGCCGACTGGAAGATCATGCCCAGCTCCGGGCCGTTCAGCCTGCGTATCTGCGCCGGGGACAGGTCGGGAAGGTCGTTGCCGTCATACCAAATGTCGCCCCGCGTCACCTGGCCTGCGGGACCCAGCAGCCCCATGGCCGCCTTGATGACGGTGGACTTGCCGCTGCCGCTCTCGCCGACAATGCCGAGAATCTCGCCATCCTGAAGCGTGAAGCTGACATCCCGCACCACGACTTTTCCGTTGTAGGCGATGTCCACATGCTCGTATCTCAGTATCTCAGCCATACTATCGTCCCCTCGCTCTTGGGTCGGCGTAGTCGCGGACGGTGTCGCCGAGCAGGTTGAAGATCATCACCGATACGAAGATCGCAAGGCCCGGGGCCATGGTGATCCACGGCACCGTGGTCATCAGCGCCCGGTTCTCGCTCATCATGCTGCCCCACTCGGCAATCGGCGGCTTCGCGCCGAGGCCCAGGAAGGACAGCCCCGCCAGCTCCATCATCATCGTGCCGATGTCCAGCATGGATGTAACGAGGATGGGGCCGATGATGTTCGGCAGGATGTGCTTGGCCAATATTTTGATCGTGCCGCTGCCGGACAGCCTCGCCGCCCTCAGGTATGGGGTCTCCTTCTGGGCCAGCGTCTGGCTTCGGGCGATGCGGGCGTACTTCGGCCAGCTGATGGCCGCCAGAGCGAATATGGCGTTGTGCAGGCCGCCGCCCAGCACGCCCGCCACCGCCAGCGCGAACACCAGGCCCGGGAAGGCGAGGAACATGTCCGATATGCGCATCAGCACCGTGTCGATGGTTCCGCCGTGCCAGCCGCAGAACACGCCGATCACCGTGCCAATGGCCGTGATCACCGCCACCAGCAGCAGCGTCGAGAAGATGGATGTACGGCTGCCGACGATCACCCGGGAGAGCATGTCCCGCCCGTAGCGGTCCGTGCCGAAGATATGCTGGGCCGAAGGCGCGGCCTTGGCATTGGAGAGGTCCTGCAGATAGGGATCGTATGGGGTCAGGTACTCCGAGAACAGTGAGCAGAGTATCAGTAGCACGGCCAGTATACCGAATATGATCAGCCGCGCCTTGACGGTGTCCCGCCTGATCCTGGCCGGGCGAACGGTGGGCTGCTTCATCATCCGTCCACCGCCCCCAATCTGATCCTCGGGTCGAGGGCGTGATACAACAAATCCGTAATGAGGTTCACCAGCACGTAGATCACCGCCATCCACACCACATAGGCCTGGATCAACGGATAGTCGCGCATGGTAATGGCGTCCACCGCCAGCTTGCCCACGCCGTCCCACATGAAGATGGATTCGATGATGGCCGTGCCGCCCAAGAGGCTTCCGATGGACAGCGCCAGCAGCGTCACGATGGTGAGCATCGACGACTTGATGACGCTCCGCCAAAGCACCACGCTGCCCCGCACGCCCCGCGCCTGCGCCCCGATGACATAGTCCTTGTTCAGCTCCTCCAGCACCGTGGCCCGAACCTGGCGCATGTACTTGGCGGACATGGAGATCGCCAGCGTCAGCGTGGGCATCATGGCGCTTCGGATGGATGTGCCGCTGGAGATGACCGGCAGCCAATTCAGCTTGATGGCCAGCAGTTGCATCAGCAAAAGCGCCACGAAGAAGTTCGGCAGGGAATTGCCTATGAAGCTCAAAAATCGAAGGCAGTAATCGGTGATCTTATCATGCCTCACCGCCGCCAGCACGCCCAGCGGTATGGAGATGACGACGGTCAGCAGGATGGACAGCGCCGTCAACAGCAGCGTGGCCGGCAGCTTGGACACGAAGGTCTGGAACACGTCGCGCCCTGAGACGTAGCTGACGCCCATATCCCCCCGGAGCATGCCGCCCAGCCAGGCGAAGTACTGGGTCACAAAGGGCTTGTCCAGGCCCAGTTCGGCCCGTTTTGCGTCAATGACCTCCTGGGACACTGCGCCCTTGTTCGCGTACATCTCCGTCACGGCGTCGCTGCCTGCAAGGCGCATCATGGCAAAGGACAGGAAGGTGATGCCGATCAGTATAGGGATCAGCTGAAGCAGGCGCCTTACCGCGTATCGCCCCATGAAGCCTCACTCCTTTCCCTGCACCCAACGGTCGGTTTTGTGGTAGACGAACAGGCACAGCGCCGCGCAGATCCAGACCCCGCTGCCCACCACCGGCGATTTCGCCATGATACCCTTCAGCGCGCCGATGCGCACACCGCAGATGTTGACACGTATGATCAACGTCCTATGTATTATCAGCTTACTGATACAATTATAAATGCAATATAATAGATTCGGAAGCCCCATGGGGGGATATCGGAGCCATCATTTAATAACTATTTTACTCGCCTTTCGCAGATCTCAAACAGCGGCGATTCGGCGTACAGCTCCTTTTCCCAGGCGCCGTACACGAGCCTGCTGATGTCCCGCTGAATTTCCAACGCCATGCCCAGGTCCGTAAGCGCCATGAGGTGACGTTGCGGCTCACGATCAGGTCGAAGGATCAATCGGGAAAGTCCAGCCGGTTCACATTCATCCCTGGATAGTACAGGCTGACGCCCAGTTCCGAAAGGACTCCAGCTCCACGGCGATGTAGCGATTGTAGCCCTCGCCGCTCTCCCTCTGGCTGTATCTGTGCCGGTCATCCAGATGCATTGGCTCCTCCATCGTATGAAAACGGCCGCATCGTTGTCCGATGCAGCCGCCTGTCGTATTCTTTCCTATGCCTTTCTGCGGATCAGCGCGGCCCTCACCACGCCCCTGGGATCCTTGATCAGCAGCCACACCAGCCAGATGATCAGGCCCAGCGCCACGACGGCCAGGCCCAGGAAGGCGTCGTTGAGCATGTCGGCCGGCGCGGGCGTGAAGTATTCCGCCCCCAGCTCGGCATACTCAAAGATCGCGTCCACCAGCCACATGATCGAAGCGCCCCAGTACATCCAGCACAGGATGCCCAGCTTCATGTTGCCCTCGGGCGCGTCCCTATACCACTTCACCGTTGCGACGATGGCCGCAAACACACAGATGAGCAGCGTCATACCGGCAGCCCTCCTTAACCCTTGACAGACTGGGGCTCCAACGCCCGCTTCTCGATGACCGAGGAAGCGGCCAGCATGCCCAGCCAGACCAGTGTGATCAGCACCGCCATGGTCACGCCCACGGTGGACATCTCGTGCAGCATCTCCGCCTTGTCCGCGGGATCGCTCATGGCGGTCAGGAAGGGGAACCACGGCACGACCTCGCCGTGCCACAAATGCTCAAAGGCCAGCAGTGCGGAGCCGCCCCACAGCAGGTTGGTCAACCACTTCAGCTTCCGGGCAAAGGGCAGCTTCTCGGCCACCTCCGTCTTGCCGTTGTCCAGCCTGACCCTGACGGTCTCACCGTGGTCCTGGGTCTTCTCCAAGACCTTCCTGACGACCGTCGCTACCACCGCTTCAGTGGCGGGAACCAGAAAACATGCCATAATACATCCCCCTGTCGTGTAATAATTCTCATTGGATACTTCGGGCAGGCGAACCTCAAGTGTCGATAAGAGAAGCCCGCCCGGACATGCTTGATCCAATGCCAAGGTGATTATAGCTTGTCTTAAATGGATGTGGAAGCCCACCCCGGGGATGTATTTACAATCATTTAATATTCTTCTATTGAATATCCTTCCACATGGCTTTTGACATTCATTCCCATATATAGAAGTGCTACAGCGATTCAAAAATCAGGCAGGACCGCGCAATCTCGGCCTTGCCTGATTCATAATGACCTTAGGTTTTAGAAGTCCACCTCGGTGTCGTAGTAGCAGCACTTGAGCAGCTTCTCCATCTCCGCCTGGCTGGGCTGGCGGGGGTTGGAGCCGGTGCAGGCGTCGGCGATGGCGTTCTTCGCAATCTCCGGCAGCCGCTGGAGGAACACGTCCTCCGGCACGAAGCCCTGCTCGCAGGGATAGCTGTCCGCGCCGTAGTGCTGGATGCAGTGGGGTATGTTCAGCTGGTCGTTCATGCCCCGCAGGAAGGCGATCAGCTTTTCGACCTTCACGTCGTCGGAATCGCCCTTGTCGGCAATGCCCATGTAGTCCACGATCACGCCGTAGCGCTTCTTGGCGGTGGCGTCCTTGGCGTTGAAGGCGATGACCTTCGGCAGGTACATGGCGTTGGCCGCGCCGTGGATGATGTGGGCGCCGTAGTCGGCGAAGATCGCGCCGGTCTTGTGGGCCATGGAGTGGACGATGCCCAGCAGCGCGTTGGAGAACGCCATGCCGGCCAGGCACTGGGCGTCGTGCATGTGGTCGCGGGCGGTCATGTCGCCGTTGTAGCTGGGCACCAGGTCCTTCATGATCATCTCGATGGCATGAATGGCCAGCGGGTCGGTGTAGTCGCTGTTGGCGGTGGAGACATAGGCCTCGATGGCGTGGGTCATGGCGTCCATGCCGGTGTGGGCCACCAGCTTCTTGGGCATGGTCTCGGCCAGCTCCGGGTCGACGATGGCCACGTCGGGGGTGATCTCAAAGTCGGCGATGGGGTACTTGATGCCCTTCTGGTAGTCGGTGATGATCGAGAACGCGGTCACCTCGGTGGCCGTGCCGCTGGTAGAGGACACCGCGCAGAAGTGGGCCTTGCGGCGCAGCTCGGGGATGCCGAACACCTTGCACATGTCCTCGAAGGTGCACTCGGGATACTCATACTTGATCCACATGGCCTTGGCCGCGTCGATGGGGCTGCCGCCGCCGATGGCCACGATCCAGTCGGGGCCGAAATCCTGCATGACCTTCGCGCCCTTCATGACGGTATCCACGCTGGGATCGGACTCGATGCCCTCGAACAGCGCGACCTCCATGCCGGCCTCTTCAAGGCACTTCTTCGCGCGGTCCAGGAAGCCAAAGCGCTTCATGGAACCGCCGCCCACGCAGATGATGGCCTTCTTGCCCTTCAGCCCCTTCAGGTTTTCCAGGGCGCCCTTGCCGAAATAAATGTCCCGGGGGAGAGTAAAACGTGCCATAGTACATTCCTCCTAAAGAATATAATCAACAGCTTTTTTGCCGCTGCTTTCAAAGACAGAGAAAGGGGCTGCACTGTTCACCACGCAGCGCAACCCTTTCCAGAAACATGGGAACTGTTTCATTGAGCGTGAGTCCATTATAAGCGACCGAAGCCCCCTTTCGCAAGCTCCCCCGGGGGATTATAGTCTCTGTTTTAACCAAACATTAACACCTTAGTGTCTCCCGCAATAATGACGAGGGCTGCCCGCCCGGCGAAAAGCGCGCAGCCCCCTGGTGATCGATCCCGCGAAGATCAAAGCCGCCTTGCCAATCTATTCCTGCTGCCCCTGGCGGCCACCGGGTCCGAGATGCACACCTTCGCCGTCATCAGCGACACGACCAAGAGCGAGAAGTGGGGCACCGGCTCGCCGCTGTTCCAGCCGAAGATGCTGAAGACCTGTATCAAGTACGGCCCCATCGCCTGCACCGACCGCTTCTTCAAGGATGAACTGCGCATCCCCATGACCCTTAGAGAGGTGGGCATCACCAGCCAGGACAAGTTCGACATCATGGCCGAAAAGGCCGCCAGGGGCAGCGTGGGCAGCTATGTGCCGCTGACCAAGGAGGACATCATCGGCATCTTCAAGGTGGCGTTTTAGGCTTTTACCCTTGCCCATCAAGGGGCTGCCTCATTTTGAGACAGCCCCTTTTGTTGGAAAGCAAAGGCAGCAATCTTCACGGTCCGGCACGGCGCCGTTACGCGCGCCTGTTTCATTCCGCTTCGATCTGCTTGATAATGAACTCGTTTCCCTGCTTCAGCCAGGTCTCGCCGCTGCCACAGCAGGGACAGGTCCGGCCATGCGCTACGGTAGGATAGTCGCGCCCGCAGCCGTCGCAGTGGGTCACGGCAGGGATCGTCTCGATCTCAAGCCGGGCCTCACGCATGACCTCCGTCCGCTTTACGGCCCACTTCCAGCAGTCCGTCAGGTATTCGGGGATCACCGCGGAGACCTCGCCCAGGGACAGCGTCACCGCCTCCACCCGGGTCACGTCGTTCTCCGCGGCAATCTCCTCCACCTGCTGGATCACCTTGAACACAACGCCCAGTTCATGCATGGCTACGCCCTCGGCTTGCGCTTGAGCAGCAGCCTGATGCCCTGCTTCGCGCCGTTGGGCAGTATGTACTTCAGCTTGTCCTCGCTCCTGCGCATGGTGGAGCACTCCGGCCGCTCGCGGAAGATGTGGATGGCGTCGAATTCGCACTTGGTGGTGCATACGCCGCAGCCGATGCACTTGTTCTCGTCCACCACCGAAGCGCCGCACTCCAGGCAGCGGGCGGTCTCGGCCTTCACCTGGGCCTCGGTGAACACCTTCACCGGATCGCGAAAGGACCTCTTCTGGTCAATGCTGCTGTCCACGCCGGGAATCTGGCGCTTCGAGTGGTCGTAATCCCCCGCGCGGATGTCGCCCTTGTCCAGTTCGATGTAGTCGTTGCGGTTGCGACCGATGGTCAGAGAGGTGTGGGGCTGCACGAAGCGATGGATGGAGATGGCCGCCTCCTTGCCCGCCGCGATGGCGTCGATGGCGAACTTCGGCCCGGTGACCACGTCGCCGCCGGCGAAGATGTCCGGCTCGTCGGTCTGGCAGGTCAGCCCGTCCACCAGCGCGCCGTTGCCCCGGCCGGTCTTCACGCCCGTGCCTTCGATAAGCTTGCCCCACTGTATACTCTGGCCCACGGCCAGGAACACCTGGGCGCAGGGCACGGTGACGGTGTCGCTCTCGTCGTACTTCGGACTGAAGCGGTGGTCAGCGTCATACACGGACACGCAGCGCTTGAGCACGATGCCCGTGACCTTCCCGTTTTCGGTCAGGATCTCCTTCGGCCCCCAGCCGCAGTTGACCGCCACGCCGTCGGCCCTGGCCTCGGCCACTTCCTCGTCCGAGGCGGGCATCTCTTTTTCGCTCTCCAGGCAGTACTGGCTGACCTTCGCGGCGCCGCAACGCACCGCCGTGCGGGACACGTCGACGGCCACGTTGCCGCCGCCGATGACCACCGCGTCGCCGGTCAGGGGCCACGCCTCGCCGGCGGAGGTCTTGCGCAGGAAGTCCACGGCGGTGACCACGCCTTCGGCGTCCTCGCCTGACACGCCGATCAGCCGACCGTCCTGGCAGCCGATGGCGATGTAGAAGGCCTTATAGCCCTGCGCGCGCAGCCGGGGAATGGTCACGTCCCTGCCGACCTCCACGCCGCAGCGGATGTCCACGCCCATTTCCCGGATGATGTCGATTTCCGCCATCACGACATCCTTCTCCAGCTTGAAGGACGGGATGCCGTAGGTCAGCATGCCGCCGGGCAGCGCGTTCTTTTCAAAGACCGTGGGCCGGTAGCCCTTCTCCGCCAGGTAGAACGCGCAGGACAGGCCGGCGGGGCCCGCGCCGATGATGGCCACCTTTTCGTCAAACTCTCCGACGACCCTCGGCACGACCTTCTCCGGGATGTAGCGCGTTTCGGCGTTCAGGTCCTGCATGGCGATGAATTTCTTCACCTCGTCGATGGCCACGGCTTGGTCGATGGTGCCCCGGGTGCAGGCCGCCTCGCAGCGTCGGTTGCATATGTGACCGCAGATGGCGGGCAGCGGATTGTTCTTCTTGATCAGCGCCAGCGCGTCCCGGTAGCGGCCCTGGCTGGCCAGCTTCAGATAGCCCTCCACGGCGATGTGGGCCGGGCAGGCCGTCTTGCAGGGCGCGGTGCCGGTGTCATAGCAGTTCTTTCGATTGTTGTCTCGGTAGTCCCAGTCCCAATCCTTTTCGCTCCAGAAGTGGTCGCCGGGCAGGGCGTGCTTGGGATAGGTTTGGCCCGTGCCGTCCGCCCTGCACAGCTTCTGGCCCAGCTTCACCGCCCCAGCGGGACAGTATTCCACGCAGCGCCCGCAGGCCACGCAGTTCTTCGGGTCCACGTGGGCCACGTAGGCGGAGCGGCTCATGTTGGGGGTGTTGAACAGCTGGGACGTGCGCAGCGCGTAGCACACGTTCACATTGCAGTTGCAAATGGCGAAGATCTTGTCCTCGCCGTCGATGTTGGTGATCTGGTGGACGAAGCCGTTCTTCTCGCCCTTTTCGAAGATGGCCAGGGCCTCCTCGCGGGTGATGTAGCGGCCGCCCTTGTTGGTTTCCACCACGTAGTCCGCCATGTCTCCCACGGCGATGCACCAGCCCTCCTCGTCGTCGCCGCAGCCCTCGTCATAGGTCTTGCGGCTTCGGCGGCAGGAGCAGGGCGAGGCGGCGTACTTGCCGTCGTACTTGTCCAGCCAGTGGGAGATGTGCTCGATGGAGATGGACTTGTCCTCCATGCGGATGGCCTTCTCCACGGGGATCACGTGCATGCCGATGCCCGCGCCGCCCGGGGGCACCATCTTGGTGACCTTCTCCAGTGGCAGGCGGGTCATGTAGTTGAAGAACATGCCCAGCTCCGGGTGCTGGCGCATCAGGTCGGGATTCATGTTGGAAAACTCGCCGCTGCCCGGCACAAACATGGGCACCAGGTACTGCTTCTCGTGACGCTCGTTTTCCCAGTTGTACTCCAGCACACCCGCCCAGGACATGCGCTCCAGCTTCGGCTCCAGCTCCGCCTCGGGGATGCCGGTGATCTGCGCCATCTGCTTTAGCGTCTTCGGCTTGCGGATGCCGCCGAACTTGAGCGCGATCCCGGCCTCCTCGTCGGAGATCATCAGCGCCAGCGCCCAGTATTCCGGATCGGTGCGCTCGATCTTCTTGAGCCCCAGCTTCTGCGGGATGCGATCGGTGATCATCTTGCCCAGTTTGGCGATGGGCTCGAGGAAGGGACCCTCCATCACCTCCGGCGGGTAAAAGCCCTCGGTGCGTTCAGTGATCTTCTTCTCCTCCATGGTATCTCTCCTCATCATGCGTCGTAGTGCTTCGGCGCTTCCATTTCACCCGCCTTGAATTGCTTCATCGCGCTTCGCAGCCAGTCCAGCCAGGTGTCGAACCCCTCGCCGGTCTTGGCCGAGACGAAGAATACCGCGCAATCCGGATTGCGGGCGAGGATGCGCGCCTTCACGCGGTCACAGTCGAAATCATCGAACACGCTGAGCGTGTCGCATTTGTTCACCAGCACGGCCTGGCAGTTCCTGAACATCAGCGGGTACTTTAGCGGCTTGTCGTCCCCCTCGGGCACGGACAGCAGCATCACGTTGCGCCACGCGCCGGTATCGAACTCCGCGGGACACACCAGGTTGCCCACGTTCTCCAGAACCACCAGGTCGAAGTCGGCGCTGCCCAGCGCATAAAGCCCCTGCCGGGTCATGTCCGCGTCCAGGTGGCACATGCCGCCGGTGTGGATCTGCACCGCCTTGGCCCCGGCCTGGGTGATGGCAGCGGCGTCCACCTCGCCGTCGATGTCGGCCTCCATCACGCCGATCCTCATCTCATCCTTCAGCGCCGCGATGGTGCGCTTCAACGTGGTGGTCTTGCCCGCGCCGGGCGAGGACATCAGGTTCACAAGGAAGGTGCCTTCGCCCTTCAGCTGAGTCCGCAGCCGCTCCGCGTCGCGGTTGTTGTCCTCAAAGACGCTGCGCTTGACCTCGATGATCCTGTAGTCTCCCATGGGTGTCTCCTTTCGATTCACAGGCGCTTCCGGCAGGCATATTCGAGCCGATTATTTATATCATACCACAAACAGGCGCCAAAGTCAGTGTTTCGCGGGCTCCCGGCACTCCCCTGTTTATTTCCCATCGCAGCGCCCCTCTTCGCGGTTGTGAGCGCAATGGCCGCAATGGCCTTCCGCGCTATCGTCCGTCAAATCCAGCTTTAGCGCCGCAATCTCCCGGTTCAGCTCCCGATTGCGCTCATAGAACATCAATTCGCGATTGTAGCGGAAATAGGCCTCGCAGCCGTACTTGCCGATGAAGCGGGCGCTGGAGGCATCCACGGAAAGCTCCGTCACAAGCAATAACAGCTCCTGCCCCTCCGGGAACACCGCCTCGCAGAAGGCGAAAATGTTGTCCAGCTGGCGGCGCACGCCGGCGGCGTCCCGTTGCAGGGCGGCGCTCTCCCGGTCGAAGCGCTGGCCAAGCCAGGCGAAGGGCTGCGCCACATCGTCGCCCAGCTCGCCGGCAAAGTCCTCCAGCAGCCTGGCGGCCTTCATGCCCGCGCGGGCCTCCTCGTCCGGCAGCGCGTTGGCCTGCCGGCGCGCCGCGATGGACTGCGTGACGGCTTCCGCGGTTTCGATAAGGCGCTTCCGCGCCGCTTCCGGGTCAGCCGTGGCAAAGCGGGCTTTGTCGGCGCGCAGCCGCCTGACGATCTCATTCAACGCCCTTTCATCCCGCAGCACCCGGCGAATGCCGTCGCCCACGGCGTCCGTCAGCAGCGAAAGCAGCGAAAGCCGCTCGTCGAAGCGAGCTTCCCGGGCGCGGGAGCGAATGTCCTCCGTTGCCTCGCCGGCCAGTATGGCCTCCACCTGATAGTCGGAGCGGTACTTGTTGAAAAGGTCGTAATACACGGCAAAGCCCTTGGCGATCTTCGGATCCTGCAAATACTGCCCCACCAGCGTCTCGTCCACCGGAAAGCCGTTCCTCTCGAACAGCTTGATCATATCGGAAAGATCCACCCAGCCCCGGGCCGTGACGAACCGCTTGCCGTCCACGGTGGATTCGATCTTATAGAAGTCGCCCTTGCGAATCTCCAGGTAGCTGGTCACGGCGGGATGCACGCGGTGGTTCAGCGCGTATTCCCTCCAGGCGTCGTAGTCCGGCTCCACGTCAATGCGCTTCAGGCGGTCCCAGGTGACGATGTCAAATTCACGCACCGAATTGTTGAACTCCGGCGGGTTGCCCGCGGTGACCACCACCCAGCCCTGGGGCACGGACCAGCGGCCAAAGGTCTTGAACTGGAGGAATTGCAGCATGGACGGCGCGAGGGTCTCCGAAACGCAGTTGATCTCGTCCAGGAACAGTATGCCCTGCCTGACGCCGCCGGCCTCCATGCAATCGTAGATGCTGGCGATGATCTCAGACATGGTGTATTCGGACACGTCGCACATCTCGCCGCCGTAGGACTTCTGCACGATGAAGGGCAGGCCGAGGGCGCTCTGGCGGGTGTGGTGGGTCATCGAATAGGCCACCAGGCCAATGCCCAGCTCCTGGGCGATCTGCGACATGATGGCCGTCTTGCCGATGCCCGGGGCGCCCATCAGGAAGATCGGGCGCTGGCGTTCGACGGGTATGGCCGGCTGTCCGAGCTCATCCAGGGTGAGATAGGCCTTCACGGCGTATTCGACCTGCTGCTTTGCCTGCTTGATATTCATTTAAATGTCCCCCTCATCCAATACCAGTTTGATGGCCCAGGCGGGCACGTCCGGCGCGGCGTCGTCGGGCCGCTTCACAAACACGAAGGCGGTCTCGTAGTCGGGCTTCCGGACGGGATAGACGCCCTCGCCGTCCGTGAAGTAGATCAGCCCCCGAAGGTGCGTGAATGCCCCCTGGCGCAGCAGCTCGTCCACGCGCCGGAATACCGGCCTGAAATCGGTGCCGCCCAGTCCCTTGACCGTAAAATCCCGCATGTAGCGCTCGAAATCCTCTCGGCAGGCGATCACCGCCTCCTCCTGGATATCGGCGTCGCACTGCAGGATTCGAATGTGGATCTTTTTGAAGAAGCTCTCCTCGCTGGACAGCACCTCCCAGGTGCGCGACAAAAAACGCTCCACCAGGGCTCCGCTGGTGGAGGCGGAGGTGTCTATGGCGATCACGAAATCCCGTATGCGCCTGACCTCCTTCGTCTCCAGCGGCTCGATCAGCGGCAGGTTGCCGTACAGCCGCAGCCCGTAGGTATAGAAGATCTGGTCGAATTCGTCGTCGTTTAACTGCATGTGCTCGCCCAGCACGGCGAACTTTCTCAGGAAGTCCGCGTAGTCGTACTTTTCACGATTGGCGATCTCCAGCTGGCGGAACAGGCTGCCGGCTTGCGCGCCGCGCTGGTGGGCCTGCGCCTCCAGATCCATCTGGATGCGCTCGCTCACCTCCTGCCACTGGCGCGTCAGCTCGGCGCGGCTGTCGGCTTCGAGTTCGTCCAAACGCTCTGCGGAGTCGTTCCTGCCTTCTCCCCCTTTCCCCGGCTCAAGGACCTGGGCGTCGGCCTGTCCCGAGCCGCTGCCTCCCGACGGGGAATCGCCCTGGGTGGCCGCGTTCCCGGAATCGCCGCTGGTGCCGTTGGCGGTGGCGGATTCCACGCCGCCCCGGGTGCGTTCGTTGCGGCTCTGGGAACCGGCGGGCGTGCTGCTCTCTCCGCCCTCCGTGTCCAGCCCCTGCCCCACGTTCTGGTTTTGGGGCTTGCCGCCGTCCGACTTGCGGTACAGGCTCTCGCCGGATTCGCCGCCCGCCTCCGAGCGCATCAGGCGTGACCGGCTGCGGCCCTCGTCCCCGTCGTCCCGGGAATGGGCGGAGAGGGAGCGCGTCGAATCGTCCCCCGCGCTGTTCTCCCCCGCTGACTGCGGAATGTCGATGGCTTCGTCACCGTTCTCGCCGTTTTCCCCGTCGTTGCCCAGGGACGGCTGCCTGTCCCCGGCGGCCGCGTCGTTCTGCGCCGCAGCCTGGCTGTCGCCGGAGCTGTCTGCCGCGTCCTCCGCCTCGCCGCCCCGCTTGCCGTTCAGGGCTTCCTGACGGCGGTGCAGACGGTACCACAGTCCGTGATCGTCGGCGCGAAACACGTCCTGCCAGATATCCGGCGGAGGATTGTCCCGAAAGAAGTGGTACAGCTTCTCCGCAGTCAACAGGCCCAGCTTCTCCGTCAGCGCGTCGACGATGGGCCGCTGATCCAGCTCCCGCCCGGCTTCGAAGCGCGGCAGCGCCAGCGAGACGATCAACGCCTCCACCGCGATATCCGCCGCCAGGTCCCAAAGCCTGCGGTCCACCAGCGTGTCGATGAAGGGATGCCTGAAGACGCAGTGCAGCAGGACGTGCAGGTAGTCCCGGGCAGGCAGCGCCTCATTAAGCATATACCGGCGAAGCATGTGCGCCGGGCCGTAGAACAGATAGCGCCCGTCGGTGGCCAGCGTGGTGTCCGCCGGTTCCGCGCGCAGGCGAAACACCGCCATGTCCATAAAGCGCAGATTCATGACGAGGGCGTTTCGGCTGAGGGTCATCACCTGGTCAGCCAGCTCGAAAAGACGCGGGTTATCCTGCATGGGCGTCCTCCGGAAGAGAATTTGTATTATTCTAACATAGCGCTGTTAATATGAGATTGCCCCGGACTGGAAAATGGGATATACTGTTATGGGGAATGCCGATTTGCGGGAGGTCAGGATATGGGAGAACCGTCAATGGTCCGGCTGCAGCTTTGGGAGGACGAACCGACGCCGACCGTCTCAACCGAAATGGCGCCGCAGGCCGTGCCATCGAAAACAGAGCTCCACCTGGCAGAGGAAGAAGACGGCGTCGTCGTCACCGGCGTGGAAAACTGCGGCGCGTCGCTGGAGATTCCCTCCGGGATCGGCGGCAGGAGGGTCGTCGCCATCGGCGCGTCCGCGCTTCAGGGAAAGTCCGGCCTGCGCCGCGTATCGCTGCCGGAGGGCCTGCGCCGCATCGGCAGGAGCGCGTTCCAGGGCTGCTCCGGTCTCGTCGGGCTGAGGCTGCCCGATGGCCTTGGACAGATCGGGGCGCAGGCGTTCCAGGGCTGCGCGGCGCTTGAGCGCATAGACCTGCCGGCCGGCCTGTCTGAAATCCCCGACAGGGCCTTCTACGGCTGCGCCGCGCTGAGGTCAATAGCACTCCCTGAGAGCATCTCGCAGATTGGGGAGCGCGCCTTCGCGGGCTGTAAGTCCCTCTCGGACGTTCGCCTGCCCGAGAGCCTGACGCGAATCGGACCCATGGCCTTCGCAGATTGCCCTTCTTTGAAGGACTTGTCCATTCCGAAGCGCGTGACGGAGCTGTCCGCAAATGCGCTTCCCAAAAGCCTGTTGGGGCTTGACACCTGCTACCTGGAGGCCCAGGGGATGCTCGTGCATGCCAGGGTGAAGCGGGATTATGCCGTGCCCAGGGGAACCCGCGTCATCGCCGGCCAGGCGCTGGCGGGAAACGACGCCCTGCTGCGCGTCGATTTCGGCGACGTCCTGGAGCGCATCGGAGCGCGCGCCCTGGCGGATTGCGTATGCCTGAAGGCAGTCGAGCTTCCGGGAACCGTGAAGTCCGTCGGCGCAGGCGCCTTTTCCGGCTGCCATCGCCTGGCATCGGTCCGCCTGTCGCCGGGCATGGACCGCATCGCCGCGGAAGCCTTCCTGGATTGCCGGTCGCTGGAGGCCATCGAGCTGCCGCCGGGGCTGGAGGCTGTGGGGCCGCGCGCCTTTGAAGGCTGCCGTCTACTGAAGCGGCTTTCGATTCCAGACGGGGTGCGCGAAATCGGCGAGCGGGCCTTCTACCGCTGCGCCGCGCTGGAATGGCTGGAGCTGCCGGAATCGTTGGCCCGCATTGGCGCCGGAGCGCTGTCCGGATGCGCCGGACTGCGTACTCTGGTGGTCAACGCGGCCTGCGATCCGGCAACGCTGTCCGTGCTCGCGAATGCCCGGCAGGCCGTGATCGTCGCGCCGCTTCAACCGCCCGAGGCCTTTCCCGGCCCGTGGCGCAAGCGCGTATGCCTCGGCTATGCCCGCGCGATGAACCAGGGCATTCCCTTCCAGCCCGAGGTCGCCGAGGCCTGTACCGGCTGGATGCGGTCCCATCCCACGGCTTTCATCGCTGAAGCGCTCAGGGACAAGTC
Organism: Clostridia bacterium; assembly: GCA_045658005.1. Taxonomy (GTDB): domain Bacteria; phylum Bacillota; class Clostridia; order Christensenellales; family Aristaeellaceae; genus UBA2862. The sequence goes on along the minus strand of JAZOUD010000125.1, from coordinate 58,707 downwards.
GCTGATGCACCTGCTCGCCGACAATGACTGCCTGTCCGGCGAGGCGGTTCAGATTCTCTTGGAGCGCGCGGACGGGCCCGACAGAAGCGAGTACTTCACGACCCTGTTGGATTACGGCAATCGCCGTTTCAGTCAAACGCCCTCATCCTCGATCTCACTCTGGTGAGATGGGACAAGAGAACCGTCCCCTTGTCTCAAGAGAACCGTCCCCTTGTCCCACGGTTAGACGAGGGGACCTTGTTCGGGCGTTTGTTCGCTCGCCCCTGCGATGGTCTTATGGTACTATATTCTGCTTCTCTCTTCCCGGCAAAAAAGCTGCAAGCACATTCTTCCGCCGGTCATATCACGAAAAAAGGAACCGCCTTTCGACGATTCCCTGTTCTGACATCAGGCACCGGCCTTGTAGTTGTATATGGGCTTGATTTGCCGTATGACCTCCGCCGTCGGGCCGATCTGGGAGAGAATGGCATCGATGCCCTTGTAGGCCATCGGCGACTCATCCAAAGTTCCCTGGGACACGCAGGTGGTATAGATGCCCGCCATCTGACGCTGAAACTCCTCCACCGTGAGCGTGTTCTGGGCGATGCTGCGTCTCATCAGCCGTCCCGCGCCATGGGGCGCGGAGAAGTTCCACTCCGGGTTGCCCTTGCCGACGCACAGCAGGGCGCCATCCCGCATGTTGATGGGGATCAACAGCCGCTCCCCCTTCTGCGCCGACACGGAGCCCTTGCGCAGAATGCGGTGCTCGGTGTCGATGTAGTTGTGGATGGTGGTAAACTGGTCCGCCATGTGCAGGTTCAGGCCCTCCAGAATGGCCTGCGCCATCGCCTGACGGTTCAACGTCGCAAAGCGCTGCACCAGACGCATGTCGTGGATATAGTCCTCAAGGTTCCCTCCCTCCACATAGGCGAAGCGCTCCGGCACGACGACGTCTGGCACATAGTCCTCGTTCATCGCCCGCAGGGCATCGTTGAGTTCGTCGGTCCGCCCCTCCGCCTTGTAGCGCTCGATCAGCGCCTCCCGCGCCTCGTCCGGCACGCGGCTCAAATGCTTCCAGCCCAGCTTCTGGTAAAAGGCGGCCATCTGAGCGCCCAGGTTGCGGCTGCCGGAATGGATCACCAGGTACAGCCGTCCTTCCTCGTCCCGATCCACCTCGATGAAGTGATTCCCACCGCCCAGCGTACCCAGGCTCAGCACGGCACGTTCCTTGTTGATGGCCAGATGACACCGCAGCATCGACAGGTCGATCTCTCCGTTTAACGGATGAGGCGTCTGGCGGACATCCTTCCCGGAGGGCACCTGTTCGCGGATGACGCGATCCAGCCGATCAAAGTCTATTCGCTTTTCTTCCAGCAACACGGTCTCCATGCCACAACCGATGTCCACGCCCACCAGGTTCGGAACCGCCTTATCCTCGATGGTCATCGTTGTGCCGATGGTGCATGCCTTTCCCGCGTGCACATCCGGCATGATGCGGATTCGGGAACCGGCGAACACCTGCTGGTCGCACATATCCTGAATCTGCTGACGCGCAACTTCTTCAATTTCGTCACAGTAGCAGATCGCGGTGTTGTATCGTCCCTTGATCTCGATCATATCCGTTTCCCCCTTTCGACACCCATTATACACGCTATTCATCGCCTTTTCCCGGCATTTTTGCTGCGAACTGCATCTGTCGCTCGATGCGCTGCCGCAACAACGCCACGAAGTGTTCCGGCTCTGTGACCCGAATCATCGAGCCAAAGGACAGTACCCGGATGACCATTTCCGTCTCGTCCTGCTTGTCATAGCAGAGCGTGACGCGATAGTGGATGTCGTCCAGCCGCTCCGTCTCCTTTTGAAGGTGGGAAAAGTGCAGCAGCACCCGTTCCAGCGCATTTCGGGTATCCGTCAGCACGAAGGTCAGCCTTGCCGGGCATTGAGGATGAAGCGACGCAGGCATTTGCCGTAGCGCCGGTTTGCAGTCTGTCACGCGGGAAAGGTTGATAATCCAGTCCCGCCTGAAGCCGGATGCCACCAGGCGAAAACGGTCGTCCTTCTCGGAATACTCCAGATAGCGCGGTGTGACGATAATCTCCACCCGCATACCCCGCCCGGATACAAAGCGCACAAACAGATCCTGCTTTTCCCGAAGCGCATGAAGGATGGTCTGAAACCGGGAGATATAGCCCGTGTCGGCGTAGTCGTCGCCATCTCCATATCGGTCAAAATACACGAACATATCCGGCGTGAACAGCGGCTTCACGTCCTCAAGCCCCGACATGTCGGGAGTAAAGAGCTGTATGCGCGGATCCAGCAGCAGCGCCTTCAGCCACCGCTTTTGGAGCATAGTCAGCGGCATGGTGGGCGCTTCCCGCATGGGCGTCGTCAGGTCGCGGTGAATCAGCTGCCACCGCTCCCCCTTCAGGCCCTGAGGGATGGACAGCAGGCTCTCGGAGAACGCCTGCTTTTGCACCAGCGCCGTCAGCGCCCGATCGGTCAGCGTTCCGGCAACAGCCTGGCGCAATATGGCGGCGGTGGCATCGTAGTAGCTGCCGTAGATCTCATGAAACAGCATCGCCGTCACCTCCGTACAGTGCCGCCATGGCGGCGAGGTCCCCGTAGAAGCGCTCCGTCACCCGGGAATCGTCGCACTTCAGTTCCACAATTCGCCCGGTGAAGGTGCGCAGCCAGGGCAGCATCTCCAGCGCGTCGTACACGTCGGCGGTGAAGCGCCAGTGACGGTCGTCCAGCTGTTCCACCCGGCCGCAGCGCTTCTCCCGTTCCAGGCGGCGGGGAATGTGGTCCTCGCCGTCGTCCGCGAACACCGTCATTTCCAGGCGGGTCGTCGCTTCGCTCCGGTTATGGGCCACGCCCCAGACCCGGCCCATGAAGACCTTCAGGCGTTCGTCCACGTCTGTCGGCAGCTTCGCCGCCTCCCCCGGCTTCACGGCGTCGATGGCGTCCAGCCGGAAGAAGCTGAAATCCCGGGCCCAGGGTGACCAGGCCAAAATGTACTGCCGCCCGGTCTGCACGCTGACGTACAGCTTCAGTGGGGTCACGGTGACGCGGCGGCGCTTCATCGTCAGCATGGCTTCCCGTCCCTCTCCGATGATTCCGAGCAGCGCCAGCACGACCTCGCCGTCCAGGGCATTCAGTATGTAATGATGCTTGAACCGAAACAGGGAAGGCTTCTCCTCCAGCTTGTCCCGGCAGAAATCCCCGACCACACCCAGCGGCGCGGCCTCGGAAAAGAAGTCGATGGCTTCCCGCCAGCTTTCCAGGTTTACGCCGTCCCCCGCCCGGCTGTACCGGGTCTCCCTGCCCTTTTTCTCCTTCCTGACCAGCCCCAGCTTCTCGAGCTCAGCGAGCTTGCGGCGCACGGTGGATTCATCCGGATATTCCGCCAGCGCGAAGGTGTTCAGGCGCTCCGACAGCGTTTCCATGATGTCAAAGATGGGCATATCCACCGAGGCGGCAAGAATATCCATCAGGTGAAAGTGCAGCATGATGTCCCGGTCGGTGAAGCTCTTGGCCCGAAACGCCCGGTAGAGCGGATTATGGGGAACGGCGCGGCTGTCCACCGACAGGAAGAAGCGTCGCCCCGCCCCATCCTGCCGAAAAGTCATGTAGTCCCCCAGCCAGCTCTCCACCCTGCGGCGTTCATCGTCATAGCCCCGGGCGCTCTTCTGATCAAATTCGTCCCGCCGCCGAAAACCATAGACGTAGAAGGAGCGCATGTAGGCCCGGATCCTGCCAAAATTCTTGATTAGTTCGCTGTAAGCCATGTGCCGCATCCTCCCTGCCTGCCAGATTGAGGGTATTATCCACGATGTTATCCTGATGTATCGTTTTTCAACAATTCCAGCGTCCGCTCATCCTTTTCACCGCGATAATAGCCTTCCAGGACTCTCTGAAATACAGAACCGTCATCACTCACTGCATCGAACAGCGTCATGCAGGAACGAAGCTTGCGCGCTTTTGAATCGTTCCAGGTTGTATTCCATATTACTCACCTACTACCCATCTGGTCTTCTCCTTTCATTCGATCAACGGTGTACATACATCCGAGTCTGCCTTTGCGTGCCGTCCTCATGGACCATGCACAGGTATTCCCAGCCATAGCGCTCATAGAATCCAATGTGGTCGCTGACGAGGTACAGCGGTGTTATGCCCTTTGTGCGCATGTCTTCCACCGCCGTATTCAACAGACGTCCCGCGATACCTCGTCCCCGAAAGGCTTCCTCCGTGTAGACGGCGCATACGTTCGGCGCAAGGTCAGGGCGGTCGTGAAAGTCGTTGTCGATGACCCCCAGTCCGCCAACGATGCAGTCACCGTCCAGGCACAGGTACCAGCCGTACTCCGTTGAGCCGCTTATATACTCCATCATGCGCTCCTGATAGGCCTGCTTTGGAACGCCCCACTTTGCGTGGAACCATGCCGCCGCCCGTTCCAGCAGTTCCGGCCGGTCCCGCAGGGAGGCGAGGACATATCCGCGCAAATTCCAGTTGGCGTCCGCACTGTTCTTAAGAATTGGACCGAGCTTTTCACAGGATTCCATCCCGTCACAGCTCCCGCAGGTCTCGACGCCTCTTGCGAAGGCGCATTGACGGATCGGACAGAGTGAATCACAGTAGGGCGTCTTAACTCCGTCGATCCGGCAGCCAGCGCAGTGGATCATGTCAGGGGTGATCTCCACGCCATTCAGTTCAGACCATTCCCTGGCAACCTTGCGGCGCAACACGTCGTCGTGATTCGCCGTCGCGATTCGGGCCTCGCAGACCTCGCAGTCCAGCCCACAGTATGCGATATACGCTTTCACAGGTATTCCTCCCATTATTTCTCATCGGTATTGCTGCCAATTCTCCTCAGCTGCTCGCACAGCGCAGCCGCATCGCCGTTGACGCCGTCGTACCGGTAATCATAAGCGCAATGATCAAACATGCCATGTTTGCTTTCAAGCATCCATTCGACCGGCACGGGCAGAACACCATGCATTCTGGCCCTGAATCGGGCCTTGATCGCATCCAAATCCGCGCTGACCAGGATTCGCATCGCGCCCTTCGGCAACAGGTCAAGCTGGTCCGGTTCTGAAATCACATAGATGCCGCCTGCACCGTCAGGTTCTTCACCCACTTCTCGTTTTTCAGCCACAGGTGGGCGACGGTGATCTTGACGATGTCCGTCAGCTTCAATACACCGTACATCAGAACCGGCCCCCAGTCGGTCAGCCGCGCCAGAAGCAGCAGGCCGGGAATGACCACCGCCACCGTCACGCAGCCGTCCACCACCGCGCCCATGGCCGTGTCGCCTCCCGCGCGGGCAATGGAAAACTGCACGTTGCTGTAGACCCACAGGGGCATATACAAGGATACCAGCAGCACCAAATCCCGACAGATGCCCTGGGCCACCGGGGAAAGATGGCCGAACACCAGCGGCGTCAGCAGCGTCACCAACGCGCCCATCAGGGTCATGAACAGCCCGAACACCACAGCGGCGGACAACATCCACCGGCTCTGCCTCCGCGCCTCGTCCAGCTGCCCCTTCCCCAGCGTCTTGCCGATGATGACGGAGGTGGCCGTGTTGATGCCGCTGAAGGATACGAACAGCAGGTTTACGATGGCCCAGCCCGCCGACATGCCCGAGACCACGTCCGCGCCGCCCCGCCCGTTATACACGGCGGTGGTGACGGTTTCGGAGATGACCCACAGCACCTCGGAGAACAGCATCAACCACCCTCGCCGCAGGATGTCGCCGAACAGCCTCCAGTCCGTGCGCAGCTTCTCCCCTCGGTGCCGCGCCTCAAATTCCTGATTTGAGGCGTGGCAGTCTGACCTTTTTGTCAGACCAGCTTTGCCTTTGGCAAAGCTGCCTTGCCCGCCCAGGAAGGGCTGGGGATTGCGCAGGACATAGAGAATGTAAAGCGCCATTTCGATGAAACGGGCAATCAGCGTCGCGTAGGCCGCGCCGCGCACCTCCAGTCGTGGCGCGCCCAGGTTGCCGTAGATCAGCACCCAGTTCAGGCCCGTGTTCACCAGCGTGCCGATGACGGAGATCACCAGGGGCACCCGCACCTGGCCGATCTCCCGCATGGAGGTGGCCAGCACCACGGAAACGCAGAAGGGCACGCCCATGAAGCCCATGAGCCGCATGTAGGCCTCGCCCGCGTCCAGTATCGCCTCCGCCTCGGCATTGCCGATCACCATCAGGCTGAGGATCTGCCTTGGGAACATAAAGCACACCAGCAGGTAGAGAGCGATAAAGGCTCCGATCAGGTAAAACTTGAACCGCAGCGCCTGGCGCATGCCCGCCCGGTCCTTCGCCCCGGAAAACTGGGTCATGTAGATGCCACCCGCCGCGCAGATGGCGTTGGACAGCACCATGAACACAAACAGGATCTGGCCCGCCACGCTCACGCCGGACATCTTCACGTCCCCCAGCCCCGCCACCATGAAGTTGTCCACCAGGGAGACCAGGGACTGGATCAGCGATTGCAGCATCACGGGAACGCCGATCATCAACGCCTGCCTGTAAAAGGACAGGCTGCCATAGTATCTCTTCCTGCCCCCATAGTCGTCCTGTGAAGGCACTTGAAGGGCCGATTCGAGTATTCTCTCCCTTGTATCCTTTGCCATGATAACCCTCCGCTCAAAAGCAGTGACCTTTCGTTCGCATATTATAGTGAACGAAAGGTCACTTGTCAAGTACTCTATAAATCTTTACATTTCGGGCAGTGCCGGGGCGAAGGAGGTGACCATCGCGCCGGTGAGCATGTACCTCGCGGACATGTGCCGCACATACGCCGCGTTCACCATCTGGGTGTCCACGCCGCAGGGCTCCACGATGTCCCTGAATATCTCGCTGTCCACGCTCCCCTTGAAGGGGATCAGGCTGGAAGCTGCGCTGCAGTTACAGCACCTCGCCGTTTTCGCCGGCCATGTACACTGCGGGGCCGTTGGCCTCTATCTTGATGTCCAATATGGGGTTCCTGTTTATGCTTACACCCTCCTCACGCGAATCGCCATGTACTGATTGCCCGGCAGCTCGATCCGAGTCGCGCCGCGATGAAGGCCCGCGGAAGTGACCGCCATGTTCCAGGTGTCGATGATCTCCACCTCGAAGTCGCCGTCCTCGGGCAGTACAAGCATGCGGTACTTCGGCTGGCAGATGCCGAGGTAGTGGATCCGGTAGTCCTCCGGCGCGTCCACGGCGCAGCCCACCACCTCGTCGAAGATGCCCTCGGTTTTGCGCAGGCCGCGTCCGGGCGTTTCCTCCAGTATCCCTTTCAGGAACGCTATTCTCGGCGCGCTGTCGCCCTTCAGGATACCGCCGTGGGACCACCACAGTATGTCGTTCTCATCCAGATACGTCTCCCCGTGCCCGGCGTGGCCGCCCCGCAGGAACGCCTCCCAGAAGCGGCGCACCAGCTCCTGGGCCGTGATGTTTCCCCAGCCCAGGCTGATGTCGCCCTCATAACAGATCTCATCCCACACGGCGGGCTTGCGGTACTTCCCGATGAATTCGTCGGTGTACTCGGTGGTGCGGTAGAAATCAGTCCGCTGGAGGGACTGGTGGGTCAACCAGGGCTTTGAGAAATCGTAATAGGTGATGCAGTTGTGCACGGAGCACATGTGATGACAGGGATCGCTTTCAGCGATCAATTTGCCGTAGCGCTCCCAGTCCTCCGCCGTCTTCGTGGGTATGATGTCGTATTCGTTCGCCAGCGACCACCACACGTTGCGGAACGCGCTGTAGCGGGCGACCATGTATCTGAGGCAGGCGTCGCAGGTCGCGGCGCTCATCTCGTTCATGCCCCAGCGGTCGTAGGGGTGCATCAGTATGATGTCCGCCTCGATGCCCATGTCCATCAGCTGCCGGATTCGCAGGTCGAAGCGCCGGAAGTGCTCGACGTTGGGCCGGGTGTAGTCGAAGCCGTAGTCCATCTCCGGCACCGGCTCCAGCGGCCAGTAGGTACGATTGGCCTGAATCTCAACAAGTGCCGGATCCAGCCCTTCGCCGCTTCCCCGCTCGAAGGGATACGTGATGGGCTCCTTCCTGTTGAACTCATAGAACTTGGGGAATATGCAGAAGCGGATCTTGTTGAAGGGCGACTTCGACAGCGTGTCCAGCGTCTGCGCCTGCAATTCCATGCTCTGGTTCACCCAGGCATAGCAGGTCGTGCCCAGCGAGTAATGGGGCGTGCCGTCGGCATAGGCCAGCAGGGTTTCGTCCTGCACCTGCATCGGACCATGGTTGTTGCCTGTGGGCGCTGTGACTTCAAAGGCCCCGGTTGCCGGCATGTCAACGGCGCTTCCCTCTATGATATAAGTATACTTTCCCTCAAAGGACGGCATGAAACGCACGCGGTACATGCCGTCGCCGTCGTAGAAGCCGTGGACCTTCACCGTCTCGTGTTTACCTGTAAACGTGCCCGTGATCCCATAATCCAAAAAAGGATTTCCATCTGATTTCCCGTTGACGGCGGCTTCAAACATGCCCCACTTTTCAACTTTCTTCATGTGCTCAACCCTCAAAGAATCGAATGTTGCCCCAGACGGCCATCATATCTGTCCGGTCCAGATTTAGAAACGCACTCTAGCCTTCCCGCCTTGGGCGTCCCTTGTCGCCCAGCTGCCGCTCAGGAAAACAGGGCCGCACCCGCTCCCACTCAGCGTCTATATACTTTTGAAAACACGCCCTATTAATCCTCTTCCAAATACGTATACATGGACGAAATCCACCCAGTACCGCTCCCGAACACAACGCGATACCAATCTACCCCACGGCTATCGGTGGATATATCTCCCAGAAAATCGAGGATAGCACCTGCATGCGCTACACCCAGTTGTGAACCGTTGAGACTGGGTAATTGTCGGACGTACGAATCACTGTATACGTACACCTCTCCATAGATATATTCGTATCCTCCCACGACTTCACTATACTTTGAAGAGACCCAGCCCGACATATTACCATAGCGCACCTTATACCAAATAACACCCCGATTGTCCGTGCTGTCTTCATAAAGATACTCCAGATATGATCCTGCGCTTACAACTCCAAGTGACGCTGCGTTGATTGATGGACTGCTGCGAACATTGCTGTTACCTGTAAACACAACGGTAGCTGCAAGCGCTGTACCACCCAGGCAAACCACCAGAAATGCCATCAAAAGCATTGAGACAAAAAGCTTCTTCACTATCATTCACCTCATCAAAAACATTTCCAATATAGCGATGTTACAACAGACGCATAATCAATGACACAGGTCAAGCATTCTCTTCATTGTTGTTCCCTCCTACTCTCGATCAATACCCGCCATTGTTTCCTGATTTGTTTCGTTACACATCAGGATGTCAAATCAGCATCTTAAATGATATTATACAATATAGCCATTATTTCGTCAATAAAGTTTATCAGATAAATGAAAATAGGGTACGACGGGTCGTTACTATTCACGGTTTGAAACCACTTTTCACGGGAAATAAGCCAGCTGTATTAATACCGGCGGCGTCAATGATATTCAAAACACTGTAGCTTTACTTTGTGTGCGATAGGACATCGGCAAACGAAATAGGACTCCCATTTGTAAGACGCATGAGCGCATATATCTCGTTTATGCCGTTTTTCTGACATGTAGTGATATAAGATTTCATCGATGAGAAGTGTTTTGCAGTTTCTACTGATGCAAACTGTCCAGCTACTTTCATCTTGGTCTTTATACCACGCAGATTCCTTTCTGAAAGGTTGTTTGTAGTAGGCAACGAAAAATCATATATGCTTTTGTGAATCTTCATTATATTAAATGTGTTATTTATATTTCAGCCTGGTGATTTAGTTCCTTTAACTGTCCGGGAAGGCTCACAGGCTGTCGAGTCGTAGGCCATTTCAGGCAGTTGCTGAATTTGATGAGCGTAATCTCCGGTATTTCTGTAGAATCGTGGAGAGCCGTTTTCTGTGTTCCAATTTCCTATATTTCACGTATGATTTCTTCGAAGTCTGTTTAAGACTCAGCCCTTAGGACTCATTCTGTTCGTCAAATGTGCTGCCAGGTTCATTGTTGTGAATTGTTTTCTCATCCATAGTAGCCAACCTGCCCTTCAAAGAAGTTATGATGCAGCAAGCGCCGCACAGCACATATTACCGTCAGTGTGGCTGGATAGCAACAGGCGTAGCAGACAAGGTTTGAAGGGTGGAATTGGGCAGATGGCGCGGGAAAATAGCTGTTGCCGTGCCTTCCTATCTGTGGTAAAATTGTTAATGGAAAACACACGTATGGCGCGAAATACGTATCCAAATGATGCAGAGGATTGAACATAGATTCCCGAAGCCAGGCCCCAACGACCTCTGCCCGTGTGGAAGCGGGAAGAAATACAAGAAATGCTGTGGGAGGTATCATATATAATCCTGCCGCTGTCTTCGGCTTCTCCCCCAGCCCCGATTCCACTCGACTGAAGGACTATGCGGATGCCCTTGATTGGACCGATCCGGATCAGGTTGCCGAAGCACGGGCGCTGCGCCAGGCCTACCATGACAGCATGTCCGAGCTGTACCGCATGATCGAAACTATGCTGCATGAAGGCAAAAACGTGGAGACCATCGCCCGCGCTGTCAGCCAGAGAAGGAACAAGCTGCGGCTGGAAAGTGAAGCTGACAACCCTGAAGCGCTGGCGTTGACAAAGAAAAGCAACCTGGAAACCTATGGGAACGAGATGGGCCCGACGGCGGACCAGCTTTAAGAAAAGTACGGCTCCTGGCAGACTGTATTGGAAAAGGCCCTTGGCACAAATGCGGGCATGGATGCCTGTCTGGGGTTCTATGATGCATACTATGAATACTATGATATTGAGGCTGAACCGATGGCCGGCAGCTGGAAAAGCATACCACATGAAGCTACCGAACTGCCTGCCGACGCCCAGACTGCCTTTGATAAAGCCACCGAGGGACAGGATGAATATATTCCTGTAGCCCTGCTGTCCAGGCAGATTGTTTCCGGGACGAATTACTGCATTCTCTGCCAAGTGAAGACGGGGGACGCTGAAAGAAGCTGGGCGCGTCAAAAAGCGGTAGTAAATGAGTATGAACTGGATATTTCCGGTCTCCTCGTTCACCGCTTCACGCGTGATTCGGAGTGGTTTGACTATATCTATCACAATCGGCGAGCCATAGACAATATCACAGCCGATGTCATCATCGGCCCTATCGCCAACGATACTGTCTTCGACACCTTCGGCCTTATCAGCAGTGGGTATTTAAAGGTTGAGGATGCCCTCAACCTGCTCAGGATCGGCCCGGAGTACACACAGGTGGCAATTAAAACGCAGAAAGCAGTCAAACAGCTCAAGTGGATAACCTCATCCATCGTCGAAGATGTGGCAGAACACCAGGCAGCACTGAAAGATGAAAAAGCCAGATATGATGCGCTGTTCTCAGAGGAAGTCAATCGGATAATCAGCTCAGGGAAAGCATGATAAAGGGAGGTTAGTCGCATGGGATGGTCAAGTCGCGTAAAAGACTTTTTCGGAGTACAGGATATGACCACCGGGAGGCCGATGAGCAAGCTGATACGCTTTTCCCTTCCGCTGCTGGTCGGTAACTTGGCGCAGCAGCTGTACAACACGGTGGACTCCATCGTGGTGGGCAAGTATGTGGGCGACACAGCGCTGGCGGCGGTCGGCACCGCCGGCCCGATATTGAACCTGCTGCTGGTGCTGTTGATCGGCGTGGCTACCGGTGCAAGCATACTGGCCAGCCAATACTTCGGCGCAAAGGATCGCGAGGGGCTCAGCCGGGTGGTGGGCAGCACCATCGTGCTCACGGTGCTCAGCGGGTTGATCATGATGGTGTTGGGCTATTTCGCTTCGTCCTTCCTGATCGGTCTGATCGCTCCGCCACCGGACGTGGCTGAGGGCGCTGTCACCTATCTGAAGATCATATTCCTCTGCATGCTGGGCGCGTCGGCCTATAATATACTCTCCGGCGTGCTGCGGGGCATGGGAGACAGCTTTTATCCTCTGGTTTACCTGGTGCTGGCCTGCCTGCTGAACATTGTACTGGACATACTCTTCGTCGCAAGGTTTCACATGGGGGTTGCAGGCGTTGCCTGGGCCACCATCATCGCCCAGGCCATATCCGGCGTGCTGTGCCTGATTCGGCTGGTGGGCATGAAGAACCTGATCGACGTCAACGCCCGCACGCTGACGCCCGACGGCCCCATCACCCGCAGACTTTGCCAGCTTGGCCTGCCTGCGGGCATCACCCAGGGGTTGTTCTCGATGTCTGCCATCGTGGTGCAGGGGTTGACCAACTCGATGGGCACCGCCGTCATCGCCGCCAACGTAGCCATTATGCGCGTGGACGGCTTCGCGATGATGCCCAACTTCACCTTCGGCACAACCTCCACCACTTACGTGGGGCAGAACATCGGTGCGGGACACATCGACCGGGTCCGTCAGGGCATACGAGACATGCTGAAGCTGGCGCTGGCCACTTCCGGGGTGCTGGTGGCTTGCATACTGCTGTTCGGACGGCAGCTGATTCAGATGTTCACCGACACCGAAGACGTGATCACCATAGGCGTATATGGGCTGCGTTGGCTATCGCTGGGCTACATCGCCTTCGCCGTCAGCCAAGTGCTTCAGGGCGCCATGCGCGGGGCAGGAGAGACCATGATTCCCATGTGGATCTCTATCATCACAACGATACTGATCCGTCTTCCGCTGGCGTGGCTGCTGGCCTTCCTCACCCGATCCCAGGCGTGGCCCCATGGCAACCCCCAGGCACTGTTCGCCTCGCTGCTGATCTCCTGGGTGCTGGCCATGGTGATGACGGTTATCGCCCACCGCAAGGGCGCCTGGCGCAGGCGACTGCCGCAGCAGCTGCAGGAGCAGCTTTAGCATTATCATGGGATGGGTGTCAATGAAATGATGTACGCATTGCCTGCATAGGCTCTGAGAACCAGACAATCCGGACGCGAGCATGCCGCTGAGGGTGTTCGGCTATGATGGTGCGGAATACCGGACACAACTGCTGAAGGAAAACCGAAACCACCCATTCTACCCTGTAGTGACACTGGTTCTGTACTTTGGACAAGAAAAGCACTGGGATAAGCCTCTGACGTTGCACGAAGCTGTCAACGTGCCAGAGGTGTTTAAACCGTTCGTTCCGGATATGAAGGTCAACCTGTTTGAGATTGCATTCCTGACACACGAACAGGTCAGCCTGTTCAAGAGTGATTTTCGCGTGGTCGCGGACTATTTCGTTCAGAAGCGGGAACGCAACGACTACACGCCGAATCCGGATAAGCAGGATCACATTCAGGCAGTACTTCAACCGCTCGGCGTGATGACTCATTATGGACGATTTGAAGAAGCCTATAACGACCGCGGCGTGATTCGGAGCAATATCCGTTGCAATATTGGTGCCGCTCATCATTTTTCGTTACTGTTGCTTGCCCTATTTCGTACATAAAAACAGGCCCCGGAATCCTTGATGTGATCACAGATTCCAGGACCTGTTTGATTCATTATGATGCTTGGAACGTCAGGAAAAGTAAGTTTGCCCTTTTCGCACCATTTGGGTTGCCCCTTGACAACCTTCTTATTCCCACTCGACAAGACATTTCTGTGAATATCTTAATGATTCACGCTGTACTGTCAATCTGACTGCAACGCGTCGTAGCCTTCTTCCCCGGTGCGAACGCGAACGACGTTTTCAACATCGGTGATGAAGATCTTGCCGTCACCAATGTGGCCGGTGTGCAGCACACGCTTGGCGGTTTCGATGACCATGCGAACCGGTACCTTGCTGACCACGATGTCCACCTGTACCTTAGGCAGCAATGTCACCTCCACGGGCGTGCCACGATAGTATTCCGGCTTGCCTTTCTGCGTGCCGTAGCCCATGACGTTGGTGACCGTCATGCCGGTGATGCCGATCTTGTTCATGTTCTTCTTGAGAGGCTCCAGGCTGGCCGGACGGCAGATGATGCGCACATTGGTGTAGACCGGCGCGTCGGGGGCTTTTTCCTTCACCACCCTGACAGGCGTTTCGTACTCTCCAGCGGGAATGGTCACCGGCTCGGAGTCCTCCACGGCGCTGTCTGTCATGATAGTGAAGCCGGAATAGGCGGTGTGCAGACCGTGTTCCGAGCGGTCCAGACCCATGACCTCGTCCTCCGCGCTGGCCCGCAGGCCGATGGTGGCTTTGATGATGGAGAACACGATGGTGATGATGACCGCTGTCCAGGCGATCACCGCGCCGACACCCAGCAGCTGCACGCCCAGGAATTTAAAGCCACCGCCGTAGAACACGCCCTTCATCGTGGAGATGCCTGTGGCGAACAGGCCGGTCAGTATCGTGCCCAGCGCGCCGCATACGCCGTGAACGGATATCGCGCCGACGGGGTCGTCGATCTTTACGACCTTGTCGAAGAACTCCACCGACAGCACCACCGCGAGGCCGCAGCACAGGCCGATGATCGCCGCGCCGAAGGGGTTGACTGCGTCGCAGCCCGCCGTAATGCCCACGAGACCCGCCAGCGAAGCATTGAAGGTCATAGATACGTCCGGTTTGCCGTAGCGCAGCCAGGTGAAGATCATGGTCGTCAACGTGGCCACGGCTGCAGCCAGGTTGGTGTTGAAGAACACCAGGCCGGCGGAGACGATCAGTTCGTCACTGTCCATGCCCACGGTGCTCGCGCCGTTGAAGCCGAACCAGCAGAACCAGAGGATGAACACGCCCAGCGCCGCGATGGACAGGTTATGGCCGAGGATAGCGCGGGGTTTGCCGTCCGCGCCGTACTTGCCGATGCGGGGCCCCAGCATCTTCGCGCCGATCAGAGCGCACACGCCGCCAACCATGTGGACGCAGGTGGAACCGGCGAAGTCGTGAAAACCCAGGTCACTGAGCCAGCCGCCGCCCCAGATCCAGTGCCCGGACACGGGATAGATGAACAGCGATATGGCTGCCGAGTAGACGCAATAGGCGGAGAACTTCGTGCGCTCAGCCATCGCGCCGGAAACGATTGTGGCGCTGGTGGCGCAGAACACCGTCTGGAAGATGGCGTAGGCCCACAGCGGCACACCTGCGGGCAGGATGTGGCTGTAGTCCTTCAGGATGAAGGGGTCAATCCAGCCGAAGGCCGCCGTGCCCGCGCCGAACATGATGCCGAAACCGATCAGCCAGTAAAGCGGCGTGCCAATGCAGAAGTCCATCAGGTTCTTCATGAGAATATTGCCGGTGTTCTTCGCCCTCGTGAAGCCCGCTTCGCACATAGCGAAGCCCGCCTGCATGAAGAACACCAGCGCCGCGCCCAGCAGCACCCAGATCGTGTTGACAGCGGAAAATGTCATCTTAAACACTCCTTCCTTGGTCGATTCCAAAACAAAAGCGCAAGGGTGGCGGTGAGACGATTCTCACTGCGCACCCTTGCGCTGTTTGGAATTGCCTGTGATTTTACTCAACGTATCGGTTTTTGTCAAGTTGAGAAATGGTTAATGCAGCCACCTCATCCGGCGCTGCGCGCCACCTTCCCCTCAAGGGGACTTCGAAAAACCCTGTTATCGACGCTTGTGTTCTTATAGAAATCCTTGTTTTACAGGGTTTCCCGAAGTACATGTTTGCGACAAAGTATCGTTTTTAGAGGTTCCCTCAAGGGGAAGGCGTTGGGATCGCGCGACAGCTTGCCTCCCCTGTGTAAGGGGAGGTGGCCGAAGGCCGGAGGGGTGTCTCAAACCCCGCTTGCCCCATAGTTGGAGAGCACCCGCGCGGAGGGGTCGTCCACGTCGCAGCCGGGCCAGGTCTTGTTGGGCATCCAGAAATCCGCGATCATCCGCGCCTGGCCGGGGTAATACCGCTCAAAGAGCTCCCGGTAAAGCAGGCTCTCCTTGGTGAACGGGCGGCAGTAGTCGTATTTGGCCGCCTTTTCGGCAAACTCGGCGTCGGTATAGGTGCGCTCCGCCAGGGCCTTGAGGTCAGAAACCATCGAATGCCCCACCGCGTCGGAGAATGCCGCCTTCTGCCGCCAGAGGATCTCGTCGGGCAGGATGTGGTCATCGGCGAAAGCCTTGCGGATGAGGTATTTGCCCATATCGTGTTTGTTCATCTTCAGCTCCGGGTCGATGGACATGGCGTAGCGCACGAACTTCAAATCCCCAAAAGGCACCCGCGCCTCCAGGCTGTTCACGCTGATGCAGCGGTCTGCGCGCAGCACGTCGTACATGTGCAGCTCCCGGATGCGCTTCTCCGCCTCCTCCTGGAAGGCTGCGGCGCTGGGGGCGAAGTCGGTGTACTTGTAGCCAAATAATTCGTCGCTGATCTCACCCGTCAGCAGCACCCGGATGTCGGTGTGCTCGTGGATGTACTTGCAGACCAGATACATGCCAATGGACGCGCGAATCGTGGTGATGTCCCAGGTGCCCAGCAGCTCCACCACCGTGGGCAGGGCCTCCAGCACATCCTTCTCGCTGATGATGACCTCGGTGTGGTCCGAACCGATGAAATCGGCCACCATCCGGGCGTACTTCAGGTCGATGGCGTCGATGTCCATGCCGATGGCGAAGGTGCGGATGGGCCTATCGAGAATCTTCTGGGCAATGGCGCACACCAGCGAGGAGTCCAGCCCACCGGAGAGCAAAAATCCCACCGGCGCGTCGGCGTCCAGGCGCTTCTCCACGCCGTCGATCAACAGTCGGCGGAGCTTGGCACAGACGTGATCCTCGTCCCGCATGGTGAATTGATCCACGTGGGCTGGGTCAGCGTAGCGGACGAATTCCCCGTTCACCCAGTAGTATCCCGGCGGGAAGGGCTTTATTTCGTCACACAGGCCCATCAGGTTCTTGGGTTCGCTGGCGAAGGCGATGTGACCATCCGGCTGATAGCCGTAGTACAGCGGACGGATGCCGATGGGATCCCGGGCGGCGATCAGCTTATCCTGTTCGCCGTCGTACAGGATCAGCGCGAATTCCGCGTCCAGCGTCTTGAACATTTCTACGCCGTATTCCCTATACAGAGGCAGCAGGATCTCGCAGTCCGACGCGCTTTTAATGGGAAAGCCCTCGTCGATTAATCTCTGCCGAAGGGGTCTGAACCCATACAGCTCGCCGTTGCAAACCACGTAAGATTCACCCATCTGGAACGGCTGCATGCCCTCTTTCGTCAGGCCCATGATGGCCAGCCGATGAAAGCCCAGCCAGCCGCGGGGAATCTCGACGAAACGGCTCATGTCCGGGCCGCGGGAGATCGTCCGGTCGAAGCATTCGCGCAGCTTTTCCTCGGGAATGGATTTCCCCTCAATGCCAAAGATGGAACACATAAAAAGCACCTCCGTTAGTGGTCGGCATTCATCCTTATGAATTTCAGGACGAAGGCCGCCGCTCCGTGGTGCCACCTGATTTGCTTCTCTTTTCGGGTTCTAACAAACCCTGACATGGATAACGTGCTGTCATCACGCCGCGCCTACTTATCTTTCGATGTTCAGATTGGACTTGGAAGGGTTCTTCGCCCGGCGGCTCATACGGGATTCCCACCATCGCCCGCTCTCTGGGATGCCGCCTTGCCGGGATACTTTGCTTCCGCAACGCTTTCGCTATGAAAATTTGTCAGTATTTTACCACGGCACAGTGGCGTTGTCAATAGAGTTTTGCAATTAAGTATTTGTAAACTTGCATAATTTCATTATTTCGCAGCTGATTCTGCACAATATTCGCATTACTAATTCATTTAACATTCAAAACCCCTTGACAGCCTGCACGTGGATATGCTATGCTTTTTGCGTGACAAGGCAAGGGCGTCGTGTTATTCGACCCCCTTGCCCTCTTTTTTATTTTGGAGGTGTGATTATGAGCAAGTACACGAAGGAAGACATCATCCGTCTGGTCAAGGAAGGCGATGTAGAGTTCATCCGCATGCAGTTTACCGACATCTTCGGCCAGCTGAAGAACGTGGCCATCACCGCCAGCCAGGTGGAGAAGGCGGTAAACAACGAGATCATGATCGATGGCAGCTCCATCGAGGGCTTCGTGCGCATCAACGAATCCGACCAGTACCTGCGGCCCGACCTGGACACCTTCGCCATCCTTCCCTGGCGACCCCAGCACGGCAAGGTGGCGCGGCTGATCTGCGACGTGTACAACCCGGACGGCACGCCTTTCATGGGCGACCCCCGCGGTACGCTGAAGCGCGTTCTGAAGAAGGCCGCCGACATGGGCTACAGCTTCAACGTGGGCCCGGAAATGGAATTCTTCCTGTTCCAGACCGACGAACAGGGCCGGCCCACCACCACGACCTCCGACGAGGCGGGCTACTTCGACCTGGGCCCGCTGGACCACGGCGAATCCACCCGGCGGGAGATCTGCATGGCGCTGGAGCAGATGGGCTTTGAGATCGAGGCCAGCCACCACGAGGTGGCCGCAGGCCAGCACGAGATCGACTTCAAGTACGCCGACGCGCTGACCGCCGCCGATAACATCATGACCTTCAAGCTGGCGGTGAAGACCCTCGCCCAGAAGAACGGCCTTCACGCCACGTTCATGCCCAAGCCGGTGTTCGGCATCAACGGCTCCGGCATGCACACCAACATGAGCCTTTTCAAGGACGGCAAGAACGTATTCGCCGACCCGTCCGACAGCCGCGGCCTGAGCAAAGAGGCTTACAGCTTCATCGCAGGCATCCTCAAGCATGTACGCGGCATGGCGGCCATCACCAACCCGCTGGTAAACAGCTACAAGCGCCTGGTGCCGGGCTATGAGGCCCCCTGCTATCTGGCCTGGAGCGCCAGCAACCGTTCGGCGCTCATCCGCATTCCCGCATCCCGGGGCATGGGCACCCGCGTGGAGCTGCGCTGCCCGGACCCCAGCTGCAACCCCTATCTGAACATGGCGGTATGCCTTGCGGCGGGCCTGGACGGCATCGAAAAGGGCATGACGCCGCCGGAGGAGACCACCGAGAACATCTTCGCCATGGACGCCGCCACCCGCGCGGCCAAGGGCATCGAGAGCCTGCCGGGCACGCTGCACGAGGCCGTGAAGTGCCTGAAAGCCGACGCGGTCATCTGCGAAGCGCTGGGCGAGCACGTGCTTTCCCAGTACGTCGATGGAAAGGAGAAGGAATGGGACGCCTACCGGACGCATGTAAGCAGTTGGGAGATTGACAGATACCTTGTGATGTACTAAACCTTCGGGAGGTGAAGCCAGTGGCCAGAATCGTGATTGTCGGCACGTCCGAAGTCAGTCGAACACAGCTCTCCCGGCTGCTGGCTTCCTCGGGGCATTCGGTCTTCCGCCTTTGCGCCTCAGAGGGTGAACTGCGCCGAACCCTTACGGAATGCGCGGACGGCATCGTGCTCATCTCCGGCATGCAGCCGGACGACATTGCCGCTGACTTCGAGGGCCGCTTCCAGTTCCTGCTGATCGGCAGGCCGGAGACGCTCAACGCCTGTGAATCACCGCAGATATTCAAGCTGGCTTATCCCTGTCCCGGCAGCGTGGTCATTGGCGCGGTAGAGATGCTGACGCAGTTTCACTCCATGCAAATGCCCCATCGACAAGGTCAGGATAAGGCACTTGTGGAGGACGCGAAGCGCCTGTTGATGGACAAATACCGAATTGACGAACCGGAAGCTCATCGGCGCATGCAGCAATACGCCATGCGGCACAACATGAAGATGACGGACTATGCCGCACAGTTGTTACAAGGGGGTTCCAACGATGTATGACCAGCAATATCCGCTCTATCACCCCGAATTGGAGCATGAATCCTGCGGCGTCGGCGCGATCGTCGATCTAAGCGGTCGCGCCACCCACCGCACGGTGGATCAGGCGCTCACCATCGTGGAGCGCCTGGCCCATCGCGCGGGTTCAGACGCCCTGGGCACCACCGGCGACGGCGTGGGCATCATGACCCAACTGCCCCACGAATTCTTCACCGCATGGGCGCGGGAGGAAGGCATATCCCTCGGCAAGCCCGGCGACTACGGCGTCGGGATGTTCTTTTTGCCGGAGGATGAGGTGGGCGTTTCCAATATCTGCCGCATCTTTGATCAGCTGGCGGTATCGGAGGGCATCCCCGTGCTGGGCTGGAGGGACGTGCCCTGTCACCCGGCCCAGCTGGGCGCAGGCGCGCGGCGCACCATGCCCCGCATCCGGCAGTGCTTCTTAAAAAGGCCCGCCGACATCGCGCCGGGCGTGGACTTCGACAGACAATTATACATCCTGCGACGGGTATTTGAAAAGCAGGATACGGACACTTACATCTGTTCCCTGTCCTCCCGCACCATCGTCTACAAGGGCATGATGCTGGTTTCACAGCTTCGCTCCTTTTATGACGACTTGCAGGACGTGCGCTATGTTTCCCCAATGGCTATGGTCCACTCCCGCTTCTCCACGAACACCTTCCCCAGCTGGTCCAAGGCCCACCCGCAGCGGATGCTTTTGCACAACGGCGAAATTAACACCATTCGAGGCAACCACGACCGCATGAAGGCCCGGGAGGAGACCATGCGCTCGGCCATCATGGGCGATTCCATGAAACGGGCGCTGCCCGTGGTGGATCCGAACGGCAGCGATTCCCAGATGCTGGACAACACGCTGGAATTTTTGGCCATGAACGGCTTCCCACTGCCGCTGGCGGGCATGGTCCTGCTGCCGGAGCCGTGGCAAGGTGAAAGTGAGGCCAAGCCCTGGCACGATCTCTACCGCTATTACGCCACGATGATGGAGCCCTGGGACGGCCCCGCCGCCATCCTCTATTCCGACGGCGACAGCGTGTGCGCGTCGCTGGACCGCAACGGCCTGCGCCCGCTCAGATGCGCCCTGACCGACGATAAGCGGCTGATCCTGTCCAGCGAAGCGGGCGTGCTGTTCGAGGAAAATGCCCACATCCGCCGCCGCTGGAAACTCAAGGGCGGGGACGTGTTGATGGCAAATCCTCACACCGGCGAGCTGCTGGAATCAGAGGAACTGAAAGCGCACTTTGCTGAAGAACACCCCTATGGGGAGTGGGTCAAACGTATCGTCAAGCTGGACGACCTGTCTGAAGCCAGCATAGATGAAAAAACCGACGATATAGAAATCCTCTGCAAGGCTTTCGGCTATGCCTGGGAAGACATTCAGGATGTCATCCTTCCGATGGCCGAAAACGGGCAGGAGCCCATCGTGTCCATGGGCGCGGACGAACCGCTGGCGGCGCTGTCCAGGGCCCACCCGCCGCTGTACGATTATTTCAAGCAGCGCTTCGCCCAGGTGACCAACCCGCCCATCGACGCGCTGCGGGAAGAATGCAAAACGGATTGCTCCATCTACATCGGCGACGATGGGAACCTTTTATCGCATGATCCCGACAACTGCACCGTGCTGGAGCTGCCCTCGCCGGTGCTGACGGAGGGGGAACTGCGACGCATCCGAGATATCGACCACCTATCTTTTTCAGTAAAAGAAATCTCCCTGCTCTACCCTGTCAAAACCCGGCTTCGCCAGGCCATGCGGGACTTCTTCAGCGCATGCGACGCGGCCTGCGCGGACGGCGTGAACATCCTGATCCTGTCCGATAAGGGCGTGGACGCGGATCATCTGGCCATCCCCTCGCTGCTGGCGGTCTCCGCGCTGGAACAGCACCTCATTCACATCAAGAAGCGCACGAAGGTCTCCGTCATCCTGGAGAGCGGCGAGCCGCGTGACACCCACCAGCTGGCCATGCTGATCGCCTACGGCGCGCGGGCGGTGTGTCCGTACCTGGCCCACGCGGTCATCCGTGAGAAGCTGTCCAGGGATGCCATCGAAAACTACAATAAAGCTCTGACGGCGGGCGTTTTGAAGATCGCTTCCAAGATGGGCGTGTCCACATTGCAGGCCTATCAGAGCGCCCAGCTGTTCGAGGCCGTGGGGCTGGATGCGCAGTTCGTCGATCAGTATTTCACCAACACGCCCACCACCCTGGGCGGCAAGGGCCTGCACGACGTGGAGGCCGACAGCCGTTACCATCACGACGCGGCCTATGCCAACACGCTGCAAAATGGCCTGACCAGCGTCGGCAGGCACAAGCTGCGCACCGGCACGGGAGCCGAGGAGCACCTGTACAATCCGGAGGTCATCCATTTGCTGCAACAGGCAGTCTGGACAAACGACAGGGCAAAGTTCGACGAATACGCCAAACTGGTGGAGCACAACGGCCCGCGCACCATCCGTGCGTCGCTGGATTTCAACTATGAGGTGTGCAATCCCGTGCCGCTGGACGAAGTGGAGCTCGTCGAGAGCATCGTGAAGCGTTTCAAGACCGGGGCCATGTCCTATGGCTCCATATCCCAGGAGGCTCACGAATGCATGGCAAAGGCCATGAACCATCTGGGCGGTAAATCCAACAGCGGCGAGGGCGGCGAGTTGCCGGAGCGCTTCGGCACCGACCTCAACTCCGCCATCAAGCAGGTGGCCTCCGGGCGCTTCGGCGTGACCCGGGATTATCTGCTGTCCGCCAGGGAGATCCAGATCAAGATGGCCCAGGGCGCGAAGCCCGGCGAGGGCGGCCACCTGCCCGGCGCGAAGGTGACGGAAAGCGTGGCAAAAACCCGCTGTTCCACACCCGGAATATCTTTGATCTCCCCGCCGCCTCACCACGACATCTATTCCATTGAAGACCTTGCCGAGCTGATCTATGACCTGCAATGCGCCAACGAGGACGCGAAGGTCACCGTGAAGCTGGTGTCCTCCACCGGCGTGGGCACCATCGCCAGCGGCGTGGCCAAGGCCGGAGCGGGCGGCATACTGATCTCCGGCGGCGAGGGCGGCACCGGCGCGGCCCCGATGTCCAGCGTCCATCACGCGGGCCTGCCCTGGGAGATCGGACTGGCCGAGACCCACCAGGTGCTGTGCCGGAACCGCCTCAGGCAAACCGTGACGCTGGAGACCGACGGCAAGCTGATGAGCGGGCACGACGTGGCCGTGGCGCTGCTGCTGGGCGCAGAGGAATTCGGCTTTGCCACCGCGCCATTGATCACCATGGGTTGCCGCATGATGCGGGTGTGTCAGCTAGGCACCTGTCCCTTCGGGGTGGCAACGCAAAACCCCGAGCTGCGGAAGCGGTTCGTCGGCAAGCCGGAGTACGTGGAGCGGTTTATGATTTTCGTGGCACAGCAGCTTCGGGAGATCATGGCGGGGCTCGGCGCGCGGACAGTGAACGAGCTGGTGGGCCGAAGCGATTTATTAAAGATGAAGGACGGCGCTCCATTGGACCTCTCCGCCCTGATCGGCTTTGCCCGGAACACTCACGTCCAGCCGGAATCCCGCCATGATTTCAGGCTGCACGAGCGCATGGACGCGAGGCTGATCCAGAATCACGTCCAGCTGACCACCACCGACCGGGCCTTTGGCACGCTTTTAAAGGGTGAGCGCCACATCCAGGCCCAGGGCTGCGGTGGACAGAGCTTTGGCGCGTTCCTGCCGAAGGGGCAGAGCGTCACGCTGTACGGCGTGGCCAACGACTATCTGGGCAAGGGGCTCTCCGGCGGCACGCTTTCCATCTGCCCGCCCGCGGACGCGGTGTGGAATCCGTGCGATACTCTCATCGGCAACGTGGCGCTGTACGGCGCGACCTCCGGCTATGCCTTCATCGCCGGCATGGCGGGCGAGCGCTTCGCCGTGCGCAATTCCGGCGCGTGGGCCGTGGTGGAGGGCGTGGGCGACCATGGCTGCGAGTACATGACCGGCGGGCGCGTGGCGGTGTTGGGGCCGGTGGGCGACAACTTCGGCGCGGGTATGTCCGGCGGCATCGCCTGGGTGCTGGATGAGGACGGCACCTTGGAAAGCCACATCAACAGCGGTCTGGTAAAGGTACATGACCTCACTCACGAACAGGCTGTGGAGCTTCGCCAGCTGCTGGAAGTGCACGAACGGCACACCGATTCGCGCAAGGCTATGGAGCTTTTAGCGGATTTCGAGGCGTGGCTGCCAAGGTTCAAAGCCGTCATATCGGATGAATATTTGGATTATCTGAAGGAGGCGAAGCAGCATGGGTAAGCCGACAGGATTCATGGAAATCACACGCATGGAGAACCCATACCGTGATGAGGCGACGCGCCTTCTCGACTTCGAGGATCTGCATATTTTCCAATCCACAGAATCGCGTCATGCACAGGCCTCCCGCTGCATGAACTGCGGCGTGCCCTTCTGCCAGTCGGACTTCGGCTGTCCGCTGCACAATCTGATCCCCGAGTGGAACGACCTGCTGTATCGGGGCAAGGAGCGCGAGGCGTTGGAGCGGCTGCTCATGACCGCGCCTTTTCCGGAATTCACGGGACGGGTGTGTCCGGCGCTGTGTGAAAAGGCATGCAATCTGGAGAACGACGCCTTGACGAACCGTGATAACGAGCTGTATCTGATCGAAACGGGGTTTGAGAGGGGCTGGGTTCAGCCAAGGATTCCCAGACAGCGAACGGGCAGGCGCGTGGCCGTTGTCGGCAGTGGCCCCTCCGGGCTGGCCTGCGCCGACCTGCTGAACCGACTGGGTCATGAGGTCACGGTCATCGAGCGCGCGGACCGCGCAGGGGGCCTTTTGATGTACGGCATCCCCAACATGAAGCTGCCGAAGGCCATCGTGGAAAGGCGAATCCAACTGATGGAGGCCGAGGGCGTGCGTTTCCTTCTGAATACGGAGGCATCGCCCGAAATCGTGGATGAATACGACGCCGTGGCGCTCTGCGGCGGGGCGAAAAAACCGCGTGGGCTGAATGTGGAGGGCGTCTTTGCCGTGGATTATCTGACGGCAGCGACGAAGGCGGTTTTGTTCGGGGATGAACCCGGCATAACCGCAAGGGATAAGCATGTAGTGGTCGTGGGCGGCGGCGACACCGGGAACGACTGCGTGGGCACGGCGTTCAGGCAGGGGTGCGCCTCCGTCGTCCAGCTGGAGATGATGCCCGCGCCGCCCGTCAAGCGCATGGCCAACAACCCCTGGCCGGAATGGCCGCGCACGCTGCGCACCGACTACGGCCAGCTGGAAGCCATCCACCGGCAGGGCGGCGACCCGCGCATCTATGAGACGACGGTCAAGCGCCGCCTCCCCGGAGCCATCGAAACCGTGAAGCTCAAGGGCTTCGATCCCATCCCCGGCACGGAACAGATCATCCCCTGCGATCTCATGCTGATCGCCGCGGGTTTTTTGGGCTGCGAAACAGTCACGGCAGAGCGTTTCGATATCAAGCTCAATCCAAGGGGCTGCATGATGCCGGAAAACGGCAGCCACCACCTGCGGGACAACCTGTTTTCCGCGGGCGACATGCGCACAGGCCAGTCGCTGGTGGTGCGCTCTCTGGCGGACGGCCGGGCGGCGGCCCTGGAAATCGACAGGTATTTGAAGGGGGACGCGCAATGACGAAATACATCTTTGTCACCGGCGGCGTGGTGTCCGGACTGGGCAAGGGCATCACGGCGGCGTCGCTGGGACGGCTTTTGAAGGCACGAGGGTTAAAGGTGGCCGCGCAGAAGCTGGACCCCTACATCAACGTGGACCCCGGCACCATGAGCCCCTACCAGCACGGCGAGGTGTACGTCACCGAGGACGGTGCGGAGACTGACCTGGACCTGGGCCACTACGAGCGCTTCATCGATGAGGACCTGAACAAGTTCTCCAACCTGACCACTGGGAAAGTCTACTCAAACGTCATCCAGCGGGAGCGCCAGGGCGGCTACCTGGGCAGCACGGTGCAGACCATCCCGCATATCACCGATGAGATCAAGCGCTTCATCTACGCCGTGGGCCAGCGCACCGATGCTGACGTGGTTATCACCGAGATCGGCGGCACCATCGGCGACATCGAATCCCAGCCCTTCATCGAAGCCATCCGCCAGGTGGGGCTGGAGGTGGGCCGCGAAAACGCACTGTACGTCCATGTCACGCTGGTGCCGTACCTGAAGGCCAGCGGTGAGCACAAGTCGAAGCCCACCCAACACTCCGTGAAAGAGCTCCAGGGCATGGGCATCATCCCCAACATCATCGTGCTTCGCGTGGACGAGCCGATCACGGACGGGAGCATCTTTGCCAAGATCGCCCATTTTTGCAACGTGAAGAGCGACTGCGTCATCGAAAACCGCACGCTGCCGAACCTGTACGAGGCCCCACTGATGCTAGAGGAAGCCAATCTGTCCGGCATCGTCTGCCGGGAGCTGGGCATCGACGCGCCGGAGCCGGATTTGATGGAATGGTGGGCACTGGTGGCGCGCATCCACCATCAGTCCAAAACCGTGAGGATCGGCCTCGT
This sequence comes from Clostridia bacterium, assembly GCA_045658005.1. Taxonomy (GTDB): domain Bacteria; phylum Bacillota; class Clostridia; order Christensenellales; family Aristaeellaceae; genus UBA2862. The sequence goes on along the minus strand of JAZOUD010000125.1, from coordinate 32,482 downwards.
CGGCAAGTATGTGCAGCTGCACGACGCCTATCTGTCCGTGGCTGAGGCCCTGCGCCACGCGGGCTACGCGCTGGACGCGAGGGTTGAGATCGAGTGGATCGATTCTGAGACGCTGACAAAAGAAAACTATGTTGAAACGCTGTCGCAGGCGGATGGCATCATCGTTCCCGGCGGCTTTGGCAGTCGCGGCATCGAGGGCATGATCCTGGCGGCGCAGTATGCCCGCGAGCACCATGTGCCCTATTTGGGCATCTGTCTGGGCATGCAGATCGCCGTGATCGAGTTCGCGCGGCACGTAGCGGGATTGGAGAACGCCAATTCCCATGAATTCGATGAAAACAGCTCTCACCAAGTGATTCACTTTATGCCTGACCAAAATGACGACATCGACAAGGGCGGCACGCTGCGGTTGGGGAAGTACCCCTGCATATTGAAGCCCGGAACCGCCATCGCCGCCTGCTACGGCGCGACCGAGATCAGCGAGCGCCACCGTCACCGCTACGAGTTCAACAACGCCTACCGGGATATCCTGCAAACCGCGGGTCTTGCCCTGTCCGGCCTCTCTCCCGACGGACGGCTGGTGGAGACCGTGGAGCTTCCCGGCGAGCGCTTCTTCATCGGCGTACAGTTCCATCCCGAGTTCAAGAGCCGTCCCAACAGGCCACATCCGCTGTTTATGGGTTTTGTAGGGGCAGCCCTATATCCAGACAATCACACGGAAAGCTGAAAATCCCGGCAACAACTCTATCATCATTGGGTGATTTACTTGGCATATTTAGTTCTTGAAAATGGAATGACATTTGAAGGGCAGCGCATCGGCGCGCCATTAAACAGAATTGGCGAGCTGGTCTTTACGACCGGCGTCGTCGGATATCTGGAAACATTGACTGACCCCAGCTACTACGGACAAATTGTCACGCACAGCTTCCCGACGATTGGAAACTATGGGGTCATCGAGGATGATTTTGAAGGGGAACCTGCACTGTTTGGATACATTGTTCGCGAACTCTGTGCTACGCCTTCAAACTTCCGCAGCAGTTCGCCTTTGAATGATTATCTACTACAGAAAGGCATTCCGGGACTGTGCGGGGTAGATACCCGGGCCATCGTGCAGACGGTACGCGAGCACGGCGTCATGAACGCGATGATCTGCGACGAACCCCCTGAGGATCTGATCGCTCTGAGGGCCTATCGCGTGAGCCGCGCGGTGCCCTCCGTTACCGGTCGATTGCAGCGTGAATATCCCGCCGAGGGCCTGCAGAAGCATCGCGTCGCCCTGATGGACTACGGGGTAAAGCTGAATATCATCCGCTCACTGCAACGGCGGGGCTGCCACGTCACGGTCTGGCCCGCGGCCACAAAGGCCGAAGAGGTGCTCTCCAGCGATCCGGATGGCATCGTGCTGTCGAATGGCCCGGGAGACCCAAAGGACAATCCTGACTGTATCTGCGAGATCAGGAAAATGTTGGGCGTGAAGCCTGTATTCGGCATCTGCCTGGGGCACCAGTTGACGGCGATCGCCTTGGGCGGCGACACCGCAAAGCTGAAATACGGGCATCGCGGAGGCAATCAGCCTGTCAAGGATGTGAAGACGGGCCGCGTATGGACGACCAGTCAAAACCATGGCTACGCGGCATTGTCAGACAGTCTGAAGGGCATCGGCAACGAACGCTTTATCAACGCAAATGATGGCAGCTGTGAGGGTTTTGACTATCTACAGCTGCGCTGCTTCACTGTGCAGTTTCATCCCGAAGCCTGTCCGGGCCCGTCAGATACCGGTTTTCTGTTCGACCGTTTCATTGAAATGATGCTTTGACGGGAAGTATCCGACAAGAATACCATCTGACACCAGAAAGGATCGGTTTGAACGCAGATTATCTGAGATTAGGAGACGCTGAGACGGAGCAAAAACATATTATTACATGATATAACAATGGGGCCTCATTGAGTATTTAACTCTGAGGCCCCTGAATACTGTCCATTACATTTCTTTACTGCTCTGTCCAATGATACCACATAGTGCATGATTCTTAACTGAATCCAACCAGAAATGGAGATCACATGGTTCCCTTACGACAATCAGGCCTTGCAGTTCCGCCAGATCAGGGCAGATTTCAAGGAACAGATCCGGCTCATTCACCAGTAGTTCCGGCGTATACTTCAATGTCCGAGGATCATTCCAGATCGCGCTGTATGTCATCTCCGCTTCGACCATATCCTGGAACATGTGACTTCCGTAGCTGAGTTCAGGCATAAAACCGGTTCGACTGTCCGATACTTCACAAATTTCAGAAAAGCAGGAGATATCAGCAAATCGCGTGGGCACGCCCAGCTCAGGCGAGGAGGTTCCCACCCGCCCCGGCGCCATCAGCAGCAGGTTCTTGCCGGTATTCGCGTAATGACGGTTGAGCCTGCCCACCGCGGTCGCCACCTCAGCCTTTCGGGCATAGGGGAAGGCATTGTACCTGGCCGGATCGATCTGTACCACCACGTCCACCGTCCTATGCCGCGAAGGCCCCATGGACGCGCCCTGTACCTCGAAAAAGGCCCGGGAAACACAAGCGCGGGCGCTGTCCAAATCCACGACTTCATTCTCGCCGCCCAGATACAGCGGCCGGCATTGCAGAAGGTTGACCACGAACTCCCCGTCCCTGTCCAGGTTTATGGCATATTCGATGTCAACCGGCGTCTCATAGACGCGCTCCAGCGTCTTCAGGATATTCTGCATGAGGTCTGTAAACGCCCTGTTCTCCAGCAGACGCTGACAACTGATGAACCAGATATCTTGGCTCATCCCCATCTCCCGCATGCGGCTTTCTGCCTCATAATCGTGCTCCATCACCGCCTGCTTATACCACAGGGGCAGATCGTCCAGCAGGCGCTCCATGGGCACTTCGCAGTACCGGTTCTCCCGGCAGTCCAACACGTCGACATGCCGTTGGGAAAATCGGTGCTTTTGCGCCACGGTGGTATATACCGTGATGGCGGGGCGATCCAGATTGGCCAGCCGGGGATAGTCCTCCTGGGTGCGGTCCACGGCCTTCGTGCCCAGCCCCATTACCAGCCGCAGCATACCTGCTTTCGGGTCCATATTCGGGTACCATTGGTAGGCACTGTGACTGTATCCCACGCCCGCGGCGCAGGGCATGAAATAGCGCCCGTAGTAGGTGCCGGAGACGCGCTGCACCAGTATGGCCATCTGCTCATCCTTCCGGTCCAGCCCCCGGCGCATGCGGTATTCCAGCGCCGAAGGATCCATGGTACTTGCGTAGACGGTGCGCACAGCGTTTTCAAAAGCTTCCAGGCGCTCCTCCTCGGTGCCGCGGTTCACGCAGAACACCGACTCATATTTCCCCGCAAAGGCATTGCCGAAGCCGTCCTCCAGGAAGCTGGACGAGCGCACGATGAAGGGGTTCTGGCCAAAATAATCCAGCACCTTCTGGAATTCCTCCCGGATCTTCCCCGGAAAGCGGCCCGACAGAAGGCGTTCCTTCAGCGCGTCGGCGGCCTCGAAATAACCCTCCCGGGATCGCTGACGGATGCGCAGCCGCCAGTCACCGTTGGAGACAATGTAGGTATAGAACACGTCCGAGCCGATGTAAAAGGAATCGTGGGGCTCGCTGTACTGACGGAATTCAGGAAGCTCCGTCTCGGCGATTTTTCGCGCCAGCAGCATGCCGCAGGCCTTGCCGCCGATGGCCCCACTGCCGATCATCCTGTCCCGTAGCGCAAAGTAATCCCCCGGCTTAAAGTAGCGGCGTACCAGCTGCCTGAGGTGCTTGTCCTTGGTCATGGTGCTGTCGATGATCTGTGTCTCCATGTCCGGCGTAAACGCCCCGGCCTGGAACGCCGCCTTCGCCATGTTGAAGAAGCGGTCGTGGCTGTCGATGTTCTGATCCTGGCTCTTCTCCCGGATCTCCTGGATCGTCTGGTAGTAGCGGCTGATGCTAACGCCGTTGTCGATCAACTGGAATTCCCCGGTGCTCCGCCGGTAGCCGTGAGGCATGAACATGGTCTCCGAGTTGCGCTCCCACACCTTCAGGGGATGCAGGTAGACCCACTTCTCATTGGAATACACGTCCAGCAAAAGCTGTGTCGTCTCCCGAATACGGGCGATGGCATCAAAGGAGTGCCGCCCACGCAGTATGGGAAAGTAAGCCACCGTGTCCAATTCGAACAGATAGGGACAGGTCACCCGGAAGAAGTTGCCCATCATCAGATCCGTGTACCAGACAGACTGCAATTCAGAGAGGCAGTCGAACACGTAAAAGGCGTCGCGGCCCTTGCGCGTGATCTCGTTGTGGATGGCCACTGTGAACGCCTCAAAGCCCTCATCCGGATCGAATTCCACCAGATCCACCCCGTCCAGATCCTCGAGTATGGGAGCGTGCTGGGCAAAGCGAACATAGGTGATGCTGCGCCCGTCCCGCTTCGCCTGCGCAACGAAGGGCAGCGCGAAGAACCTGAATTCGTCGATGTCCGTGACCTGCCAGACGACGTTGTCTCCAATGCGGATGTAGTCGAGTATGTCGTCCAATCCCGGATAGCCGCTCTTTACCTTGTCAAATGCCGCCATGTCATTCGCCTCCCCGAAAGTCCGTTCACGTGCACAAACAAAGGCGCAAGGGTATGCGTGGGGATCAATCCCGTTAGCACACCCTTGCGCCTACTGTATTGAAAGTATTATATTATGCTCCAGTGGTTTTGTCAAGAAAAACGTCGATGATAATAGCAGAAGCGATGTGCGGAACCATTCCTCATCCAACCATGTATCAAACTTGCTCTTAATACTGGCATCTTTGATGAGCAGAAAAGCGCCCGCCTACAAGCGGAGAATCATCTCCAGCCCCCGGAAATGTACGGCGTGGATATCCTATCCTATCCCTATCATGAACTTGCAAGGGATCTTGGATGTGAAAAAGCCGTTCTGTGCATTTGCCACATGGATAAATCCATTATTTAAACATTGTAAACCAATAAATTACATTCCAAAGACCTTGACATCCTCCATGCATCGTGCTATAATTTCAACAATTTAATAGATTAAACCGTTGAAGCGGAGATAACGGCGGCGATGCCTTCACAGAGAGCCCGCGATGCTGAAAATCGGGCAGGAAACAAACCGTCAAATGGACCGCTGAGGGCGCGGGGAAATGTGGTTTACGCAGAGTATCACGCGACGTGAGGCATACGTCAGTTGCCGGGGATATATTGGTATCCCGCAAAGCGCACGGAGCGATCCCGTGAATTCAAGGTGGCACCGCGGATAATTGATTTATTCGTCCTTGACAGGAATACTGTCAGGGACATTTTTTATGGAGGTGACGCAGATGAAGATATTTCCGAGTCTGGAAGAGGCCCGGCGTTATGCCGCGTCCGGCAAATATCGGGTGCTGCCGCTGAGCTGCGAAATGCTCTCCGACCGGCTGACGCCCATCGAATGCCTGCGCATATTGAAGGGCGTGTCCACGCACTGCTATCTGCTGGAATCCGCCGAGGACCGGGAGCGCTGGGGCCGGTACACCTTCCTGGGCTTTGACCCGGCGCTGGACATCACCTGCCTGGATGGGGAGATGAAGGCGGGCAGCGTGCGGATGCATACCGACGACCCTTCGGTGGTGCTGCGGCAGATCCTTTCGGACTACAAAAGCCCGCGCCTGCCCGGTCTGCCACCCTTCACCGGCGGGCTGGTGGGCTACTTCGCCTACGACTACCTGGGCTACAGCGAGCCCTCGGTCAAAATGGACGTGGAGGATTCCGAGCACTTTCAGGACGTGGACGTAATGCTGTTCGACAAGGTGATCGCCTTCGACCACTTCCGCCAGAAGATCGTGCTGATCGTCAACATGCGGCTGGAGGACGGGGACACCGGCTACAGCAAGGCGGCGCTGGAACTCAAACAGCTGCGGGAGCTGCTGCTGACCGGGGAGCGCCGGGAGGAACCGGGTGGGCACATGACCGGCCCAGTGGAGCAGCTTTTCGACGAAGCGCAGTATTGCGACATGGTGGAGCGGGCCAAGCACCACATCCGGGAGGGCGACATCTTCCAGATCGTGCTGTCCAACCGGCTGTCCGCGCCTTTTGAAGGAAGCCTGCTGAACGCCTACCGCATACTGCGCACCATCAACCCGTCGCCCTACATGTTCTATTTCAGCGGCACCGACGTGGAGGTGGCCGGGGCGTCGCCGGAGACGCTGGTAAAGCTAAAGGACGGTGTGCTGCACACCTTCCCGTTGGCGGGGACCCGACCAAGGGGCAGAACCGACGGGGAGGATCAGGCGCTGGAGGCGGAGCTGCTCTCGGACGAAAAGGAGCTTGCAGAGCACAACATGCTGGTGGACCTGGGGCGAAACGACTTGGGGCGTATCAGCCGATTCGGTACGGTGGTGGTGGAGAAGTTGCACAGCATCGAGCGCTTTTCCCACGTCATGCACATCGGAAGCACCGTGCGGGGTGAGATCCGGGAGGACAAGGACGCCCTGGATGCCATCGAGGCGGTGCTTCCCGCTGGCACGCTCTCCGGCGCGCCAAAGCTGCGGGCCTGCCAGCTGATCGGGGAACTGGAGAACAACAAGCGCGGCATCTACGGCGGGGCTATCGGCTACATCGACTTCACCGGCAACATGGACACCTGTATCGCCATCCGCATCGCCTGGAAGAAGAACGGGAGGGTGTTCGTCCGCAGCGGCGCGGGCATTGTGGCGGATTCGGTGCCCGAAAAGGAATACCAGGAGTGCATCAACAAGGCCAAAGCGGTGATGAACGCTCTGGAACAGGCCGGGGAGGTGGAAGAATGATATTGCTGATCGACAACTACGACAGCTTTTCCTACAACCTCTATCAGTTGGTGGGAGAGCTGAACCCGGACATCCGGGTCGTGCGCAACGACGAACTGAGCGTTTCGGAGATCATCGCCCTGAACCCGGAGCGCATCATCATTTCCCCCGGTCCGGGCAGGCCGGAGGACGCCGGGAACATCGTCGAGGTCGCCTGTGAGCTGACGGGCAGGTTTCCCATACTGGGCGTGTGCCTGGGCCATCAGGCCATTTGCGCCGCCTTCGGGGCGACGGTGACCTACGCGAAACGGCTAATGCACGGCAAGCAGTCCGACGCCAAAATAGATTTGAACTGTCCTCTGTTCGCAGGACTGCCGGAAGTCGTCCCGGTGGCACGGTATCACTCCCTCGCCGCCGACCCGGATACCCTGCCCGAATGCCTGAAGGTTACCGCCATGACAGCGGAAGGTCTGCTCCCACTGGAGGGTGAGGTCATGGCTGTGCAGCATACGCAACACCCCACCTTCGGGGTGCAGTTTCACCCCGAATCCATACTGACCCCAGACGGGAAACAGATGCTCAGGAACTTCATCGAACTGTAAGGAGGCAGCGCCATGATTAAGGAAGCCATCGTAAAGATCGTCAACAAGGAGGATTTGACCTACGACGAGGCCTACGCCGTGATGAACGAGATCATGTCCGGTGAGACCAGCCCCACCCAGAATGCGGCGTTCTTGGCGGCGCTGTCTACCAAGAGCGCCCGGGCCGAGACCACCGATGAGATCGCCGGCTGCGCCGCCGCCATGCGGGATCACGCCACGAAGGTGGACCCCGGCATGGAGGTGTTCGAGATCGTGGGCACCGGCGGCGACAACGCCCACAGCTTCAACATCTCCACCTCTGCCGCGCTGGTGTGCGCTGCGGGCGGCGTGAAGGTGGCCAAGCACGGTAACCGGGCGGCGTCGTCTCTGTGCGGCACAGCGGACTGCCAGGAAGCGCTGGGAATCAACATCCAGCAGAGCCCAAAGAAATGTGTTGAAATGCTGAACGAGGCGGGGATGTGCTTCTTCTTCGCACAGAAGTACCACACCTCGATGAAGTATGTCGGCGCGATCCGGAAGGAGCTGGGCTTTCGTACAGTGTTCAACATCCTGGGGCCGCTGACCAATCCCGCCTCGCCCACAACCATGCTGCTGGGCGTGTACGACGACTACCTGGTGGAGCCACTGGCGCAGGTACTCATCAATTTGGGCGTCATACGGGGCATGGTGGTCTACGGCACGGACAAGCTGGACGAGATCAGCCTTTCCGCGCCGACCCACATCTGCGAATTCAAGGACGGCTGGTTCAAGTCCTACACCATCCAGCCCGAGGATTTCGGCATGGAGCGCTGTCAAAAATCCGACCTGCTGGGCGGCACCCCCACAGAGAACGCGGAAATCACCCTGTCCATACTGCGGGGTGAAAGGGGCCATCGGCGCGACGCCGTGCTGCTCAACGCCGGGGCGGGGCTGTACCTGAACGGCAAGGCGGAAAGCCTCGCGGCGGGCGTGCAGCTGGCGGGCGAACTGATCGACAGCGGCAGGGCCATGGCGACCCTCGATAAGATAATCGAGGTCAGCAACAGGCCGGAGGAAGAGGCATGAACATACTGGATCAACTGGCGGACCACGCCCGTCAGCGGGTGGCGGCGGCAAAGGCAATCCGCCCCATGGCGGAGCTCCGGCGGGCAGCTCTTGCGATGTCAAAGGGAGATTTCCCCTTTGAACGGGCACTGTCCGGGGATAATCTCGCCTTCATTTGCGAATGCAAAAAGGCTTCGCCGTCCAAGGGCCTGATCGCGCCGGACTTCCCCTATCTGGATATTGCGAAGGATTACGAGGCAGCGGGGGCCGAGGCTATCTCCGTGCTGACGGAGCCAAAGTGGTTCCTGGGCAGCGACGACTATTTGCGGGAAATCGCTGAACAGGTTTCCATTCCCTGTCTACGGAAGGATTTCACCGTGGATGATTACATGCTCTATGAGGCGAAGCTGCTGGGCGCGTCGGCGGCGCTGCTGATCTGCACGATACTGGATGAGATGTGGTTGAAGGACTATATCCAAATCTGCGATGGCCTAGGCCTGTCCGCGCTGGTGGAGGCCCACGATGAAGCCGAAGTGGAAATGGCGCTGAGGGCCGGAGCGCGGATCATCGGCGTGAACAACCGCAATTTGAAGGACTTCACCGTGGACACCGGCAACAGTCGACGCCTGCGGACGATAATTCCAGTGAATGTACTGTTCGTGTCCGAGAGCGGCGTCAGGGACGCTTCGGACGTGCAGGCCGCCCGGGCGATGGGCGCGGACGCGGTGCTGGTGGGCGAGACGCTGATGCGCGCGGCGAACAAGCGGACAAAGCTCGCGGAATTGCGAGGCACGTTATGACGAAAGTCAAACTGTGCGGGCTGACGCGGTCCTGTGACATCGAATGGGCGAATGATTTGCAGCCCGATTATATCGGCTTCGTGTTCGCGAAGAAGAGCAAAAGATACGTTGCGCCTGAAAGGGCAAAGGTTCTGCGGGAGGGACTGGCTTCCGGCATCCGCGTCGTGGGTGTGTTCGTGAACGAGGTACCGGAGGCCGTGACGGCGCTGCTTAACGATGGGATCATCGATGTCGCCCAACTCCACGGCAGCGAGGACGCGGACTATATCAAAGCCCTTCGGAAGCTGACAGACAGGCCCCTGATAAAGGCGTTCAGAATCGACAGCACCGCGGACCTCGATCGGGCGCGCCGGAGCACCGCCGACCACGTCCTGCTGGACAACGGCGCGGGCGGCACGGGCATGGCCTTCGATTGGTCGGTGCTAAAGGACTTCGACATGCCCTTTTTCCTGGCCGGAGGTCTGGGACCGGACAATGTCGCCCGGGCCATCAAAGACGTCCATCCCTTCGCTGTGGATGTTTCCAGCGGCATTGAGACGGACGGCGTGAAAGACTATAAAAAGATGACCGCGTTTGTGAGCGCGGTGAGAAAAGCACATCAGGAGTGATAGACAATGACAAATCCTAACGGGCGCTTTGGTGTCCACGGCGGGCAGTATATCCCGGAGACGCTGATGAACGCCGTAATCGAGCTGGAGGCCGCGTACAACGCGGCCAAGGCCGACCCATCGTTTCAGGCGGAGCTGGCCGAGCTGTTCAACGAATACGCAGGCCGTCCCAGCCGGCTCTACTTCGCAAAACGCATGACCGCCAACCTGGGCGGTGCGAAAATTTACTTGAAGCGCGAGGATCTGAACCATACCGGTGCACACAAGATCAACAACGTGCTGGGGCAAGCGCTGCTGGCGAAGCGCATGGGCAAGACCCGCCTCATTGCAGAGACCGGCGCGGGCCAGCACGGCGTGGCCACCGCCACCGCGGCGGCGCTGCTGGGGATGGAATGCGTGGTGTACATGGGCAAAGAGGACACCATCCGTCAGGCATTGAATGTGTACCGCATGCGCCTTTTAGGTGCCGAGGTCATCCCCGTGGAGACCGGCACCGGCACGCTGAAGGACGCTGTGTCCGCTGCCATGCGGGAGTGGACAAACCGCATTGCCGACACCCACTACTGCCTGGGCAGCGTGATGGGGCCGCACCCCTTCCCGACCATCGTGCGGGACTTCCAGGCGGTCATATCTCAAGAGATCAAGCAGCAGCTCATGGAGAAGGAGGGCTGCCTGCCCGACGCGGTGCTGGCCTGCGTGGGCGGCGGCAGCAACGCCATCGGCGCGTTCTATCACTTTATAGAGGATAAGTCCGGCAGGCGCAGCGGCTGCGAGGCCGCGGGGCGGGGCGTAGACACCTTTGAAACGGCGGCCACCATCGCCACGGGCAGGTTGGGCATATTCCACGGCATGAAATCCTACTTCTGCCAGGATGAATACGGCCAGATCGCCCCGGTATATTCCATCTCGGCGGGTCTGGATTATCCCGGCGTTGGCCCGGAGCACGCCTGGCTGCACGACACGGGCCGGGCGGAATACGTGCCCGTCACCGACGACGAGGCCGTGAACGCTTTCGAGTACCTGTCCCGCATGGAGGGCATCATCCCCGCTATCGAGTCGGCACACGCCGTGGCCCACGCCATGAAGCTGGCGCCGACGATGGGGAAGGATCAGATCATGGTCATCAACATCTCGGGCCGGGGCGACAAGGACTGCGCTGCCATTGCCCGCTACAGGGGGGAGAACATCAGTGAGTAATATCAAAAGAGCCTTTGACCACGGCAAGGCGTTCATCGCCTTCATCACCTGCGGCGACCCGGACCTTGAGACCACGGCGGCCTGCGTTCGCGCGGCGGTACGGGGCGGCGCGGACCTGATCGAGCTGGGCATTCCCTTCTCCGACCCCACCGCCGAAGGCCCGGTGATCCAAGCCGCCAACGAGCGGGCGCTCAAGGGCGGGGTAACCACCGACAAGATCTTTGAACTGGTACAGGAATTGCGAAGAGACGTGACAGTACCGATGGTGTTCATGACCTACGCCAATGTTGTCTATTCCTACGGCATCGAGCGCTTCTGTGACAAATGCGTCGCGGCAGGCATCGACGGCATGATCCTGCCTGACGTGCCCTTTGAGGAGAAGGAGGAGTTCGCCCCGGCCTGCCGTGCGCGGGGGCTTGCGTTCATCAGTCTCATCGCGCCCACCAGCGAGAACCGCGTGGCCATGATCGCGAAGGAGGCCGAGGGCTTCCTGTATATCGTATCGTCCATGGGCGTCACCGGCGTGCGCAGCGAGATTACCACCGACATCGGCGCGATGGTGAAGTTGGTGCGCGAGAATGCTTCCATCCCCTGCGCCGTGGGCTTTGGCATTTCCACCCCAGCGCAGGCGAAGAAGATGGCCTGCCTCTCCGACGGGGCCATCGTGGGCAGCGCCATCGTGCGTCTGATTGCCGAGCATGGAAAGAATGCCCCGAAATATGTGAATGAATACGTCAAATCGATGAAAGAAGGTATGCGCACGTGATACGGCAGTTATCCATATTCGCAGAAAACAAAAAGGGCGCCATGCACCAGGTGACCCGGGCGCTGGCGGAAGCGAATATCAACATGAATACGTTGGTCACCAACGACAGTGCGGAGTTCGGCATCATCCGCATGCTGGTGAGCGACACCGACGCGGCGCTTCAGTGTATGCAGACGGCGGGGTACCTGTGCCATGTGGACACCGTGGCCGCGGCGGAGATCGGGGATGAGTGTGGCAGCCTGAATGCGCTGCTGGATACGCTGGACAGGGGAAATGTGAACCTGGATTACCTGTACGTGACCTATTCAAGTCTGAGCAAACGTCCCGTAGCGATACTTCGCACACAAGATATCATGGAGGTGGAAGGCTTCCTTCAGGCAAAGGGGTATAATATGCTTGAACGGCTGGATTGAAAAAGGCGGGCAAATGCCCGTCTTTCAATATTCCGCCAATCTGTAGATCAATTCCTTTGTCTTCTCCCAGCCCAGGCACGGATCGGTGATGGACCTGCCGTAGACGCCCTCACCGGGCTTCTGGCAGCCGTCCTCCAGGTAGCTTTCCACCATCAGGCCCTTCACTAGGCCGCGGATGTCCGGGGACAGAGCGCGGCTGTGCATCACGTCCTTGCCGATGCGGATCTGCTCCAGGTAGCGCTTGCCCGAATTGTTGTGGTTGGTGTCCACGATCACGGCGGGGTTCTGAAGGCCGCTCTTCTTGTAAAGCTCCAGGAGCTCCCACAGGTTTTCATAGTGGTAGTTGGGATGGGAGCGTCCGAAGTTGTCCACGAAACCCCGGAGGATCGCGTGGGCCAGCGGGTTGCCGGGGGTGCGCACCTCCCAGCTTCGATAGATGAATTCCTGGGGGCTCTGGGCCGCAGCGATGGAATTCATCATCACGGTGATGTCCCCGGCGCTGGGGTTCTTCATGCCCGCCGCCACACCCAGGCCGCTGGCCACCAGGCGGTGCTCCTGGTTCTCCACGGAGCGCGCGCCCACGGCCACATAGCTCAGCAGGTCGGAGAGGTAGCTGTAATTGGACGGATACAGCATCTCGTCGGCGCAACTGAACCCCGTCTCCCGGAGGATGCGGGTGTGCAGTTCACGGATGGCTATGATGCCCGCCAGCATATCCTCGCCCTTGTCCGGGTCGGGCTGATGCAGCATGCCCTTGTAGCCCACGCCCTTGGTGCGGGGTTTGTTGGTGTACACCCGGGGTACGATCATCAGACGGTCCCGGACCTGCTGTTCCACCTCCGAAAGCCGGTGCATGTAGTCCAGCACGGCGTCCTCCCGGTCCGCCGAGCAGGGCCCGATGATCAGCAGCAGCCGATCGTCCCTGCCCGTGATGATGTCCGCGATCTGCTGATCCCGCGCCGCCTTCCGGCGCTTCATTGCCTCGCCGATGGGATAGTCCCGCAGCAGCTCCTGGGGCAGGGGCATCTTTCGTACGAATTCCATTTGCATTTGAATCATTCCGTTTCTTTATGAGAGCAGTATCCTGTCGTTGGCGAAGGCCTCGCCGCTGGCCCGGGCAAAGGCGTCCATCAGCATCTCCACGGTGAGATGCTTTTTTTCATCCCCGGAGATGTCGAGGATCACGCGGCCCTCGTTCATCATGATGAGCCGGTTGCCATATCGGATGGCGTCTCGCATGTTGTGGGTGACCATCAGGGTCATGAGGTTATTCTCGGTCACGATCTGCTCGGACAGCTCCAGCACCTTTTGAGCGGTGCGGGGATCGAGCGCGGCGGTGTGCTCGTCCAGCAGCAGCAGCTTCGGCTTTTTCAGCGTCGCCATCAAAAGCGTCAGCGCCTGCCGCTGGCCGCCGGAGAGCAGACCGACCTTCGTGGTCATGCGATCCTCCAGGCCCAGGCCCAGCCTTTTGAGCTTTTCCCGGTAGGCTTCCCGCTCCTGCCGCGTGATGCCGACCTTCAGTGTGCGCCTCTGGCCCCGTCGTGCGGCGAGGGCCAGGTTTTCCTCGATCTGCATGGTGGCGGCGGTGCCGGTCATGGGGTCCTGAAATACCCGCCCCAGCAGCGCGGCGCGGCGGTATTCCGGCAGGTGGGTGAGCTCATAGCCGTCGATGGCGATATTGCCGCTGTCGATGGGCCACACGCCCGCGATGGCGTTCAGCATGGTGCTCTTGCCCGCGCCGTTGCCGCCAATGACAGTTACGAAGTCGCCGTCCGCAAGGCGCAAGTTCAGCCCGTCCAGCGCCACCTTTTCGTTGACGGTCTTGGGGTTGAAGGTCTTTCGCACGTTCACCAGCTCAAGCATGACCCCGGCCCCCTTTCAAATTCGCCTTCCAGTAGGGTACAGCGAGGAACACGGCTACGATCAGCGCCGACAGCAGCTTCAGCAGGTTCGTATTCAGCCCCAGCCACAGCACCACCTGTATGACGATGTAGTAGATCACCGCGCCGATGGCAACGCCGGTCAGCTTCAACGCAAAGTTGCGGAACAACTTCCCAAAGATCACTTCTGATATGATGACGGCGGCCAGGCCGATGACGATGGCACCGCGGCCCATGTTCACGTCCACGAAGCCTTGGTAGTGGGACAGCATGGCCGAGGAAAGCGCCACGATGCCATTGGAGATCATGAGGCCCAGGATCTTGCAGACGCTGGTGTTGATGCCCTGGGCGCGGCTCATGGCCGCGTTGGCGCCGGTGGCGCGCAGGCTGCTGCCCAGTTCGGTGCCGAAGAACCAGTACAGCAGCGCGATCACCAGTATGAGCGCGATGAGGGCGGTGAAGATCGGGTTGGAAAGGCTCGCTTCCCGCACGTTGCGCTGGCTGACAATCAGCGCGTACTTAGTGACGTTGATGCCCTGATTGGCCTTGAAGCCCATGATGGCCAGGTTGATGGAATACAGCGAAAGCTGGGTCAGTATGCCGGACAGGATCGGCGGGATGCCCATGGCGGTGTGGAAGATGCCGGTCATGAGCCCCGCCAGCATGCCGGAGACGATAGCGCACAGCAGCGCAAGCCAGACGTTGACGCCGTTCAGCATCAGCATCACGCACACCGCGCCACCGGTGGCCATGCTGCCGTCCACGGTCAGGTCCGCCAGATCCAGCACCTTGTAGGTAATGTATACGCCGATGGCCATGATGCCCCAGATGAGCCCCTGAGCCACCGCGCCGGGAAGGGCGTTTAATAGAGATGTCAGGTTCAAGGTGATTCCTCCAAACGGGTTTGGGAGGGGGAGCGTCCCCCTCCCGATGTTGGGTTACTGAATGGCCGCGTAGTCCTCGGGAACGGTGACCCCCAACAGATCACAAAGCTCGGCATTGTACTCCTTGGTGACGTTGGGGGCAAAGGCGACGTTCAGCGTGGCGACGTCCGCACCGTTCACCAGCACCTCATAGGCCATGTCGCCGGTAGCGTAGCCCAGGTCGTAGTAGCTGATGGACAGGGTGGCCACGCCGCAGCCCTTGCAGATGCCCTCCTCGCCGGCGATCACCGGCTTCATGGCGGGCTCCACCACGTTGCGAATGGCCTCGGTGCAGCTGGCGGCGGTGTTGTCGGTGGGGATGTAGATCACGTCGCTGCCGTCGCAGGCGGACTGAGTGACGGAGGCCACGTCATTGGAATCGGCGAAGGTGTATTCCACACATTCATAACCAAGCTCGGTGAGATAGCCGGTGATCACGTCCACCTGGTACTTGCTGTTCGGCTCGGCGGAGCAGTACAGCAGGCCCACAACCTTGGCATCCGGGAACAGTTCGTTCAGCATCGCGGCCTGCTCATCCAGCGGGGCCAGGTCAGATGTACCGGACACATTGATGCCCGTCGCGCCGGTCCAGTCGTCGATGTCCAGGGCGGTGGCGTAGTCAGTGACGGAGGTGCCCAGGATTGGGATATCGCCGGTGGCCGCCACGGCAGCCTGCAGGGCGGGCGTAGCATTGGCCATGATGAGATCCACATTGTTCGACACGAAGCCATTCACGATGGTGGAGCAGGTGTTGGAATCGCCAGAGGCGTTCTGCGCGTCGAAGGTAACGGCGTCGCCCAGCTTCTCTGTCAGTGCATCCTGGAAGCCCTGGGTGGCGGCGTCCAGCGCGGGGTGCTGCACCAGCTGGCAGATGCCCACGGTGTAGGTTTCTTCGGCAATGGCGGCCATGCTCAGGCAGAGCAGGGCGGCGACGAGGATGGCAAGCAGTTTCTTCATGGTGATGTTCCTCCTGAGAAAGAATGTATCATAAGAGCGGCCCTCCCATCCGGAGAGCCGCCTCGATGATCCTTGATCCATGTCCGCGATTCTTCAGATGGGTATCGGCGTAAACCAAAAGCCAAAAAACAGCTGTGCGAAGAAAAATCGCACAGCATTGAAATTGACATACATAGTCTTCGCAACGCGGCAGATAGCGAGGCGAGAAACGGCATAATAACTATGATGACGACACTTCATACCATTTCCCACCTTTCCTGTTCCTTTGATTGGCATTATATCACGATCTGTGAAAATGTCAACAGCACGCAACCATGCTAAAGTGTTAAATATTATTACGCAAAACCAATCTGATTGCAACGCTACGTGGCCTTCTTCACCGGTGCGGACACGCACGATATTTTCAACATCGGTGATTAATATCCTTCCAACGCCGATGTGGCCGGTGTACAGCACGCGCTTGGCGGTTTCGATGACCTGCCTGACGGGTATCTTGCTGACTGCGATGTCCACCTGAATCCTGGGCTTCAGCGTGATCTCAACAGGCGTGACGTAGTAGCATTTCGGCTTGCCCTTCTGCCTGTCACAAGGCAGTGTTCTTTCACACCTTGGCTCTTTGTCGGACTTCCTCTTCCGCGCCAAGGATATTCACTCAAAGGGGCTGTTGCACCATATTGATTTCCCTTCCGATGATGAGTTCGACGTCTCCGTTTCCCTCGTCATTGTCCGCAGGCAGTCAAAAAAGCTCTCCGTCCCGGATGGCTATGTCCGTTTCGTCAATAAAGATACTTTCTTCGACTTCCTTGAGTATGGCAGTGACGGCTTCTTTGTACTGCCTTTACGTGTCGTTCGTTTTAAACTCCTTTCCGGCGAATATGAGGCTCTCGTTACCAATCTCCCGGTAGATGATTTCTCCCCTGATGAACTCAAAAAGCTCTATTTCCGCCGTTGGGGTATCGAAACCTCTTTTCGCCACCTGAAGTATACTGTTGGTCTCTCCAAATTCCACGCGAAAAAGGCTTCTTTCGTTATCCAGGAAATCTGGGCCCGCCTGATCTCCTATAACTTTACCAGTGCTGTGATGGACTGTGTCCGTATCCCTGTCAGTAAAACCAAGCATTCATACAAAGTCAGCGTCTCCGCCGCCGTCCTTATTTGCCGGAAATTTATCCTCTCCTTGATTGCTTACTCAACTCTCGACGTTCTCGATCTTCTGGCTCGGGAATTAATCCCCATCCGCCTGAATCGTTCCTTCCCAAGATTGACTACCGCCCATTTCAGGCGCCCTGCTTACTTCCTCTACCGACCTTCCTGATGCCTCCTGCCGTTGCCTTGTGTAGCTGCGCATCGCCTCTTTCTATTCCTGCTTTAGTCGAACATTATCCTTCGGCTTGTTTGCTGTGCCTGTATCCATCTATTCCTCTCGCTGTTCCCGTCTTTGCAACTTCTGTCCATCCTTTTTTGCTCATTTCTGTTCCCCTTTTTTCCAGGACAACCGGACTTTCTGCAAATACATCTGTCCGATTACAGTTTTTCTGAAGCCGATGAGCTATTTTGCTTTGCTTCGCGTGAAATGCGACAAGGAGAAATGCATTTCCTGTGGAAAATGCAAACGTGTATGCCCGATGAATGTGGATGTGACTGATGTTTCAAGGAAACGTGAAAACGGAACGGAATGTATCTTATGCATGGAGTGTGTAAGGAACTGTCCGAAAGGCGCTTTATGACAAATCCAGTTTGTGCGGATGAAAGGAGGTACCCATGTACTGCGAAAAATGTAAGCATCTGTTTGAGGGTGATCGCTGCCCAAATTGCCGAAAAAGCCATGTTCGCCCTGTCCAACCGGAAGATCCCTGTTTCCTGGTTGAAAAGGGCGCGCCGTGGAATGGCATGCTGGAGGACATGCTACGCCAGAATGATATCCCGTTCCTGACGGACGGGCGAATGGGCGCGGGGCTGGCGACCTATGCCGGGCCCAGACTGGAGAGCAGCCGGTTCTATGTACGCTTTGACGACTTGGATCGTGCCAACACCATCGTGGATGAATTGTTCGGGGAGGACTCGCCGAGGTAGAAGAAGCAATTATCCGCATCATAACAAATACACAGTCCTACGGTCCGAAACCAGCCAAGGGCACTGAGATCGAACAGCATCTCTCAACTGAAGATGCCGCCCGGTCGGGCGGCACTGTTCAGTATGATAAGCATAATAATGAACGGATCAGCTTCCGCGGCGATCTTCTTCATTCCTTGATTCTGTTTCCCCACCTGACTGCTCGCGTTTAATGCTCCACTTGTTTTCATACATGGCTCTGTCTGCACGGCGTACCACATCGTCAATTGATTTGTCCTCCTGCGGATCGTAGTCTGCCATACCGCGGGAGACGTCAACCTTTCTCCATGGTTCCATTTCCGTTTCACGCTTTTCGGAGCACTTTTCATCGAAAAGTTGCAGAAGCGCCTCCCGGTTTACATAGTCACGCTCCTGAAGAATAGCGACAAATTCATCCCCACCGATTCGAAATACAGGGCTGTGTTCAAATACATCACAGATAACCCGGGCTGTCTCTTTCAGATAAATATCTCCCTTGTCATGTCCATACTCGTCATTGATCTGCTTGAGGCAATTACAATCAAACATGCACACAGCGAATACCATCGATCTTTCATGTTTGTCAAGCTGCGCCTGCATATCGCTAACCATTATATTGAACGCACCCCTGTTACGCAGGGAAGTCAACGCATCAGCATAGGCGAGATTATTGAGACGTGAAATGTATTCTCTCAGGTTCTTTGTCACGCGGCGAAAGGTGTTTGTAAGAACGCCGATCTCGTCCCTTCCATCATAATCAAGCATGCACTCGTAGTTGCCTTCATTGATCTGCTCTGCTGCCTCTGTGAGCTTTTGGAGGGGCTTTGTGATCCGTCCGGTATATTTCATTATAAAGGCGATGAACACAAGCAGCAGAGCAAGGAACATAATGATGATGGCGGCGATCCACTTGTGCCAGGTAGCATTGATCTCCGACAGTGGGGCAGAAACCGTCAAAAGGTTTCCGTTGATCAGCGGCAGCCGATAAGCCAGCTTTTCCGCACCTTCATAATTGTATCGGACAAATGAATCTGAGCTGACGATACCATCCGAGGCTTTTTCCCCAGCATCCATTTCCGATATATTCTTATGCGGATGATAAACAATCATGCCATCCGCATCCGTTACAAAGGCATATCCGTTTTCATATAAGGTGATGTTATCGATCTGGGCCGCCATAGCGGAATAGTCCAACTCGATCCCAATCACGCCTACGAATTGTTCGTCGAAATAAACCGGAACGTTATAGGAAATCACGCGCACATCCAGATTATCCGTGATATACGGCTTGAGCCATACGGGTTCTCCAGTCGCCTTGGGTACTGTAAACCAGACGAGCTGCGAGGTGTCATCCGTATTGTATTGGGTAATATCAGTCACTTCATGCGTTTCAAAGCCTTTCCCGTCGAGATTGACGAACCAAAAACCTTCAACAGAGGCTGAAACAGCAGGATCTATCCGATAATAATATGTCACGATACCGTTTGTGTTCACCAGGACCTTTTTGAAAATGTTGCTGACGCGGTTGAGATGCTTTTGCAGATCTTCATCGCTGAGTCCGTTCAGATCGGATTCGACATAGGAAGAGACGATCTGAACATTCTGTTCCAGATTCTCGAATAAATCATCCAGGTTTTTTTCTCCGACTTCACACAACAGCCGAAGCATCCGCTCCGCATCGCTCATCCCCAAACGCTGAATCGAAACCATACCAAAGGCGGCGGCAATTATCATGGTGATGATGATCGCGCCTATACACATCGCTGTAATTTTGGTCCTCAATGAATGCAAGATAGTATCCTCCCCATATTGACTTTGCGAAAACACTTGCCTTTGAAGATTATGAATGCTCTATTGAGACCTCTTTGGCTGTTTGGCATACTGGTTCATTATATGAGAACCATAGTAAACATATCAAGGGAATGTGGCAGAACGCCACATATTTATTTATTCATGGATCTTGCGATTTTGTTTGACAGTGAGTATGATGGTTACAGGAGAATGTAAAGGAGTATTCGCAAATGATTATACCTTTTTCAGAAGCACTGCGTCGGTTGAGAATTAAAAAAGGTTATTCCCAACAGCGACTTGCCGACGCGCTGCACGTCGATCGATCCACCGTTACGAAATGGGAGACGGGTGACCGCATACCCGACGCAGTAATGATCTCTCTGCTCTCCGACTGCCTGGGTGTGAATGTCGCCGAGCTCCTGAACGTTTCGGAGAAGTCCGCTGGCCGACCTGTCGTCATCATGGTGGATGACGAGAATATCATTTTGCGGGGTGGCGTTCCTATCTTGGAGAAAGCCATCCCTGGCACGGAAATCGCCGCTTTTGCGAACCCGGCCGAAGCCGTGGCGTATGCGAAGGCCAATCCCGTTTCGCTGGCATTCCTGGACATTGAAATGGGGAGAGTCAGCGGTCTGAATGTCTGCCGGGAGCTTTTAGGGATCAATCCCCGTACCAACGTCATCTATCTTACAGCATACCGGGAGTATTCTTTTGACGCCTGGGCTACCGGTGCCTGCGGCTATCTGCTCAAGCCTATCACTGTGGATGCGGTGCGAAAAATACTTGCAAGCCTGCGATATCCGATCAGAAGGGACGGAGGCGTATGATGAGCATTAGTAGCCTTGTCAATTTTGCCATCGTGGTCAGCGCGTTTATAATCTCTGTGTTGGGCTTGCTTTTTACCCTTTTCATTCGAAAAACAGATCGGAAGAATCACAGCTTCTTTCTGGCCTTTTTCCTCCTGCTGGTGGGCTATACGGCTTCGGCTGTGATCAACGAGCTTGCCGATACGGCGCACCTGTCACAGATAACAATGTTTTTATATTCTTTGTTTTCGTCCCTTCTGATCCCGGTCATAACCGTGTATTTACTTCACTGCGCCGGAAAGGACTGGCGGCATAGCCCGCTGTTTGCGGTGATCGCCATCCTGTGGACGGTGTACTTTGCGCTGCTGCTCATCACGCAATTTACCACCTGGATCTACTACTTTACCCCAGACAACGTCTATCACCGCGGCCCTTGGTATCCGCTACTACTGATTCCGCCCGTTCTGTTGATGGCGGCGAACCTGATCGGACTCTGGCGCTTCCGGGCTGCGCTCACGCGCAGGCAAAGGATCGCTTTTCTAATTTACTTTGTTGTACCGCTGGTATGCATGCTGATACAGATGTTTTTCTATGGCCTACTGCTGATCGTATTCGGTACAACGCTGGCTGTGCTTTTCATGTTCATCTTCCTCTTGTCCGACCAGGTAGATCAGATGATCCAACAGGCTGAGGAAAACGCCAGCCAGCGCGCCAGCATCAACGTACTCCAGATGCGCCCGCATTTCATCTGCAACACCATGATGAGCATCTATTATCTGATCGCGCAGGACACCGAAAAGGCACGGCAGGTCACCCTGGATTTCACCACATATCTTAGGAAGAACTTTACCGCGATCGCCAGGGGGGACACGATCCCTTTTGTGGAGGAACTGGAGCACACGCGGGCCTATCTCGCGGTGGAAAAGGTACGGCACGAGAACAAGCTGTATGTGGAGCTGGATACGCCGTACACCTCGTTCCGCATTCCGGCGCTGACCCTGCAACCCATCGTGGAAAACGCCGTTGTGCATGGCGTCAGTCCTGATCTGGAGCCGCTTTATCTCTCCGTATTGACCCGCGAGACAAAAGCCGGCGGCGAGATCATAGTGGAGGACACGGGTCCCGGCTTTGCGCCTGCCGATGATCACGAGCCGCATATCGCGCTCGCCAATATCCGGGAGCGTCTTGAAATGATGTGCGACGGCACCCTGGAGATCACATCGCGGGAAACGGGCGGAACCAAAGTTACGATTCGGATACCGCTCAAAGACGCGGAATAGCCCCTCGAACCACCGGGGCTAGAAATTCTTAGCTTAATGACATTGATTGATGAAGAGTAAGCATCCTCCAAACCTCCTGAACATACAACGATTGTCAGCGTCTTCCTTTGGAAGCCGCCGACCCGCGCAACGGCCGCTTCGTAGCCCGTTCGCTAATCGTACCAAATACAAAAAGTCCTCTGGAAAACATCTTGTCGTTTTCCAGAGGACAACTTTTGTATTATCCTACAGAATAATGGAAACCCGGAAAATAGTATCAAAATAGTATCATCCGGTTGTCACACCCCTCGAAAAGCCCGTATTTTCAGGCACTTTCGCGGATTGTACCTTATTCCCACTCGATGGTGGCGACGGGCTTCGGGGAGAGGTCGTAGAGGACGCGGTTGACGCCCTTGACCTCGGCGAGTATGCGGTCGGTGATCTTCAGCAGCACGGGCCACTGAACCTGTTCCACGGTGGCGGTCATGGCGTCCACGGTGTTGACGGCGCGGAGGATGACGGGCCACTCGAAGCAGCGGGCGTTGTTGCGCACGCCTGTGGAGCGGAAGTCGGGCACGACGGTGAAGTACTGCCACACCTTGCCCCGCAGGCCGGCGATCTCAAACTCCTCGCGCAGTATGGCGTCGGCCTCGCGCAGGGCCTCCAGGCGGTCGCGTGTGATCGCACCCAGGCAGCGCACGCCCAGGCCGGGGCCGGGGAAGGGCTGGCGGTAGACCATGCTGTCCGGCAGGCCCAGGGCCACGCCGCAGGCGCGCACCTCGTCCTTGAACAGCATCTTCAGCGGCTCGACCAGCTCGAACTGCAGATCCTTGGGCAGGCCGCCCACGTTGTGGTGGCTCTTGACCATCTTGGCGGTCTTGGTGCCGGATTCCACGATGTCGGGATAGATCGTGCCCTGGCCCAGGAACTCGATGCCGTTGAGCTTGCGGGCCTCCTCCTCGAACACGCGGATGAACTCCGCGCCGATGATCTTGCGCTTCTGCTCGGGGTCGCTGACGCCCGCCAGCTTGTCCAGGAAGCGATCCACCGCGTCCACATAGATCAGGTTCGCGCCCAGCTGGTTGCGGAACACCTCCACCACCTGCTCGGGCTCGCCCTTGCGCAACAGGCCGTGGTTCACGTGCACGCAGGTCAGCTGGTCGCCGATGGCGCGGATCAGCAGCGCCGCCACCACCGAGGAATCCACGCCGCCGGACAGGGCCAGCAGCACCTTCCTGTCGCCCACCTGCTTCTTGATCAGCTCGATCTGGTCGGCGATGAAGTTGTCCATGTTCCAGTTGGCCTCGGCCTTGCAGGTGTCAAATACGAAGCTGCGCAGCGCCTCCCTGCGGGGGGCTTCGCCGTCGGGCCAGTGGTCGAGGGTCACGTCGGCCTTCTTCGCGCGATGATCCGCCGCCAGCAGCGGCACGCCCGCGCCGTACACGGCCCCGGAGGCGTCGATTTCCACGCCGTCCACCACGCGGTTTTCGCCGCCGTTGAGTATGATGCCCTTCACATTGGGCAGCGCCGCCAGCTGCTCGGCGGTGATATCATGGGGATGAATCTCCGTATACACGCCCAGCGCGCGGATGTCCCGGGCGATCAGGGTGTTCTGAGAACTGCCGAGATCCAGTATGACGATCATGTCCTGCTGCATAATGTGCCTCCCCCGTACTTCTTAAGTTTTGGCTATTATTTTAGCACCACCAACGTGATTCGTCATTAACCCGAAGTTATGAACGAACAAATGTAGAAAAATTAAAGTTCTACGGAACTGTCCGTTCATCTGCGGGAATGTGATCAGCCCTCGTCCTTCGCCTCCAGTGTCTCCAGGGCCAGGAGAAAAATCGAAAGCATCGCTTGTCATTGACAAATCATTGCTAATGCATTATAATAGCATTGAGATAGTAACGAGGAGGCATGAATTATGGCGACGGTACAAATTCGCATCGACGACGCATTAAAGTCTCGTATCGACGAGCTATACAGCACCCTCGGGCTGGACACCACCACCGCCGTTCGAATGTTCTTCATGGCGTCGCTGGAGCACGACGGCATTCCCTTTGACGTGCGGCACACACCGGACTACAGCTTGCAAACCGCCATCCGCGACAGCCGTGGTCGAACCAATCTCCATGGTCCCTATGCCACCGCTCATGATGCCGTATCCGCCATGCTGGAGGACTGACGATGCTGAAAATCATGTTCACCAACCGCATGAAGCGGGATGTGAAACGCATGAAAAAGCGTGGCAAGGACTTGGCGAAGCTAACCACCGTGCTGGACAACCTCGCCCGGCAGCAGCCCTTACCCGCGAAAAACCGTGATCATGCGCTCACCGGCAACCTTGCCGACTTTCGCGAGTGTCACATCGAACCGGACTTGCTGTTGATATATCAGGTATTCGAGGACGTGCTGATCCTCTCCGCCACCGCCACGGGCACCCATGCGGAATTGTTTGATGAATAGTGCATAAACGAAAGCCTTCCCCATATCAAGGAAGGCTTTCGCTCATTCATCTTCCGGTTCGTCAGCTAAAGCGTTTTACAGGTCCTCCGAACCGAAGGGCTCGATCTTCTTCAACGTGCCGTCGGCCAGCTTGTTCATTCGGTTTTTGAACCGGCACAGGAAGGCCTCGGGATCGGTTTGCTGGTAGCCGGGCTTCTCGAAGGCTTCCCTCTCAAATATGACGGAGTAGATATAGTTGTCCTCCACGTCGCCCTTGCTGTTGCGGCGCTGGGTGTAGGCCGACAGCAGGATCCGCTCCATGTGGGGCGTGACGGAGAAAAAATAGCTGGCGCAGAACATGCCCAGGCCGAACACGCAGCGGGCGTATTCCGTCTTCAGCTCCTTCTGACTCTTGGGGGCCTCCTTGATCTGGCCCGAGGCCAGCTGCCGGGCCTTCACGGTGGGCAGGTGCTCGATCTCCGGCAGGTCCATGTCCGCCAGCAGCACGCCGCCCTCGTACTCATAGCTGGCGTTGAAGTCGATGGGCATGGAGAGCTGGGACAGCCATTCCCCGATGGCGGCCTCCACCGCCTCATCCGACGGGGGCAGGGCCAGTTCCTGCTCGGACCAGTCCCTCGGCAGGTCACAGGCCTGCGCGCCGATGTTCACAAAGGCGTCGGTCAGCGCCTCGACCTGGGCCAGCGCCGCCTCCACCGCAGGGTCCGTCCGGCTGGCCTGCGACGGCCTCTGCTTCGTTCCGGCACCTTTGAAATCCACCAGCTTCCTCCGGTCATACAGCCCCGTGCCCGGCAGGCTGGTATTCAGGTACACGCCATCCCTGCCGACGTTGGTCGAAACGCCCTTGCGGCCCATGGTGAAGCTGACGCCGGACTTGGACACGTTCATCCTCACGCCCTTGAATATGTTGATGCTCTTGCGAAAACGCATGATCCTTCCTCCCCTGCTTTGATTTTGATATCTCCATAGTAACGGATTGCGAGACGAATTACAAGGAAAACCACACTGCGGGCATTGACTTTCACGCAATATTAATTTAATATAGAATGGATGATAAGAACGCTTCAAGGAGGTTGATCCCATGAAAAAGATGCGCATACTGATCCTGTTGGCGCTGGCGTTGGCCCTCATGACCGCCGGCGCGGCCCAGGCGGCCCAGCCCTACATCGACGATTACACGGGCTACGACAATCTGATCGGCGCGATGGAGATCGTCAACTGCGCGTCCTGGGCTTCCCTGCGCAGCTACCCGGATTCCTCCAGCGCCCGCCTGGCCAAGGTGCCCCTTGGCGCGGTGGTCGTCAACTGCTACTACCAGGACGAGCGCTTCACCTACTGCGAGTACAACGGCGTGGGCGGCTATATATTGAACAACAACCTTTCCTTCATCTATGGGCCCATCGGCTATGAGTACAGCGAGGACAGCTATATGGGCAACATGCAGATCGTCAACTGCGTCTCCTATGCCCCACTGCGGGATTATCCCAGCACTTCCGGCAACCTGCTGGTTCGGGTGCCCCTGGGCGGGATCGTGACCAATGTGTTCTACCACAACGACAAATTCTGCTACTGTATCTACAACGGGGTGGAGGGCTACATACTGACGAAGAACCTGGCCTGGGTCTCCGGCGGTGGCAGCGCCAGCTACGACAGCAGCTGGATCGGCGACGCCTGGATCGTCAACTGCACCTGGGCCTCCCTGCGCGAGCAGCCCGACACCTCGTCCTACCGGCTGGCCAAGGTGCCCAAAAACACCAAGGTCACAGGCTGCTACTACGTCAACGACCGCTTCGCCTGCTGCACCTACAACGGCATGATGGGGTATATTTTGGTGGATAACCTGGGATGGTAAGAAGGCGAAAGGAGAGTGGCTAGTGGCTAGTGATTAGTGATCAGTGAAGGTAGAAATCCATACAGATTTCCCGATTCAAAGAGTTACGAAGCGTCAGAAGACCTACAGTTTCCCCTTAATCAAACAAATCCCGGAGGGATTTGGTCCTCCACTAGCCACTAGCCACTAATCACTAACCCCTTTATTCTGGATTCTCTCCCGCCTCCAGCATCGACTCGATACAGATGCCGTAGCCCATCGTCGGATCGTTGACCATCACGTGGGTCACCGCGCCGATGAGCCTGCCGTCCTGGACCAGCGGGCTGCCGGACATGCCCTGCACGATGCCGCCGGATAGGGTCAGCAGCCCGGGGTCGGTCACGCGGATCACCATCGCCCGGGCGGAGGAACGGGTCGAATCGGACAGGCGCACGATCTCGCAGTCATACGCCCCCGCGCCGCTGCCGTCCACCGTGGTCAGCAGCGTCGCGGCCCCGGTGTGGATCTGATTGCGGCTGGCCGCGGGCAGCCCGTCCGGGTAGAGCCCGCCCTCCGGCGGCGCGTCCACGTGGCCGAACACGCCGCAATCGCAGTTCGACGTCACGCTGCCCAGCGCCGTCTTCTGCTTCATGAAGTCGCCGGTCAGCTCCCCAGGGGAACCGGCCACGCTGGGGGTCACGTCCGTCACCCGGTTGGCATACAGCGCCCCGTCGCCCACGGGCAGCACCACGCCGGTGTCGATGTCCGCGATGGCGTGGCCCAGCGCGCCGAAGTCGCCGGTCTGCGGGTCATAGTAGGTCAGCGTGCCCACGCCTGCGGTGCTGTCCCGCACCCAGGCCCCCAGCCGGTACTGGCCGTCCCGCTCGTCCATGGCGGGGGTGATCTCATATTCCAGCGCCTCCCCGTCCCGCAGCACCCTCAGCACGGCGGGGCCGCCGCCTGAGAGGCACTCGGTCAGGTGCTTCGCGCCTGAGATGTGGACCCCGTTGACGCACTGGATCACATCCCCGCTCTTCAATCCCGCCAGCCGCGCCGGGCTGGGCAATTTCCCCAGGTCGGAATTGCCCACGACCACCACGCCGCCGGTGGTCATCGCCACGCCCACCGACTGGCCGCCGGGCACCAGCACCCGCTCGGGCCGCACCGATAGCTTTACCGTGCGCAGCGGCACCAGCCCCAGTAAGCTGAAGGTCAGCCGTCCCTCGCCCCGGTCCCCCGCCGTCAGGCGCAAGCCGCCCTCCAGCGCCGTCTCCATTTCGGCGATGGCCCCGTCGTCGCCGCTGGCGTCGGCCACCACCGCCGAGGACACGGGGATCACCGTCACCGCCCCCGCGTCCAGCACCATCTCGTCCGGCAGCCGGGTCACCGCGCCCAGCTGCGGCGACAGCATGAGCGCCGCCGTCGCCGCGGCCAACAGGGCTGCCCGCCGCCTGAATCTGTCCCCCATAGCGCATTCCTCCCTCTTTCCCCTTGGCCCGCGCGTCTGGCAGCATTTGCCATCGCAAACGTCGCCGCGCGCCGCGAGCCATACTGTAATCTTGCCGGACGACACCGCCGATATGCTGGCAAATGCCCCGTTTTCAGGGAATTCCTGTCGCCTGCGCCGACAAAGCCCGCTGCGTCGCCCATTGCCAATCTTTTCCGGGCATACCATGATTTTAAACTCTTTTTACAGCATTTATGCCGTTTTGCGGGCAAAACCGGTTGCTATATTTTTTCGGAACGATTATAATAGTAGCGTTATGTTGGAATCTTATGCGAAGCCGCGTTTTACGGTCGCGCCTGACTTTTCCGCCGCCCGGGGCAGGCGCCTGCTGATCGCGCTGTCCGGCGGCGCGGACTCCGTGGCGCTGGCGGTCCTGCTGGCTGAAGTGCGGGAGGAATATCGCCTGACGCTGCTCGCCGCCCATGTCGACCACGGAATCCGGCCGGACAGCCCGGAGGACGCCGAATTCTGCAGGACGCTGTGCCGGCAGCTGGAAATCCCGTTTTACTGCGCCCGCCTGGATGTGCCGGCGGAGGCGCGCAGGCGGCGGGAGGGCCTGGAATCGGCGGCGCGGTGGCTGCGCTACGAACAGCTGAGGCGCTTCAGGGACGCGCTTGGCGCGGACCTCATCGCCCTGGCCCACCACATGGACGACCAGGCCGAGACGGTGCTGATGCACCTGTGCCGGGGCGCAGGTGCCGGCGGCATGGCTGGCATGCGTCCCCTCACCGGCGACCTGTGGCGGCCCCTGCTGGGCTGCCGCAAGGCAGAGCTGGTGGATTATCTGCGGGGCAAGGGCCTTGCCTGGCGGGAGGACGCCACAAACACCGTGGCCGACAACCCCCGCAACGCCATTCGCCTGCATGCGCTGCCCGAGCTGGAGAAATGCTATCCCCAGTGCGTTCCGGCCATCGCCCGCTACGCGAGCACCGCGGGAATCGAGGACGACTGCCTGGGCGAGCTGACCGGGGAATTCCTGGCGCGGGGCGGCGGCGTCGGCGGCCATTGCCGGTGGATCGAGCTCGAGCGCGCGCCCCATCGGGCGATACTGCGCCGCGCGCTGCTTGCAGCCTGCCCGGAACCGCTGTCCTGGGAACAGGTCAACGCGCTGGAGGCGCTGTGCGGGCAGGGCCGGGGCAAGGTGGACATCAGTAGCGGTGTTTTCGCCGAGCGCACGGGCCACCGGCTGTATTTTGTCCAAAAACAGCCGCCGCGAATCGAATCCGCCGCGCTTAATCTGGATGGCGTCACCGCCCTGCCGGGGCTTGGCCGCGTGACGGCAAGGCCCTGCGCGCCCGTACCGATAAGGGACGATCCCATGCGCCAGGTCCTGGACCCGGCGGCACTGTCGGGGGCCGTGCTGCGCACCCGCCGCCCCGGCGACCGCATACGCCCGCTGGGCAGCGGCGACAGGCTGCTTTCAGATTATTTCATCGACCGGAAGGTGGATCGCCCCCTGCGGGACGCCACCCCGCTGATTGCCGTGGGGGACCGCGTGCACTGGGTGATCGGCCACGGCATCTCCGGCGAGGCCGCGCTCGCGCCGGGCTGCGAGGCGATCGAATTGAAGTTTGAACGGGAGAATTGACCAATCACCGTAGCGGCGCCTATCAGGCGCCACAGCGGCGGAGGATCGCGACACGAAACCAGTCCTTCAGGGCTGCCTCTACGGATTTACGCCGATGTAGCGGCGCCTATCAGGCGCCACAGCGGCGGCTGGTTGCGACACGAAGTCAGTCCCTCAGGGCCGCCTCTGCGGTTTTACGCCGATGCGGCGGCGTCCACGCTGCCAACGATACAGGACCCACCGATCAAATACAACGGAGGAAAGCATCATGCGAAACGACATCGAAAGCATCCTTTTGAGCGAGGCGCAGATCCAGGCCCGCGTCAAGGAGCTGGGGGCCCGGCTGGCGGAGGAATACCGGGACAAGAACCCGGTGATGATCTGCATACTGAAGGGCTCCACCATGTTCTTTGCGGACCTGCTCCGGGCCATGCCCATCCCCCTGACCATGGATTTCATGGCCGTATCCAGCTACGGGCGCACCACCAAGTCCTCCGGCGAGGTCGAGATCCGCAAGGACCTGGCCGGCTCCATCGAGCACCGCCACGCCATCATCGTGGAGGACATCATCGACTCCGGCTTCACGCTGACCTACCTCAGCCGCATGCTCTCCGCCCGCGGCGCGGAGTCGATCAAGATCTGCACGCTGCTGGACAAGCCCGCCCGCCGCGCCCCCGACATCACCCTGAAGGCCGACTACTCCGGCTTCGAGATCCCGGACGCCTTCGTGGTGGGCTACGGCCTGGACTACGACGAGATGTATCGCAACCTGCCCTACATCGGCATACTGAAGCCGGAAGTTTACGAAAAGAACTGATTTTTGTTGCGATTGAGTTTATATAAACGGTTATAATATACAGGGATAAATGACACTTATGGTTCGCATGCCTTCCTGAAAGAGAGGATACCGACTTGAACAAGAAACCCGCAAGGAACGTGCTGCAGGGGCCGCTGATGTACCTGCTGATCCTGGCCATCATACTGCTGATGGTGCACATGCTCAGCGACGGCGCCCAGCCCACCACCGAATCCATCGACTACTCCACCCTGCTGGAATGGGTGGAAAACGACCTGCGCCTCAGTCAGGGCGAGACCCTGCCCGCCACCGCCAAATACAGGACGCTGGGCCGGGTGGTCATACAGTCCAACACGCTCAAGGCCGTCTCCGAGCAGAACATGGCCTCGGCAGAGCTGACCGGCAGCTTCGACGCGGAATGCGTGCTGCCCAGCGAAGCCCAGTTCTACCAGGACGTCAATTCCATTTACGCTGCGGTGCTGGGCCGCGCCGTCAGCCCCACGGAATACCACTTCGAGATCTCCTCCAAGCTGCCCGCCCAGCCGGCGTGGTGGGTGGAATGGGTCCCGCTGCTGGTAACGGTGGTGCTGTTCGGCCTGCTCTGGTACTTCCTGATGCGCCAGCAGACCGGCGGCGGCAAGGGCATGATGAGCTTCGGGCGCTCCCGGGCCCGCATGACCGACCCCAACGCCAACAAGGTCACCTTTGACGACGTGGCCGGCGCGGACGAGGAGAAGGAGGAGCTTCAGGAGATCGTCCAGTTCCTGAAAAACCCCCAGCGCTTCACCAAGGTCGGCGCGCGGATCCCCACGGGCGTGCTACTGGTGGGCCCTCCCGGCACCGGCAAGACGCTGCTGGCCCGGGCGGTGGCCGGCGAGGCCGGCGTGCCCTTCTTCACCATCTCCGGCTCCGACTTCGTGGAGATGTTCGTGGGCGTGGGCGCCAGCCGCGTGCGCGACCTGTTTGACCAGGCCAAGAAGAACGCCCCGGCCATCGTGTTCATCGACGAGATCGACGCCGTAGGCCGCCAGCGCGGCGCGGGCCTGGGCGGCGGCCACGACGAGCGCGGGCAGACCCTGAACCAGCTTCTGGTCGAAATGGACGGCTTCACCCACAACGAGGGCGTGATCGTCATGGCGGCCACCAACCGCAGCGACATCCTCGACCCCGCCCTGCTGCGCCCCGGCCGCTTCGACCGGCGCATCGTGGTAAACTATCCCGACGTGAAGGGCCGCGAGGAGATCCTGAAGGTCCACTCAAGGGGCAAGCCCCTGGGCAAGGACGTCGACCTGGGCGTGCTGGCCCGCCGCACCCCCTACTTCACCGGCGCGGACCTTATGAACGTGATGAACGAGGCGGCGCTGCTGACGGCGCGCCAGGGCCGCGACACCATCCACATGGACGCCATCGAGGAGGCCATCACCCGCGTGATGGCCGGCCCCGAGAAGAAGAGCCGCAAGGTGACGGACATGGACCGCAAGCTGGTGGCCTACCACGAGGGCGGCCACGCCATCGTGGCCCACTATATCCCCGAGTGCGACGACGTGCATGAGATCACCACCATCCCCCGCGGCTCCGCCGGCGGCTACACCATGTACCTGCCCCAGGAGGAGTTCCACTACGTGACCACGGCCCGCATGAAGGCCCAGATGGCCAGCGCCATGGGCGGCCGCGTGGCCGAGGCGCTGATCTTCGGCGACATCACCACCGGCGCCTCCAGCGACATCAAGTCTGCCACCGAGATCGCCCGGAGCATGGTCACCGAGTACGGCATGAGCAGCAAGCTCGGCCCGGTCTTCCTGGGCACCGAGCACGAGGTCTTTCTGGGCCGCAGCTTCAGCCAGCAGAACTCCGGCTTCTCCGAGATGGTGAATACCGATATCGACAGCGAGGTTCACGCCCTGCTGCAGGAGGCCTATGACCGCGCCGAGAGTATCCTTCGCGAGCATATCGACCAGCTGCATGGCCTGGCGAAGATACTGATCGAGAAGGAAAAGATCGACCGCAGCGAGTTCATCGCCTTCATGGAGGGCAAGCCCAAGGCCCAAACCGTGGAGACCGAGTTCGTGACAAAGCCCGAACCCGAGGACGCGCCCTGGGCCAAGGCCCTGGACGACGAAGCACCCGCCCCCACCGTGAACCTGAAAAAGGACGAAGGCGGGGAAGCGGAGGAACAGGAATAAGGATACAGGGGCGGCGCACAACGCCGCCCCTGGTGTTTAAGGGAAGGCATGAACTGGCTCGAGGCTGGTGAACCGTCACCCTCGGAGATTGGCTTACCCTCTGCAGCAGTGTCATCAACTTAAGGAAAAAATACCTGCCGTCGCGCCCAAAAGGCTTCCCCTTGAGGGGAATCTGTCTGCGAAGCAGACTGAAGAGGTGTCCCCGTTACACCTCGTTCGTCTATTCCGATAGACGATCTTATCCCAGTGGGGACACCTCTT
>JAZOUD010000124.1:0-3124 GCA_045658005.1 Clostridia bacterium | reverse complement strand
AACTTGCTTGTCTTCCTAAGACCGCTTGGCCTCCGACTTAATGACCATTTCAGTCATTTTCCGGCGGCCCCTGTATATTCTGGGTGTTACAGCCTTGCCACGCCGCTCTCCCGCGCCGCCTGCGCCACGGCGCTGGCCACGGCGTCCTTGACCCTGGGGTCGAAGGGGGCGGGGATGATGTATTCCTCGCTGAGCTCCTCGTCTGAGATCAGGCCCGCCAGCGCGTAGGCGGCGGCGATCTTCATGGGCTCGTTGATGTCCCTGGCCCGCACGTCGAAGGCTCCGCGGAACACGCCGGGGAAGGCCAGCACGTTGTTGATCTGGTTGGGATAGTCGCTGCGGCCGGTGGAGACCACCCGGGCGCCGCCGGCCTTCGCCTCGTCCGGGAAGATCTCGGGCGTCGGGTTGGCGCAGGCGAAGATGATGGCGTCCCTGTTCATGGTCCTGACCATGTCGGCGGTCACGGTGCCGGGGGCGGATACGCCGATGAACACGTCCGCGCCCACCAGCATGTCGGCAAGGCTCCCGGAGCGCTTTTCGCGGTTGGTCAGCTTCGCCATCTCCTCCTTGGCGGCGTTCATGTGGTCCGGCCGGCCCTCGTAGATGGCCCCGGCGCGGTCGCACATGATGACGTCCTTTATGCCCCAGGAGAGCAGCAGCTTTGTGATGGCCGTGGCCGCGGCGCCCGCGCCGCTGGTGACCACGCGGATCTCGTCCCTGCCCTTGCCCACCACCTTCAGGGCGTTGATCAGCCCTGCCAGCGTGATGATGGCCGTGCCGTGCTGGTCGTCGTGGAAGATGGGGATGTCGCACTTCTCCTTCAGCTTGCGCTCGATCTCAAAGCAGCGGGGGGCGGAGATGTCCTCCAGGTTCACGCCGCCGAAGGAGCCCGAGAGCAGGTATACAGTGTTGACGATCTCGTCCACGTCCTTGGACTTGATGCACAGCGGGAAGGCGTCCACGTCGCCGAAGGCCTTGAACAGCACGCACTTGCCCTCCATCACGGGCATGCCGGCCTCGGGGCCGATGTCGCCCAGGCCCAGCACCGCGGTGCCGTCGGTGACCACCGCGCACATGTTCCAGCGGCGGGTCAGCGTGTAGCTCTTTTCAATGTCCTTCTGGATCTCCAGACAGGGCTGGGCCACGCCGGGGGTGTAGGCCAGGGAGAGGTCATCCTTGGTCTTGACCGGCGGAACGGCGACCACCTCGATCTTGCCGCGCCATTGCTCGTGCTTTTTTAAAGATTCCTCTGCGTAATTCATGGGCTTTCAAACCTCCGTTGTGATGTTGATCGTTTTCTGACAATAGTATAAACCCGATTATCGCCGGCGTCAATTTAAATAATGATTGACTTGCGAAGCCGGGCAGGATATGCGATAATGAGTCCCGG
This sequence comes from Clostridia bacterium, assembly GCA_045658005.1. Lineage (GTDB taxonomy): Bacteria > Bacillota > Clostridia > Christensenellales > Aristaeellaceae > UBA2862. The sequence continues at coordinate 1,734 of JAZOUD010000124.1, read as the reverse complement.
ATATCGACCGCATTGACGGGGGAAGGAAGGGTAGCATGAGGATCGCCGGCATCATCGCCGAATACAATCCCTTTCACAACGGCCACGCCTGGCACATCGCCCGCACGCGGGAGGCCGGGTACAACGGGGTGATCGTTTGCATGGGAGGCCATATCACCCAGCGGGGCGAGGCCGCGATCATCTCCAAGTGGGACCGGGCCCGCATGGCGCTGGCCTGCGGCGCGGACGCCGTGTTCGAGCTGCCCGCGCTGTTCACCGTCCGCACGGCGGACGCCTTTGCCCGGGGCGGCGTCGGCATATTGGCCGGCCTGGGCGCGGACGCGCTGTCCTTCGGCAGCGAGATCACCGATCTCGGGCTGCTGAAGCGCGTTGCTTCGCTGCGGGAGCATGAACCGGAGGCCGTTTCAGAAGCCATATCGGGGTATCTGGACGCGGGCATGGCCCACGCCCGGGCCTGGGGGGAGGCTGTGGGCGCGCACCTGGGCATCTCTCCGGCGACCCTCAATCGCCCAAACGCCGTGCTGGCCGCTGAATACGTGCGCTCATTGCTGGCCGGTGGTACGGGGATGGCGCCGTTGGCCATACCGAGGCAGGGCGATTATCATGACTCCGATCTGGGCGCGTTCGCGTCGGCCACCGCCATACGCGCTGCCTTCGCCAGGGGAGACGTCGCGGGGGCCCTGGCGGCCATTCCCGGGGCGGCGCGGCCCTGGGCGATGCCCGACGCCCTTCACCCGATGGACGACATGCTGCTGTACCGGCTCAGGGGAATGTCCACCGGGGAACTGTCGGCGCTGCCGGACGTGGGCGAGGGCCTGGAGCATCGCCTGTACCGCCTCTGCCGGGAGGCTTCCGGGCGGGAGGCGCTTCTGGACGCGCTGAAATGCAAGCGATACACCCGCGCGCGCCTGAGTCGGCTGCTGACCCATGCGCTGCTGGGCATCGACCGGGCAGCGCTGCAGGCCGTGCCGCGTCCGACCTACGCGCGGCTCATCGGCATGCGCCGGGATGCCGGGCCGCTGCTGGCCGAGCTGAAGGCCCGCTCGACGCTGCCCATCGTCTCCCGCGCTGCCGCCCTGCGGGGGGACGCCTGCTTTGAGTGGGAGTGCCGCGCCACGGACGCCTGGTCCCTGCTGCACGACGCCCCGCAGCTGCGCGCCGCGGGCCGGGAGTACAGGGAGCGGTTTGTGGTGGTGTAAGGGGTAGCTTCTGATTTGCCGCGTTGCGACAAATCAGAAGTTGAGGGGTTAGGGTTTAGGTTTTAGGGGTTAGGGAATGCCCGGAAGACCGGACCTGTACATGATGTTTACCGCGCTGCTGCTGGCATTGACAGGGGCCCTGCCCGTGTCCGTGTTTGCAGAGAATGGCGAAGACGGTATCGTGGCGCTCGGGAGCGGGTCGCCTGAAAACCTGATCGACGTGTCAGATGGCGTCCTCGACCTGGAAAACGCGCCGATGGTCGGGGAGGCGGGGGGAGCTCCCGCCGCTCGATCTGACCGATGCGCTCTCCGTGGATCTGCTCACGGAGGATGCGCCCCAGCCTGCCCCGTAGGCTGGGGTCACCTATTGCTTCATCGTGGATGACGCGCCGGTGGCGATCCAGGAGGCGCGGGAGGGAGACGCGATCCAGCGCCCTGCCGATCCCCCCGCGCCGGAGGGGTATGCCTTTATCGGCTGGTTCCTGGAGGATGGCGCGCCGCTGTTTGCGGACGCGGACAGCGACGGCGCGATCGA
>JAZOUD010000123.1:0-83654 GCA_045658005.1 Clostridia bacterium | reverse complement strand
CTGGGCTACCTGATCCGCCGCTTTAGCGGGAACCTGACCTGCGCCGTCGCGGCCTACCACGCCGGACAGGGCACAGTGGACGGCTGGCTGGCCAACCCCGAATACAGCCCGGACGGCGCGACGCTGCAAACCATACCGTCAAGCGCCACGGACACCTATGTCAAGAGGGTATTGAAGTATTATGAGAAATACAAGGAACTGTACGCGCCGGCGGCGGCTTAGCGCGCTGGCGCTGGCGCTTTGCCTGCTGCTGTCGGTTTGCGCAAGAGCGGACGTGGCCTCCGACCTTGGGGGCGATTACCAGGCCGCCGATTCGTCCGGTGGCCTCGCCTCCGACCTGGGAGGCGACTACCAGGCCGCCGACCTGTCCGGCGGCATCGCCTCCGACCTGGGCGGCGGCTTCCAGGCCACCGACCCCTACGTTCAGCAGGAGGAGGCGCTGCCCCGGGTGGACATGACCAACGCGGACGTCACCATCGGCTACGTGGAGCCCGGATACATGACCTACAGCCCCGTCGCCACCAGGATATGGAGCATGATCAGCGTCAACCAGCTTGTGTTCGAGAGCGTGGTGGACCTGGACGAGAACCTCAAGCCGGTGCCGATGCTGGCCAACAACTGGGTCCAGGACGGCAAGAACTGGATCTTCAACCTGCGCAGCGGCATACAGTTTCACAACGGCTACGAGCTGACCGCCTACGACGTGGTGCGCAGCTATCAGACGCTGATGCAGGCGGGAGAGGAAAACCCCTACTATGAGCGCCTACAGGTGATCGAAAACATGGACGCCTCTCCCACGGACATCTACGGACTGACGGTCACCGCGAAGAACACCAGCCTGATGACGCTCTATGCCATGGTATTCCCGGTGATGCAGTACGATACCCTGTACGACGACCTGCCCCGGGGCACCGGGCCCTACTGGTACATACAGGCCGACCCCGAGGGCTCCGTTCGCCTGGAGGCCAACCCCCTCTGGTGGAAGCGGCAGCCGGAGGTCAAGAGCATACTGCTCAAGCGGTACTATACTGTGGGCGACGCCATCGAGGCGATTCGCACCCACGAGATCGACATGCTGTCCACCAAGAGCACGAAGGCGTCCCTCAGCCGGAAGCTGGCGGGCCTGACCAGCATCGACTATCCCACGCTGACCTATGAGATGCTGGTGCCGAACCTGTCCGACGGCAGCCTGACCGCCGATGCCAGCGTGCGGCAGGCCATCATGTACGCCATCGATCGCTCGGTGATCGCCTCCAACGGCTATCTGGACATGGCCGTGCAGTGCGAGGTCCCCGTGCCGCCCGCGTCCTGGCTGTACGAGAGCCAGAGCGCCATATACTACTACAGCCCGGAGCGGGCGCTGCAGCTGATGCACAACCTGGGCTGGTACGACCTGACCGGCGACGGCACGCTGAACAAGCATGTGGGCGTGATGGTACAGGAGCCGACGCTTTCGATCATCACCTACAACGAAAGCAGCAACAGCATCCGCGAGAACGCGGCGAACCTGATCGCCGACTACCTGCGGACGGTGGGCTTCAACGTGACGGTGACGGTCTATTCCAAGGAGCGCACGCGCCAGCTGGTCAAGGACGGGGAGTTCGACCTTGCGCTGGTGGGCGTGAACCTGAGCGAGGTGCCCTACCTGTCGAGCCTGCTGGGAAGCAGGGGATCGCTGAACCTGAACCACTACAGCAGCGACGACATGGACCAGCTGCTGGAGCGCGTGTATTCCGCCTCCGACGAGGCGCTGCTTCAGAAGATCTACAGCGATATCCAGATGACGGTGGTCAACCGCCTGCCGATACTGGGCCTGCTGTTCAGGACGGGTACCGTGCTGTCCAGCCGCTCCATCGGTGGCATGAGCGGCGTGCGCGTCTACGACACCTTCAACGGATTTGAATTCTTGAAGATGGTGAACTGACGCCGCTACACGCCGGTTCGCGCGAAATAAAACGGGAAAAAGCCCCGCCCGACGGGGTTGACCGGCGTCAGGCTGACGCAGCGCAGCAGCTCTCCGCTGCCTTCGCCGATGGAAAAGCGCTCGTCCAGCGCGGCGATTTCGCAGCGCATCTCGCCCTCCCAGCTCAATGTCACAGGCCCGAGACGCACGGCTTCGGTCGTGGTGCCGTCGGGCCTTATCATTTCGGGGGACTGCGGGGTGATGAACCGGAAGGTGACCCTTGCAGGCTTCTCCAGGTCGAAGGCATCCACCAGCTGGAGGACCCTGTCCTTGCGCAGCACCATGGCCGTGCGCTGGATTGAGCGCGCCCCAAGGCGCGCAGGCCAGGCATTGGTCAGGTCCACGCTCAACAGGTCCCGGTCTGGACGGGTCTGGAAATCCGAGGGGCAGACGTCCGCGCCAAAGGCCGCCTCCGGGGCGTTCTCACCGGGAGCGATCAGCTGGGCAAGCCCGTCGATCACGGGCAGGGACGCCCGGTTCGGCGTCTCCACGAGTATGGGCACTTCGTCCGCAAACAGCACGATGCTTCCAGCGTTGGCCTTGTCGCCACCGGCGTGGAGCGCGCAGGTCAGGCCGCTGAAGCGGGAGATCATCAAGCGGTTTCGGGCCGTGGCGGCGTGCTTGAGCTTTGGCGGCTTGTCGATCTGCGCCGAGAGCATGCCCGCGCAGGACAGATCCAGCATGCGCCCCGTTACCGTGGCGGAGGGCACGCGCTTCTGGCGGTGCAGCGCTGCCCCGAGGGCGCTCAGCGCCTCGTCGCCGCTGGCAAGGCCCACGCGAAACAGCGCCTGCCCGGATAGGGCGGGGTCCATCTGTCCGGTGGCGGGATCGATGAAGCAATCGCCGTCGATCCAGGGGATCAGCAGCGCGTCCAGCCAGTCCGAGGTGGGATAGACCTCTGTCAGGTCCAGCTGCCCGCGGGTCAGCTTGCGCAGCAGCGTGCACAGGTCGGTCACCGCGGCGGTTTCGGCGAGGGCGTCCGCGAGGGGCTCTGTGTGCCGGTCCCGGGCCTGCACGGCCTGGTCGATCAGCCGCAGCGCCTGCTTCGTCACCGCGGCCCTGCGCCCGGCGTCTGTTTCCAGGAGAACCGAAGCGAGCAATATATCGCTGAGTATGCACAGCGGGCGGTCTGGCCGGGCGCTTGCCGGCCCCATGAAGCGCATGAAGGGATAGTCGGTATGGGCCAGGAAGGGGGAGAAGATCCGCCTGCGGGCCTCGTATTGGAGCTTTGCGGAGACGCGGGTGCCCAGACGCTCGCCCATGGCGCGCTGAACCCAGGCCAGCAGCATCAGCGTCTCTGCGGACTGGAAGTCGATGCGCGGGTGCTGGTCGTCGTCGAAGGGCGCTCCCTTCGGGTTTTCGGCCCAGCTGGATTCCTCGACGATCATGCAGATCAGGTCGACGACGCGCTCCAGCTGCGGCCCGTCGGGCTCCACTGCCATCAGCGCCTCCAGCGCCTGGCGCCGCCCCTTTTGCAGGCGCAGGTAGGCCTCGGGGTCGGAAAGCCGCTGGGACAGGCGCATGGCGGGCAGGTCCCGGCTCATGGCCAGGTGCGCGCCGGCGCTGGCCCACTCCCTGGCCGGGCCGGTGGCCAGCGGCGAGGGCAGCGACTCCGGGCGTGCCATGCTGTTCAATAGATTGTAGCCTCGGAAAAACACGATATCAGCCTCCGTAGAAGGTCGCGCGTGGATGTCATCTTGCCCTTGTGAACACGTATGCCCCCACCGAAATTGCCACAGCGAGGTTCAGTGAATCGATCTCGTCGCTTTGGGGGATCAGCACGCTCCGGCCCAATTCGGCAAAGACCGGCGGCAGGCCGGTCTGCTCGTTGCCGAACACCAGCGAGAAGGGCGGCCTGGCAGCTGCGGCCACGTCGTCCAGCGGCTGGGCGCCGTCCAGCATGAAGGGATAGAGAGGCCTGTCGGGAAAATCGGCGCGGTAGTCGTCAAAGCTGTCGTAGGTCCTGACGCGCAGCTTGAAAAACGCGCCCATGGAAGCGCGCAGAACGTGGGGGTCGAACACGTCGACGCAGGGGCGCACCAGGGCCACGTCCCGGATGCCGAAGCCCAGCAGGGAGCGCATGGCCGTGCCCGCGTTGCCGTTGTCCGTGATCTGGCAAAGCACGGCGTGGCTGTCGGCGGCGGAGAGTATGGATTCGTACTTTTTAAACACCAGTCCGGCAAAGCAGTTGTCCTTCTTCGATTCCCGCCGCAGCACCCGGTCGGCCAGCTCCTCGCGCACGCCCAGCGCCGCGCAGCGCTCTCTCAGTTTGACGACGCCCTCGTTTTCAAGCCCCTGGGAATGGAGCAGCAGCCGCGAGGCGCAATCGGGCTTCGCTTCCAGCAGCATCAGCGCCGGAAACACCCCCAGCTGGTAGCTGTAATCCAGCTTGCGGGAATAGGGTTCGAGCTTTGGCATAGGGCATACCTTCCAATCTAATCGTTGTATCGCAGCCAGCCTCTCAGGTAATCCCGCAGGGCCTTGCTGTGGGTCTCCATCGGAAAGTGGCCGGCGGAGGCCAGGCGATGGGTCTCCGCGCCGCCCAGCAGCGCCTGGGCTTGCGTCAGGCGCGCTTCATCCAACAGCGGGTCCCGCCCGCCGAGCAGCGCCATCGCCGGACAGAAGCCCAGGCCCTCGCGGGGCGGGGTGAGGGCACAGCCCAGCATGTGACTGAAGGTCCTTCGCATGCCGGGGCGCATCAGGGGGGCGCGCATGCGATCCACGATGTAATCGTCCATGGGAAAGCCCGCCCAGCCTTCGATCATGCGCCTGAAGCTTCCCGGCCTGAGTACGTTGTCGGCATAAAAGCGCTCCCGGTTCTCGGGCTTTCGGAAGGCCTTTTCCACGGAGAATACCGGGGCGATGTGGATCTGTGATTTGACGCTGTCCGGATACTGCGCGCCCATGCACAGCACGGTGCCGCAGGCGCTGCCATGACCGGCCAGGTGCCACAGGGACAGCGGCGCGCCCATGCTGCGGTCCACCTCGTCCAATACCCCCCAGATCATGCTGGCGCGGGTATCGACATCCTGGGGCGCGTTTGGGTCGCTGTGACCGAAGCCGGGAAGGTCCGCCAGCACCGCAAGGCTGCCCAGCTCAGAAAGCTCCGGCAGCAGCTTGCGCCAATGGAAGGCGCAAATCATCGGCGAAGCCAGCAGCAGTATGCGGCTTCGGATGGGCGTATCCGGTCGAACGACGCGAAAATGAACTCGGATGCCGGAAAAGGACAGGTAAAGGCTCTCCTCCGTCAACAGCATACACCTCCGCGCCGCTTTCCTTTTGTAAATCAATGCATATATTGTATCATATCGCAAACCTTTTGACAACACGAAGGTTGTGAAAGCGCGCGCTTCCCCGTTATTTTATCTTCGCCGGAAGGTGATGTTAAATGTTCAAATCATCGCCATAAAACCGTTGACTCAATGCCTGGAATTGGTTATAATACAACTTGTGTCAATACGCTCATTAGCCCCGGGCCATGACATGCGCAAAGGTACTGACCACACCTTTGCAAACCGTGCAAAGAGCTTTAGGATAGGCGAGGGCGCCCCTGGCTCTCTCGCGGCCGGCTGAGACCGGCGATCAAAATTTGGAGGGAAACACTCGTGAGTACTTTTATGGCGAATCCCCAGAACGTCGAGCGCAAATGGTACGTGATCGACGCTGAGGGCATGGTTCTGGGCCGTTTGGCATCCCAGGTTGCCGCCATGCTGCGCGGCAAGCACAAGCCCACCTTCACCCCTCACTGTGATTGTGGCGACTATATCATCGTTGTGAATACCGATAAGCTGGTGCTGACCGGCAAGAAGCTGGACGACAAGGTTTATCGCTATCATACCGGCTATCCGGGCGGATTAAAGGAAGTCTCCTACCGCAAGCTGATGGCCAACAAGAGCGAATTTGCCTTCCGTGAGGCGGTTCGCCGCATGCTGCCCAAGGGCCCCCTGGGTTACGCGATGGCCAAGAAGCTGTTCGTGTACGGCGGCCCCGAGCACAACCAGCAGGCCCAGAAGCCCGAAGCGCTGAAGCTGTAATAGGGAGGAGGACGAAGAAATGAGTAATGTTTGTTTCCATGCTGTCGGCAGAAGGAAAAAGGCGATCGCCCGCGTTCGTCTGATCCCCGGTGAGGGCAACATCACCGTCAACAAGCGCAATCTGGAAGAGTATTTCGGCTATGAGACCCTGAAGACCGTGGTGCGCCAGCCCCTGGTGCTCACCGAGACCCTCGGCAAGTTTGACGTCGTCGTCAACTGCAAGGGCGGCGGCTTCACCGGCCAGGCAGGCGCGATCCGTCACGGCATCGCCCGCGCACTGGTCAAGGCCGACGCGGACCTGAAGCCCGCCATCAAAAAGGCCGGCTACCTGACCCGCGACCCGCGCATGAAGGAGCGCAAGAAGTACGGCCTGAAGGCCGCCCGTCGCGCGCCCCAGTTCTCCAAGCGCTAAAGAAGCCCCAAAACCCCGATGCCGCAACGGTTTTCGGGGTTTTTCCTTGTTTTGGAGTTTGTGCTGATTTGTCTGAATTTGACCTGATTTGACCTAATTTTAGTGGTTAAAAAGTGGGGGAAAACCCGGTTAGTGGTTAAAAAGTGGGGGAAAAATCGAGCCTGTGAGGACCACTCTCAGGCTCTTTTTTTCGATCAGAATTGAAGCACAACTCTCGATGCCATAGTTTGTCCTGATTTGTCATAGTAGAAACGTGTAAGTTCGTGCAGAATCCAATAGATCGAACATATAATTTCGTGATCGGCGCTTGATGTTCGACGGAACCGATCAAAATCCTTGGAAGCCATGCGGTACGCTGCAACAGAAATCTGCGTGTGGATTCTTCTCCCGGAAGTGGCCCTGAACGGTTGCGAAATCAAAGACAAATGGTGCCCAATGACACTCCACAGGAGCTTCTGGAATCAGACTTTAAGACTCCCCGCTACGACATCACCAGGGTGATCCTCGTAATGAAGCGTCGCGCGTTTTCGTCGTATCGGAAGCTGGCGACGCCTTCGTACTTTTTGGCGATTGTGGCGACGCGCCGCAGGCCCTCTCCGCTGCCGGAGGTGGTCTGGAAAGCCTCGGCAGGAAGGAAGCCGTCGCCGCCGTCGGCGGGTGCGGGCGCGGCGAAGACGACATTTTCGCAGGAGTTTTCAACCTGTATGCGCAGAAGGCTCTTCCTGTCGTCCGCGGTGAAGCGTATGGACGCCGGCTCCTGAGAATGCTGTGTCCGCCATTCCCTTGCCGCACGGATGGCGTTTTCCAGCACGTTGCCCAACATCACGGTGAGGTCAATTTCAGAGATGAACGACAGGTCCCCGCACATGGCCTGAACGCTGAAGTCGATCCCCTGGTTGGCGGCCATGGAGGCGTAGTATTGCAGTATGCCGTTCAGCTGCCTGTCGGCGCAGAAGCGCTTGTCGGTGATGTGAATGTGCTCCACGGATTCGTCGATGTAGTTCTGCATATCCTCCCGGCTGCCGTTTTTAGCAATGACGGACATCGTGCGCAGCAGCTGCCGCATGTCGTGCAGACGCTCCCGCTGCTTCTCCATATCCTTCTGGATGCGCTCGTGGTCCGACCGGATGATGGCGGCCTCCAGCTGCCGCTCGCTTTCCTCTGAACGCTGGTTGGACAGGCGGATGACGCTGTAGTAGACGATGAGCAGCATCGCGGTTTGCAGCAGTATCACCGGGATGTAATAGCTCTGGTTGATGTCGGCGCTCAGGTGGAACCGCGCCCAGAACATCGTAAACAGGGCGTTCAGCGCCAGATAGATGGCCGTCAGCACGATCAGCAGCATGATCTCGCCCCGGCTGCCGGTGGGCTGGATGCTCCTGATGTACACGCGCAGCGGCCGCCGGAAGAACAGCGCCACCGGCCCGATCAGCGCCGCGGTCACGATCAGGTAGGCCAGGAAGGTGTTGTTGTCATAGCTCTGCCCGTCCTGCACGGCCAGCTGCCGGGGCATGTTGGCCAGCAGCACGTTGGCCAGCGAATACTGCACGGCGGCAAAGGCGATCACCATGAAAACCACAAACAGCTTGCGCATGGCCCGCTCGTTGATGAGCCTGAAAAACATGGCGACCACCACGGCGATGCCCGCGATCATGAAGGCGTTGCCGAACAGAAACCCCGCGTCCGGGTTCGCCGTATAGGTGGCATACGCCAGACCTGAGTAGATGGCGGAAAGGCCCAGGCTCACGCCGATGAAGGCCAGCCATTGCCTTTTTGCGGGCAGGCGGAAGCAGACCGGATCAAAGGGCAACAGCAGCAGCAGCGTCGCGGGCGTCATTTGCAGCGCGAAGCCGATGAAATGCCGCAGTATAAAGTATATCGCCATAAGAACCCCCATGATAAAGTGTCACCTTTTGACAGCATTATACCCCATTGCATTTTGGAAATCAATCCACATCAATGATGGTGTGAACGAACGTCCCCGGACAATGCCGCCGTTTGATGAACCATTCACGGAAAATTGCAACCATTCACGGTGTTTCTGTTGATTATTGGCAACATTACTGATAAAATAGGGTGAAATTGTTTGTGCTTTTTGACATCCAGAGCACGAATTCGCCAAATATTGTCTATTACAGAACGGACGACCCCACCTGTAGAGGAGGACACCCATCGTGAAACGCATCTGCCTGATTGTGCTGCTCCTGTCACTGCTGCTGACAACCTGTATCTCCGCCCTGTCGGAGTCGGCGGAGGACCCCGTCGTGGTGCGGGTGGGGGACATCACCTTCACCCAATCCGAGGTTCAGTTTGGCTACGTCTCCTCGTTGGACGTGCTGAAGGCGTTCAACGACGAGGTGACCGACGAGGACCGCCAGGTCCTGCTGGATGGGACCATCCAGCGCGCCGTCGACATCGGCGTCGCCGAGTGCAAGCTGAAGCAGCTCGGCAAGTACGACTTTACCGAGGAAGAGCTGAGCACCCTGCAATACTCGGCACAGCAGGCCTTCGACCAGACCTGGCAGGAGCTGTACAAGCGGGCCCAGGAGGAGGATGTGGAGACCACCGAGGCGGAGATCACCCACTGGCTTGAGGAATCGGGCTATACCGTGAACGCCTACTTCCGCGAGGCGCAGATCACCGAGCGGCAGTATCGCCTGGTGGAAATGTACTGTTCCGACATTGTGCTGAAGCAGAGCGACGTAGACGACTTCTACATGGAAAACTACGTGGAGCCTGACCGGGAGAAGTACGAGAACGACATCGACCTCTACGACAGCGAGATCGCCCTGACCAACAGCGAGGCCTTCTTCGTGCCGGAGGGCTTCCGCTACATCAAGCAGATCGTGCTTCCGCTGCCGGACGGCTTTGAGGATCAACTGAAGCCCTATGAGAGGCGGGTCAAAAGCCGCCTGCAGGACGCGCAGACCGTGTACCTGGAGCTGGCCGACGCGGCGGCAGAGGCCGAGACGATGGAGGACTTCGCCGAGCAAAAGGCGGCTTATAAGGCGGCACGCGAGAAAATGGAGGAGGCGCGGCAGGCCTACCTCGCCAAGCTGAAGGAGGCCGTGCCGCAGGTGCAGGACACCGTCGATACCATCCGCCAGGCCACCGAGGCGGGCATCCGTTTCGAGGATTCAATCAAAAAGTACAGCATCGACCAGCAGTACGTCGAGGGCAACGGCTTCCAGTTCCACCCCAATTCCAAGCGCTGGCCGGAGCCGTTCGGCGAGGCCATCGCGGCGATGGAAAAGCCGGGCGACCTATCCGAACCAGTGGCTTCCGACGACGGGGTTCACATCTTCTGCTACATGGGAGACGTGCCCGCGGGCGTTCATACGCTGACCGACGAGGAGCGCGCGGCGCTGGAGCAGAGCGCGCTTCGGGCGGCGCAAAAGAAAAAGCTGGACGAGCTGGTTCAGGAATGGAAGGCCGACTACGAAATTGAAACGCATCCCGAACTGATCGACGTGGAATGAGGTGTACTTCGATGAAGATTGTCAAGCGAATCCTGAGCGCTGTGCTGTGCCTGCTGCTGTTTGTCCAGTTCTTTCCGCTGGACGCCCTGGCGGCAGGGACGCAGGTGTCCAACGCCGCGCTGGATCAGGCCGAGCGCCTGTCCGGCCTGGGTGAGGACGCCCCGACCTGGCACGAGGGCATGAAGCCCCAGTCCAACTGGAACGCCATGGAGCTGAACGGCTGGCTGGATCACGTGCTGCAGCACGAGCACTATTCGGTGGCGAACGCGCACCACGACCTGGAGCGTGCGCTGGACGAGCTCGCGGCCAACAGCCCCGACGCCTATGGCCGCCTGACCTCCGGGCCATACGCCAACTATGTGAATTACATGAAGAACACCGCCTTCGGCGTGGAGGACCTGCGGCAGACGCTGCGCTCGTACCGCAACCAGTCGACGATGCACTCCAGCGAAATGAAGGGCCTGATCGACGTGCTGAGGGAGGGCAACCTCACCGACCGGGAAAAGACCCGCTACGCCCTGCGGCTCCAGGCCTCGGTGAACGAGGTGGAGGGCATCCGCAATACCGTCGTGGACAACTACGACAGCTGGCTGGAGCAGATCGAAGCCTGGCACCAGGACTTCACCGGCGGCAACAAGGCCAACTGTCTCAACGGGGTCATGTCCAACGCCGCCGCCGATTCCCTCTCCGACTGGATCCACGAGGTGGAGAGCTATGGCAACGAGCCGATCACGGCCAACGTCAACGTGGACCTGTACGCCGCCAGCAACCGCGGCACGGCGCTGTCGAAGCTCTCCGGGTCAGGCAGCGTCCTCTCCAACGCGAATCAGACCGTGACGGTCATATCGGACCGTGAATTCTACATCGAAACGCGAACCCCCAACCCCAGCGACCCCGCCAGCCTGATTCCCGTCACCTCTGGCACGATCACGGTGTGGGACGCGAAGGACGGCATGAGCCCCGCGGCGTCCTCCGCGAAGACCAACAGCATCTCAGACGACGGCAAGACCCTGTTCAATGTGTCGGATTTCACGGTGGATTCCAACGGCGTGCTGGAGCTGGGCGTGCTGGTGAAGGCCACCGGCTACCAGGCGCTGATGGAATACAAAGCCGTCATCAAGAAGGGCGGCGGCTATGGGCTGACGCTCATCAAGCCGGGCACGGGCCAGAGCGCGAACGGCGGCGCGGTCAAAAACGCGGGCAGCGAGCCCTACTACGTGGCCATGACCTTCAACGACGACCCCATGCTTGCCACCCGCAAGCAGGTCTTCTACAGCTCCGCCAACGACGTCACCCATGACATCAACGTGGTGGTGGCCTATCCCAACGGCTATTCCGGCGACAAGAAACTCACCATGCGCTACCTTAACAAGGATGGCAAGGAGATTACCACTTCAAAAAATTACAGCGATGGTTCCGATTACTCGGCGGGCATCGACGGCTATTCAGCCAGAAGCTTCACCTTCAGCGACAAGTGGAAGCAGATATTCAAGCCCGGCGAGAAGATCAGCTTCAAAATCGGCGACGGCGCCTGGGTGGATTCCATGCTGACGGTGGAGCGCGGCGTGATCGACAAGCCCGTCTACGGCAAGGACAACGCCATGTACACCACAATGTCGAACACCATCAGCCGAGTGGGCACGCTGCTCTCCTTCGATTTTGAGGGCGACAACCTGCCCTCGTTCCTCAACCATTCCAACCTCAGCATCAACATTCCCTTTCTGGATAAATACGTGCCGAAATTCGCCTTCAGTTTGGACGGGCGGGTGAGCGTTGCTTATGGCCTTCCGGAATTCTCCGCCGGCGCGTCGGACGACGAGGGCAGCAAGGGGAAAAGCTGGTACTCCGACCATACCTGGAAGACCGAGGACCAGATGAAGCTGGACCAAAAGGCGCAGGTGGACGAGAAGGCGTCGACCTTTTACAAGGAGACGGCCCGGATGAACGCCCTGATGTCCTCCGTGAAGGATAAATGGACCACGATGGGCACGTTCACCCTGTACATGACCGCCTTCGTGGTGCTCCAGGGCAGGATCGTCGCCAAGTCGGACAGCGATTCGGGCGATAAGGGCGTCTCCTACAAAGCGACGGAGCTGAGCCTCACCGTCGGCGTCATCTACGTCGGCGCCGGTGACTGGACGCTGCGGTATTCGATCGGATTCTTTAATGTCGAGGCAACTCTGTCGCTGACGGTGGCCGTCACCATACCGCTGGTCTGGGACGACGTCGATCTGCACAACCTCGGGAAGGCCTTTAAAACCGCGCCCAGGCTCGGCGGGGGCTTTGGCCTGACCGTGCTGGCCCGCATTCAGATTGCCGCATCGTTGGGCGTCGGCGTGAAGGGCGTGCTCGCCGCCTACGCCATGGGCACCCTCGGCTTCAACTTTATGTTCCAGTTCACCACGGGCGATAAAGCGGCGTTCCAGATCTCGATGGACTTCAACTTCAGGGTGTGCGTCGACGTCTTCTGGTTCAAATACTATATCCAGATCTGGAGCATCACCAAGACACTCGTGGACACGCTGAACAACGCTTCGGGCAACGCTATGAAACTGATCTCCGCAAAGCGCGGCGTGAAGGCAAATGACGACAGCATCTACGACGGCAATTCGGAGCTTGAGCCGAAAAGCTATTCCAAACTGGTCCCCGAGGCCAAGAAGGAGATTGGGGATATGCTTTATGGTGGCGGGGAATGCAAGTTCGTGAATTTTAAAGGCTACACTTATGCCTTTACAATCGGGATGGAAGCTGGGGTCAATCGGCTTCATTGGATGAACCTGACCAGTGGTACGAGTGGAAGCTTTTCCGAGTTCCTCAATACGATAAAGGGTAAGGAAGCCATCAATGATGGCCCAAAACGTACATTTGTTGGAGCTGAAAACATCATAAGCATGCATGATTACGCATTCGATGTGATTGCCCACACGGAGAAACAGCAATGTATCCAGGTCGTCGCGTGCTGCACGAGTCAGTTCGAGAATGTCACCGTAAAGTGGGAGGACGGTGAAGAGAGAACGTTCCAGTCTCCGACAGATACAATTCTGTACTTCATTACCCTGAAGATCGATGATCTTGGATATTTGGAAGTTTCCCAGTCCCGCGAAGGCAAACTATATACTTACGGTGGCTGGAAGCAAGAGAACAAAAAAATCGGTGAACTGTCAGCGATAACCTCTGAAAATACGTCGGATGGGTCGGGACATGGATTGGGTTTCATAATCGCTGCCAAAGAATACAAAGTTCCGACTTCGGGTGATGATTATGACAAACGAATGGATGTGTTGCAATATAGAATAAGGGAAAGAGTTTTTGAGGAGCTCTTGGTCAGTTATTCCTTTATAAGCAATACCGATGTCAGCGAAGTACCCACCCTGGAAACCTCTGCCAAACGCATTTTGCCCGAGGAAGGTTATTATTATGGCAATGTGACCTGGTACGCCATTGAGAAAGACAGCACCAATAGAGGAACGCTGGTACATGGGTGCAACGAAGCAAGACGGGTCAAGCTCAATGCCCTCACGGACAAGGAAGAAAACGTCATATTCTATGCCAAGCGTCCCAACGAGCACACGCTGTACTACCTCGATCAACAGAAGATCACCGGTGAGGACGGCGCTCAGGTCGGCGTGCGGAACTGGCTGAAACGCGCAGACGTCGAGATTGAGCGTACGATTATATACGTGACGGACAGCCATACCATCACCGACTTCGACGTGCAGGTCGATGCCGACAGCTTCTATTTGCAGGAATACGGCGGCCTCACCTATATCTACTGGCTCTCCACCGTCGACAAGACAGATGAGGATGCCCCGGATGTCTATCGAATGATGGCGACCTACTACAACCCCTCCACCGACAGCATAAGCGAGGTATTTGTGCTGGCTGAGTTATGCCTGCCCGATGGCTTGAAGCCCAGCAGGATTTACATCGGTGAAAACGGAACAGGCTACTGCTCGTCGATTTTCCAGAATGGTGAGCACATGCTGATCAATCTGTATTCGTTCCCGCTGAACTGGATCACCAGCCTGGAACTCAAGGATGAGACAATCTGCTTCAAGGACGCCCTGGCCAACCCCGCCTCCTGGGTGGACTCGGTGGTCTCGGTGATGAACACCGGCAACACCGGCATCACCACCTTTGACATACAGCTCGTGAATGAGTATAAGTCGAAGGGAAAAACAGAAACAGCGGTGGTGGAAACCGTCCACATCGACCTGCTGAACTCCGGCAACAATTCCGTGTCCGTAGGAAATAATACAATTGCCACCGGCTCGCAGGTCGCCTATCGGCTCCGGGACGCCGTTGAGCCCAAGCGAAAGTCCGACCACAATGTCGTGAGGCGGAAATGGGATCATTCAAAAGGCTGGACGAATGCGTCCGGTAATTACGTTCAGAGCAGGTTTATCCTGCCGGGCACGCTGAAGGTCTTCACGGTGCCGCTGTACATCCCGTCCGACTGGCGAGGCGACAAGACCGTGTACCTGCGGCTGGGAAGCTATACCACCCGCGCCAACTGGGCGGCCGCCAACTACGCCGCCGGCGTCGCGGCCAATGGGGGCGTGGTGAGCAACGCCGTGCAGAACGCCCTCGACCCCAACCTGAACCCCGAAATCGTCTACACCCGCGACAAAGACGGCAATATGGTGCGCACAGACAACGTCGCCAACATGCTGGCTGTAGCCAACGCCGCGGGCGATACCGAGGCCCTTGAAGACAGCGCCATCAGCCTCTCCCCGCTCTATCCCGATGAGATCGAGGGCGGCGAGGATCTGGAGGTAAAGACCGCGCTCAACGACCTGGACGTGTACCACCATGTCTACTGCAACCTCGGCGGCGAGCCGTATGTCTCTATCACGGTGCTGAACTTCGCCGACATTGACGAGTCGCTGGACCTGTACGCCAAGCTGTACCTGGACGACGCCGAGGAAGGCGTGGACCTGGCGCTGCCCTACTTTGAGAAGGGCGTCACCGACAGCAGGACCCAGACCGTCGACCTGCCCCTGAAGACGCTGATGGGCGACAGCCATCCCCGAAAGGCGCGGGTGGTCATCCGGGCGAAGAACGTGGAAGAGGTGGCCCTGAACAACAACGAGTTCGTCATCCACTTCGACGACGCGGACCTGAACGACCCGCTGCGCTTCACCCGCCAGCCGACCCCTGTGACCGCGCGGGTGGGCGAGACCGTGCAGTTCTCCGTGGCCGTTGCCGGCGGTACGAAGCCCTACACCTACAAGTGGCAGGTGTGGATGGGCGAGAAGAAGGGCTGGGTGGACATCCCCGACAGCGATTCCGCCACGCTGACCGTCGAGCAGATCACCGAGAAAATGCACGGCCGCAAGGCGCGCTGCGTCGTCACCGACCACTATCTCAACACCATCACCAGCGACGAGGCCATGCTCACCATCTCCGGCCAGCCGCTGCCCGAGACCGGCGACAAGACCAACCTGCCGCTGTACATCGCCGCGGCGCTGCTGGCACTGGCGCTGCTGTGGTGGCTGCGGCGCAGGGAGAAAGCAAATTGAGACGCAAGAAAAAAAGGACAATCCGATACCGGCCCGTGCGACGGGAACGACAGGAACGGCCCGCCCACCGGGCGCGACCCGCAATGTGGACGCGGCCTGCGCGACGGGACAGGCGAAGCCTCCAACGGGCGCGGCTTAAGCTGATCCGCGCCGCGCTGGTCGCGGTGCTGGCCGTGTCCGTGTCGCTGACCGTAACGGCGGTGTGGCGCACCTTTGCCACAAACCGGCTGAACGCCCAACTGCAATCCCTGCACACCGCGGACGGCGCGGCCCTGTCGGCCGAGATCGCCGCCCCGCCGATGCAGGATTTCGCCCAGGCGGCGGACAGCGACCGTTCGTGGCAGTCGGCCTATGCCAGCGAGCTGCCCGAGGGCATCCGGCTGATGGGCGGCGGCAGCGCGGTTGCCGCCGTCGCCGCCGCCGAACCGGCCAGAACCGTGGGCAACGCGGCAACGACGACGGCGTATCACATAACCGACGCCCAGCTTCTGCCGGAGATGCTGAAGCTGAGCAAGGCAAACCCCGACCTGGTCGGCTGGCTCTACATCGACGGCGTGGTGAACCTGCCCGTGGTGTACCGGGACAACGAATACTACCTCACCCACGACTTCTACGGCCATCACAGCAAGGCGGGCACGCTGTTCCTGGATGTCAACCACCCGCTGACGGAGGACGCCGCCAACCTGCTAATCCACGGCCATGACATGACCGACGGTACCATGTTCGGCCTGCTGATCCACTACCAGCGGGGCGGGTACATCGACAAGCACCCCGTGATCAAGCTCAGCACGCTGTGGGACGTGGAGCGCTACGCGGTTTTCGCGGTGCTCAGGACGCCCGTGGACCCGCGCAAGGACGGCTTTGTGAATTACTATGCCCATCCCACCTTCGCCTCCGACGCTGATTTTTGCGCCTATATCGATACCCTGCGCCGCCATGCCCTGCAGACGGCGGATGTGGATGTGCAGCCCGGCGACGGGCTGCTGACGCTGACCACCTGCCTGGGCGATGACCGGTTGGTGGTCGTCGCCCGGCGGCTGCGCGAGGATGAGCCCGCATCTACCGACAGACAGGAGGGACAGACATGAAAATCGCCATCTGCGACGATAAACGACAGGACGTGGACGCGCTCCGTGACATGCTGACCCGGCTGGTCGAGAGCAGCGTCATCGACTGCTTTGAGACCGGCGAGGCGTTCCTCGCTGCAGCGGGCGAGCGCGCCTATGACCTGGTCTTCATGGATATCTACCTGCCGGGAGAAAACGGCGTGGAGGTCATTCGGAGGATGCGCGGCATCCTGCCGGACGCCGCCGTGGCGTTCACCACCGTGTCCGACAGCCACGCGGTGGATGCCTTCAGCGTCTATGCCATCCATTACCTGGTCAAGCCCTATACCGAGGCGGACGTCGTCGAAACCCTTCGACGCGCCACGAAGCAGGATTTTTCCACCGCGCCGAAGAGCACGCTGACGGTGCGCATCGGCAACGATATGTATGAGCTGGACCAGCGGGACATCATCCGCGTGGAGGCCAGCGACCACAAGACCAACATCTTCACAAAGAACGGCTCCGTCTATTCCATCTGGATGCTGTTCGGAAAGGTCGAGGCGCAGCTGGATAAAAGCTTCCTGACCATCAACCGCGGCGTATCGCTGAACATGAACCATATCGCCAAATGGCGCGCCTATGACTGCGAAACCTCGGACGGCAAGCTGTTCCTGCTCAACCGCCGTCGGCGCCAGCAGCTGAAGGAAGCTTATTTTGCCTTCCAGATGGACGCGCTCCAGGCGGAAAACGCGAGAAAATGACGCGGGCAAACCGTCGTAACAAAGCCAGGGAGATAATATGAGTTCTGTAGAGATTTTCATGGTGGTCGCGTCGATGCTGGGCGGTCTGGCGCTGTTTCTGTTTGGCATGAACACGCTCAGCGGCTCTCTGTCCTCGATGACCGGCGGCCTGCTGGACCGCGTGCTGGGCAAGATCACCAAAAGCGCGTTCATGGGGTTCCTGTTCGGGGCGGGGCTCACGGCCATCGTCCAGTCCTCGTCCGCGATCACGGTCCTTTCCGTCGGCCTGGTGAATTCCGGGATCATCGGCCTGAAGCAGGCGGCAAGCCTGATCATCGGGGCGAACCTGGGCACGACGGCCACCGCCTGGGTGATTTCGCTGAACGCCATAGAGGGCCAGTCGCTGCTGATGACCATCGTCAAGCCCAGCTCGTTCTCGCCGTTTCTGGCCATCGTGGGCGTGGGGTTGACGACGTTCTCGAAATCCCAGACGAAGAAGAACATCGGCAACGTCCTGCTGGGCTTTTCCGTGATGATGATCGGCATGAACCTGATGAGCCAGGCGGTGTCGCCGCTGCGCGAGCTGCCGGCGCTGACGAATACGCTGATGAGCTTTACCAATCCGGTGCTCGGCTTCCTGTTCGCGATGCTGTTCACGATGCTGGTGCAGAGCTCGGACGCCGTGATCGGCATCGTGCAGGCGTTTGCCCTGAGCGTCGGCGTGACCTTCGGCATGGCGATTCCGCTGGTGTGCGGTGCGCAGGTGGGCACCTGCGTCACCGCGCTGCTTTCCTCGATGGGGGCCTCCAAAAACGGCAAGCGCACGGCGCTGGTGAACCTGTACTACAACCTGCTGAAGACGATACCGTTTCTGGTGGTGTTTTACATCGTCAACGAGTTTCGGCATTTCTCGTTCATGGAGGCTTCGGTGGGGGCCATCGGCATACCGGTGTTCCACACCGCGATCAACCTTCTGGGTAGCGCCGTCTGGCTGCCGGGCTCCGGCGCGCTGGTGGCGCTCGCGCGGAAGACCCTGCCCTATGACGAAAGGGAAAAGGAGGAGATGGCAAACAAGCTGACCATGCTGGACGAAAACCTCCTTGGCAATCCCCGCTTTGCCCTGGACCAGACGGACAGGGCCGTGCGGATGCTGGCGGAAACGGCGGCCCAGGCCCTGGCGGCCGCGACGGAATATCGGGAGGATCCCGGCTTTGCCGGACAGGTCGAACGTCTGTGCAACCGCGCCGATCAGTATGAGAAGCAGATCAACGATTACCTGATGAAGATTTCGGCGCGCACCAACATGCCGAAGGACATCGCCTGCGCAAGGCTCCTCACGGGCGCGGCCTCGTCCTTTGCCCAGATCGGCAAGACGGCGGGGCGCATCATGGAGATGGGAAACGCGTACTGGGATAAAATAGGGGATAAAAAGGATTCCCTCACGGAGGAGGACAAAAGGGAATCCCGCGTCATCGGCGCGGCCTTTGGCGAGCTCCTTTCGCTGACCATCGCGGGCTTTGAGGAGAGGACCTATTCGCTGTCCTATTCGGTGCAGCTTTACCGGGAAGAGATTTCCGATTTGTTCGAGATTATCCGGCGTCGCCATATCCAACTCCTTCACAGGGACGAGGGACGGCAGGAGTTCAGAGCGGTCCTTACGGATGTCTCCTACACGGAGGAGTACCTTGTGGACATGTGCGATGCCGTCGCAGATGTCGTGATTCGCTATCTGGATGCCACCGGAGAGGTCGTCCGGATCAGCGAGGCCGAGATCAGGCAAAAGCGCCAGACGATCAAAAACCTGTTCGCGGATAAACGCGCGCTGTTGGAGCAAAATCCTTAGAGGGAGAACTGTATAGCTTATACTTTTACATTGAGTCTGGTATGAGATTTGAATAGAATTCAGGTGTTTTCTGCGGGAATAAAGGCAATTATTTCATACAGTGATAAAGTGCCTATTGACACGCATTTTCCAGCATTGTATAATGGAAATGTTAAAAATGTTAATCGTATCAGGACAAACGGAGTGATGTGTATGCTTGTTCTTTGAAGTTCTGTCTCCCGAGAAAACGGTCGCTCTGCGTCGGCGGTTGCAAGGTATGTGAAGTTATAAGGAACGCCGAAGGTTGTTAAGACTGCATTCAGGGAAACTGTGAGGAGAAAGATAATCTTTTTCGCGGCGGGAAGGATGCGACGCATTCTTTGAAGCCCGCGACACGGCAGACGTTTGGCAGATAATGCGAAACAGGAGGATAAACTCATGAAACTGATTGGAGACTTGAAGAAAAAGGTTGATAAGGCGAAAACCAAGGAAGAAAAGCTGGAACAAATCAAAGACGCAGGAATGGAACTCACCGAGGAAGAGATGGATGCGGTGAATGGTGGGCAAGCACATGCTCCATTGGGGAAAGATTTTGTTTATTGCTCAAAGTGTAGTAGAACAGTGAACGATCATCTGCCCACTTGCCCCTTTCATCCTAATAACAGACGCAAATAACCTTCCCCCAATGCGTCAGGAACTTCATCCAGGAAAAATAGCTTGCGGCAAAACCGCAGGCTTTTTTAATTCATTTTATTGATTTCTTTGGCTTTACAACCCAGATTCCCGTAACACATTACTATACGGATTGACAGTTACCCGATCTCCGGTGTGCTGTCCGGCGGAAGACAGCACGCTTTTGGCCCTTCAGGATCAGGCACCCGTGCTTACAAGGTAAATGCATGAATGTCTTTCTTTCACAGCTTCCGGATGCATACCCCGTGGCGCAGGGTATGCAAAAGTGAATACCCCTCGTCGCCGTTAGCCGGTAATCGTCAACGAGTATCACTATAAACCGGATTAGCCATAACACCTTGCAGAAATGCAGGGTGTTTCTCTTTGTGTGCGCCCTGCATGGGCAACAACTTGGCGGTGGAAGTCCGCTACGCGCTTGGCAGTAGGGAGCGTTAGCCGAAGGCAAGGGTGTCCGTCGCGAGGCGGAATCCGAAGGAAGCCGGATGTCGGGGGAAGGATATAAACCCGGCGGGCAAAGTCCCGGCCTGACGAACAGGAACCGCATATAAGGCATGCATGAATGGACGAGTCTGCACAACAAGATGAAATCCAATACTGCCCGGGTTCATGTATGTAGATGCGGCGGGTAGATGGGATGAAGGTTGTTGCTCTTACCAGGGGAGGTCTGTGCGGAACGCCTCGAAAGAGGTAACCACGGCCATACAATCAGCTGGCAGACCAACACCATCACCATGACCAAGAGGTTCGCGGAGGAAGCGAACCAGTACAGCTCCGAAGCCTACAACCTCCTGATGGGCAAGCCCTTTCCACAGCATCCTCCACGCTGGCCTCTATCGTGGGCACGGTGCTGGGAGGGACGCGGTTGAACTGGGCAAGGATTCCCGTGACAGACCAACGGGCGCTCGTAGAATATTGTTTCCTACTGTGTGGGTACGATACGCCATACATGCTGATTTGGGCAGAATTATGACATGGCAAAAAGCCGGGATAGCAACATCACATAGAGACAGGAAGAGAAGAACCAGGAATGAAAAATGAGGTCAAACCGGTAATTGAAGTCGGCATCGCTGTTCTGTTCAATTCAGAAGTCAGGACCATATTTGAATTATGAAATGCTTTCTGATTCATTATTCTGCGTTAATTGCCAAGAGAAGCGTGATATTTGAAGCGTCAGAATGTTGATTATCCATTATCCGCGAATCCGTAATTGTAGTAAATAAGACGTCCCCGGGCACCCGTTCCGACGGGTTTTGAACCATCAATCAATCGCTGAATGAATGACAGTATCCATTGCTTACCCCCAAAAGCACAATAAGGACTGACGCAATAGAACATGCGTCAGCCTAATTATTTTAGTGGTTATCGTAGGTAGGAAGCTCGTCCAGTTCTTCCATTAGATGCGTGATAACTCCGTTCCCGCCAAGGGCGTGGTATTGCTCGTAGATATCCCGCATGACCTCGCGGTCGGGGATGGGGTAGGACTACGGTTTTGATACAAAATAAGCCGTTTTTGTATCAAAACCGATGTTTTGGAGAGAACACTATAAAAGTAGATGTTATGTAATTGTAAAACTCCACATGATACCTGCCCGGATCATCCGTTCCTTTGTTTCAACAGCCGATCAACCATCAGGAAGAGGAATCCTCCCAGGATGAAACCGATCAAAAGTGCGCCGATCCACATCGCCATGCCGCCAATCCCCACTCTTTCGGGGTTCAGGAAGAAGTAGGGGTAGATGACGGGGTCGGTGCCCGCGTAGTTCATGATGCTGCTGTCAAACCGCCACAGCGCGGCATGGGCAAACACATAGACCAGATAGACGACCGGGTACAATGCGGACAGCAGCGGCCATGTCCAGCGGACCCTTCCGTGCTCGTAGCACATGAGCCAGTCGATCACATACATGACCGGCAGGACGATATGGCAGAGCAAACACTCGACCTTGTAATTCAGCGCCGGGTCTCTCGCCGGGTCTCCGGCCAGCAGAAGGTTGAACACCAGAAAGGTGAGCACCAGCCCCAGCATGCTGATAAACCGGAGCCGCGGCGCGACGGTGACAAAGCTGTCGCCGCGTTTTCTCGCCGTCTGAATCAGCTCCGCGAACATGATCCCCGCGGCCAGGTAGTTGCTGATATTGGTGAAGTAGATATAAAAGTCCCCGGTGAATTTCATATCATAGAAACCCACGCTGCCAATGATCGCCACCAGGGCGAGCGTGCAATAGAAGGTTTGCCAGATCAGCTGTGCGGTTCTGTTTTTCATGAAGCCACGTCCTTTCAATATTCGTCATCAATTCGCCGTGTGAGCGACGTTATTAGTCCTCAAAGCGCTGCGCTCAGCAGGAGTAATCTGAGAATAGAGTGCGAAAAGAAGTTCATTCAACATGACCTGAAATGGCTGGACTATAAGGATTAAGGCAAGCCATACATATTGTAACACATGTGCATAGAAAAGACCACATAAAGCTTAGTCATAGACGCTTGTAATCATGTTGGAACTGTGCTATTATCGCAGGTGAACGGGAACGCGACGCTGCGGAATATGCGGACGCTTGCAGAATAGGGCAGGGGAGATTGCTATGGGAAAAGTGGAGTATGCCCTCAAGACGCTGCTGTATCCGGTGCCGGTGCTGCTGGTGAGCAGCGGGACGGAAGACGGAAGGAGCAGTATCATGACCGCCGGATGGACCGGAGCGGTCTGCACGGACCCGCCAATGGTGGAAGTATCCATACGGCCCTCCCGCGCTTCCTGCCGAATGATCCGCGATTTCGGAGCATTTGTGCTCAATCTGAATGCGGAAGCGGTCGGGCGGTATGGCTTTACCGCCGGGAAGGATATACGAACCCATTAGAGACAGACATAGGCCGCGCATGGTACGGCGATTGGAAAATCAATGGAAATAGACGGGGAGCGAACGCCATGCTGATCAATTGCAGCAATCATCCCAGCCGCCTGTGGGGCCCGTCCCAGAGGGCGGCCGCGAGCGTATATGGGGAGATACTGGATATTCCCTTACCCCAGGTGGACCCCCGGCTGGATGAGAACGGACTCCGGAAGCTTGCCGGCGATTTCGCGGCGCGCATAGAGGCGCTGGGCGCGGACGCGGTCTTTCTGGCCGGTGAGTTTACCTTTCTCTTTATGCTCGTGGACAAGCTTCTGAAGGACGGCGAAAATGTGATCTGCGCCTGCTCCAAACGGGAAACAGAGGAAGTCCTTCGAGCGGACGGCGCCTCGGAAAAGAGAGCGGTGTTTGTGTTTGAACGATTCAGAAAATACAGTTATTTCGATCCGGAGTGAAGCATAGGCTCCGGCTTCTGTCGTGCCTTTGGGGAAGAGACATCTGTAGATGAAGAGGTAAGGCCATGGACAGCCATCTGATGGAAAAAGAGGTGCTTTGTATCCTGGATACATGGCAGATCCTTTGACGACGGCATTCAGGCCGCGGTGTTAACACTGACAGGACAGAAAATGGGCGCCAGGCAATACCGGGAGGTCAAGGATTATGTCCGCCTGAGCCAGATCGTGGGCGCTGTGGTATCCATAGTGCTCAGCGCCGTCTATATCCTTGGCGCGCACAGATTCTACAGCCAGTTCTTCCGGGATGCTGAAGCCATCGCGCATGGTATTTCCTATACTTATGTCGCGGCCGCGCTGACGCTTCTGCAGATCATCCGCATCATCAATGTCGCTGCCATGCGCGGCATGGGCGATGTGAAATCGCCCCGGATCATGGCGACGATCTGCGTGCTGTTCATCAATCCGGCAGTGGCCTTCATGCTGACATCGGCGCTGTCCTGCGGCGTCTGGGGCATTTGGATTGCGTCCCTGACAAGCCAGATCTGCTGGTTCATCATGAGCTGTGTCAAGGAGCGCCGATGCATGCGCAGGGTCCTGGGCTTCGGGCCGGCATGATGCCGCGCGGCGTCGCATTCATGAACGCCGCCGCCCTTCCGCACGCGTGGCCGAGCTCCGAGAACGCGCAGGCACGGTGGAACCATCAGTCTGTCACCGATAGAATTCCCAGCGAAAGAAATGAAGCTTTGACATATATGCCCAGACCGCGGACGGTTCTCTTTCTCAGTACCAGTCGTGCTTCTCTCCGCGATCAAGAGAGGCGATTTGTTTCATCTCTTCATCGCTGAGTTCGAAGTCAAACAGGTCGAGGTTCTCCCGGATGTGCTCCGGGTTGGAGGAGCCGGGGATCACCACAATCCCGCGTTGCAGATCCCAGCGCAGGATGACCTGGGCCGATGAAACGCTGTGAGCGGCGGCAATACCGGCGATGGTTTCATCGTTCAGCAGCGCCTGTGTGTAGCCCCTGCCGCCCAGCGGATACCAGCACTGGACGACGATGCCCTTTTCCTGGATGAACGGCACCACGTCCTGCTCCTGGTAGTAGGGGTGGACCTCGTTCTGCACCAGCGCAGGCATGACCGTCACCTGCGGCAGGAACTCCGTCAGCTCCTCCACATACCAGTTGGACAGGCCCAGAGCGTGGATTTTACCGGTTTCAACGTACTGCTCCATGATCCTGTAGGCCTCCACGTCGCCCGCGCCGGGGTGGTGCAGCAGCATCATGTCGATGTATCCGATGTCCAGCTTTTGAAGCGCCATATCGACGGCTGCCTCGGGGTCGCCGAACTGGCTGGGGTAGATTTTGGTGATGACGAAGATGTCCTCCCGGGGGATGCCGTATTCGGCCATGCCCCGGCGGACGCCTTCGCCCACGGCCTCCTCGTTGCCGTACATATAGGCCGTGTCGATGAGCCTGCCGCCGCTTTCCAGCAGGGTCATCACGGAGTTGACGCAGGTGTCGTGGTCGAGGGCATAGGTGCCCAGGCCCATGATGGGCATGGTATAGCCGCTGTTCAGGCGGACGGTGCGGGTCTCGAAGTCGAACACGCCAGCCTGAGTGGATTCCGCGCGCACGTTCAGGGCAAACAGCAGCATCGCCATCAGGAGAGACGCCGTCTTTTTCATCCCATCAGCCTCCCAGCTTCGTGGAGAAGTCCGCCATCACTTCGGAGATCTTGATCTGCTGTGGGCAGACCTGCTCACAGCTGCGGCAGGCCAAGCACGCCTGCGGACGCTTGTCCTCCGGCAGGGCGCTCAGGGCCATAGGCGCGATGAAGCCGCCGCCGGTGTAGGCGTGCTCGTTGTACAGCGCGATCAGGTGGGGGATGTCCAGCCCCTGGGGACAGTGGCTGACGCAGTAGTGGCAGGCGGTGCAGGGCACGGTGCCCACGGACAGCATCCTGTCGGCGACGCCCATCAGCGCCCGCATCTCATCGTCGGTCAGCTTCTTGTCCTCGGCGAAGGTGGCGAGGTTCTTTTCCAGCTGCTCCTCGTTGGACATGCCGGAGAGGATCATGGTCACGGAGGGAATGCTCTGCAGGAAGCGGAACGCCCAGGCCGGGATCTCCTCGTCGGGGCGCAGGGCCTTCAGCTCGGCCTCATATGCCGGGGCCTGCTTCGCCAGCCTGCCGCCGCGCAGGGGCTCCATCACCCACACGGGGATGTGCCACTGATCCAGCAGCGCCACCTTGTCCCTGCCGCCCTGGAAGGTCCAGTCCAGGTAGTTCAGCTGCAGCTGGCAGAACTCCATGTCCTTGCCGTAGGCGTCCAGGAATCTTTTCAGCACCGGCATGGCCCCGTGGCAGGAGAAGCCCAGGTGGAGGATGCGGCCGTTGCGCTTCTGCTGCATCAGGTAGCTGTAGATGCCGTACTTCCCGTCGTCCAGATAGGCGTCGATGTTCATCTCGCACACGTTGTGGAACAGGTAGAAGTCGAAGTGATCCACGCCAAGCTTCGTAAGCTGGCGCTCGAAGATCTCCTCCACCTTTCCCCAGTTGGCGGCGTCGTAGCCGGGAAACTTGGTGGCCACGTAGAAGCTGTCCCTGGGATAGCGGGCCAGCGCCTTGCCCAGGACGAGCTCGGAGCTTTCCCCGTGGTAGCCCCAGGCCGTGTCGTAATAATTCATTCCGTTTTGCATGGCCGTGTCCACCATGCGCAGCGCGACGGCCTCGTCGATCCTGCCGTCGTCCCCGTCGATCACCGGCAGTCGCATCGCGCCAAAGCCCAGCGCGGACAGCTTCATGCCCTGAAAATCCCTGTAAATCATGTGTTTTCCTCCTCACTTCATATTTATACTATTGCTGCCGGTTTGCCTGGATGATCTCCTTCAGCGCGATGTGGGGATTCTTGTAGCGTGCGTCGGGGTTGGGCTCCTTCACCGTCATAAACCGGATCGCCTTTGCAGGGCACGCCTGGATGCAGGCCATGCAGTTGATACAGTGGGTGTAATCCCAGGTCGGCTTTCTGTCCTCCAGACGCACGCAGCCCCGGGGACACACGCGCGTGCAGGTGCCGCAGCCCACGCAGCCGTCTGTAACCTTGTACAACGGAAAGGCGTACATGGGGCCGGTCTGCTTGCTCCACTCCTCGAAGTGCTGGTAGAAGTCGATTTCATCCGCGGGCGCCTGCTGAACCGTTCATCTAAGCGGTTCCTTCATTTCTTTGGTTTGCAACTTCATTATATACGCTTGCAAATGACTTCGCTAATGGTTATAATGAATATCATAGTATTCATGATTCGAATATCATGTTCAGCATAAATGGAGTGATGATCTGTGGAAATACGCACCTTGCGATACTTTCTTGCGGTGGCCCGGGAGGAGAACATGACCCGCGCGGCGGAGCTGCTCCATGTCACCCAGCCGACCCTCTCCAAGGCGCTGAAGGCGCTGGAGGACGAGCTGGGCAAGAAGCTGTTTACCCGCCACAGCTTCAGTATCGCCTTGACGGATGAGGGCGTGCTGCTGCGGGACCGGGCGGAGGATCTGATTACGATGGCGGACAAGATCGAAAAGGAGTTCCTTTCGTTGGACGACATCACCGGCGGTGAGCTGTACTTCGGCCTCGCGGAATCCTTCCAGATCCGATATCTCGCCAGGGAGCTCCGTGCCCTCAAGGCGCAGTATCCCGGTTTGAAATACCACATCACCAGCGGCGATACCGAACAGGTGACGGAAAAGCTGGATAAGGGCCTGCTGGACTTCGCCGTGATCTGTGAAAAGCCAAACGACAGAAAATACGAGTTTTCATCCTTCCCGGAGGGCGATACCTGGGGGCTCATCCTTCCCAAAGAAGACCCGCTGGCAGAGAAAGAAACTATCTGCGTGGATGATCTCATTGGCCTTCCGCTGTTTACCTCCGAACAGGGCTGGGAGGGCGACATCCAGGGATGGGCCGGAGATCGCTTCCCGGAGCTCCATCTTGAGGGCTCTTTCCGTCTCGCCTACAACGCATCCATGTTCGTCCGGGAGGGGCTGGGGTATCAGCTGTCCTTTCAGCATCTTGTGGATGTTTCGGAGAGCAGCGGGCTTACTTTCAGGTCACTGGAACCCCGGCTGGAGAGCAAGCTGTATTTGATTTGGAATCGATATCAGGCATTAACGCCTATCGCGGAAAGGTTTATCGAACAGATCAGGCGCAGCTTTATCCGAACCCAAGGCTAAAGCCCATCACATCCAAGATCCCTTGCAAGCTCATGATAGGGACAGGACAGGATATCCACGCCGTACATTTCCGGTGGCTTGGAGACGATTCTCCGCTTGTAGCCGAGCGCTTCGCCGCTCATTTTATTCATGATGCCGTCGACGTGATTCCAGATGAAACGGGAAACGCCTGGGAGCCTGGTGAATCCATGAACGATCCCGGCGAAGCGCTTCCCCATCCGGTCGCCATAGGTGTTCAGAAGCGGCTCCGCATCCATGCCCTCGACAGACAGGGCTCGATACAGCGCGACCGCCGGAAGCACCATGGAGCCCTTGTGGGCTTTCAGGGTTGGCTGTTCTGACAGGATGCGGGAATGCTCGTTTCCCGCATCCGACCATATGGGCGGTGAGGACATCGTTTGTACACACCGTCCCATTAAAAAAATGTTGACGAGGTGTGGTGAATAGCTGCACCATTTTCCTCATAATTCAGACTTGAAATAAGATGGGTGATGCGTTACAATATGGGATGTATGTTATACGATCAGCAGGCATTCGCGGCGCCGATGCCATTGATCCTGCCGCGCGGTAGGATGAGGAAGGTGTGACGGATATGAGAAGGTTTTTGAGGGTGCTGCTGATCCTTGCCATGTTGGGCCTGTGCATGACGGCGGAGGCCGAAAGCGCCGTCGGCTTGCTGAAAATCGAAATCAGCAGGCCGATTTGCGGGTCGGAACCCGATATGCCGGAATGCGATATACAAGCCCGGGAAGCCGCGACGCAAGGGGAACCCAGCGCCTGGATTACCGCCTGGGACGCCTCCGGTTATATCCCCTTCCAGGGAACCTTCGAGGGCGATGAGACCTATACGGCTTACGTGACCCTCGAAGCCAAGGCTGGGTATCGCTTTGACGGCAATACCCGCGTCGCTGTGTACGATGCCGAATCCATGGAATATGTCAGGACAGAACCCCTGCTCCGTCAGCGCGACAGGCTCGTGATCATCGCCGAAGTGAAGGCAGAACACTATTGGGACGAAGACCTGGGCAGTGAAACCGACGCCACCTGTATAAGCCCCGGCAGCGTAACAAGGGTCTGCAAGGTCGATCCCTCGCACGTCATGACGGAAGTGCTTCCCATTGATCCCGAAGCCCATGACTGGGGAGAGTGGGAGACCGTCAGAGAAGCCACCCGAACCCGGGAGGGTGAGAAACGGCGCGCCTGCGCGCTGTGCGGCAGGGTCGAAACGGAGGCGATCGGGAAGGCCAAGCTGCCCTATACCGATGTCTATGAGCCGGACACCTCCTGGGCCATGGCGGCAACTGTCGCCTGGCGCGCGGGCCCTGACGCCCTGGCCACAGCGACCGGGTCACAGCGCCCCGCCACGGCCATCGTATGGCTGGATGAAAAGCTGAACGTGTACGACCGGGACGGAAGCCTCCTCTCAGACGACCTGGGTCGCTACATCGACGCCACGTCGGGGGGCATGATCCCCGCCTTCTACATCCGTGACAGCCGGACTGCCGCGGCGCTCAAGGCCTTCCTTCCGGAAAGCGGGCTGCTGGACTGCTTTGTCCTCTCCACGCCGGACCACGCGGACCTGGTCAGGGATGTGGCCGATCTGACCCATGTGCGGGGCATGCTGGACTATACGGCCATCAGTAAGCCCGACAGAAATGCGCTGACGGACATGGTGGCTTCCACCAACGCCGCCCACGGCAAGGTGATTCTGTTGAGCGCCGAGGCCGCCAGCCGGGAGAACGTGCGGTTTCTTCAAAGCCTGGCGTCCACGGTTTGGGCGCAGACGCCAACGGACACGCGGACGATCATGACCATGTACACCAACGGCGTCAACGGCGTGGTGGTGGACGATTATGAAGCGGCTCTCCGGGCGGAGTCTTTTTTCCGGGACGACGCGCCGTCGCTGCTCCGGGCGCCCCTGATCATTGGGCACCGTGGCGATCCCTCCACATATGTGGAAAACACCCTGGATTCGGCCCGGGGCGCGTTCGAGGAGGGTGTGGACTCGGTGGAAAACGATATCCAGCTCAGCGCGGACGGCGAGGTCTTCATACTTCACGACGATACCACCGAGCGCCTTTTGAATTTCATCCGACGGGACGAGGAGGGTGAAATCTATCCGGCCGAGCACTTCACTCTGAAGCAGCTGCAGGCGCACCCCTTCGACTGGGAGAGCATCATCAATTGGAACGAAGTCCTCCCGGGCGAGTCCTCCCGATACGGCACGCTGTATGGGCAGGAGGAGCAAAAGACCTACAGAATACCCACGCTGCGGGAGTACATCGAGGCTTTTAAGGGAACCGGCCTCGTCCACGACACGGAGATCAAGAGCTACAACCCCGCCATCATTCCGGCTTACAAGGCGCTGGTGGACGATTACGACGCCTGGGACCAGTTCTTTACGATCACCTTCAACACGCAGATCCTGGATGCCATTTACAGCGATTATCCGCAGATATCCATCGGCGCGCTGAATCTGGGCGAGTGGATGGATGTGGATTCCGAAGGACTGGAGGGGACGAACCTGACGCAGGCGAAGTTGCGCGGGCTCTTCGAAGTCCTCGACGCCTGGAACGCCACCTACAACCCCATCTATATGCACAGCCACGAAGAGGCGCTGCAGGCAGCCCGGCACAGGGGGCTTACGGTCTGGCCCTGGACCTATCGCATTGACTACGGCGCTGAGGATTTTGCCCGGGACTACCTACGGGGCTACGCGGGACTGACCTGCGATTACCCCTGGGTGGCGTCGGACTACATCGTGGAGATCGAAGCCCGGGACTCGGTTGTCGCCTCGATTGAGGACATCCCCAGCCCCACGGGCAGGACCCAGTCCGGGGAAGAGCGCGTATTGGCGGACGCGGAGCCGGTATTGCTTGAAGCGCTGCCCGAGGGTCAGTCGCTGGTTCTCTGGCGCTATCGGGCGGAACTGGATGTAAACGGGACAGGCTATGGGCATTACTACCTGTATTCCAATCCCTTCATGGTGTCCGTCCAGCCGCAGAACCCGCTGACCTTCATCCGGCAGCCGAGGGACGTCGTTGTTCAGTCGGGCGAGGATGTATCCTTCTCTGTGGAGGTCGGAGGCGGCCGACAGCCCTACGCGTACCAGTGGCAGATTTGGAATGAGAAGCGCGGGAAGTGGGTCGATCTGCCCGGCTTTACCGATTCCGTGATGTCCCGCGATGATGTCGAGAAGAAGTGGAACGGCTGCAGGTTCAGATGCGTCGTTACGGACGCTGCCGGAATACGAACCATCAGCCGGGAGGTCACCCTGACGGTTCGGGACAGGATCCCCACCGGCGATAACAGCAATCTCCCGCTGTATCTGGCGGTGGCGATGGCAGCGCTGGCGCTGTTGATCCTGCTGCGCAGAAAAGCGGAGAAGGCATAGCAGATAAACAGAATCGCAGGAGAACAGCAAAATGTCAAGACGACGGCGATGGCGGGCCGATTGCGGCCATAGGCTGTACAGATTCCTCCGGGATCGAATGCCTGCGCGTCGCCGTCGCCGTTTTCCTGCCGTCAACCGGGGGCGTTTCATCGTTGCGGAGTGCGTGCTGATTCTAGTCATCGTAGGGGTGCTGTCACTGTCGGCCTCGGTGATCGTCCGCAGCGTCCGCACGGCCAGGCTGAACCGGCGGCTGGCTGTCATGCACAACGTCAGCGGAAACCAAATGGAAGCGGAGGTCGCAGCGCCGCCTGTGGAGTCGGAGATTCAAACGGAACAGGCCGCCCCGGGTGCCGCGCCGGTAACTGTTTTCCATCGCACTGACCTCGACATACTGCCGGAGATGCAAAAGCTGGCCAGGGAGAATCCCGACACGATCGGCTGGCTTGGCATCGGCGGCGTTGTCTACCAGCCGGTGGTATATTGGGATAACAGCTATTATCTCGACCACGACTTCACCGGCGCGGGAAATGCTTCAGGCACACTGTTCCTGGACGAGAACCACCCCTTGACTCCGCGGACCCAGAACCTGCTGATCCACGGCCACAGCATGAAGGATGGCAGTATGTTTGGCATACTGACGCACTACCGGAACCTTGACTTTCTTCGGCGGCATCCGCTGATCGCGTTCAGCACGCTCTGGGAAAAGGAAAGCAAGAAACAATGGACATGTAGTCTACAGCTTGGATTTCGATGTGACACCGCATCAGTTGCGTCATACCTACATTACTAATCTGATTTATGCAGGCGTCGACCCCAAAACTGTTCAATATCTTGCTGGTCATGAGAACAGTAAGATTACTATGGATATCTACGCCAAAGTTAAATACAATAGGTTTTTCATATTTTTGGTTTACAAGCAATCAACATATAGGCTAAAACAAGCCCTGCTCTTTTCTCTCTGCGCCAGCAGTCACTCGACAATATACGAGGGGGCTCTTACTATAAGGCACCTCTGGATGAAAGCCCATTCCTTTTCCATCGCCTGCCGCCTGGCTGTCCCGGTAAACCCATGCCCCTGGCCGGGAATGACGATCAACTCCGCCTTTGGGATTACCTTCGCCGCGCGGGCGGAATATTTCAAGGGGACAATCCCATCCTGATCGCCGTGAAGGATGAGGGCTTTGCCGGTGTAACCTCCGATTACATCATAAATATCAAAGGAGACTGCAGCTTCATTGTAAACACGGCCAATCGTTTGCCCCATAACATTGCTGGTGGCAGGGAAGGCGCCATCGGGCAGCATTCTTTTTCTGGCGTCATCCTGCAGGACGTAGGCGGGGTATTCGAGGACAAGTCCGGCTACATCCTCCGGCCTCTGTGCTGCCACATATGAAGACACGAAACCGCCCTGACTGAAGCCCATCAGGAATAGCTTTGTGAAGCGAGGATCGTTTTTGAAATGGTCGATCACCGCGTTGAGATCTTCAGCTTCGGTGAGGACTGTCATCTCCAGCATCGATCCATCGCTCTTGCTCTCCAGTCCGCCGCCGCAGAAGTCCAGATTGAACACCGACATTCCCTTGGATAAGAAGAAGTCAGCATAGTCATGATGATTCGTATGGCTGCCGCCGAAGCCATGGGAGAGGATGAGCAGGCATGAGGATCGTGCATGGAGAACCCCGTAGAGGCTGCCCATACTGGCGGGGATCTTGATGATTTCAGTCATGGCGGCCCTCCTTGTCAATCCTCACTGGCATGCCGCCCCGCGCGCAGCTTTCCTTCGCCGCCAGTCCGATCAATACCGGCTGGAGCCCGTCGTTGACGCCAACCAGGGTTTCCCGATCGTTGAGGCAGGCATCCACAAAGTTCTGTGCCTCGGCGATGTAGGCGTCGTTGTACCTTTCCAGGAAGAACCACAGTGGCTTTTCACGGGTCACGGCGTCCGCTGTATACAGCGTCGTGTTGTTGGCGGTCTCGTTGTCAGCCGTCACGCATCCCCTTGAGCCAAACACCTCGATCCTCTGGTCATAGCCGTAGACCGCCTGGCGGCTGTTGTCGATGACGCCCAGTGCACCGTTTTCAAACCTCAGCATGATGGTGCAGGTGTCCACGTCGCCCGCTTTTCCGATCTCCGGGTCGACCAGGCACGCCCCGAAGGCGCTGACCTCCGTGACCTCACTGCCGGTCAGGTAGCGCACCATGTCGAAATCATGGATGGCCATGTCCAGGAACAGGCCGCCCGAGGTCCTGACATAGGAGAGGGGCGGGGCTTCCGGGTCGCGGCTCGTGACCTTCACAATGTGAACGTCGCCGACGCTGCCCGCCTTCACGACCTCATGGACGCGCCTGAAGTTGCGGTCAAAGCGCCGGTTGAAGCCGACCTGGTACTTGACGCCGGATGCCTTGACAGCCTCGATCACGGCTTTGATCTTGTCCAGGTCGTGGTCGATGGGCTTCTCGCAGAAAATGTGCTTGCCCGCCCTGGCGGCTTCGATGGAGATGGGAGAGGTGCGTATCCGTGGAAGAACAGATAAAGACCGCGTCGACGGTGGGATCGGACAGAATGTCGCGATAATCGCTGAAGGCCGCGATGCCCAGGGCAGCGGCAACCTCCTTGGCTGCGGGCGCATAGACATCGGAGATGGCGGCCAACTCCGCGCCAGGTACACGGCTTTTCAGATTATTGGCATACAGCCTGCCGATGCGGCCCGCGCCGATGATTCCAATTCGGAGTGTTTTCATTCGTTTCTTCCTTTCGACTTTGGTTGAACTGGCCGCAACCACTTCCTTGTTCACTCTTCGGTCAATATGAAGCCGTCGCGGTGATGCTTTGCGGTTGGTTATCACTGAGAACTCTGCTGCTTCAGGAAGGCGGTCAGTGTCCCTGGAGGAAGCGAGCGCGTTCAGTCGCTCTGCGGTCATACTTCTTCCAGCAGCTTTTTCAGCGCTCTGTTGAATTGCTTTATCCTCATCGTGTATGTATAAGCCAAGTTTACCATAGGCAGTATCAGTTTGCAAGAAGTGTTTTCCAGTCACGAAAACAAACTGAATGCTTATGTATATTGCAAATATATAAACCAGGTCTAAATCCAAATGTGAAATTCAGATAAATCCATTGACAATTATCTATGGTTAGTATATTATAACTAAAGATTAGTCACTACTAACACAAAGTGAGGACATGCTATGCTGGAACGCGCGATTATCAACCATGCTTCGCCAACATTGGCGCGGCTGAAGCTCGGCAACCTGTTCAACTATACCATGTGGGATGGCTTTCCTGCGGAATTCGCCACGCTGAGCGAGCAGCTTATGGACAAGGGCGTGACAATGACGATACTGAAAATCTTCCGGGGGAAAGCGCTGATCTACCTCTACCGGGCGGAAGAACTGGAAAAGTCGCTCGCAGACAAAGGTGTGCGGCAGCTGCTTGAAGCCTGTGGATACAGCGCCTTTGATGTTGAAGGCGCGCTGGATATACTGCGGACGCGGCTTCACAGTCTCGACGCATTTCCTCATGAGATCGGCGTATTCCTGGGTTATCCGCTGGAGGACGTGTTGGGATTTATCGAAAACGGCGGCAGGAATTGCCTGTCCTGCGGCTGCTGGAAGGTGTATTCCAATGAATGTGAAGCGCTCAAGGCATTTGAACGCTATGAAAAGTGCAAAGCAGTCTATCAAAGGCTGTTTGCGTCGGGATGCCCGCTGACGCGCTTGACGGTGGCGACCAGGCCGGCATAAAAGGAGAGCATGAACGCCTGTAAGCCTGCGAAGTCAGCGAAAACGCATAAAACGCCCCGATTCGTGCAAACTACGCACACATCATGAAGCAGTTTGAGCGTATCGGAGGCGTTTTTTATGCGAGCGACGGGCATTGTAAGAAGGATAGACGAACTGGGCCGGGTGGTCATACCGAAGGAGATCAGGCGCACCTTGCGCATCAGAGAGGGGGACCCGTCACATACAATATTTACAGTTTTGAGGGCAGTGGAAGCGATCTGCAGGCTGGCGGATCGTTTGAAACGGGAGTAGGGGAGATGGTAAAGCCATGCGATTTTGCAGAAGACCTTCTGCACGGACTTCCCCACGAAGAAGATGAAGAAAAATGAGGGCGAGCTTCCGCAGTATCACGTCAGGAACAGCCACCCAGCCATCGTCAGTGCCGAGTTTTTTGAACTGGTGCAGATGGAGATCGAGAGCCGCAGGCAGTTTGGAAGTCGGTACAGCGGACGCGGCGTGTTCGCCAGCAGGATTGTATGCGCGGACTGTGGCGGCTTCTACGGAAGCAAGGTCTGGCATTCAAATGATCCATACCGCACCTTGATATGGCGCTGCAAACGGAAATACGAGAAGGTAAAGCGCTGCACAACGCCACATGTCAAGGAGAAGACCGTCAAGGCGGGTTTCGTCCAAGTGATGGCCAGGCTGTTGGTAAGGAAGCAAGAGGTGATGGAGGGCTGCAGACAGATTCTGGATGGGGTGCTGACCACCGATGAACAGGCCAGGCAGATTGCCAAGCTACAGGATCAGGCTGTGGGACTGGCGCAGAGAATCCGAGGACTGGTCAATGAGAACGCACGGACGCAGATGACGGAAGACGAGTTCACTCCGGAATACGACCGGCTGGTCAGTCAGTACGAGAGGCTGGCGGCGAAGATTGTGGTGATCCAGCGTGAGAAGGAGGACAAGGAATACCGGGCAAAGCGGATATCGCTGTTCATGCGCATGCTGGCCGGGCAGGAGGAGTGCCTGGAGTTTGATCCGGCGGTATTCACGGCGTTCGTAGAGAAGGTGGTCGTCAGTGGGACAAAGAAGGACATTCGTTTGGTGTATGTGTTGAGGGATGGATCAGAGCATAAGATTGATGGGGTACGGTGATTGGCCGTACCCCTTTTCCTTGTTTTGGGCCATATGTAATGAGAGGCGTGAGCAGATCGACAGAGCATACATTACCATCGTTCAACCGGTCGCCTTCTCGGGCGGCGTGGATTCTACCTTTTTGCTGCATGCGGCGAAAGCGGCGTTGGGCGGGAATGCCCTTGCGGCCACGGCGTCCTCGGCGACATTCCCGGAGCGGGAATTGAAGGAGGCCGAGGCGTTCTGTCAGGCCAACGGCATCCGGCAGATCGTGTTCCTGTCGGAGGAACTTTCGGTGGAGGGGTTCGCCCACAACCCGAAGAACCGCTGCTACCTGTGCAAGCGGGAGTTGTTCGGGAAGATACTGAACATTCAGCGCGAGGAAGGCATCGCCGCGGTGCTGGAGTGTTCCAACATCGACGATAATGGCGACTACCGACCCGGCCTGCAGGCGGTGGCCGAGCTGGGCATCCTGAGCCCGCTGCGCGAGCACGGCTTTACGAAGCTGGACATCCGCATGCTGTCAAAGCACCTGGGCCTTGCAACCTGGAACAAACAGTCTTTCGCCTGCCTGTCCAGCCGCTTTCCCTACGGCGATACCATCAATGTGGAAAAGCTCGGCATGGTGGACAAGGCGGAACAGCTCCTGCTGGATATGGGTTTCACGCAGCTGCGCGTGCGCATCCATGGGAATAATTGCCCGCATCGAGCTGCCCCCGGAACAGTTTCCCCAGTTCATGGAGGAACCGGCCCGACTGAAGGTGGCACAGGCCTTCAAGGAAATCGGCTTTGCTTATGTCACGCTCGATATCCTCGGCTATCGTACCGGCAGCATGAACGAGACGCTGAATCAAGCGTAGGCGCATAAAGACGGCGGCCTCCAATGGAAGCCGTCGTCATTCACACCTTGCCTTCCGGTTCGACCTGCAGCGCGTCATTGAAGACGTTGTTGGCGATCATGAACACACCCATGGCGGTCGCGACCACGATGGTCTCCTCGGAAAATGCGGAGCGCAGCCGGTCGAACAGTTCGTCGGGAATGTGCTTTGCATCCCTGGCCAGGGCGCGTCCGTAGTCGATCAGCAGCTGCTCCTCGTCGGTAAAGGCGAAGTGCTCAAAATCCTCGATGCCGTTCTGCCGAAGCAGCTTGGCGAAGTACCGGCTGCACACCAGGCAGTCGTTTTCAAGGGAGATGGTGTATTCAAAGAAATCCGCCGCGCGCTTGCCCACGAGGCGCTGGAACTCCCTGTCCAGCGCG
This sequence comes from Clostridia bacterium, assembly GCA_045658005.1. Lineage (GTDB taxonomy): Bacteria > Bacillota > Clostridia > Christensenellales > Aristaeellaceae > UBA2862. The sequence continues at coordinate 46,916 of JAZOUD010000123.1, read as the reverse complement.
TAGGACTGCGCCTCCAGCGCATTGAAGGCGGTGACATTGTGCAGGAGCGTCAGCTTTTCATTCGTCAGCCGATAGCCCTCCGAAAGGTGGGCGGCAACCGCTTCCCGGACTTCAGGCGAAGCGTTGTTCAGATCGATTTTTGATATTCGCGGCATGGTATTACCCCCTCTGCCGGGTTATGTTACCATGCGCTACATTGGATTGTCCAATAGTCTTTGACAATGGACAGGCATAAAAATATGCTATAGCTTCAGGGGTTGACAAACGAAATCCCGTCGGTTACAATACCTACTAAATCAATCGGGAATGAGGTGCGAACATGATTTACAATTCTGTCGCCTGTTGTTGTAAACGTCCTGGCAGAGGGTTGCTTTGCATGCAATGACGACGGAAATAAATCGTCGCGTCGCCCGCTGCCGGGATTCCATTGGAACAAGGCGGCGGGCGTTTTTCTGTGTTCAGGTCGAAAGGAGTTTTCATATGTCCAGCTACAACAGGATCGAATCCATGCTCATCCACGGCGGCATCTTCGGAGATGAACTGACCCATTCGGTGAACGTGCCCATCTACCAGACCTCCACCTACCAGCAGTTCGAGCTGGAGGGCAATCCAAAGTGGGAGTATTCCCGCACAGGCAATCCCACCCGGGCCACGCTGGAGGCGCTGATCGCGGAGCTGGAGGGCGGCACGCACGGCCTGGCCTTCGCCTCCGGCATGGCTGCGATCACGGCGGTGCTCCAGCTGTTTAAGACGGGGGACAGGGTGCTGATCTCCTCCAACGTCTACGGCGGCACCTATCGCGTGCTGGACAAGGTGTTCATGCGGTTCGGCCTGGAATACGGCATCGTGGATACCTCAGACAGCACTGCCATTGAGACCGCCATTACGGACGACGTGCGGGCCATACTGATCGAGAGCCCGGCGAATCCGCTGATGACCGTCACCGACATCGCGGCTGTGGCCACGCTGGCGAAGGCCTACGGCGTGCTGACCATCGTGGACAACACCTTCATGACACCCTACCTGCAAAGGCCGCTGGCGCTGGGCGCGGACATCGTGATCCACAGCGCCACGAAGTACCTTGGCGGCCACAGCGACTTGGTGGCTGGCCTGGTGGTGGTGAAGGATGACGCGCTGGCCGAGCGGCTGTACTTCCTGCAAAACGCCACCGGCGGCGTGCTGGGGCCGTTTGACGCCTTCCTTCTGATCCGGGGCATTAAGACGCTGGCGGTACGCATGGACCGGCATGTGGAGAACGCAGAGAAGATCGCTTCATGGCTCGCGTCCAACGACGCTGTAGCGCGGGTCCACTATCCCGGCCTGCCGGTTGATCCCGGCTACGCGGTCAACAACCGCCAGGCAAAGAACGGCGGCTCGATGATCTCCTTTACGCTCAAAGATGAATACGACTTCCGAACCTTCTTCAGGTCGCTGAAGCTGATCGCGCTTGCGGAGAGCCTCGGCGGCGTGGAGTCGCTGGCGTGCCATCCTTCCACGATGACCCATGCCTCCATCCCGAGGGATTTGCGTTTGAAGGTGGGCATCTCGGACAACCTGATCCGGCTGTCGCCCGGCATCGAGGCGGCGGAGGATCTTATTGCAGATTTGGACCAAGCCATCGCGGCTAGCAAGGAGGCATAATCATGGCGCTCTATCAATCCACACAGGCAATGATCGGCAACACGCCGCTGGTGAAGCTGAACCACTTCAACTTGCCCGAGGGTGTGGACCTGTACGCCAAGCTGGAGCTGATGAACCCGTCGGGCAGCGTGAAGGATCGCATTGGCAAGTATATGCTGGATCAGGCAGAGCGGGACGGACTCATCAGGCCCGGCGGTACCATCGTGGAGGCCACCGCGGGCAACACTGGCCTGGGCATCGCCTTCGCGGCGCTGAACCGGAGCTACCGGGTGATATTCGTGGTGCCCACCAAGTTCAGCCAGGAGAAGCAGACCCTGATGCGGGCGCTGGGCGCGGAGATCATCAATACGCCCCGGGAGGGCGGCATGCTTGGCGCGGAGGAAAAGGCAAACCTGCTGCGCAACGCCATCCCCGGCGCCATCTCGTTGGGGCAGTTCCACAACCCCGCAAACCCGCTTGCCCACTACGAGACCACGGGCCCTGAGATCTGGCGCGATCTCAATGGGAAAGTGGATTACCTTGTGGGCGGCGCGGGCAGCGGCGGCACCTACAGCGGCATCGTGAAGTATCTGAAGGAACAAGATCCTTCCGTACAGGGTGTGCTGGCCGACCCGGTGGGCTCCACCATGGGCGGCGGCGAGCACAGCGACTACGACATCGAAGGCATCGGCAACGACTTCATTCCGGATACCATGGATATATCGCTTGTGGATCAAGTCATCAAGATCACGGATACTGAGGCGTTTGCCAACGCTCGTCTGCTCGCCAGTCGGGAGGGCATATTCGCTGGTTCCTCCTCCGGCGGTGCCCTGGCGGCAGCGCTGAAGTTGGTGAAAGATGGTGCGAGAGGAAATATTGTCGTCGTCTTTCCAGATCGCGGAGACCGCTATTTCAGCAAGGGGCTGTATGAAGACTCATCTGTATAGATGAAGTTAATAGAAGCACATAGAAAGGTGGTATTGGACGAGAGTGGCTATAAAAGATATACTTAATATACTTAAGAGGAGGTATTCGTTATGAACAGTACAATGACACGCAATCAAACGCTTCGCCTGACGCTAACGGGTATGTTTACGGCCATGACAGTCATACTGAGCTTGAGCATCTTTTCCATACCTGTTCCCGGTGGACACCTGTACTTCTGCGATACGGTCATCAATGTCGCGGCAATACTGTTGGATCCGGTGTCAGCTTTTGTGGTAGGCGGTATTGGCTCCTTCCTGGGAGATTTCTTCTTCTATCCAGCGCCGATGTTTGTCTCCTTGGTGACGCACGGCCTGCAGGCCGTGGCCGTAAGTCTCATCAGCCACAGGATTCTACAAAAACGACAGACACTCGCATCTGGTATCGGCGTCACTGTCGGTGCGTTTATCATGGTTATTGGCTATACACTGGGTAGGGCCTATGTCTATTCTACGCTGGAATACTCCTTAATTAAGCTTCCCTTCGAAATTGTGCAGGCAGGGTTCGGAGCCGTATTTGCCATGGTCGTCTGCTACCCACTGCGGCTTAGAGAACTGTATTTCAGGGTTGTACACTAATAATATCCGGGGCAAGAAGAAGTGCCACGGGCAAATGAAAGATTTTTGTGGGCTTTCAACATATTATAGGGCACTTCCTGCAGGAAGTGCCCTAAAATAACATGGTGACCCATCGGGGATTCGAACCCCGGACACCCTGATTAAAAGTCAGGTGCTCTACCGACTGAGCTAATGGGTCGCAGTGGCTGGGGCGGCAGGGGTCGAACCTGCGAATGCGGGAGTCAAAGTCCCGTGCCTTACCGCTTGGCTACGCCCCATCAGAGCGCCGCACCAATTCAAAAAAATGGGGTGAGTAGTGGGGCTCGAACCCACGACCTCCAGGGCCACAACCTGGCACTCTAACCAACTGAGCTATACCCACCATAACTGGCGCGCCAGAAGGGACTCGAACCCCTGACCCACGGCTTAGAAGGCCGTTGCTCTATCCAACTGAGCTACTGGCGCAACCTCAGACGCAAGCAGGAGGAGCATCCCGCTGACAATTTAAGATTATACCATCATTCGATGGATTTGTCTATAGCGCAATGGCAATAAACCAACATTTTACCTTTGTTCGCGCACTGCACAGCGGCAAAATGTCCACTCACCAGATTAATTATTGCGTCGCGGTCATCAGCTTCTGCCTGAGTTCGTCCGCGAGCTTGTACCAGTGCTGCACCGTGTTTTCCAGGAAGAAGTAGTGGGCAAAGTAGAAGGCCAGCAGCACCGCCAATGCCAGCATGACGATCGCGGCCAGGGGGTTGGTCTCCGGGTGAAGCACCGCCATATCGACAGTGAACAGCTCGGCAACGGCCGTCATCACCAGCACGATAAGGTGCACCAGCCGTTCGTGCTGCAGCCAGCGCAGCTTTTCAAGGTGCAGCGCCATCACCTCCCGGGATGGGGGAACGAACGCCAGCATGGCCTCGTGCGCCCGACAGTACCGCTTCATATTGATGCCGAATTTATCCTGCACGGTCGATCACCGCCTTCTGGAACCTTCTCGTCAAACCAGCGTATGATTACGCCCCTTCCCGACGTGGGGAAGGGGCGATGTATGAACAAATTTGAGGATCAGTCGCGGGACAGGATGGTCTTTTCGGTCTCCACATCGAAGAAGTGGAGGCGGTTCACATCGAAGCCCACCTTGATCTTGTCGCCGCCGCGGGAGGTGGTACGGGGATCGACGCGGGCGATGAAGTTCTCGTCCTTGCCGCTGGTGGTCATATAGAGGTAGGTCTCAGAGCCCATCAGCTCGATGATCTCGACGTCGACGTCAATGCAGGCGTCGGGATAGGTGGAGGTGAACACCGGGTCGTCAGAGATGTTCTCGGGACGAATGCCCATGTAGACTTCCTTGCCGATGTAGTCGCCGGTCATGCGCTGGACCTTGCCGTCGGGCACCTTGATGGAGTTGGTGCCGAAGGTGGCATAGACGCCGTCACCGCGCTTCTCCAGCTTCACGCGGAAGATGTTCATCTGGGGCATGCCGATGAAGCCGGCGACGAACAGGTTGGCGGGATAGTCGTACAGGTTCTGGGGGCTGTCCACCTGCTGGATGAAGCCGTCCTTCATGACCACGATGCGGGAGCCCATCGTCATGGCCTCGGTCTGGTCGTGGGTAACATAGATGAAGGTGGTCTGCAGGCGCTTGTGCAGCTTGGTGATCTCGGAACGCATCTGCACGCGCAGCTTGGCGTCCAGGTTGGACAGAGGCTCGTCCATCAGGAAGACCTTGGGTTCACGGACGATGGCGCGGCCCAAGGCGACACGCTGACGCTGACCACCGGACAGAGCGGCGGGCTTGCGGTTCAGCAGGGCCTCGATGCCCAGGATGGAGGCAGCTTCCTTGACACGGCGGTCGATATCGGCCTTGGGCATCTTGCGCAGCTTCAGGCCGAAGGCCATGTTGTTGTAAACCGTCATATGGGGGTACAGGGCGTAGCTCTGGAAAACCATCGCGATATCGCGATCCTTCGGGGGAATGTGGTTTACCAGCTTGTCGTCGATATACAACTCACCCTTTGAAATATCCTCCAGACCGGCGACCATGCGCAGGGTGGTGGATTTGCCGCAGCCGGAAGGCCCGACCAGGATTATAAACTCTTTATCTTCGATTTCCAGGTTGAAATCGCTCACCGCGACGACATCACCGGCATAGATTTTATAAATGCCGCGAAGGGACAAACTGGCCATATGGAACTACCTCCTCAAATAAAATTCCGTATTTGTATTATATCAGGATATGATCAAAAAGTGTATGGGGCGATTTCACAAAAAGAAGGCAAATCATTGTACCATCCTGTCAGGCATCCCAAAAAGTGACGCGATTGTTATGGCAAATTGACAATACGTTGGAAAAGAACCGGTTATTCCATACCCAAATAGGGCGGAATAACCGCGGTGTTTAACGTGATATTAATTTATTGATCCTCCAGGAAGCGTTCGAAGCCGAAAAAATCCTGGATATGCGCGACGATCCCGGGCATATGGGCCAGAACCTTGGGCGAAACCGTCTGGCCGATGACGATGACCCCGCCGACGCCCGCGCTTGTCGCGGACTGAATGCCGGGAAGGGAGTCCTCGACGACAAGGGTATCCTCGGGACGGAAGCCGAGGCGCTGCATCGCCGTCCGATAGATCGCCGGGTCGGGCTTACCCGGAAACTCGCCGGTCATGTAGAAGATGTGCCTGTCGTCAAACCAGCGCTTCAGGCCCAGGTCTTCCATATAGAAATCCACATTGGCACGGATCGACGCCGTGGCCACGCAGCAGGGCACCCGCCTGGCCCTGAGCATGTCGAGCATCTCCACGACGCCGGGCGCCAGCGCCTGCCTGGCGGGGTTCGCCAGCACGATCGCCCGGTAGATGCGCTCCTTCTCCTCGGAGAGGGCGTTGATCGCCTCCTCCGACGGGCCTTCTCCAAAGAAGCGGCGCAATATGACGTCGTTGCCCGGCCCGTTCATCTTCTGCCGGAAGTCGTCGTCGCTGATGGCGATGCCGTGCGCCGCCATGAACTGCGTCCATGCCAGGCGGTGATATTCCGTGTCGCGAAACAGCGTGCCGTTGAAGTCGAATATAAAGCTTCGCATGCGCTCACCTCTTGGTCAGGTCCGCAAAGGTCGCTTCGGTATAGGCCCGCAGGTCCTCCGGATCGATGACGAGCTGTTGGCCGCGCAGGCCCGCGCTGACATAAATGCGGTCAAACAGCGTGGCGATCTCGTCGATAAAGGTTGGGTATTTCTTCTTCATGCCGATAGGGGAGCAGCCGCCGCGCACATAGCCGGTCAGGCCCAGAAGCTCCCTGACATGGATCATTTCCACCTTTTTGTCGCCCATGGCAGCGGCGCACTTTTTCAGGTCCAGCTCCTCTGCCGCGGGGATGACGAACACGCACACGCCCCTGCGCTCGCCGCGAACCACCAGCGTCTTGAAGACGCAGTCCGCGTCGACCCCCATCATGGCGGCGGCGTGGACGCCGCTCAGGTCGCTCTCATCCACCGGATATTCGGCGGTTTCAAATTGTATTCCTGCCTGGGTGAGCAGGCGCATGGCGTTGGTCACGGTCATGGCATAGCCTCCTTGGGCGGCACGGGTATGCCGCAGGTGTCGGGCAGCGTGTAGAAGACCTCCATAAGCGTAAGCCCGTGGGCGGGGGCGGTGACGCCGAGATCCAGTCGGTTCCCGGTGTCTATGGCCCGCGCCAGCGCACCGCTTTCCAGCTTTCCGGAGCCAATGTCCCTCAAAGTGCCGGCGATGATGCGGACCATGTTGTACAGAAAGCCGTTGCCCTCGACGATGAGCATGACGTCGTTGCCGTCGCGGGCGATGTCGGCGCGCCACAGGGTGCGCACGGTATTCCTGACCACGGAGCCACTGGCGGCGAAGGCCGTGAAATCGTGGGTGCCCAGCAGCGCCCGGGCTTCCTGGCGCATGCGTTCATCGTCCAGCGGATAGATGCTGTGGGCGTGGGTCAGCCGATTCAGCGCGCCGGCGTGGGGGGCGTCATAGAACAGGTAGCGATAGCGCTTGCCCCGGGCGGAAAAGCGGGCGTGAAAGCCCTCCGGCGCGTCCTGGGAGCGGCGGACGCGGATGTCCGGCGGCAGCATGGTGTTGACTGCGTAGCTGAACTTCTCGCCGGGAATGCGGCTGTCGGTGTCGAAGTGGGCGCACTGCCCAAGGGCGTGAACCCCCGCGTCGGTGCGGCTCGCGCCGTGAAGCACGACGCGCTCGCCCGTCAGACGGGCAAGCGCCTCTTCGATGACCTGCTGCACGGCAAGCGCGTTGCTCTGGCGCTGCCAGCCGGCATAGTTCGTGCCGTCGTATTCGACGGTCAGCTGGATCCTGCGCATGCTCACACCTAAAAGAGGTTCAATTTGTTCAGCGCGATGACCCCGGCCAGGAGCAGCAGCACCGCCAGCGCGGCGATGGCGTCGATGGCGCCGAACTTCAGCTGCTTCATGCGGGTGCGGCCCGCGCCGCCCCGATAGCAACGGGCGTCCATCGCCAGGGCCAGGTCCTCGGCCCGCCGGAACGCGCCCACGAACAGCGGCACCAGCAGCGGCACCATGGCCCTGGCCCGCTGGATCAGGTTGCCGGTTTCAAAGTTCGCGCCGCGGGCCTTCTGGGCCTTCATGATCTTGTCCGCCTCGTCCATCAGCGTGGGGATGAACCGCAGGGCGATGGACATCATCATGGCGATCTCATGGGCAGGGAAGTGGATGACCTCCAGCGGCCTGAACAGCGATTCCAGCCCGTCCGTCAGCGCGATGGGCGAGGTGGTCAGCGTCAACAGCTGGCTGCTGACCACCAGTAGGATCAGGCGCACCGCCATGAAGGAAGCCATGCGCAGGCCCTGGTCGGTGATGCGGATAAAGCCCCAGTGCACAAGCTCCTTGCCCTCGGTCTGGAAGAGCAGGTTCAGCACGAAGGTGAATATGATGATGAACATGATCGGCTTCAGGCCGCGCACCAGGAACTTCAGGTGGATGCCCGTGGATAACGCGCAGGCGACGACGAAGGCGGCGATCAGTATAAAGCCCGAAAAGCCCTGCGCCACGAAAACGATGGCGATCAGGGCGACGGTCGCCAGCAGCTTTGTGCGCGGGTCGAGCCGGTGGATGAAGGAATCGCCGGGGAAATACTGGCCCAGCGTGATGTTTTTCAGCATTTGGCGTCACTTACCTCCGCTCAGATTGCCGATGATGGCGGCGCACACATCCTCCGTGCGATAGATGCCCTCGGGCATGTCGAAGCCCGACTCTCTCAGCCACCTGGCCAGCTTGGCGCACTCCGGCACGTCCAGGCCGATGGCGTGGAGCTTGCTTTCGTGGACGAACACCTCGGCGGGCGTGCCGGTATAGGCGATCTCGCCCCGGTTCAGCACGAACAGGCGGTCGCACAGGCGGCCCACGTCGTCCATCGAGTGGGACACCATCACCACGGTGGTGCCGGATTCGTGTATGCCGCGAATCAGCCCAAACATTTCCCTGCGCCCCGTGGGATCGAGGCCGGCGGCGGGCTCGTCCAGTATCAGTATGGCTGGCTGCATGGCCAGCACGCCGGCGATGGCGACGCGGCGCTTCTGGCCCCCGGACAGCTCGAAGGGGGATTTCTCAGACACCGACGCCGGGTCCAGGCCGACCTGCCTGAGGGCGAGCTCCACCCGCTTGCTGATCTCCCCGGCGTCGAGGCCCAGGTTGGTCGGCCCGAAGGCCACGTCCTTGGCCACGGTCTCCTCAAACAGCTGGTATTCGGGGTACTGGAACACCAGCCCGACCGTCCTGCGGATGGCGATCAGGTCGGCGCCCTTTTCCCCCAGGTCCATGCCGTTGACGAAGACCACGCCGGGCTCGGACCTTTCAAGGCCGTTGAGGTGGGAGATGAGGGTGCTCTTTCCGCTGCCGGTGTGGCCGATGATGCCCACAAATTCCCCGTCCCGGATGCTCAGGCTGACTTCGTTCAGCGCCTTGGCCTCGAAGGGCGTTCCCGGCATGTAGACATGCGTCAGCTTCTTTACTTCAATCGGCATAGCTCCACCGCCATTTCATTGACCGTCATGATGCCCTCGCTCAGCTCGACGCCCTTTTCCCGAAGCATCTGCGCCAGCTTCATCATCTCCGGCACATCCAGCCCAAGCTCGAGAATGCGGTCTGTTTGCGTGAAAACCGACCGGGGTTCGCCCTCCAGAGCGATCCTTCCGCCGTCCATGACGACCAGCCGGTCGGCCATGGCGGCTTCCTCCATAAAGTGGGTGATCCACACGATGGTGATGCCCTCCTCCACGTTCAGCCGGCGGGCCAGCGCAAACACATCCCGCCTGCCGATGGGATCGAGCATGGCGGTGGATTCGTCGAACACGATGATCCTCGGGCGCATGGCCAGCACCCCGGCCACGGCCACCCGCTGCTTCTGCCCGCCGGAGAGCATGGAGGGGGAGGCCAGCGCGAATTCCGACATGCCCACGCTGTGCAGCGCCTCGTCGACGCGGGCGCGTATCTCCTGCGGCGGCGTGCCCAGGTTTTCAAGGCCGAAGGCGCAGTCCTCTTCCACGATGGTGGTGACGATCTGGTTGTCCGGATTCTGGAAGACCATGCCGCAGGACTTTCGGACCTCGTAGCAGTCGTCCTCGTTGGCGGGCGTGATGCCGTTGACCTTCACGCTGCCCCCGGTGGGCAACTGCAGGGCGTTCAGCAGCTTGGCGAAGGTGGATTTTCCACTGCCGTTTCGGCCCAGTATCGCCAGGAACTCGCCCTCGGCGATGTCAAGGGTCACGTGATCCACGGCCAGCGTGGACGTGCCTTCGTATTTAAAGCATACGTCCCTCGCTTCGATGATCGTTTTTTTCATGGGCAAGCCTCCAATTTGGAGCAGTATACCATACCATCGTTAAGAGTAATCCGCCTTATCCGCTGTTTTTGCGCCGAATTGACACAATCAACGCAAATTTTATAGAGGTCAAATCGTGAAATGCCCTTTATTTTTTTGCGCCGATGTGTTAGAATAAGTTCATCAATATGATTAAGGAGTGAACCGCTATGAATCTCAATAAGATGACCATTGAGGACGTTCAGGTCAAGGGCAAGAAGGTTCTCGTTCGCTGCGATTTCAACGTGCCGCTGGACGCGGACAAGAATATCACCGACGAGACCCGCATCAATGCCGCGCTGCCGACCATCAAGTACCTGCTGGACAACGGCGCCGCCGTGATCCTGTGCTCCCACCTGGGCCGTCCCAAGGGCGAGTTCAACATGAAGTATTCCCTGGCGCCCGTGGCCAAGCGCCTGAGCGAGAAGCTGGGCTTCGAGGTCAAGCTGGCCAAGGACGTCATCGGCTCCGACGCCAAGAAGCTGGCCGCCGATGTCAAGCCCGGCGAGGCCGTGCTGCTTGAGAACGTGCGCTTCCACGCGGAAGAGGAAAAGAACGATCCCGCCTTCGCCAAGGAGCTGGCCAGCATGGCCGAGCTGTACGTGTCCGACGCCTTCGGCACCGTGCATCGCGCCCATGCTTCCACCGCGGGCGTGGCGGACTACCTGCCCGCCGTCGCCGGCTACCTGATCGGCAAGGAGCTGACCTTCCTGGGCAACGCCGTCGAGAACCCGGTGCGTCCCTTCGTGGCCATACTGGGCGGCGCAAAGGTCAAGGACAAGATCGGCGTCATCACTAACCTGCTTGAGAAGGTCGATACCCTGATCATCGGCGGCGGCATGGCCTATACCTTCTCCAAGGCCATGGGCGGCGAGATCGGCAACAGCCTGCTGGACGAGGAGCGCGTGGGCCTGGCCAAGGAGATGATGGAGACCGCGAAGGCCAAGGGCGTGCAGTTCCTGCTGCCCGTGGACACCGTGATCGCCAACGATTTCGACAACCCCACCGAGATCAAGACCGTGGAAGCCGGCAAGATCCCCGAGGGCTGGCAGGGCCTGGACATCGGCCCCAAGACCATTGAGCTGTTCTCTGATGCGGTGAAGAACGCCAAGACCGTGGTCTGGAACGGCCCCATGGGCGTGTTCGAGAAGCCCGAGTTCGCCAAGGGCACCCTGGCCATCGCCACTGCCATGGCTGAATCCGGCGCGACCACCATCATCGGCGGCGGCGACAGCGCGGCGGCCGTGACCCAGATGGGCCTGGCCCCGAAGATGAGCCACATCTCCACCGGCGGCGGCGCGAGCCTCGAGTTCCTCGAGGGCAAGGTGCTGCCCGGCGTCGCCTGCCTGAAGGACAAGTAAAGGCTGAAATAGGAATTGGGAATGGGGAATGATGAGTGACCGGTATAACAGCCATTCATTCCCCATTCTGCATTCCCCATTCCACATTTGAAAATCATTTATTCAACAAGTAAGATCGAAATGGAGGAGATTCCCATGCGCAAGCCTATTATCGCCGGTAACTGGAAGATGAACAAGACCCCGGAAGAGGCCGCTCAGCTGGTCAGGGACCTGATCCCGCTGGTCAAGGACGCCAAGTGTGACGTGGTCGTCTGCACCCCCGCGGTGAACTTCGCCGCCGTCAAGCCCGTGATCGAGGGCACCAACATCAAGCTGGGCGCCCAGAACGTGCACTTCAAGGCCTCCGGCGCCTACACCGGCGAGCTGAGCGCCGACATGCTGAAGGCTGCCGGCTGCGAATATGTGATCATCGGCCACTCCGAGCGCCGCCAGTACTTCGGCGAGACCGACAAGACCGTCAACCTGCGCACCGTCGCCGCCGTGAAGGCCGGCCTGAAGGCCATCGTTTGCGTGGGTGAGATGAAGGACGAGCGTGAAGCGGGCTACACCGACATGATCGTCATGTACCAGACCCAGATGGCGCTGCACGGCCTGACCGCTGAGGAGCTGGAAAACGTCGTGATCGCCTATGAGCCCGTTTGGGCCATCGGCACCGGCCTGACTGCCACCGACGAGCAGGCCAACGAGACCATCGGCGTCATCCGCAAGGCCATTGGCTATAAGTTTGGCGAGGAAGCCGCGGCGAAGATCCGCATCCAGTACGGCGGTAGCATGAAGGGCTCCAACGTGAAGGGCCTGATGGCGCAGCCCGAGATCGACGGCGGCCTGATCGGCGGCGCGAGCCTGAAGGCTGAGGACTTCGCGCAGGTGGTGAACTTCTGATGAGCACGACCGCGCTTATTATCATGGACGGATTTGGGATCGGCGAAAACGATCCCAAATCCAACGCCATCGTCGCCGCCGGCATTCCTGTGCTGGAGGGACTGAGGGAAAAATACTGCGCAACCACCATCGGCGCCTCCGGCCTGGACGTGGGCCTGCCGGACGGCCAGATGGGCAATTCCGAGGTGGGGCACACCAACATCGGCGCGGGCCGCGTGGTCTACCAGATGCTGGTGAAGATCACCAAGGACATCAAGGACGGCGTGTTCTTTGAAAACAAGGCCATGCTGGCCGCCATGGAGAACTGCAAGAAGAACGGTACGGCCCTTCACCTGATCGGCCTGGTCTCTCCCGGCGGCGTCCACTCCCACACCGAGCACCTCTACGGCATCATCGAAATGGCGAAGCGGCACGGCCTGGAGAAGGTCTACGTGCACTGCCTGCTGGATGGCCGCGACGTGCCGCCGGATTCCGGCTGGGAGTATGTCAAGAACCTGGTTGAGAAGATGAAAGAAATCGGCGTGGGCAAGGTGGCCACCGTCATGGGTCGCCTGTACGCCATGGACCGTGATTTTGCCTGGGAGCGCGTGGAAAAGGCCTACAACGCCATGGTCTGCGCCGAGGGCATCCAGGCCAACGATCCCGTTCAGGCCATACTGGATTCCTACAAGGTGGTGGACGAGACCGGCAAGCACCTGACCGACGAGTTCATGCTGCCCACCGTCATCGATCCCGAGGGCACCATCAAGGCCAACGACTCCGTGATCTTCTTCAACTTCCGCCCCGACCGGGCCCGCGAGATCACCCGCGCCTACGTCGATCCCGACTTCAAGGGCTTCGAGCGTCGTCACGGCTTCTTCCCGCTGACCTACGTGTGCATGACCCAGTACGACGCGACCATGCCCAACGTGCTGATCGCCTATCCGCCGGAGAGCCTGCACATGACCATGGGCGAATACCTTTCCAAGCTGGGCAAGAAGCAGCTCAGGATCGCCGAGACCCAGAAGTACGCCCACGTCACCTTCTTCTTCAATGGCGGCGAGGAGCGCGTCTTCGACGGCGAGGACCGCATACTGGTGCCCAGCCCCTCCGCCGAGGAGGTGCCCACCTTCGACCTCAAGCCCGAGATGAGCGCCTATGAGGTCACCGATGCGGTGCTCAAGTGCATCGACGAGAAGAAGTACGACGTCATCATACTGAACTTCGCCAACTGCGACATGGTCGGCCATACCGGCGTCATGGAGGCGGCAAAGAAGGCCGTGCGCACCGTGGACGAATGCGTCGGCAAGATCGTGGACGCTCTGGTCGCCCAGGGCGGCAAGGTGGTCATCACCGCCGACCACGGCAACTGCGACATGATGATCGACCCCGTGCACGGCGGCCCGTTCACCGCCCACACCACCAACCCGGTGCCGGTGATCGTCATCGATCCCGACCACCCCAAGCATAAGCTTCGCCGGCACGGCGGCAAGCTGTGCGACCTGTGCCCGACCATGCTGGACCTGATGGGCATTGATAAGCCAGCCGAAATGACCGGCGAAAGCCTGATCGTGCACTGACGTAACACGCTTTTCAACACTATGGGCTGCGTTCCGCAAACAGAACGCAGCCCATTTCATCGGCGTAGGGGGATCAGAGCCGCCTGAACACGATGGCCGTGCGGCAGGGGATGTAGATCTCGAATCCCAGGCCGCGGCCTTCTTCGAACTTCGTATAGTATACGTAATCCTTGCTGGTGCGGTCCATGCCCCCGAAGTCGATGTCGTCGGTGGAGAAGATCACCTTGTATTTGCCCTCGCCCACGGAGTGGACCGGAAGGAAGAAGTCGGTGGGGGAATGGGTGGGATGGAAGTTGAACACGTAGACCAGCTCGCCCTTTGAGAAGGCGATGATCTTTCCCGGCTGGTCGATCCAGAGGTTCACGGTGTCCGTCTTGTTCAGCACCCGGTACTTCCGGCTGAACTTCAGCATGGCCCGGTCGAAATTGGCCAGCCACGCGTACTTCAGCGTTTCGTTCTGCACCAGCGACCACTGGCGACGGGCGTACTTATAGCTCCAGCCGTTGCCCTCCCGGGGGAAGTCGATCCACTCCGGGTGCCCGAACTCGTTGCCCATGAAGTTCAGGTAGCCGTCGCTGCCCAGCGCGAGGGTGATGAACCGGATCATCTTGTGCAGGGCGATGGCCCGGTCGATGGCGATGGAGTGATAGGACTTGGTCATGCCGCTGTACATCTCCGCGTCCGCCATGCGGAAGATCAGCGTCTTGTCGCCCACCAGCGCCTGGTCGTGGGATTCGCAGTAGCCAATGTTCTTCTCCTGGGGGCGGCGCGTGGTCAGCTCGTACCACATCTTGAACATGTCCCACTGGTCGTCGGAATACTCCTTGAGCAGCCGGATCCAGAAGTCCGGCACGCCCATTGACAGGCGGTAGTCGAAGCCGATGCCGCCGCTGCGGATGGGGATGCACATGCCGGGCATGCCGCTCATCTCCTCGCAGACGGTCAGCGCAAAGGGGTTGACCGCGTGCACCAGCTCGTTGGCCAGCTGGAGATAGGTCAGCGCGTCCACATTGGTGTTCAGCCCGAAGTACTGGGAATAGTCGGTAAAGCTGGCGCCGAGGCCGTGATCCTGGTAGATCATCGATGTGACGCCGTCGAAGCGGAAGCCGTCGAAGTGGTATTCCTCCAGCCAGAACTTCAAATTGGACAGCAGGAAGTGCAGCACCTCATGCTTGCCGTAGTCGAACAGGCGGGTCTTCCAGGCGGGGTGCCAGCCCCTTTCTCCTGCCAGGAAGTACTGATCGTCCGTGCCGTCCAGCCCGTTGAGGCCCTCGTCGGCATTGGCGGAGGCGTGGGAATGGACCACATCCAGCAGCACGTACATGCCCATCTCATGGGCCCTGTTGATCAGGTATTTCAGGTCCTCCGGCTCGCCATACCAGGACGAGGCTGCGAAGAAATTGGTCACCTGGTAGCCGAAGGAGGCATAGTATGGGTGCTCCTGTATCGCCATGAGCTGGACGGTATTGTAGCCGAGGTCGCGGATGTATTCCAGGTTGAAGTCGGCGAATTCGCGGTAGCTGCCCACCCCCTCCTTCTCCTGGGCCATGCCGATGTGCGCCTCGTAGATGTAGGGTGGGGCGATCTTGCGCTTGCCGTAGCCGCCGTCGGTCCATTGAAAGGGACGGGCAGGGGCCCAGATCTGACCGTTGAAGAGGTGCTCTGAGTTCTGGACCACGCGCCGGATGTAGGCGGGAATGTGGTCGGTGCGCTTGCCGTCCTTCGTGACCTGTACCTTCACCAGCTGACCGTGCTTCAGGGTGTCCGCGCCGTCAAGGGCGATTTCCCAGGTGCCGTCCGGCAGGCGGGTCAATGGATGGGATTCCCGGCTCCAGTCGTTGAAATCGCCGATCAGGTGCAGCGCATCGGCCCCGGGCGCCCATTCGCGATAGACCCACCCGGTCTCGGTGCGATTAAAGCCGTAGTACAGATAGCCGTTGGCGAAGGACGTCAGGTCGGTTCCGTCACCCAGAAGTGATTTGCGCGTATTTGCGTGTCGCTCCATCCTCAGGGCGATGTCGTTATAATAAGGTTGAAGCCAGGGATCGATGGACATGATCCTGTATTGGGTCGGTCTGTTGGCCTTCATATCAGTCAGCACCTCCGCCTGTGTCGCATAACTCTATTATGATTATAACACATAATTGACGAAGTGGCCATACATATTGACACTTTTCATTAGAAAGAATGTGCCGCGCGGAGGTGCTTTCGGCTGCTACAGGCGCAAGATAAAGCTACGGATCAGAGGATCGCTCGTTATGATCCACGGCATTCATCAGGTATTCGATAAATTCGCGGTTGGATGGGCGATGGTCAAAGCACCGGCTCAGGGAGCCCCGATCATAGGCGATTGCAATCGCGCTGCGCATGGAGCGCTCGATTCTCGAAACGGTGGTATCCATCCGTTGGGCCAGCTGCGCATACAGCCCCTTTGACAGGTTCTTCATCAAAAGCGCGTCGCCGTTACAGTAAACCGCCGCCTCGATGAAGTAGGTCGCGCCATCCAGACGCACAGACATACCCAGGTCCTTCAGCAGCTTGTGAACGGCCGCCCCGCGCAGGCGTTGCGCGTCGCTTTGTCGATCATGCCTTTCGATATCCGTCAAGGACTGGCGGCTGCTGTGGCCACAGGCCTGGATCAATTCCGGCAGCGTGGCCATCTCGATGGGCTTGCACAGGAAAAAGGATGCGCCGTATCGGCACGCGCACTGCATGGTGGCATCGGAATAAAAGTAGGTACAGACGATCACCGAAGGCGCCTGGCTGAGGCGCTGGAGTTCGTGCAACAGGGAAATGCCATCAAACTCAGGCAGCGGGATGTCCGATATGACCACATCCGGCTTGAGCCGCAGGCAATCCCTCAACGCCGTCCGGCCGTTGCCACTGCTGCCGATGATTTCAATCCCCTGACATCCCGCTACCGCGCGGCGTATCCCTGCGATGAATTGCAAATCCATATCCGCAATGTACAGACGGCATTTCTTCATCTTTTGTCATCCTTTGTAAGCATTCATTGGCCTGTATATATGTCGTTTAGTTATCTGTAATGATAATAACTGTTAGGCGCTGTGTCAATATAAATAAGTCCATTGGTTGTTTATTATCAAGTTAACAATAGGAAGGATGTCCATATAATTACATTAATTATTCCCGCGATGCATTCGTCACCGTTGTGCGTTTATCCAAGTCAAAGCCCGATCCGTCCGTGATGTATGGATGTTGCGCCTCCCATTCCGCCTTTATCCGCGTCAGCTCCGGATCCGGCGATTCCACCATCAGCGCGTAAATCGCCTTTGCCAGGGGAGAGACCGAGTTGCAGGCCTGGGCCAGCGTATTGCGATTGTGGCCCACCTCCACGAGGATCGAAAACACGCCGATGTTCTGGTTATAGCGGCCATCCTTGACCAGCACCGGCTTGCACAGTCCGGGCGCCTCCCTGTTGATGCGCGCCTCCAGCGCCCTGGCGAAGCTGAGGTTTTGAGAATACCAGGGCTTGACGTCAAAGCCGTTGCCGTTGCCGACCAGCAGCATGACGGGCGCCATTTCCTCGTCGCCGGAGAACGAAACGGAGATCGGGTCGCCATCGACATAGGCATCCCTGTGCAGGTCGATATAAAGATCGAAGCGCTCCCTGTAAGCCATCAGCGTGGCGAGAGATCGGGTATAGGCCGTTGAAAGCTGATGCGCTTCGTGATCCGTCGTGTCGTGAACCACGTCGAAGCCGTACCGCCTCAGTTGGACGGCCAATTCTTCTCCCACCCTGACCACGCTGTGCTTGTTGTCCGTGGTCCGCCAGACCTCCACCGCTTCATAGGGGTCGCTGGCGGTCTGCTCATAGGCTTCGTGGGTATGGGTATGATAGATCAACACGCGGGGGACAGGGGCATCGACTTCCGCCCGGTCGATGACCTCGATTTCGATGCGCCCGCCCTGCCGTGCCGCCGCGCCTGAATTGCCAGACGAGGCAAAGGCCTGTGCAGCCTTTGCCTCGTCACCCTCGTTCGCTTCAACCAGGCTTGCGGAGCCGTTGGCCGGAACCTGATCGCGCTGCGCCAGCAATCGCACGCCTATGAACACGAGCACCGCAGCCAACAGCAGGACGGTCAAAGTCAACAGAAGCCTCGAAGCCCGAATGACCTTGAAATGAATCACGCGTCCACCTCCCATGCAGCAATATATGAATCCCCAGCGGGATTCATGCCCACGCGTGTCATCGAGGCGCAACGCTTTTTTGCAATTAAATCAGTAGTCAATTGCATGATGGCGACCTGCGGGCAAATCAGGCCGTGACGGTTAAGAACTATAAAATATGAATTATCTGATGTGATTAAATGCAAATATTTGCATATTACCCTTGCAAATAAGCGTCTGATGGGGTATAATTGCACAAGATGATACATTTTTACTCTCTCGAAGGGGTGATACACAGATGGACAACGCACAGGAACTGATACAGAGATTGAATCACAGCGGTAAAAAACTTTCAAAAAGCCACCGCCGCATCGCTGAATGCATCGTGACCCACTACGACAAGGTCGTCTTCATGACCGCTTCCAAGCTGGGTGAATATGTGGGGGTTTCGGAGTCAACCGTGGTGCGCTTCGCGTCCGCCCTGGGCTACAGCGGTTATCCCCACCTTCAAAAGGCCCTTCAGGAGCTGATTCGCCACCGCCTGACCGCCTCCCAGCGCTTTGAGATGACCTCGGATATGGATCATGCCCAGGTGCTGAACAAGGTGCTGAAGGCCGATATACAGAACATCCGCTCGACGCTGGACGAGATGGACATCAATGCCTTCGAGGATGCCATCGAAAAGATCATCTCCGCGCGCAACATCTATGTGCTCGGCCTGAGGGCCTCGGCGCCGATCGCGGAATTCTTTGCCCATTACCTGCGGTTTATCTTTCCCAACGTCACAGTGGTGACTTCGGGCATCAGCGACGTATTTGAGCAGCTCTCCCGGATCGGTGAGGGGGACCTGCTGATCGGCATTTCTTTTCCCCGGTATACGGCGCGCTCCATCGAGGCGATGGAGTTCGCCCGTTCCAGGGGCGCTTCCCTGATCGCCATCACCGACGGCCCGCTGTCGCCGCTGCACGCCACGGCGGATACCTGCCTGATGGCCAAGAGCGACATGTCCTCCTTCGTGGATTCCTTTGCCGCGCCGCTGTCGCTGATCAACGCGCTGATCGTCGCCCTGGGGCAGCGCCGTCGCCACGAGGTATCCCAATACTTCGAGGAGATGGAGGATATCTGGAGCAAATACGACGTCTATCTCGCCAGGACGACCGAGTGACGTGAGGCCTGATATGCAGCACAACAAATGTATCGTGGTGGGCGGCGGCGCCTCCGGCATGCTGGCGGCGCTGTACGCGGCGCGCGGCGGCGCCCGGGTCACGCTGCTGGAGCGCAATGAAAAGCTGGGAAAGAAGCTCTATATCACCGGCAAGGGACGCTGCAACGTCACCAACGCCTCGGATATGGAGCAGTACCAGCGCAACATTTTCAGAAATCCGCGGTTCCTGTACGCCGCCTTTGCCCATCTGGACAACGCGGGGATGATGGCGCTGGTGGAGGATCTGGGCACGCCCCTGAAGGTGGAGCGGGGAAACCGGGTGTTTCCGGTCTCCGACAAATCCAGCGACATCATCGCCGCGCTGAAGCGGGGGCTTGATGGCGCGGGCGTGGATATTCGCCTGAATACCCGAGTCGCACAGCTGTTGACGGAGGACGGCCAATGTGTGGGCGTGGCCCTGGAGGACGGCAGGAGCATTTACGCCGACGCCGTCATACTCGCCACAGGGGGGCTCAGCTATCCCTCCACGGGCTCGACCGGCGACGGCCACGCCATGGCCCGGGATGTCGGGCACACCGTCACGCCGACGCTGCCCGCGCTGGTCGCCATCGACACGGTGGAGAGCTGGCCGGGGACGCTGGCGGGGCTGACCCTGAAGAACGTGACGCTGACCGCCTTTATAACCGGCGGCAAAAAGGAAAAGCGGCTCTACAGCCAGATGGGGGAGCTGCTCTTCACCCATACGGGGATCTCCGGCCCGCTGGCGCTGACCCTGTCCAGCCTGTTGCCGGAGGATCTCTCCACCGTGCGCATGTCCATCGACCTGAAGCCGGCGCTGGACGAACAGACGCTGGACGTCCGATTGCTGCGGGATTTCAGTCAGCTGTCCCGCAAGCAGCTGAGCAGCGTCGTGGACGGCCTCGCGCCACGAAGCCTGTCGGAGCAGCTGATCCGGCTGGCCGGGCTTTCGCCGACAATGCCCGTCAACAGCGTCACTGCCCGGCAGCGCGCGGCGCTGTTGAAGGTCGTCAAGGGCATCGAGCTGCACCCGAAGGGCCTCGGCGGCTTCAATGAGGCCATCATCACCCGGGGCGGCGTGAACGTGAAGGAGATCAATCCCTCCACCATGCAGAGCAAGCGGTTGAAAAACCTGTATCTCTGCGGGGAGCTGATGGACGTGGACGCCGCCACCGGCGGCTACAACCTGCAAATCGCCTTCTCCACCGGCGCGCTGGCGGGGAGGAGCGCCGCGGCCATGGCCGACGATTAAAAACAGACCCAGCGCAAAACCGACCCCCACAGACGAGGGTCGGTTTTTTGTAAGGCCAGTTTGGACTTATTGCAGCTTCTCGAAATCCGCCGCGCCGTGCTTGCACAGCGGGCATACGAAGTCCGGGGGCAGTTCTTCGCCCTCGTACACGTAGCCGCAGATCTTGCACACCCAGCCCACCTTCTTTTCCGCCGGCGCCTGGGGCTTCGGCTTGATGTTGGCGAAGTAGTAGGCATAGGTGACGGAGGGCGCGTTGGAGAGCACCTGGGCCTCGGTGACATCCGCCACGAACAGCGTATGGGTGCCGTAATCGTGGGCCTCGACCACCTTGCCGGAGATGAAGGCGTTGGTGCAGCCGGTGATGAAGATCAGGTTGTTCCTGCTGCGGGGGAAGCCGCTGCCGGGGAACTTGTTCACGTCCCGGCCGCTCTGGAAGCCGTAGTACTTGAAGATATCGAAGGGCGCGTCGGTGGACAGTATGGAGACGTTGAACACGCCGGTCTTCATGATCATGTCGTGGGTGAAGTTGCCCTTGTTCACGGCGATGCTGATGCGGTTGGGATTGCTGGTCAGCTGGGCGGCGGTGTTGATGATGCAGCCGTTGTCCTTGTCGCCGTCCCTTGCGGTCAGCACGAACAGGCCATAGGAGAGCTTGAACATGGCGTTCGGCTCGACGGCCTCGCTGGGCTTGTGCTCGATGGCCTGGGGCTTGGGCATGGTCTCCAGGATCGCGGCCACCAGCTCGTCCAGCTCAGGCAGCTGGCTCTGCTTCAGCGAGGACTTGATCGTCAGGCCGTGCTCGAGGATGGTGGTGTTCTTGAGCCGCCCAAGCAGCTCGCGCATCAGTCCGCCGGCGGTGGGAGCCCAGCTGCCGTTTTCAACGATGGCGATGGTGCGGTTTTGCAGGTTGTGGGCCACGATGTCGTGCAGGGCGTTCTCCATGTTCACGAAGATGCCCGCGTTGTAGGTCGTGGAGGCAAACACGATGTGGCTGACCCGGAAGGCCTCGGATACGATCACCGAGGGATGGGTGACGGACACGTCGTAGACCTTCACGTTCCGCACGCCGCCGTCGGCCAGCTTCGATGCGATGATGTTGGCCACGTTTTCGGTGTGGCCGTAGACGGAGGCATAGGCCACCATCACGGCGTCCTCCTCGGGGGTGTAGGTGCTCCACTTCTGGTACTTGTCGATGAACCAGTCGATGTGCTTGCGCCAGACGGGGCCGTGCAGCGGGCAGATCATGGCGATCTCCAGCTTGGCAGCCTTCTTCAGCAGCGCCTGCACCTGGGTGCCGTACTTGCCGACGATGTTGGTGTAGTAGCGGCGGGCGTCGTCCAGGTATTCCGTCTCGAAGTTGACCTCGTCGGCGAAGATGTTCCCGTTCAGCGCGCCGAAGGTGCCGAAGGCATCAGCGGAGAACAGTATCTTCTCCGTGGTGTCATAGGAAACCATGGCCTCGGGCCAGTGGACCATCGGGGCCATCACAAAGGCATAGGTATGCCTGCCGGTGCAGAGGGTATCCATCTCCTTGACCACGGTGATATGGCTGTCGATGTCAAAGGTGAAGTAGTTCCTGATCATCGCCAGGGCCTTGGCGTTGGTGTAGATCTTCACATTGGGGTAGCGCAGCACCAGCTCGCTCATCGTGGCGCAGTGGTCCGGCTCCATGTGATTGACCACCAGCACGTCCAGGGGACGTCCGGCCAGGAGGTACTCGAGGTTCTCGAAGAAGACCTCGCTGACGCTCTTGTCCACGGTGTCGAACAGCACGGTCTGCTCGTCCAGCACCAGGTAGGCGTTGTAGGAAACGCCATTGGGGATGGGGTAGACGTTCTCAAACAGCGCCAGGCGACGGTCGCTGCCGCCCACCCAATACATATCCTGTGTAATCTGCTTGACGCAATGCACGTTACAGCTCCTCCTTCTCCCGGTAAGCCCTCTGAACACGGACCGCCGGGACATATGATGATGGTAAGATTATAGCATACAAAAACCCGGTTGGCAATACGGCCAATCGCGGGTTTGGATAATATAAAATCAGTGTTACTTTGAAACGCTGACATCGACGTCCAGCGTCGCGCGCATGAAGTGGCTTCGCCAGCCGAAGGCCATCCACTCAGAGGTGGCCATGAAATGGCCCGCCGCTGATTCCGCGAAGCCAAAGGGGTCGACGCCAAGCCGCTGGCAGTCGCCGACCAGGCGGACGATATCGTTTCGTATCGACTGCCGAAGCGCTGGTATTTCCGTGTCGCTAAAGCCAACAGGCACACCCAGCTCCAGATGCAACAATAGGGTGATTTCACCCCCTTCAATCCGCACCTTCCGGGACGAGGATCGAAGGGGAAATTCGATGGCTTTATCCTGCCATGAAAAGCACAGGGTCCTGCACTGGCCGCGAATGAGGTTGAGCAGCCGCGTATCGCGCTTTGACAGCGCGCGGACGAACCGCCCGCCGAGGAACAGTGCCGCGCCTGAAAAGCGCTGGCGCATCGGGGATTTGGTCACCGCATCGCCCTCCGATCCGGCCTCGGTCAGTTCGGCCCATATGGCGATGGGATCGCCGTAGATGCCGTTGGCGCTATAGCAGGCGTCCGCCAGGCAGGCGTCCGGGATATAGCCCTGCCGCGCGTACTGGGACAGCATCGTGTGCAGCTCTGAGGACAGGCGCGTGCCGATCACCGTTTCTCCCGCCTCCAGGAAGGCCCGGGCGCTTCCCGGGCAGATCACAAAGCGGGCGTTTGTGTACAGGTTGGGGGTATCGGCCATTTCGTTCATCAGGCCTGCGAACGAGGCCTGCGAAGCCAGCGCCTGCGAGGCGACGATCATCTCAATGTGGCTCAGGTTGATGCGCCGCGGCGTGGCCCACTGCAGCGCGTCCAGCGCCTCCGACCACGACGGCGCGGCGACTGAGAAGGTCAGGTAGGGGCTGCTCCCGGAATCGCCCTTGTCGCCCTGGGCGTCGCTCTTTCCGATCTTGGGCACGCGCACCGTCAGCGCAAGCCCGCTGTCACCGCCCCCGTCCAGGGCCAATACCAGCACATAGGCCTGGTTTTCCACCTCCCCGGTGTCCTGGCACCCGCCCAGCAATAGCGCCAGCAGGACGGTCAGCGCAGTCAGCCTCATCCCGCGCATGGGCGTTCACCTCCCTTCTGGGGCCTTTGCAGGAGCGCGGACAGTGCCATCGGCACCGCAGCGGCGACATAGAGCCACGGCGCTGTGAAATCCACGGCGGCGCCAGTCAGGCCCGACATGGAAAGCCCCGTACACGCGACCATCACCACCGCCGCGCACAGGCGACCGTCCAGCGCCGGCATGAGCCGCTGCAGCAGGGCGGACGCCGCGAAGCACTCGCAGGCCAGCAGGTGGAAGATGCTGATAAAGAAGGCCACTATCATCGGCAGCTGGAGGTAGAGCGGCGCGCGTCCGTTGGTCAACAGGGCGTCCAGCCGGGCTTCCCATGTCAGCCCGTTCAGCCCCGTGGGCGCCATCATCAGCCGAAGCAAGAGCAGCAGCGCCGCAACGACAGGGACCCAGCAGAGCCAGGCGATCAGAGGGCGCTTTCCGGGACTGTCTGCTGACCGTTCAGCGGCAAAATAGATGGCCGTGGCGGGTATGAACCAGCCCGAAGCGCGCACGCCGCCACTGATTATATCGCGAGCGCCGTTTCCGAGCAGGGGAAGCAGCCATCGCGCGTTGTAATGGCGCATTTGAAGCGCCACCACCAAAAGCAGCAGGGCGGGGAAGACCCTGACCCACAGCAGGGCGGCATAGCCGACGGCGTCACCGTTGCGCCAGAGGCACCACAGGATCGCCAGGGCCAGCGGCAGGGCGAGGTATTGGGCGGGAACATAGTCCAGCGTCAGGCAGCCGGCGGCATGCACGGAGATGGAAAGCACGTGCGCGGCATCCAGCGCGGTGGCCGACAGCAGCATCAGGCGCAGCGGCGTCGCCAGCCTCCCATTGGATTGAACGGCATCGAGGCAGAGCAAGTAGGGGATGGCGGGCAGCGCGCCCAGCAGCGCGGCGATCCAAGCCCCGTTGTGGACCGCGCCGCCGTCCAGCGCGAGACCGAGAAATATGCGGGCCGTCGCGCCAACGAACGCCGCCGGGATCGATGCGGTTCCGGTAATGTTCAGCTTCAGTGTGATCATCCTCTCCTGCCGTGCGCTCTTGATTTGAGGGCGGCAAAATACATGGGGCGCCTTTGAAGCCAGATCGGCAGCCTGACCAACAGGTCCGGATTGTGCGGCCTCGGCGGAGCAACGGGCGCCATGTAGGGAAATCCAAAGGATTTCATGCCGCAAATGCTGACCGCCAGGACAAACGCGCCGATGCAAAACCCGTACAGACCGAACGCCGCGCCGCAGGCGATGATGAACAGGCGGCAGATCACCAGGCCGATGCCGAAGCCGTAATCGGGTATGGCATAATTGCCGAGTCCGGTAATGGCGACGATGATGATGAGTATGGGGCTGATGATGGACGCCGAGACCGCCGCCTGCCCGAGGATCAGCGCACCGACGATGCCCAGCGCCGAGCCGATCTGCTGGGGGATGCGGGTGCCCGCCTCGTTGATGAGGTAGAACGAAAACTCCATGATCAGGATCTCGATCAGTATGGGGAAGGGGACGTTGGAGCGGGCCTCGGCGATGGAGCCCAGCAGGCTCAGCGGCAGCAGGTGCATGTGATAGTCGGTCAGCGCGATGTAGAGGCCCGGCAGGAACACCGAAATCAGCATGCCGATGATTCGAATCAGCCGCAGGAAGGTGCCGTATTGCCAGCGGGAGAAGGAGTCGTCGGAGGCGTGCAGCTGGTGAAACAGCGTGATCGGCGCGATCAGCGCATAGGGCGAATTCTCCGCCAGCACGACCACCTGCCCGTCCATCACGCAGGAGGCCGCCCGGTCGGGGCGTTCGGTTTGCAGCATCTGGGGCAGCAGCGCCCAGGGCTGGTCCTCGATGTGCTGCTGCACGGCTCCCAATCCCTGTACCGTCCCGGCGTCGATGCCCTTCAGCCGCCTGCGCACCGCGTCGACGACGGCCCCGTCGGCGACATTGCCAAGGTAGACCATCGTGACGCGGGCCGGCACCCGCGTGCCCACGCTGACGCACTCGGTGATCAGATCAGCGGACGGGACATAGCGGCGCATCAGCGTCATGTTCGTGCGCAGGCTCTCCACAAAGCCCTCCTGAGCGCCGATGACCACGGATTCGTTGGTCGTCCGGTTGACCTGGCGCGACGGATAGCCCCGGGTTTCCAGCATGACGGCCTCATCACAGCCGTCGATCAGCACCGACGTCATGCCGGTGACCACGCCGTCCAGTATTTCGGATACCCGCTGCTCCGCCTCGCATTGGGCGATTTCCACCACCTTTTCCATCAGGTATGCGGCGTCAATGCGCCCCGGCTGTTCCATAGCGTGTTCCACACAGGCCCGCAGTATGAAGTCGCTGATCTTCCGGTCGTCCGCCATGCCCTCGATGTAGAGCACGCACAGGCACGTGCCTGCGCATTCGATAAACCGAAACTGGGCGTCGGAATTGACATCCGCGTGGAGAAGCGTTCTGAAGCGCGATACATTGTCATTCAGCGATGGAACCAGCGCCGTCCTTTGCAGCATGCTGAAGCCGTCCACCATGGATGCCGCCTCCTTTCGCTGTGACTATCCTGTGCAAAATCCAAAGAAATATTACAGGAACGGCGCAGGATGCCCTGTAATATTTCAACTATTACATATATATTTTTTTTTTGGAGTCATACGACAGATGACGGGGATTTGAGACAATTTTGAACGCGCCACATGTATAATTATACTAAAACGCAATAGAAATAGTCTGATTTTTCCATAATCGGCAATCGGTTTTCAGTCACCGGGGAGGAATACCCATGAAAAAGCTGCTTTCCACATTGCTTTTGATCGTCATGCTCTGCCAGGTATTGCCCTTTGACGCCCTGGCCACGGTGGGCAATGTGCTCACCGACGACGAGCTTGCCCGCGCCTATGCGCTGACCGGGCCTGGGCAGCATGATGGCCTTTATCACAACGGCATGATGCCGAACGCGAGCATGAGCGGCATGCAGCTGGCACGTTGGCTGGAAAGCCAGCTGGACAACCAGGTGCATACCATGCGGTATTACTACGATTCCATCGCCACGCCAGAGATCACCTGGGCCAAGGTGAACCGGCGCAGCAACAAGGTGCTGCGCCTGGAGCTGTTCGGGACCTTTGGGCGCGTCAACTATACGCAGGACGAGCCCACCTACGGCATAACCTCCTTTGAAGCGATCACCGGCAACCCCGTCAGGTGCTTCAACGACAAGTATGTGCTCAGCGGCATGGGAAAGAACTACGTTCGCACCGAGGTGCGCGGCGCCATGCGCTGTTCGGATACAGAGCCCAAGCTCTACCACCGGTCCGGCAACAACGAGCTGCACAGTCCCAGCTTCGTCGCGCTGAGCCAGCCCCTGGACGGCAAGGGCGACAGGGCCATCGAGGTGTTCGACTTTGAGATGAACGCCGTCAACGACATGTTCGGCAGGGAAGCCGTACCCGTAGCCCAGGGGGACATCCAGCACTTCGAGCTGGCCCAGACCGCCATGAACGGCGACGGCACCAGCTATTTCACCATCGTCCCTGACGAGATCCCATCGAGGTATCAAAGGGACCTTCCCTCGCCCATGGCGCTGTGCAGCCTGCCCGAGTTTCTCAGGCCTGTCGTGGAGATGAGGACCGCCATCACCCAGGCGCCGGCGGTCTCCGCGGGCAGCTTCGAGGACATCTCCATGGCGCTGATGAACTCGGGCAACCTGGGCGTGGCGACCTTCGATATCGCCATGTACGAGGTGACGGACGGCCAGGAGGGCAAAAAACCAGTCGAGACGGTCCACGTCAACTGCGTAGACCCCGAAAAGAGCAAGGTCACCGTGCAGAACGGCAAGGAGGAGCTGACCGGCAAGAAGGTCGCCCGCCGTGCCGAGGACTTCGACTACACCGCCCGCCAGCGCGACTGGGTGCTTTCCGAGGAGAAGAAGGAATACAAGGTGCGCGTCTCCGGCAGCTACAGCGAGGTGGAATCGGTCCGGACGGTGGATTCCGAGACCCAGTATGTCAAGTCGGAGGTGCTGATGCCCGGCTACATCGGCGTGTACAACACCGCCTTCCTGATCCCCGAGAGCTGGCGCGGCAAGAAGACGCTGCGGTTCAAGCTGCAGCAGCTGTCCGTCCGCTCCAACCTGTCCCGCCTGTGGGCCAATGGGGAATCCCCGGAGCTGCTGACCTGGGTGCTGGATGAAGGCTCGAACCAGCTGGTTTTGCAGCGGCCCGCAAGCGCCAACGGCGTCGTCGCCAACGCCATCGAATCCGGGCTGATCGCCAATGCCACCAGTGCTGCTTCACTGGATCTGGAGCTGACCGTTCACGACCTGAGCGCCACCCACCGCGTTTACAAGGGCTGGGACGGCCAGAAGTGGCTGGACATCATCGTGCACAACTACGCCGCCTTCGGCGACAACCCGAAGCTGGCCCTGCGCGGTGTACGTGGACGGCGCGAGCGAACCCTATTACGTCAACCTGCCCTACTACGACCAGTCGATCGCCAACCGCACGACACAGACCATATCGATGCCCCTGAGCGCCCTGGTGGACGACCCGTCCGCCCACAGCCGCGCGCGGATGGTGGTCTCCGTCGTCGGTCGGGAGGATTGCGCCTTCGTCAACAACGAGTTTACCGTGTTTTTGGGCGGCAGCAACGCCCTCAGGTTTGTCACTGAACCCGAGGACGTCACCGCCCAGGAGGGCGAGGACGTGGCCTTTACCGTGCATCATAAAAGGAGGGCCACCGATATGGCCCTCCAATATTTATGGATTTCCTTTGAATTTACCGCCCGGCGTCCAGCATGTTCTCGGGCAGCGTGGAGGTCAGCGTGATCACCGAAATCTCGGGAGGATTGAACAGCCTGAAGGGCATCAGCGGCACGCTGCCGCTGGTGGAAAGCCCCCGGGTGATGTAGACCTGGGCTTCTCCGACTTCGGACAGTCCGCTGACGCTCGACTGGTCCGGGAACCAGCCGCCCCTGGGCAGCGTCTTGTCGGGCACGTAGAACGCGCCGAATATGGGAAGGCGCCAAACGCCGCCGCAGTAGTGCCCCGCAAGGATCAGCTCGGGGGCGGCGAGGAAGCGCTCCGTATCCGACTTGTGGTCCTCGGAGGTGTAGATGAACGCTTCCGACGGGATCTCGTGGGCCAGGGATATGTGGATATCCGAGGCCGTCATCGTGCGCTGGGCGTCGTAGAGCTTCTGGGCCAGCTTGGAGCGATAGGTCGTGATGGGCAGGTGGGTGTAATCCTCGGTGATGCCCGAGCGCACGCCGTCCTCCTCCTGCTCGGTCTGGTCCTGCCAGGCCGCCAGGGTCGAGATGGTTTCCAGGTTCAGCATCGTGGCGGGAGAGATCCACAGCGTCGATTTCTTGACCGGGATGCTGATGGGGGCGTCGACATAATTGGCCCCGCGCTCGATCGCGCCGAGTATCCAGTCCTCGAGGATCAGCTGGGAAAGCACGCCCTCCGTGCCGCGGGCACTGGGCAGATAGGGGCCGGGATCGGAATCCCCGCAGATGAAATAGACCTTTTCCGGGCGCTTGAGGCCCTCCAGGAATTCCCAGAAGGGCTGGGCGTTGCCGCTCTTGCCCACCATGTCCCCGAGGCAGAATATCGCGTCGTACTTGATGCCGTTCAGCGTCCTCAGCAGCAGGCTCTGGCTGTCGCCGAAGCGCCTGCCGTTCATGTCGGACAGCACGACGATGCGGTAGCCCTCCATGTCCTCCGGGAGGCCGACCACGGTGACGGTCTGCTCGGTGATGGACAGGTTGCTGTTGTTGAGCATCACGCCCACCGCCATGAGCGCCAGCGCGGCCAGCAGGATCAGCGGCCAGAATCTAATCTCGCGTCCGAAGACGCGAATGGGCCGGAAGAGCCCTTGGGTGCCGGAGGCGCTCATCAAATCAAAAAGCGTCCTGCGGACCCCGCGCTTCTTTTTCTTCTTTTTCTTTTTCCGGGGCGTTACCTCTGGGAAGTCCGCCTTGCCCTTCGTGGAGGCCTTTTTCTTCTTTTTTGGCTTTTCCCCGTCCTGTTGATCGTCGTCCTTGCTGACCTTGATGATGGGAACCCTGGCGTCCGTCCGCTTCCTTCGGGGCAGGCGGATCTCCGCGTCGTCGCCGTACTGTGTGGATTCATCGCGCAAGACATCGTCCGAAGACTTCTCGTCAGGCTTCGGTATGGGGATGATGGTCCTTGTGCTTCTCTTTTTCTGCTCTGAATCCGGCATAGCAACGCTCCCGGTAAAATACTCACTCTATTATAGTTTTTTTTGATGCCGCTGACAAGTCGAGATCATGGGGATTATAATAAGAACTGGTAAACAAAAGCCGGTATAAATTCACATATCCGGCCAGATGTGGTATAATCAGGTGGAGCCCAGAGGCGCGATTCATCCCATTGCGCCCGTGAAGGGCGTTCGCGGGGAGGTGCGCGCCTTGGCAAAGGCCAGGATGATCTACGTTTGCAGCGAATGCGGCTACGAAACGCCGAAGTGGATGGGCAAATGCCCGGACTGCGGCAACTGGAATACCCTTGTGGAGCAGGAGGCCGCACCGGCGCTCAAGGCGGAGGAGAAGAAGCTGAAGCGGGCGCCAGGCAGCGGGGCCCAGGCGGTCCGCGTGGACGACATCCCGGACGAGGCCATGGCCCGGCGCAGCACCGGCATATCCGAGCTGGATCGGGTGCTGGGCGGCGGGGTCGTGGACGGCTCATTGGTGCTTGTGGGCGGCGACCCCGGCATCGGCAAGTCCACGCTATTGACCCAGCTGTGCGCCAACATGGCGGGCGACGGCGCCTGCGTGCTCTACGTCTCGGGCGAGGAATCCAGCCGCCAGGTCAAGATGCGGGCCAAGCGACTGGACGCGACGGGAACGGGCTTCTTCGTGTTGCCGGAAAATGACATGAATACGGTGGAAAGGCGCATGCAGGAGCTTTCCCCGAGCGTGATGATCGTCGACTCCATACAGACGATGTACAGGCCGGAAATGGCCAGCGCTCCTGGCAGCGTCTCCCAGGTGCGGGAGTGCGCTTCGATGCTGATGCACCTGGCCAAGCAGAGCGGCTGCAGCATATTCCTGGTCGGGCATGTGACGAAGGAGGGCGCTATCGCCGGCCCCAGGATCCTGGAGCACATGGTGGACGCCGTGCTGTACTTCGAGGGCGATCGGCAGCACCAGTACCGGCTCCTGAGGGCGGTGAAGAATCGCTTCGGCTCCGTCAACGAGCTGGGCATGTTCGAGATGACCGACCGGGGCATGCGCGAGGTGGAGAACGCCAGCGAGGCGCTGCTGTCCGAGCGGGCCCACGACGCCAGCGGATGCGTGGTCATGTGCGCCATGGAGGGCTCGAGGCCGCTGCTCACGGACGTCCAGGCTCTCGTGTCGACCACCGTCTTCGGCAATCCCCGCAGGATGGCCAGCGGCATCGACCAGGGCCGGCTTGCCCTGCTGCTGGCGGTGCTTGAAAAGCGGGTCGGCCTGCGACTGTACGATCAGGACGTGTACATCAATATCGCCGGCGGCATGTCCCTGACGGAGCCCGCGGCGGACCTGGCGCTATGCGCCGCCGTCGCTTCGTCCCACAGGAACCGCAGCATTCCCGGAACCTGGGCGGTGATGGGGGAAGTGGGCCTGGCCGGCGAGGTCAGGGCCATCGGTCAGGCGGAACGGCGCATCGCGGAGTGCGCGCGCCTGGGCTTTGACCACGTCGTGCTGCCCAAATACAACCTTCGGAATATTCGAATTCCCAACGGCATAGAGGTCCTCGGCGTGGAGACCGTAGCCCAGGCCGTGGTCGGGCTCGGACTTCACAAGGCTGAGCGCTGAAAATGTGAGTTTATGATGCGTTAACATCGAAAGGCTATAATGGGGAATCGTAAAGGAGGCGCGCGGCTTTGTTCGGATACATCGTTACCTACCCGGAGGCGCTTTCCCAGGAGCGGCAGCAGCGCTTCAAGGCGATGTACTGCGGCCTGTGCCGGACGCTCAGAAAGCGGCACGGCTTTTTGACCAGCTCGACGCTCAGCTATGACCTGACGTTTCTGGCGCTGCTGCTGAACGCGCTGTATGAGCCAGGGGAACGCACCGCCAGGGAGCGCTGTATCGCAAACCCCGCCAGGCAGCACGACTATGTATCGACGCCGGTCATGGATTACGTGGCGGACATGAATATCGCGCTGGCCTATCACAAGTGCCGGGACGATTGGTATGACGATAAAAACCCGATCTCTGCCGGGGAAGCCGCCCTGTTGCGCAGGGCGTATCGCACCGTTGAAAGGGCCTATCCGAGGCGATGCGACGCCATAGAGCAGTGGCTTGGGCAGATCCACGGGTGGGAGCGGGACAATGTGCTTGAGATCGACCTGCCTGTCAACGCCACGGGACGGATGCTCGCCGAGCTGTTCGTGTGGCCGGAACAGCAGGCCTTCGTTCAGGAGCTGCAGGCCATCGGCGACGGGCTCGGGCGCTTTGTCTACTTCATGGATGCCTACGACGACCTGCCCAGGGATATGCGCCGGGGCAGCTACAACCCCCTGAAGCCCCTTCAGGACAGGGAAGATTATGAACAACTGTGCAAGACGGCCATGATGGCGATGGTAGCCGATGCCGCTGACGCCTTTGAGCGATTGCCCATACTGCTGGACGCGGACATCATTCGAAATGTACTGTATTCCGGCGTATGGAGCAAATACGCGTATATACAGAGCAAGCGGGGCGGACAGAACAAAGGAGCTTGACGATGCAGGATCCCTATCGCGTGTTGGGTATTTCTCCCCAGGCCACCGACGACGAGGTCAAACAGGCCTACCGAGCGCTGGCCAAGAAATACCACCCGGACGTAAACAACGGTTCCCCGGAAGCCGAAGCCCGTATGAAAGAGGTCAACGAGGCCTATTCCACGGTCATGAAGTGGCGCAGGGAGGGCACGAACCCTTCCGGCTTCAACGGCAGCACTGCCGGCGGCAGCCGTAGCTACACCGGCGAAGCCTACGGCAGCGCCAATCCCCACATGCAGGCGGCGCGAAACTATATCCGCGCGGGCCATTTCCAGGAGGCCATGCACCTGCTGGAGACCATCATGGAGCGCAATGCCGAATGGTATTACCTGTGCGGGGAGGCCAGCCTGGGCCTTGGCAATCGCGTGGCGGCGCTGAATTATGCCCGGCAGGCCGTGAGCATGAACCCGAATAACTTTGAGTACAGGGCGCTGCTGAGCCGCCTGGAGGGCGGCGCGCAGTACTACCAGACCCGCGGCACGGGGCGGGGCTTTGCCATGCCGACGGTGCTTTGCGGCAGTCCGCTGCTGGGCTGCTGCGTGCTGAACCTGCTGTGCAACTGCCTCTGCAACTGCTGCGGCGGTGGCAGCGGCTACACCGGAAGGTATCGATGAGAATCATTGCACGTGAAACGGAGGGGTGAAAATGTCCATATTTCAGAAAATCAGGGCCGGCTTGCAAAAATTCATGGCCGGGCGGCGCGGCGCGGACGAGCTTTCGATGGCGCTGTTGATCGCCGGCGTCGTGTTGTCGATGTTGAGCACCATTTTCAGGCTGCCTGTGCTGTATTGGCTGAGCCTCGCCGTATACATATTCGCGCTGTACCGCATGCTGTCCCGCAACCTTGAAAAGCGCTATGCGGAAAACGCGGCTTTCCTGAAGCTGTGGCGCGGAAGGTCCTCGGCGGTAAGGCAGTCCATCAACCGGATGAAGAACATGAAGCAGTATAAATACTTCAAGTGCCCCGAATGCAAGTCGCGCATACGCCTGCCCAGGGGTGTGGGCGAGGTCACCGTGACCTGTGGCAAATGCCATCACGCATTCAAGCAAAAAGCGTAAGGATGTGAACACGCGATGAAGCAGCATATCGATACCGCGCCGGTCTGGGAGGTCTACCGCCAGGATTGTGAATGTCCCATGTGCCTGCTGCGCGCCAAAACGGAGGCCGCCAACGTGGGCTATTTCCTGGGCGAATCGGTGATGGAGCCCAGCCAGCGCATCGAAGTCAATCAGAAGGGCTTTTGTCCCGAGCACTTCAAGCAGATGTACGCGGCCGGAAACCGCCTGGGTCTTGCGCTGATCACCCACACCTATATGAAGGAAACGATGAAGCGGCTGGGGGACATCGCCGCCCAGGCCAGGGACGCCGCCGCCAGCCAGGCCGGCAAGCCCATATTCAAGCGGCTTGGCGGCGCCAAGGGCGCGGGCTTTGAGGCGCCTGTGAACGCCCTGAAGGCCATCGAAGACACCTGCCTGGTGTGCGAACGCATCCGGGAGAACATGGAGCGCTACATGTATACCGTGCTGTATATGTACAAACATGAAGCGGAATTTCCGGAGCTCTTCGCAAAATCCAAGGGGATGTGCCTCGAGCACTATGCCCAGGCCCTGGAAATGGCGCCAAGGCACCTGTCCGGCGACGTTCTCAAGAAATTCGTGGATACGCTCACGGATATCGAACAAAAGAGCTTTGAGCGCCTTGAAGGAGAGCTCGACTGGTTTACCGCCAAGTTTGACTATCGCAACCAGGATAAGCCCTGGGGCAACAGCCGAGACGCGGTCAAGCGTTCCGTGAACAAGCTGTGCCGTCAGGTGGTCGACGATTGAGATAATGTTAAGTGTGGGGGATATGCGCAATGGCAAAGGTTTGCGTGCTCGATGAAAACAAGCTGTGCGACGATTGCGGCGAATGCAATGTGTGCGACCTCGATCCAAACAAGATCTGCGACAATTGCATGAAGTGCCTGAAGACGGGCGCGGACTACGCCGCCATTGAAATCGATGAGATCATCGACGACGGCGCGGCGGAATACGACCAGCTGCGGCAGGATCTGTTGGATACCGGCGACGCGGAGGAGCCCTTTGATTGCTTCAAGGGACAGTAGGGCACCCCACACATCTTTTCGCAAAAGGCAGCTTTTACGAAAAGATGCTGCGCATCTCGAGCCCGCCCGTGGGGCGGGTTTCGTAAAAGCTGGAGCGAACAACGTCTATTGATATGCTGGGCGTTCAGAGTCCGCATTTATGACGGATCTCGTAATAGCCAAGCCGACCGCATTTATAGATATCTTTTTTTCAGGAGGTATCCTTTTTCATGTCCGACTTTACCGAGCAGCGCGCCAGGGACCTTCAGTCGCGCATACGCACCATGCTGCGCGAGCTTCCGGACGTCTGCTTCGATTTCATCAACGCCATCGATTCCACGACCCAGCCGTTGACGCGCTACGCCTATGTGATCGACCTGAAGCTGTTCTTCGGCTTCTTGACCCAGGAGCTTCCCAAGTTCGCGTCCAAAGCGCCAGGCGCCCTGGACGCCTCGGACCTTTCAAAGGTTACCTCCCGGGACATCTACATGTATATGGACTATCTTACGCTGTACATGCGCGACGACGTCGAAGTCACCAATCAGGAATTGGGAAAATTGCGTAAAATATCCTCTTTACGAAGCTTTTACAAATTTCTATATAAAAATGGCTATATCGATTCAGACCCCGCCGCGCTGGTGGACATGCCCAAGCGGCACCAGAAGCCCATCATACGGCTGGAAATCGACGAGGTCGCCCGCATGCTGGATCTGGTGGAGAGCGGCGCGCAGCAGACCGAGCGCCAGAAGAAATACAACGCCCATACCCGCGCCAGGGACCTGGCGATCCTTACCCTCTTCCTGGGCACCGGCATTCGCGTCAGCGAGCTGGTGGGCATCAACATCGACGACATCGATTTTTCCATCAACGGCTTCCTGGTGACCCGCAAGGGCGGCAATCAGGCCATACTCTACTTTCCCGACGAGGTCGCGCGGGTCCTGCAGGACTACATGAAGGTCCGTATGGAGTTGACGCCCGCGCCGGGCCACGAGGAGGCGCTGTTCCTGTCGCTTCAAAACCGCCGCATCACGGTGCGGGCCGTGGAAATCATGGTGAAAAAATACGCCTCGATGGCCGCACCGTTGAAGAAGAAGCTGAGCCCCCACAAGCTGCGAAGCACCTTCGGCACGAACCTGTACCACGAAACCGGAGATATTTACCTGGTGGCCGACGTGCTCGGCCACAGCGACGTGAACACCACCCGCAGGCATTACGCCGCCATGACCGACGACCGCAGGCGCATGGCGGCGCGGCGGGTCCATGTGCGCGGCGACGAAGCGCCGGACGATGAACCCGTGGACGGTGAGCCGTCGAACACCGATGAAAGTCCCCTTCAAAAATGAAAGATCTTTTTGAAGGGGACCTTACTATTATATTTTGATGTTGTGCTGCTTGATTTCGCCGGTGGCCAGCGCGTCGCAGCGGTTGTTGTAGGGGTTGTCCGCGTGGCCCTTGACCTTGATCCACTCGATCCTGTGGATGCCGGCATACTTCAGCAGCTCCTGCCACAGGTCCACGTTTTCCACCGGCTTCTTGTCGCTCTTGATCCAGTTCCGGCGCTGCCAGCTGTCCAGCCAGTGCTTCTGGAAGGCGTTCACCAGGTAGGCGCTGTCCGAATACACGCTGACCTCACAGGGCTCCTTAAGCCTGGACAACGCCTGTATGGGCGCTGTCAGCTCCATGCGGTTGTTCGTGGTGTGGGCCTCATAGCCGGAGATCTCCAGCTTCTTGTCCCTGTACATCAGTACGGCGCCCCAACCGCCCGGGCCGGGATTGCCGGAGCAGGCGCCGTCCGTATAGATGATCACTTTTTTCAATGCTGCTTCCTCCCGGCGTCCGCGCGCTCAAAGGCATCGCATATGGCCTGCGCGTTTTCGCCCTGGATTTCAAGATATCTGTCGAAGCCTTCGCCCTCTGCGTGCGTCGACAGCACGTCGATCAACGCGACGGCATGGCCCTGCGCCTCCAGCGCTTCGACCAGGGCCTGCGGCGCCTGCTTTTCGATCAGCACCACCTCGGCGTCGGCCTTTTCCAGCCGCTCCAGCCACATGGCCAGCTCGTTGTCTCCGTAGGCCGAGCCGGTCTCCCGCTCGATCCAGTCCGCGACCTCGAGCTGATAATCCTCTGCCACATAGATCAGCGCCTCGCCCATCAGCGCCACGCGTCGGCCTTCGAGGGCGGCCAGCTTGATCCGGGAGGCGTCCAGCAGTGCTTCCAACGCCTTGATGGCACTTTCGGCGTTGCCGATATACCGCACCGAATATTCCGGGTCCAGCGAAACCAGCGTCGCGGAGATGCTTTCCACGATGTGCGCCGCGCCTTCCAGCGACATGTACAGGTGTGGGTTTGGCCCCTGAAAGTGGGACTGCGCCTCGCCGTTCGCGCGCTGCTTGGGTTCGTAGAGCTCCAGGTTATAGAGCACCGCAGAGACGGCGGGACCGCCTTCTCCCCAGCCAAACAGCGTGCTTTCAAAGGTCTCCAGGCCGCGCCCGCCAGCAATGACGGCGTCCGCGCCCCGAACGAGCAGCGCCGCGTCCCAATCGGAGAGCTGATAGGCCCGCAGGCAGCCGTCCTGGGGCTGCACCAGGCAGTGCAGCGCCGCGTCGGGCACCCCCTGCATGACGGCGTCCGTCAGCGCGTATATGGGATAGAACGTGGCATAGATCGAAATCGGCCCGGCCTCCTCCTGTACCAGCGGTTTGCAGCCGGTTAGCGCAGACATGAGGACGAGCAGTATAAGCGCCAGTTTGACAGCACGGCGCAAGCGGTTCACTTCCTTTGATGGATAATAAGGCGATCACACGACGGGCAGCGCGGCATCGCCAAATTTCTCCACGATGGCGTCCCGCATCCGTACCGCCAGGGATCGGGCGGTTTCCCCCTCCGCTGCCAGCCAGATCACCCTGGGGTCGCGCCTGAACCAGGTCAGCTGGCGCTTGGCCAGGTTTCTGGAAGCCTTCTTCGTTAGATAGACGGCGAATTCCATGGTGATCTCGCCCCGAAGCGCCTCCGCGATCTCCTTGTAGCCGATGGCCTGCAGCGCCGTGGGATGCCGCTGCTCGGCATTCATCAGCGCGCGCACCTCGTCCACCAGGCCGTCTTCGAGCATTTTATCCACACGGGCGTCGATGCGCCGGTACAGCACATCCCTGGGCCAGTCCGGCGCGAAGATGATCTCCCGGAAGTCGCCCTGGCGCTGGCGGTCCAAGCGGGTATGCTCCGACAGGGTCATGCCCGTGAGCCTGAAAATTTCA
This sequence comes from Clostridia bacterium, assembly GCA_045658005.1. Taxonomy (GTDB): domain Bacteria; phylum Bacillota; class Clostridia; order Christensenellales; family Aristaeellaceae; genus UBA2862. The sequence continues at coordinate 9,309 of JAZOUD010000123.1, read as the reverse complement.
ATGGCGCGGCTCATCCGGCGCACGTCGTTTTCGTGCAGCCTGTCGGCGGAGGCCGGGTCGATTTGGCGAAGCATGTCGTGCAACTTCCGCCTGCCCTCCAGCGTTTCCCCCATCTCCATCAGCTGTCGGTGCATCGCCTCGTCGCTGCGCTGGCTGGAAAAGCTCATGGGCCTTGTAACCGCGTCGATGTACAGCCCGGTCCCGCCGCACAGCACGGGAACCCTGCCCCTTGCGGCGATGCCCAGGATGCAGGCCTTGGCGGCCTCCCTGTAGGCGTCGGCGGAGTAGCCGCTGGCGGGGTCGACGCAGCCGATCATGTGGTGCGGTATGCCCGCCATCTCATCCGCCGTGGGCGCGGCGGAGAGTATGCCCATGCCGGAATAGATCTGCATGGAATCGGCGGAGACCACTTCGCCGCCCACCAGCCTGCAGAGCTCGACCGCGCAGGCGGTCTTTCCGGAGGCCGTGGGCCCGGCGACCACCGGCAGTATCGTCTTTTCCATAGGCCGCCTCACTGTATGCGCTTGAACATCTTTTCAAGCTCCCGGCGGCTGATCACCTTCATCACCGGCCTGCCGTGGGGGCAGGTCGGCGGCGCGCCGGTATCCAGCATCTGGCGGATCAGCGCCTCGATCTCATCCCGGCTCAGCGGATCGCCGCCCTTGACGGCGCTCTTGCACGCCATCTGCATGACCTCCGCCCGGCGCAGGTCGACGGTCGCGCTGCGAACCCGGTTCAGGGCGTTAACGGTGTCCATGAAGGCCGGCTTCAGGTCCGCCTTGCCCAGTATGAAGGGCACGGCCCGGACCTGTATATCCGTCTCGCCGAAGGGCTCCACGTCGTAGCCGGCGTCCCTCAGGGGCTCGAGATTGTCCATGATCAGCGCGATCTCCCGTGCGGACAGACGGAGGATCATCGGCGTCAGCAGCTGCTGCGAGCCCCTGCCCGCCTCCAATTGCGCCATGAATTTCTCGTACTGAAGGCGCTCGTGGGCCGCGTGCTGGTCGATCAGCACCAGCGAATCGTCAGCCTCGATCAGTATATAGGTGTTCAGCACCACGCCGATGACGCGATAGGCCGACTTTTGAGGCGCGTCTGGCGTCTCATGCGACTCTCTTTCAGTCTGGCTTTGAACGGGCGGTGCTTCCAGCGGCCCCTGTTCTATAGCCTCAGCCTTCGGCGCTGGCGCGAGATTGGAAAGGCGATCCTCCCGCAAAACGCTTCCCCGGGTGTCCCCCAGCTTTTGCAACTCCTGGCGGACCACCCGCTGAAACACGTCCAGCTGCACCGGCTTTTCCCTGCGCTGGACTGGCCTGGATTCGACTTGCCGCGCCATCGGTTCAGGCTTGACATTGGATTCGGCGGCTGGCGGAGGGGTTTCCTCCCTGTGAACGGTCGATGCCGGGGCGGGGCTTTCTTCCACGGCTGCGGGTGCCGGGACGATCTCCCGGACGGTGGCGACCCGCTCCACGGACACGTTGGATGGCCGGTCCGGGCCCAGCTGCAGCACCCGTTCGCCCTCGAATGCGCTTCTCAGCAGGCGCTCGGCCACGGCGCGCATGGCGACCTCGTCCTTGAAGCGCACCTCCAGCTTGTTGGGATGCACGTTGACATTCACGCTGGTGGGCGGCACGACCAGGTTCAGCGCGCACATCGGGTACATGCCGATGGTCACCCGGCTGCGGCACACCTCCTCCAGGGCCCTGGACAGCAGCGCACAGCGCACGGTCCGCCCGTTGATGAAAAAGGATTGATGGGCCCGCGTGGCCTTGGCCTGCTCGCCGATGCCGATCAGCCCATGGATGCGGGTGCCGCCCTCGCAGGCGTCCACCTCGACCATCTGCTCCGCCGTCTGCTTTCCGTAGACCGCAAACACCGCGTGGCGCAGCTTGTCGTCGCCGAAGCTGTGATAGACGTTGGTGCCGTTGTTGATGTAGCGCACGGCGATATCAGGGTTGCCCATGATCATCCGCGCCACCACGTCGCCCACCAGTCCGCCCTCGTAGGCGGGCTTTTTCAAAAACGCCCTGCGCACCGGCAGATTGTAGAACAGGTCCTTCATCACGAAGGTGGTGCCCTCCGGGCAGCCGGTCTCCTTCACGCGCAGGTCCGCCCCGCCGTCGATGTTCAGCCTGACGCCGGTGTCCTGCCCCCTGGCGCGGGTGGTCATCTCCACGTGGGAGACCGACGCGATGGAGGGCAGCGCCTCGCCGCGAAAGCCCAGCGTGCGGATGTCGTCCAGCTGGTCGGCGCTCTGCAGCTTCGAGGTGGCGTGGTTCTCAAAGGCCAGCCGCACTTGGTTCGGCTCGATGCCGCAGCCGTTGTCGGTCACCCGAAGGTAGTCGATCCCGCCGCCCTTGATCTCCACGGTGACGGCGGTAGCGCCGGCGTCGATGGCGTTTTCCATCAGCTCCTTAACCACCGAGCTGGGGCGTTCAACCACCTCGCCGGCGGCGATCCTGCCGACGGTTGCGGCGTCCAATACGCGAATCGGCATGATTGTATCCTCCGTTTATATCCGCTTGGCCTTTTCGTTGATCTCAAACAGCTTGTTCAGCGCGTCGATGGGCGTCATGCTGACCACGTCCAGCGCTGCGATCTCCTGCACCAGCTCCATCGGCTGGAAGTCCATAAGGCCGAGCTGGCGGTCCTGGGGCTTCTTGCGGTCGTCCAGTATGTTCTGGCCGATGGTGCCCCGAGTCTGCCCCTCCACCTCCAGCCGCGCCATGATCTGGCGTGCCCTGGCGATCAGCGACTTGGGCAGGCCTGCCAGCCGCGCCACGGAGACGCCGTAGCTGCGGTCTGCGCCGCCCCGGACGATCTTGCGCAGGAAGATCACGTCCTCCCCCTGCTCCTTGGCGGTGATTCGGAAGTTGACCACGCCCTCCAGCTGGCCCTCCAGCTCGGACAGCTCGTGGTAGTGGGTGGCGAACAGCGTGCGCGCGCCGCACTTGGGCCCCGCGATGTACTCCACCGCCGCCCAGGCGATGGACAGGCCGTCGAAGGTCGAGGTCCCCCGCCCCACCTCGTCCAGGATCAGCAGGCTCTTTGGGGTGGCGAACTTCAGTATCGTGGCCATTTCGCTCATCTCCACCATGAAGGTGGACTGGCCGCCGTACAGGTCGTCCGACGCGCCGATGCGGGTGAATATCCGGTCGGTGATGGCGATGTCGGCGGCGGTGGCCGGCACGAAGGAGCCCATGTGGGCCATCAGCACGATCAGCGCCACCTGGCGCATGTAGGTGGATTTGCCCGCCATGTTCGGGCCGGTGATGATCATCACCCGCTCCTGCTGGGTCAGGGCCGTGTCGTTGGGCACGAACCGCTCCCGACCGATGGAAGCCTCCACCACGGGATGACGCCCGTTTTCGATGGTGTACCTGCCCTCGTCATTGATGGACGGCCGAACATAATTGTATTCGGAGGCCACCCTGGCCAGGGACAGCAGCACGTCCAGCGTCTTGAGCCCCGTCACGGTGCCCTGGAGCCGGGCCAGGCTCTGCTTGAGCTGCTCCCTTATCTCGCAGAACAGCGAATATTCCAGGCGTATGGCGTTCTCCTCCGCCCCGAGGATCTTGCTCTCCAACGCCTTGAGCTCCTCGGTGATGAAGCGCTCGGCGTTGGCCAGGGTCTGCTTGCGAACGTAGTCATAGGGCACCTGGTCGTAAAAGGACTTGGTCACCTCGATGTAATAGCCGAACACCCGGTTGTAGCCCACCTTGAGGTTTTTGATGCCGGTGCGCTCCCGCTCCCTTGCCTCCAGGCCTGCCAGGTATTCCTTGCCGTGGCTGCCGATCTGGCGCAGCTCGTCAAGCTCGGCGCTGTAGCCCTCCCGGATCATGCCGCCGTCCCGCACGGAGATGGGCGCGTCCGGGGAAATGGCCCGGCGCAGCGTATCCGTCAGCGCCTTCAGCGGGTCCAGGACTTCCATCGTCTGGCGAATCAGCTTCGAATGCAGCTCGCCACAGTACTCCCGAATCAGCGGCACGCAGTCCAGCGTGGCCACCAGCGCCAGGCAGTCCCGGGCGTTGACGGTGTCGTAGGCGATCCTGCTGAGCAGGCGTTCGACGTCATAGACGCTGTCAAAGGTCTGTCGCAGGCTCTCGGCGGTCATCGGGTTTTCGATCAGCTCCCCGACGGCGTCCAGCCGGGCTTCGATCTGCGCCCTGTCCTTCAGTGGCCGCTCGATCCACGCGCGCAGCAGGCGGCTTCCCATGGCGGTGCCGGTCTTGTCCAGTATCCACAGCAGCGAGCCCTTTCGGCTCTTGCCCCGGGCCGTCTCCGCCAGCTCGAGGTTTCTCAGCGCCACCCGGTCCAGAGCCATGTAAGCGGCGCTCTCATAGGGCTTCGCGGTCAGTATGTGGGCGAGGGCGTTCTTCTGGGTGCGGGTCAGGTAGCCCAGCAGCGCCCCGGCGGCGCAGACCGCCAGACGCTGGCCGTCAAAGCCCAGTTCGGATATCGACTTTCCGAAGTGGGCGGTCATCGCCTTCGAGGCGACGGCATAGGCGAAGGACTCATCCCCCAGCGCCTCCGCCTTCTGGGCGCGCTCGCTCTCAAGCTCGGAAAACGCTTCCCTGTCGTTGACGATCACCTCGCTGGGCGACAGGCGCGCCAGCTCGTCGGACAGGTTCGCCCGGGCGTCCTGGATCTGGTACAGGAAAAATTCGCCTGTGGACACGTCGCAGAATGCGCAGCCTGCCCGGTTCTTCTGCAGGCATATGGCCGCGATGTAATTGGCCTTGCGATCCTCCAGCATGTTGCTCTCGATCACCGTGCCCGGCGTCACCACCCGTATGACCTCCCGCTCCACCAGCCCCTTAGTAGTGGCCGGGTCGGTCATCTGCTCGCAGATGGCCACCTTGTAGCCCTTTTCGATCAGCTTTTGCAGGTAGGTGTCCACCGCGTGATAGGGCACGCCGCACATGGGCGCGCGCTCGGACAGGCCGCAGTCCTTGCCCGTCAGCGTCAGCTCCAGCTCACGGGAGACCAGCTTGGCGTCCTCGAAGAACATCTCGTAGAAGTCCCCCAGGCGATAAAACAGGATCGTGCCGGGGTACTGCTCCTTGATGTTCAGGTATTGCTGCATCATCGGCGTCACGGGCATGGGATTCACCTCGCATTGGTAATCGGCATCTTCGACCGCTGTGGCGGCCCTCAGGCCACCGCTTAAATTATGTCGCTTATTAATGGCACCCCGGGCAGGACGCGCAGCTGCCGGAGCAGCCCGAGGGCTCTTGCATCTCGCCGGTGACGATGAACTGGAGCACCTGGTTGATCTGGCCGATCAGGGCGTTGAATGCGTTGCGCGCCTCGGTCAGCGCCACGATGTCGTCCATCATCTGAAGCCGCTCCTGGGCCTCGTCCATCTCGTCAGAGATGCGCTTCAGCGCGCCGGGATCGGGGTTTTCAGACTGCATCATGGTCTGCAGCGCCTGGCGCTTTTCAAGGTATTCGCCCATCGTCCGCGCCGCCTCCTGGTTCTGCATCGCCCTGTCCTCGGCGGCCTTCATCTTCTGGTAGGCCTCGCTCTCCATCAGCGCCTGGCCCAACTCCCGGGTCTTTTGAAATACTGCATCCATAGTGATTATTCCTCCGGATTGATGATCCTGCCGCGCAGCGTATTGCGCCCGGCAGAGGTGATTTCCACGTCGGCAAAGCGTCCGATCAGCGAAGGCTCGCCTGCGAAGTTGACCATGTGGCCCCTGGGGGTCTTGCCGCCGACGGAATGGCTGTCCCGGGTGGAGACGGCCTCCACCAGCACCTTCTCCCGCTTTCCCACCTGGGCCTCGAGCACCTCGAGGGCGATGGCCTGCTGCAGGTCGATCAGCCGCTGTATGCGCTCGCTCTTGATCGCATAGGGCGTGTCATCGGGATAGGTCGCGGCCTTCGTGCCCTTGCGGGGCGAGTAGATGAAGGTATAGGCGGCGTCAAAGCGCACCTCGCGCGCCAGGGACATCGTCTCCTCAAACTGCTCCAGAGTCTCGCCCGGAAAGCCGACGATGATGTCGCTAGTCAGTCCGATATCCGGGCAGACGGCCCGCAGCCTGCGCACCAGTTCCAGGTAGTGTTCCCGGGTATAGCTCCGGTTCATGCGCCTGAGGATCTCGTCGCTGCCCGCCTGTACCGGCAGGTGCAGCTGGGGCATCAGGTGCTTCAGCTCCCCGAAGGCACAGATCAGCTCGTCAGACAGGTCCTTGGGATGGGAGGTCATGAAGCGTATGCGGGGTATTCCCAACCGGTCGATCCGATACAGCAGCTCCGCGAATTCCGCGCCGCCGCCGCGGTAGGAATTGACATTCTGTCCCAGCAGCATGATCTCCTGGGCCCCCTCGTCCTGCAGCCGCAGGCATTCGGCGATGACAGCCTCCGGCGTGCGGGAGCGCTCCCGGCCCCGAACATAGGGCACGATGCAGTAGGTGCAGAAGTTGTTGCAGCCGTACATGATGTTGACGAAGGCGTTGAAGCGGCTTTTGCGCTTCTCGGGCATGCCCTCCACCACCTCGCCGTCGGTGTCGATGACCTCCACCACGGGGTGTTTTTCCGTCAGCACGCGGTAGACGTATTCCGGCAGGCGGTACAGGTTGTGGGTGCCGTAGACCAGGTCGATGAAGGGATAGCGGGCCTTCATCATCGCCGCCATGCCCTTCTCCTGGGTCATGCAGCCGCCCACGCAGATCATCAGCTCCGGCTTGACCTTCTTCAGTTCCTTCAGCCAGATCACGTTGCCCAGCGCCTTGTTCTCGGCGTTTTCCCGCACGCAGCAGGTGTTGTAGAGGATCAGGTCCGCGTCCTCGCGAACGGGCGCATGGACCATGCCCATCTGCTCCAGCATGCCCGCGATGGATTCGGAATCCCGCTCGTTCATCTGGCAGCCCATCGAGACGATGTGGTAGCTGCGGGGGCGCTGATCCAGGCGGCTCACCAGCTGCATGAATTCCTGCTGGCGCAGCATCTCCTCCTGGGGCACAACCGGTCTTTCCTTCATTTGAGAACCTCGTTTCAGTGTTCGCTTTGTATGGGCGTGAAGCGGTACGCCCCTTCCCCGTGCGCATCCGTGGGCGACAGCTCTGTCCGGCCCCCCTCGGGGATGCCGATCCTTTTGATCCATCCGCATACGCCGGAGGCCGCCTCCAATCGAAGCGCCGTATCGTCCCCGCCCCGCCTGCGCCGCCAGAGCTCGCGCACCGCCCTGCGCGCCGTGGCCTCGTGGGCGGGAACGACGCCGTTGCCGTCGCAGGTAGGGCAGGTGTGGGTCAGCTGGCTTGACAGGCTCTGCCGCGCCCGCTTCCGGGTCAGCTCCACCAGCCCCAGGGCGGTGATGTCCACCACCCGGGTGCGGTTGCGGTCATTCGCCGCGCATTCCCGTAGCGCCGCCAGCAGCGTCTGGCGGTCGGCTTCCCTTCGCATGTTGATGAAATCGACGACGACTGTGCCGCCGATGTCCCGCAGCCGAAGCTGGCGCATCAGCTCCCTTGCCGCCTCGAGGTTGACCGCGAGGATGGTGTCGTCCGAATCCCTTTTGCCGGTGTTCTTGCCGGTGTTCACGTCCACGACGGTCAGGGCCTCGGTCTCCTCGATCACCAGCGAACCGCCGCTCTTCAACCAGACGTACCGCTCCAGGGCCTTGTCCGCCTGGGCGTCCACCCTGTAGAGGTCGAAAAGCGGCGCATCGCCGGTATGCCTCTGGATCCTGTCCGCCAGCTCCGGCGCCATGCCTTCAGCCAGGGCCCTCAGGCGTTCATGGCACGCTCTGTCGTCCGCCCAGATGGCTTCGACGTCCTCCGCCAGCATGTCCCGCACCGCGTGCAGCGCCAGGTCGTTGTCATCATAGACCAGCTTCGGTCCCGACGTGTATTCCGCACGCCGCTGCAGTTCGGCCCACCGGGTATTCAAAGCCGCGTATTCCGCCCGAAGCCGCGCTTCGTCCATGCCCTGTGCCGCCGTGCGCAGTATGACGCCGCCTGTCCCGTCCCGCGTCAGAGAAAGGCCGATGTTGCGCAGGCGGGCGCGTTCGTCATCGCTTGCGATCTTTTTGGATATCCCGACATACTTTATGCCCGCCAGCAGCACCATGCTGCGACCGGGCAGCGTGATGTGGCAGGACAGACGCGCGCCCTTCGCGCTGGGTTCGGCGCGTATGGCCTGTACCAGCAGCTGGCCAGGGCGCACAAGCTTTTCGATGCGCACCTTGCCCAGCATGCCCGCCAGCGCCCTGTCGCCCTGGGCAAACAGCCGTATGTCTCCGGCGGCGAGGAAGCCGTTTTTTTTCATGCCGATATCCACAAAGGCCGCGTTCATGCCGGGCAGCACGTTCTCCACGCGGCCCAGGTAGATGTTGCCGGACAGGTTTTCATCGTTTGGACGCTGGTGGTAAAGCTCGCACAGCTGTCCGTCCTCGATGACCGCCAGCCGTGTCTGGTCCATCACACGCTCCATCAACAGGACCTTTTTCATACCGATGCCACCCCTACAGCGCCATCAGCGGCGCGGGTTCGCCCGCCGCGTCCAGACCCAGCAGCATCGTGCGATGGACCCGGGCCTGGGGCGCTTCGACCCCGGCCATGTCCGCAAGCAGGCCCACCAGCAGCTCCGGCTTGATGGACTGGCTCTCGGTGAGCATCAGCCGCGCGCTGAAGCGATTCGCGTCCAGCGCCTCCAGCGACAGCACGAGGGGCCGGGCGTTGATGATCTTCTCGCCGGACTTGGTCTTCTTTACCGCGTCCACGACCTCCCTCTCGAGGAAGGCCGGGATCTGGCCGATGACCGCCGGGGCGCTCTCCCCCTCCAGCCGCACCACATAATCCGACATGCGCACCAGCGACATCGGCGCGGCGTGGCGGTCGTCCACCATGCGCACCTCCAGGACCGGCAGATCCTCCGGCAGCGCGGCGCGAACGGCGTCCTCGGTGCGCTTGCGCCCCATCGGCGCGCTCAGCTTGATGTCGATGACCTCGTATTCGCTGGTCCAGCCCAATGCCAGCGCCGAGCCGAAGGACATCACCGGATGGGGATTGAAGCCCTGGCTCCAGGCGATGGGCAGTCCGGTTCGATTGACGGCGCGCTGAAAGAAGCGCTGGAGGTCCAGATGGGAAATGAAGCGAAGCCTGGGCTGCTTGCCAAAGCGTATCAGTGCCCTCATGCCTGTCTCCTTTGCTTCTTTCAACGGTTTTTAGCCACTTGTAAAAGTCGAGAAAGCCCGCAAATACAAGTGATTTTGATACATTTATCAACTGATTTTTCTCCACTTTTGCTGTATAATATCAGTACACCACTACTTCAACCGTACAACAAAAGGGAGAAAAACCATGC
>JAZOUD010000122.1:0-111722 GCA_045658005.1 Clostridia bacterium | reverse complement strand
AGCGGCGGGAAATACTGATTTGTCGCGTTGCGACAAATCAGTATTTGCCTCTCTGCCCACGCCAAAGCCCCGGGCCATTCGCCCGGGGCTTTGGCACCCGCTATGCAAACGCCTCGTGGAATCATCGGTCCGCGGAACCCTGATCCATCGCTCGTTTGCATCCGCAAGTCGCTTCAAACGCCCATCCGCGGTGGGCGCCTGGAGCGCTCGCGGACCGGAGTCAAAGGGATTGACCGCCTGCGCGGCACGGAGCCATGGCCCAAATGCCGTGTCAGGAAGATTAATTCGCTGGGCGGATATCCATCAGTCTGACAAGATTGCCTTTATATCCATCAGTCTGACAAGATTGCCCTTGCAGTCATACAGCTTCACATAGCCGAGGTGGTTCGTCTTGACGAAGTTGGAAGAAACCCACACCTTGCTGCACTTGTGATTGACCTGGATCCAGTTGTAGATACGCTGATAGCGGTTGTCGTAGCCGACCTTGCCGGTGCACTTCAGCAGCGTGCACTTCTCGACGACGCCCTGGCTCTTGCACTCCATGCCGGCATCCTTGCGCAGGTTGGTGTGGCCGGTGACCTTGACATACAGGCCCTTGAGGCCGGAGACCTTCGTGGTATCGACGGATTCGGACATGCCATGGCCGCCCTTGGCCCAGACGACGTAAGTCGTGGGGTTCTCGTCGGCCTCCTCATACTCTTTCAGGGCAGAGACCTTGAACCAACGCTTGGTGTTGTCGTCCACGTTTACGATCACGCGGGCATAATCGCCGCAAACCCTGTCGCACCAGGCATGGGAGCCCTTCTGCACGACGTTGTTGGTCTTCTTGCTGGACCTGGCCGCAGTATAGGCATTGGCGTCCTTACAGAAGAAGACCCAAGTGTTCTTGGTGATCTTGCAGGCTGCCATAGCGGTGCCCGCCAGTGCCAGAACCATCGTCAGTACCAGCAGAATGGATACGAACTTCTTCATAGATATGTCCCTCCTACAGAATAATCCAATAAGATGTATTCATTCACACCAACGCGCGATGGAGATACCGCGGTCTTCCGTTGCGCCGAGGTGCAAATCGACCTGACTGAACGACGCCGCGCTTGCAGAACGCAATGCTGTTCATCAAACCGTGCCTATTCTAACATAATTTAGCAATAAAGTCAATAACCCGAACACATAATTATTGACCCGGGATTGTACGCCAAACGCTTTGAAAGCGACGGACAACAGTCCGCCGCTTTTGCCTGTAACCTGTTACTTCACCAGCTTGGAATAGCGAGAGGAGACCCACAGGCACTTGCCCTTGTACTTCACGCCGTAGAAGACGATGAATCGAGAATCAATGCCCCACTTGCGACGATAGGTCACCTTGTCGCCCTTGTGCAGCGCGATGCCATAGTTCTTCTTCAGGCTGGATTCCTTGTGCAGCCACACGGAAGCGGTTGCCTTGACATGCTTGTAGCAATCGGCGCTGATGCGCAGGTTGTCGTAATCAGACTCATTCTTCGGGTCGTCGTCGTCAAAGGTCATCAGCTCGACGGACTTGCCCACGCCGCCCTGGGAATAGGTGACATAGATGTAAAGCTCCTCGCCAACCACCGGGACATACCTGCCCTTTGTGGTGACCTCGAGATTGTCGGTCTTGAACCAGCGGGTGATGCCGGAATAGTCCAGGATCAGTTCGACCCAATTGCCGCTCACACGATTGACGACCGCGACGGAGCCCTTGCGCACGATTGTGCTGGTGGCCTTGCCACCTTTGTGGTTGTAGGCGACGGTATTCTTGGTGAACTTCACGCAGACGCCCTCTTTGAACTTGCAATCCGCCATGGCGGAACCCACCAGGGCCAGTACCATCGTCAGCACCAGCAGCGCCGCGATGACCTTCTTCATTTTACTCATTTCTTTCTCCTCCTTCAGATATGCTTTTTTCGCTTGTCACTCGTTCACTCTGGGACCCTTCCGGCGCAAGGCGGCGCGTTCAGGCCACCCGGTGAAGTACGACACGCTCTGACCAGCGCTTCAACAACGCCTGTCATGTTTTCGTCACAAATTATAGCATTTAATTCCCTGCCCGTCAACCGTTTATCGGGCCAACCGGGAAATTTAAGGGTTTTGCCACACAATTCCTAACACGGATCCCTCCTTCCTTTTTCGCGATACAGCCCGCTTCGCGGCATGACACAATTCCGCCGCTGTCGATGCTTCTCCAAAGCGTACTGCCGGGGCTTGGACGTCCTCCCCTGTCCCTGCCGGTCGCCTCGCCGCCCCGCTGTGCGCGGGAGGGCCCCGGCGATGCGCGACCCGGTCCTTCCTTCACTTCGTCCCTGTCATCTTTTCGTCCAAATTATATCATTATTCCGAACCACAGTCAATGATTTTTGGACAAATGTACACTGGTAGTTTCTTCCAAGGGAGGAATGATAAATCAGTATTTGCCTCCCCGTCCCCACAAAATTCTGCTCATTCTCGTACAATCAAACGATGCACCCTGACGGCTGGGTCTGGGTGCATCGTTTGATTGTTCAAAATACGCTCTATTTTTTCTTTTCGTTTCCTCGCCGCATTCAGGATGCAGCTGTCACAGAACAGAATATACCGAATGTTATGAGTTCTGAATCTTGATATCCACCAGGCGTTCGTACTCGTCCACCAGACCCTTAAAGTAATCCATGGCTGCGTGGTAGGTTTCCGCATTCAGTGGATCAACACCGGCTATGGACAGTAGGGTCTGAGGGGCGGCGCTGTGTCCGGCCTTCAGGAAGTTGAGGTAGTTCTCCACGGCATTTTCCTCGCCATTCAGTATACCCTGAGCGATGGACGCGGCGTAGGAGATGGATGTCGCGTACTGGTATACATAGTACACATAGTAAAAGTGCGGGATATCTGCCCAGCGATATTTGGTCTCCGGGAAACTGATGACCGTGTCGCCCCGATAGGTATTCAAGAGCTCAAGATACCTGTCGCTCAGGGCCTCGCCATCCAGCGCGCCGCCGGCCTCCACGATCCTGTAAAAATCATCCTCAAATTCCGCGAAGAGCACCTGGTTAAAGAAGGTGCCAGTGAACAGATCAAGGGCGTTCTGAAGATAGTAGAGCTTCTCATCGTCATTTGAGGCGTGTGACATCTTGTAATTGTAGTAGATCAGTTCATTGGTGGTGGAGGCCACCTCCTGGGTAAATATGGTGGGGCTGCGATACTGCTTCGGCTGGTTTGCGGTGGTCAGCGCATCATACATGGCGTGACCCATCTCGTGAGCAATCGTGCTGACATCGTTTGCATAGCCGTTATAGTTGAACAACACCCAGGGAAGATAATCAGAGGAGGGCTGTGTTTCAAAGGCTCCGGTGGTCTTGGTGTCGTTGGGATAGACATCCACATGGCCGCTGGAAAGTATGCCCTTGAAGGTGTCGATGTAGTCCTCGCCTAATATGCTCAGTGCGTCGGTGACTTCGGCGACGGCGTCATCATAGTCGACCTTGCCGGGATTGAAGTCGGAAACATAGGTCGCCATGTCGAAGGGATATTGCTCATCCAGACCCAGGCCGCGGGCGTGGGCGCGGTAGTAGCGCTGATAGTCCGCGATGCCCTCATGGGCACATTCGATCAGCATGTCGTATACGCTGGGATCCACATCATAGGCGTACAACTGGGCTTCACGGGTCGTCTCGAAATGGCTCAGGAGCGCACTGGCATAAGCCTGCTTCGCATTGCCCTCCAGCAGCGTCGCCATGGTATTGATGTAGTCCTTGGCGCGGGAGCCGTACAGCTTGTTGACCTCTGCCTTGAATTCACGGGTGTATTCGTCGGAATGCAGGATATCATCGTAGGCGGCATCGGTCAGCTCCTGAACCGTACCGTCGGGCATGGTGACGGTCGGATAAGGCATCTCCACATACTCCATGCGCTGGAAAGCCATATAGGGATAGCCCAGAGCCATGGAAATCGTGGCCATCGCGGTGTTGGCCTCCTCGCCCAGGGGCTGGGATTTAGGATCGGTATAGCGCTTCACCGCATAGGTGTAATCGGCAAACAGCGGATCGGAGAAGATTGCTTCCCGTTCTTCCATGGAAAGGCTGAAAATCTCCGGGTCAGCGAAGGCGGTAATCTGGGCTTCCTTGGTATTCATGGCGCTCAGCTGAGCGTTCAGCTGGGTGAATACCGGGTCAGTCGAGTCAAGGCTTGAGCCGAGGTCGGCATAGAGGCTCAGCTTGCTTTGAAGCCGTGTCAGCTCAGTGTAATAGGCAAACTGAAGATAATCGTAGATGTCCTGCGCGTTGTTCAGCTTGCCACGGAACTGTTCGTAGTTATTCAACATCTCCATGACAGTGTCGTAATCCGCCTGCCATTCGTCTACGCTGGCATAGACGCTCGAAATATCCCAGGTTGTCGGCAACGTCTCCTCCGACGCGGCTGTGACCACGACAGACAGCAAAAGCGCTAACGTCAAAAGTAATGCCAATCTTCTCAACATTCCAATGACCTCCTCTTTGTATTCATCTGGGGCAAAACCAAAATAGATTATCTCATTTCTGCTTCAGACAGTCAACCAACTCTTCAAAACACATTCACTTTCCTAACGTGTATTATCACGGCGGCGCTGGTTAGCGCCGCCGCCATTGTTCGTATTACCACACAGCCACCCGGTCCTCCGGCGCGACGTACATGCCGTCGCCGGGCTGAATGCCGTAGAAATCAATAAAATCGTCGAACTGCGCCAGCGTCGCGTTGACGCGCATATAGCGCATCGGATGAGTATCCTGCGCGACCAGCGTGACGAGATAGGCCGGCAGCCCCTGCATGCGCCAGACGGTGGCGAACTGCCGGAAGAAGGCGTCGTAGTCGAAGTCCGCCTGTTGCGCGGCGATGGCGAGCAGACACTTCATGCCGCCCATGTCCGCGATGGCCTCGGTCTGCACCTGCTGGCCGGAGTAATTCGCACCCTCAAAGGGAACGAAGCCGTCGTACCAGGTCGCCAGCTTGGCCGCTCGATTCTGGAAGGCCGCGTAGTCCTCGTCCGTCCACCAGTTGGAGATCGCGCCGTCCTTGTCGAACTGCGAGCCGTTGGTGTCAAAGGCGTGGCTGATCTCGTGGCCGATGACCGTGCCGATGCCGCCCAGCTTCTGCTCGTAGCTCATATCCTCGTTGTAGACCTCGCCGTTGAGGATGCCCGCCAGGATGTTGATGGAATTGTCTTGGGGATTGTAGAAGGCGTTGACCATCGCCGTCCGCATTATCAGCTGATCCCACTTGTCCTTGTCCACGGTGGTGTCGATCTTATCCGACTGGATGGCGATCACATACGCCTGGACCGCGGCGTTCGCCGCCAGCAGGCTGCCGCCGGTCTCGATCCCGGCGAAGTCCAGGTCGGACCAGTCGCCGAGCTCGTCCGGGTAGACCGCTCGGACGCGCAGGTTGTCCAGCTTCTCGACGGCCTTTTCGCGGGTCGCGTCGCTGAGCCAGTCGACCGATTCCAGCATCTTTCGATAGTAAGCCACGACGTCCGCAATGATGTCCAGCATGTCCTGGCGCTGCTGCTCAGTGCAGTAGGCCTGGACATATAGGTTGTCCATCGGCACGGGCAGCAAGCCCAGCACGATCTGCAGCGCGTTGTCGTCCTCGCTGGTCTCGCCGGTGATGCCCATGACAGCGTTCGAGATGGCCTCCACCTGCTTAAAGGTCTCACGATCCAAATTAGTTCCCATGGAGTACGCCGCCTTCAGCGCCATCCAGTCCCGCATGAGGACGACGTTTTCCTCCGTGTAGAGCTCCGGCAGTGCCGCGATGAAATCGGGCTCCGTGACCAGGAAGCGTTCGCCAACCTTCAAACCGAAGGCCTGGAGCATGTCCAGGATCGGGAAGTCGCCCGCCAGCGCCGTCAGTTCCTCCGGGCTGTAGTAGTTGAGCAGGCTCGTGAAGTAATCTGCCTGGTAGTGCGTCGCCGTGGGCTTGATATGCGCGGCCAACAGCGCATCAAAGGCAAAGGCGTTCTCGATCACCTGGGCGGCTTCCTCCTCGCCGTAGCCCAACCGCGTAAGCATATACGTTCCAAGCTGCTCATACAGCGTGTAGTACAACTCGCCCGCCTGGGTGCGCTCGGTGTATTCCGCCGAATCCTGGAGCATCAGGGAGGGCGTGCCGATCTGCGTAATGTAAATGTCCGGGTTGATAAAGTCAGCGCTGACGGCCATGGTCAGCGGATAGAACCGCATGAGGTTGTTCCTGTCACACAGGTAGCCGGTGACGGCCTCCAGGCTGTCGATGCCCTGGATCGCCTCTATCGTGGGCATGGCCGGTTCCACGCCCTGGGCGTCGCGGTAGTCCCAGTCCGATGTCAGCGCGTACAGCTTGTGAACCAGCTCGGCGTCGTGTCCGGTGAGGCTGTCGTCCTTCATCAGGGCGATCTGCCGGTCCATCAGCGTGCGATCGACGTCCTCCATCGAACCTGTCTTGGATTCACCGGCAGGGATCTGGGCCTGCAGAATCCAATCCTTGTTGACAAACAGCCCGAAGTCGTCCTTGAGCTCAGCAGGGGTCTCCTCAGTCACATTCCCCTGGATGTCGGCATTCAGCCATCGTCCGTCCAGAATCGCGCCTGTCTCTTTGGGTGTTTCATCCGCATAAGCACAGGCTCCCAGTCCTGCCAGAAGCAGGAACGTCAACAGAATACTGATCATCTTCTTCATGTTCATGCACTCCTTTTCATAACGGTTTTTTCATGGCTATTTGTGAAAACAATAATACCATTTTCTAATAATATGGCACAGTTCTTGCAATATGTCAATGATTTATGAAATATAACCTCAAATCCGTCTAATATAACTTGTTTCGGCCCTTGTTTTGCGATATAATGATGTAGCGTTATTCCATAGCGATGAATTCCGTGTCTTACACCAAGGGCAGAACGCATTGAGGTGCCACGTCCATAACACTGTATAGGGAAATCAGGACTCTATGAGCAATGGGAATCGTTAAAGGAAAGAAGAGGTAAATATCAGATGAAAGCAAAGGTAATGGTCGCTCTAACAAATGATATTGTCCAGCGCTACTATAAGAATGAGATTCAGCCCTTTTTGGATCATGTAGATGAGAAGGTTCTTTGGTATGGACCTGCCAAAGGACAGTTTCTCTCCGGGAAGCAGGCGCTTCTGGATGCCTGGGCAGGCGAGAGACACTCTCTGTCCTTTTCACTTGGGAATGTCCGCCTGGACCATATCTCCTCCCATAATTCCTACTGCGAAGTGATGATGTCTTTCCCTGTCACTACGCATTATCCCGATGGCGGCAGCATAACCATGGATCAGATTATCCATATCACGTGGTGCGAGCGAAAGACGGAGGACACAAAGGCAAAAGTTCCCCGGATGCTGGTCGTACATATATCCGACCTGTACCAGAAGCATAAGTCGGACAATATCTACCCCGTACACTTAAATGAAGTGTACAATGGTCGTCTGCCCGTACCGGAACCGGGGACGCCCCTTCATTTCCGCGGGATGGATTCCTCTGACCTGTACCTCCTGTCAAATACGATCATGTGGGTTGAAAGCACCACCTACGGTCGCCACAGTATCCTGCACACGATAGACGGAGATTTTCAGGCTTCCGCACCAACTACAGCTCTTGAAAAAGAACATCCGGATCTTCTCATTCGCTGCCACGAGTGCTATCTTGTGAATCCGAGATATATTGTAACCATCAAGCGTTTTTCCGTTACACTTATAAACGGAAAGACTCTGCCAATTCCCGAAAAAAAATATACCGCCTTCAAGAAAGCAGTGTATGGAAAGTGGATTGAAAGGACAAAGCAAGACCCTAAACAATAAAAAAGCCTGCCGCCGAGAGAGCAAGTTAATTCTGAGCATAATCCGCACAAATATCCGGCGCTGGATTTGTGCATAAAGAAAGCGGCTTCACTGGAGCGTTTCTGCTCCCATGAAGCCGTTTTCCGTTGTTCCCGCCCGAAGAATGTCAGTTCAAATTTGCTTCGTTTCCGAAATCCCTAATTTGAACCGCCTTTGTCGCGGGTTTTGTCGGTGTGCGTTTACGCTTTGATCGGATCAGAATTCGACGAACTCCTCTTCTTCTGCGTCGTCGAACTCCAATTCCTCGTCGCCGGCTTCTTCGCCGAAGTCCTCAAACTCACCCTCGTCTACGTCGTCGGAGAATTCCTCTTCCTCAGACGCATCCTCGGGCTCAGGCAGGTATGGGGTGGGATCCCAATCCGGGGGAACGATAGCGACGTACAGGCCGTCCTCAACGGGCTCGACCTCCACCATAATCGGGTCGTCCTCCTCATTGAACATTGCCGGGGTCAAAGAGGCCTCGTTCTTTTCAATGGCACTGGCCAGAGCCGGGTTGTTTGCTATCATGATCTCGCCAATGTCCTCTTCCAATCCGCCGTCGTCTTCTTCCAGCGCATCGGCTTCCTCAACCAATGACGCGCCGTCCTCTGCAGGCGCTTCAAAGTCCCCAGCGAGCGCTTCCGCATTCGCCTCCAGCGCTTCGGTTTCCTCTGCCGTCGCCAGCTCGATGGCCGCGTACAGCACCTGCGCCTCGTCGGGTGCCAGGTCATAGCGATCATTGGGCACCAGCTGCAGCACCACGCCGGGCAGGGTGTAGTTCTCGGGCAGCGTCTCGGTGACGGGCACGGTTATGGGCTCGCCGTTTTCGTCCACCTCGCCGGTGGGCGACTGCTGGGCATCCTCGGGGATGATGCGCACGCGCACGCGGTAGGCGGGCATCAGGGTCTGGTTGTCGCCGATGAGCGCCTGTTCGCGCGCGCTCAGTCCGTTGGCGTCCGCCTGCTCGATGACGATGTCATAGCCATCCACCGGCAGGGTCTTGCCCGCGGCATTGGCGTTCACGGGGATGTCCGCGTCGTTGGCGGCGATGTCATCGACCGACTCCGTCCCGTCCATCTCGACGCCATCCTCGATCTCGATCTCGTCCTCCACGTCGAGGCCCTCGTCGTCCAGCACCTCGCCGTCTTCATCCGTCTCAGCGCCTTCGGCGGGCAGCACGATGGTGCTGCTCAGCGCGGACAGCGGAATGCGCAGCCGGGCCTGCTCCAGCTCGTACACGATCTCGCCCACGCCGTTGTTGACCAGGCCCTGGATGATGGAATCGGTCAGCCGCAGGTGCAGGTCGTCATAGCGTTTGCGATCGGTGCCCTCCAGCAGGATGTCCTCCTCCTGGCCGTCGTTGGTGATCGTCTTCATCGGATCGGCCTTGATCACGACACGCTTCAGCGTAGTTCCTTCCCCGTCATCGATGTCGATTTCACCGTCACCGGTTTCGTCGAAGCCCCCGAATTCTCCTTCGCTGGAGGAACTGGAAACGTATTCCTCGGTGTAGATGGATAAGTGCTTGGACCTTCCGTCAGTGCCGTACATCACCGTGCCATAATCCATTTCATCTACCCGGATGTTGCCATCGGGAGCGGAGGTCCAGGCGATGCGGTCCTCGCTGTCGTCCCCTTCTTCCTCATCGCTTGGCTCGTCCGTTTCCTCGATGTCATCGTCGTCATCAAAGTCGTCGTCAAAGCCGCTGAAACCACTGCCGGAGCTGCCGCCGCGGTAGCCGCTGCCGCCGCCACCGCCCGAGGAGGGCGTCGCGGTGGGAGAGGCCGTCTTGATGATGGAGAAGGTCACTTCCCTGGTGCCGGTATAGTTGCCCTTGCCGGTCAGCGTCACGGTCGCCTTCTTGCTGTCGGTGCTCGCCTCGGTGTTGTTCTTGTACTCGGTGGTGAAGTCCTTGCCCTCCTCCAGCGTCGTCGAGCCGTAGGTCACCACCAGCTTCTCCTTGTCCAGCGTGATGGGCTTGCCGGTATACTGCTGGTTGGAGATGGTCTTCACGACGACGTTGGCGTCGGCCAGGTTCTTGGCCGTGATGGTGAAGACCTCGTCCTTCAGCTTCACGGTGAAGTTATCGCCAAAGCTCATGCCGCCGATCAGTATCTTGTACTTGCCGGCGTCCTCGCCCTCCTCGCGGACGAGCCAGGGGTTGTCGCCCGGGAAGAACTTGGTGCCCTTCAGCCTGGCCTCCTGCATCAGATAGGCCGCCTCGGTCACACTCAGGCTCAGCTTGCCGTCCTGCATGTTCACCGGCACGCCGTAGCCCGCCACGCCGGAGAGGTCCTGGTGCAGGGGGCTGGTCTCGTCGTTGGACAGCCAGGAGCCGTCGGGATACTTCGGATCTGAAGTGCCGTAGGTCTTGGAAAGGCCCGCTCTGGGAGTGACGACCACTTCGCGGGGAGTGATCTCGGCGGGAACCTTGACAACCGCCGCAGGATCTTTGCCTTCTTCCTTTACTGCGTCCTCAAGCTGATAATACGCCGCGTCGTCGCCGGTCAACGTGACCTTGAACTCGAATTGGTACTTGTTGCCCACGTCCGCGCTGTCAAACTGCTTGGTGAGGGACAGCTTGAAGCCCACATTCTTATGCCCGTCGATCCACTTGCTGCCCTTGGCGGGGTCCAGCTTGAAATTATCCTTGATGGTCTTCAGGGCTTCGATGATGTAAACCACCTGGCCGTCCTTCGAGTACGCGCCGTACTTGTTGCAATCGTAGACCTTGGTCAGCGCCTCGCCGTTGTACGTCGCCACCAGCGTAACGGGCGTTCCCTCCGTAAACTGAGCCTTGTAGGTCACGGAGGCGGTGGCGTTGGGCAGCTGGTCGTTGGCGTAGACCGTCGGGGTCTTCTTCGTGTCCTTCGTGTCCACCCAGCCCGTGAATTCATAGTAATGGGTGGCGTCCGGGGCCTTGGTGGGCAGAGTGCCGCCATATTCGACCTTGTCGTTGTACTTGTAGTCTTCCTTCTTCCACAGCTCGGTCTTCTCGTCTTCGCTCACAAAAACGATTTTGTACAGCGCTTCAAACTCCGCCTTGTAGGTCGCCGGGCCGGTCACTTTGACCAGCGCGGGCGTCCAGCTCTTGAACGTGTAAGTCGTGCCGTCCTCGGCAGGATCCTTCGTAGGGGCCTCGCCACCGTACTCGGGCATCTCCCCATAGGCGACCTCGGTCTTTTTGAGCTCCTTGTCGGCATCGTCGACCCAGATGATCTCCGCCTTCAGCAGCCCTTCGTCCTGGGTGATCCGGGAAACCTCGGCCACCTCGTGGCCCGCCTTCACGACAAAGTCCGCTTCCAACGTCAGCTTGCCCGGTTTGGCCACCGCGATGTCCGTCGGGAAGCCCTCGGGCAGGGTCACCGTCTGCGACATGGTCGGGTTGTCCTTATCCTTCTTATCGACCACATGCTTGATGGTATAGCAGCCGTTGGCATCCTTGTCCATCGTCGTTTCCTTTCCGACGGACAGCTTCATGGTCGTCAGCTTGTCGCTGCCATCGGTGAGGTTCATGCCGATGCTGGTCAGGGAATCCGGCAGGGTCAGCGTGGTCAGGTTGGGGCACTCGGCAAAGGCGCTCCTGCCGATAGCGGTCACGCCTGCGGGAACGGTGATATCCGACAGCTTCTTGCCCTGGAACACCTCGTCCTCGATGGCAGTCACGGACATGCCGTCGATGACAGAGGCGATGGCCAGCGCCTGGGGCTTTTTCTTGACGACATCCTTGCCCTTCCAGGCGGTGATGATCGCGTTGGCCTTCTTCGCATCCGCGACGATGCTGTCCCAGCGGTACTCGTAATCCTTGTTCTTCTTTTCGTTCTTTTTGGATCCAACCGTTTCCGACTTCTTCGGGCCAACGATGAGCCTGCAGGTCACCCCCAGCATGGTGTTGGCATCCTTCGGGTCGGTCACGTTCAGCGCATAGGTATAGGTGCCGTCGTTCTTGATGCCGCTCTTGGCTTCCTCATACTTTTCAAGGGTCGCCTTGCTCCAGTCCAGCTTGAAGGTCCTGCCTTCGGTCGTACCATCCTCCAGCTTATACTCGGCGGGCAGCAGCGTCGTCTTCGCCTTTTCCTTTTCGCCCTTGTTTTTGATATAGGCGTAGCAATTCACGTCGTCCAGCGCCACGGTCAGCTTCCACTGCGCGGTATAGGTGGCCGCAGCCGTCACCACGGGCAGCTGCTCCGTGGTCTGATAGAGCTTTTTCCCGTCTGTCCAGCCGGCAAATTCATAGCCCTCCTTCGCAGGCACGGGATCATCGTGGGTCGGCTGTACGCCCGCTTCCAGCGGCGTGACCTCCTCCACCCCGTCGATCACCCAGGTGATGTCGTAGAGGATCGTATCGGCGGTAAACTGGGCCGTGTAGGTCACATCCTCCGTCCCCATGACCGGCAGATCCGCGGTCGCGATGGGCTCAGTGACGCCTTCCGCCAGCCAGCCGTCGAACTTAAAGCCCTGCTTGGCGGGATCGTCGCGGGTCGGCTTTTGGCCCTCCGCGACCTTCGCCGTCTCGGTTTTGCCGTCGATCACCCAGGTGACGGTATGCTTGGGGATTGCCCTGAACACGGCATAGTAGACCGTCTCGGCGGGCGAATCCACGGTGATCTCCGGCAGAAGGGGCTTTTCATCCTTATTCCTGGATTTGCCGTAATCGGCTTCTTCCGCCGTCGTATTGTCTTTATCGTCAGTCCAGCCGATCCATTCGTAGGCGTAATCCTCGGTTTCGTCCGTGGTCGGATCCTCGCCTTCGTAATAAACCTGCTGCGGCTCTTCCGTCTCCACATAGGACTGCGGATAGTTGATGAGCGTGCCGTTCGCGTACTCGAACTTGACGACCACCGAATTGCCCTCCGCCATGTCCGCGTCCTCGGTCTCCGGGTCGGTTTCGCCGGTGGTGGTCTCGGTGAAGGTGGCGGTATAGGTGGCCTTGCCGGTCACGGGCGCCAGCTCAGGCTCCCAGCCCGCGAAGGTATAGGTCGCGGTGTCGGTGGGTGCCTTGACGGGGTCGTCGTGCTCGGGCATTTCGCCGTAGGGCACCTTGGTGGTGTCGATGGTCTCGCCGGCGTCGTCCAGCCAGGTGATGGCGTAGCTGCGCAGCGCCTCGGTGAACACGGCGGTATAGGTCGCGTCCGCCGTCGCAGCAACGGGCTCGGGCGTCCAGCCCTCGAAGGTATATTTGTACTTCTCGGTGGCCTTGCGCTTCGGGGCCTCATGGGTGGGCACCTCGCCCGCCTGGACGGTGGTGGTGTCGATCACGTCGCCCTCGTCGTCCAGCCAGGTGACGGTATAGGTCGCGCTCTGCTCGGTCTCTTCAGGCGTCTTGGGAACCTCCTCGAACACCGCCGTATAGGTGGCGTCGCCGGTCACCTTCGCCAGCTCGGGGTCCCAGCCCTTGAATACATAAGTGGAGGTTTCCGTCTCCTCCAGGGTCGGATCGTCATGGGCCGGCAGCTTGCCGTAGGCCACCTGGGTCTCGTCGATCAGATTGCCCTCGTCGTCCAGCCAGGTGATGGTATACTTGCGGGTCTTCTGCTTGAAGGTGGCGGTATAGGTGGCGTCCCCCTTCGCCTTGACCACCTTGGGCTCCCAGCCGGTGAAGGTATAGGTATACTTCTCGGTGGGTTCCTTGGTGGGATCGTCGTGGGTGGGCTTCTTGCCGGGTTCGACCTTCGTGGTGTCGATGACGTTGCCCTCGTCGTCCTTCCAGGTGATGGTGAACTGGTCGTCCTTCCTGAAGGTGGCGGTGTAGGTGACGTCCCCGGTCACCTTGGCCAGCTCCGGCTTCCAGCCGGTGAAGGTGTAAGTCGCCTTGCTCGACTTCTTGACCGGATCCTCATGGGTGGGCATCTCGCCATAAGCGACCTTGGTCTGGTCTATGACCTTGCCCTTGTCGTCCACCCAGGTGACCTTGTACTTGCGCGCCTCCTTCTTGAAGGTCGCGGTATAGGTGGCGTCCGCCTTGGCCTTGGCCAGCTTGGGCTCCCAGCCGTCAAAGGTATAGGTATATTTCTCGGAGGCCTTCTTCTTCGGGTCCTCGTGGGTGGGCAGCTTGCCGTATTTCACCTCGGTGAAGTCGATCAGCTTGCCCTTGTCGTCCAGCCAGGTGATCATGAAGGTGCGCTCGCTCTTCTTGAACTTGGCCTTGTAGGTCATGTCCTTAGTGGCCTTGGCGACTTTGGGTTCCCAGCCGGAAAAGACATAGGTGTACTTCCCGTCGGAATAATCGGCGGGATCCTGGGGCTTTTCGGGTATTTCGCCCTTCTTCACCTTGTCCTTCTTGACGGTTTCCCCGTTGACCTTCCATTTTATGGTATAGTAGGTCTCCTTCTTCTCCTTGCTCTTGCCCTTGCTCTTCGCATAGGCCGGCGCGAATGGCATGCCGGTCATCAGCAGCGCCATGCAGAGCACGACGGCAAGCCACGAAAAGCCGATACGATGATTCCTGTTCATGTCAACCTCCTGTAAACTGCGACCCTTCGCAGGTTTTACTTGCGCACATCAGGCGACAATACACCTGTATATCCGGTCTTTTATTCGATACCACCCCCGATAAATCCTGCATTTTCCCCGACATGTGGAGAAAATTATAAGAATGTTCAGAATTCATTCACATTCGCCTCTCAATTCGACCGGGGTCTGGAATCAAATTTGCATATTTGGGTTATGCTACCGCTGTAGCCTATTATTTCAGGAGGGAAACACCATGACCATTGGATTCATACTGTTGACCGTCACCGGCCTGCTGATACTGTTCGGCGTGGGCCAGCGGGTGCTGGACCGGCTGCGCCTGACGGACATGCAGGCCATCGTATTCATCGTACTGATCCTCGCCGGCGGGTTTGTGCCGGACATCCCGGTGACGGATCGCTTCGCCTTCAACATCGGCGGCGCGCTGATCCCGCTGGCGCTGTGCGTATGGGTGTGGGTCAGGGCCGGATCGGCCCGGGAGCGGGCCCGCTGCCTGGTGGCGTCGGTCATCACCGGTATCGCCGTGTTCCTGCTGGGGCGGTACCTGCCCGCCGACCCCCAGGCCCTGCCCATCGAGCCCGGCTACGCCTACGGCATCGCGGCAGGTCTGATCGCCTGGGTGCTGGGACGCTCCCGCCGGGGGGCCTTCATCGCCGGTACGCTGGGCGTGATGCTGGCCAACGTGGGCAGCTGGCTGTATGCCCGCAGCCTCGGCGCCGACCAGCGTCTGGTCCTGGGCGGCGCGGGCGGCTATGACGTGATCGTGATCGCCGGGCTGCTGGCCGTGCTGATGAGCGAGCTGGTGGGCGAGCTGGTGGAGCGCCTCACCCGCGGCCGCGGCAAGCCCGCCCGGGAATACGTCAACGGCGGCTTTGTCGGGAGGACGCAGCGATGAGGCTGCCCTGGAGACGGTTGGCCGTCGCGCTGGCAATTGTGACCGCATTATTGCAAACTACAGTCTGTTTTGGCGAAATTACGACCGATGTCGATATTTTGTCGCAATTCGAGACCAATGTCGATATTTTGTCATATACCCTGGTCGATGCGGGCGGCGCGGTGCTGACCATGCGGGGCGGACAGATCTGGCCCGGGGACGAGTACATCTCCGGCGACGATCGCTGGTATCGTGTGGTGTCGGTGGACGACGACGCCCGCGTCGCCACCGCCGAATACCTGGGCTCTGCCCTGGACGACGCCCGGACGGCCTTTGCCACGAAGAAGGCGGCGAAGGACGGCGAAAAGCTGATCGCCATGTACAGCACCCACAGCGACGAGAGCTACGTTCCGGACGACGGCGCCGCCTCCAAGTGGCAAAACGCCGGCATCTACGACGTGGGCGACAGCCTGAAGGAGGCGCTGGAAGAGCGGGGTATCCAGACGATCTATTCAAAGGAGACCTTCCTGCCCCACGACGCCGACGCCTACACCCGCTCCCGCCGCACGGCGGAGGAGCTGTTGAAGAAGGGGCCCGACGCGCTGCTGGACATCCACCGCGACGCCGTTCCCGCCGAGCAGTACGAGACTGAGGTGAACGGCGAGGACATCAGCAAGGTGCGCCTGTTCGTAGGGCGCACCAACCAGAACGCCGCCGAAAACAGGGCCTTCGCCCAGCAGATCAAGGCGGAGGCCGACCGCCAATACCCGGGGCTGATCAAGGACATCTTCATCGGAAAGGGCAACTACAACCAGGACCTGAGCCCGAACAGCCTGCTGCTGGAGTTCGGCACCCATGAGATCGACAAGGAGAAGGCCCAGGAGGCCACCGGCTATATCGCCGAGGTACTGGACAGCGTGCTGTTCGGCACCGCCGCCCGGGCCGAAGGGGCCAGGAGCCAGCGCTCCGGTGCCGTGGCCAGGGGCATCGGCTGGGCCGTCGCCCTCGCCGCGATCGCCGCCACCGCCTACGCCCTCCTCGCCACCGGCTCGCTCAAGGGCGCCTGGGAAAAGCTCAGCCGCAGGGCCAGCGAAATGACGGGCGGGGTGATTGGGAGGAAGGACAAATACTGATTTGTCGCAGCCCTACAAATCAGTATTTGCCGTTCCCTCTGCCTGTTTGCCATTAACCGTTTTATTTCGCCCCCTTGACGCAGTTTTGCGAATTCTGTATAATGGAATCAATAATAATACAGAAGGGGTGTGTTCCCATGACCATCAGGGAATTGCGCAAGGAGAAGAACCTGACGCAGGCGGATTTTGCCCGGTCCATCGGCATCGGCGTTTCCACCGTGGGCACCTACGAGAGCGGCCGCGCCAAGCCCAGCGTAGCGGTGCTGGCGAAGATCCGCGAGGTATACGGCGTGGATCTCGGCGATAAAAAGCCCACCGCCGCCCAGAGAGTCAAAAAGCGGACCGCGAAGAAGCCTGGCGAGACCCAGATCATCATACAGTCCCCCCTGGGCGGCGAGATCACGCCCTTCGCCATACTGGCCCGGGTCGGGCAGGTGGACAGGGTGTATATCCGCGTCGACCTGAACAAGGCCTTCTGGGTCAAGGGCAGCCAGACCGGCAGCGTGGATTTATGGTAGAATATTCATCAACCGAACGGGCAGGAGATACACATGAAGAATATCGCGATCATCGGCATGGGGGCGCTGGGGCTGCTGTACGGGGACATGCTGCAAACAGCGTTCGATGTGGGCTTCATCGTGGACGTGGGGCGCAGGGCGGCCTATGCCCGCCAGCCCATCACCGTCAACGGCGTTGAAAAGGCCTTTCCCCTGCTGGACGCCGGCGGGAAGGGACCGGTTGACCTGGTGATCTTCGCCGTGAAGGGTACCGTGCTGGATCGGGCCATCGAGGACGCCGCGGGATACGTCGGGCCGGACACCATACTGCTGTCGCTGCTCAACGGCATCACCAGCGAGGGCATAATCGCCCGGCGCTTCGGCGCGGACCACATCGTCTACTGCACCGCCCAGGGCATGGACGCGGTGCGGGTGGACCGGACGCTCAGCTACACCCGGCGAGGCACGCTGTGCGTGGGCAACCCCGGCGGCGGGACGTCGCCGGACCTGGTGGCCCTCTGCGCCGCCTTCGACGCCGCGGGCGTGCCCTATGCCGTCGAGCCGGACATACTGCGCCGGCAGTGGAGCAAGTTCATGCTGAACGTGGGCGTCAACCAGGTGGTGATGGTCCACGAGGGCAACTACGGCACCATTCAGCGCCCCGGCCCGGCCCGGGACCAGATGATCGCCGCCATGCGGGAGGTCATCCCCCTGTCCCGGCTGGAGGGCGTTCCGGTCACCGAGCGGGACCTTCAGGACTACCTGGACCTGCTGGACACCCTGTCCCCCGAGGGCATGCCCTCGATGCGCCAGGATGGGCTCGCCCACCGCAGGAGCGAGGTCGAGCTGTTCTCCGGCACGGTGGTCCGGCTGGCGGAGAAGCACGGCCTGGACGTGCCGGTGAACCGGGCGCTGTACGACACCATACGGGCGATGGAGGCAAAATACTGAGATTTACGATAAATCTCAACCTTTCCCCCGGCCCGGACTTAAAACACACAAGGGACGGTTCTCTGTGTTCCAAGACCAAGAACAGAACACACGAGGGACGGTTCTCTGTGTTCCAAAACCAACAAATAAAACCCGCCTTTCGGCGGGCTTTGTCGGTCCTATACCCCCAGTTGGGCGCGAAGCGCGTCCTGAAGCACCTTGGAGAAATTGATGCCGCGTACCTGGGCGGCGGTGTCCAGCCACTGGGGAATGGTCAGCGTCTTCTTGACGGGCTTCCCGGAGTGGGCACGTCGCCAGGCATCGGTGTCGGCGCTGACCAGTACAGCAGTACAGCCGGTGGGCACGGTCAGTGTTGACAGTTCGCTGGGGCTCGGTACAGGTTCATTCTGCTCTTCCTTGTCTGCGAGGACATCGGCGAGAATGTCTTGCGCCATGAACATGGCGTCGGTCAGATCTTCCCCGCTGGTGTAGCAGTCGGGAAGATCGGGAAAAGTGACGTTATACAGTCCATCCTCCGGCACAAAGACAGCAGGATAAACGTAGCGCATGGGTGTTGGCCTCCTCTTATATTATATCAAGAGAATGAAAAACCCTGGGGGGGCAAGACTATTTCAGTCCCGCATCCCGGAGGATGCGCTCGGCGGTTCCTTTTGGCACCTCCTTCGACTTGTGACGGTGAATTCTGACTTTCTTTCCAGTCTTAGGACAGAACCAGGTATCGTGTTCGCCGCCATGCTTCAGGAAGTAACATCCGCCTTCGCTGAGCAGCTTTTCAAGCTCGCTCGTTTTCATTCTCTCACCTCCTTTATTCCCTTATTCTAACACGTGCCAACACGTGTTGTCAAGTGCTTTTATTGGCAAAGAAGGATTATCAATGCATGAGTGGAGAAGTATACCCTAACCGTATCGATCACACGTTTTATATATCCCCTCCCCCCGGTATACTCTTAACGAACCTCTGGTATAATATCAACAGCATTCATTCAGAGTTCATCGGGAGGCGTCATCCATGCGAAAGCTCACCGCGCTGCTCACCGTCGTGCTGGTCCTGATGCTGGGGTTCGGCGGGTGGTTTTACCTGGGGGGGACGCTGCGCGGCGAGGTGGCGATCCAGTCCGCCCCGGCGGCGGACTACCCGGAGGCCTTCGGGGCGGTGCGCTCGATCCTGGAGGGCGGCACCGCGCCACAGGTGCTGGACGGGGGCAGCCTCTCGGAGGACCCCTCCCCCTACCGGCTGATGGACATCAACGTGACGCTCAGCAACCGGGGGCTCTTCCCGGCGGAGTGGCTGCACATCTCGATGGAGGGCGCGCCGGGGGATATCGCCGTGTACGCCGTCACCGGCGAGGGCAGCGACGTGGCCCCCCGGGACAGCGTCACCGTCAACCTGAAGCTGGTCACCGCCGCCGCCCCCGACGCGCCCCGGCGCATCGCCATACAGTATTACGTCCACGGCATGAAGCGCGAAATCATTGTGGTGTGATTTCGCGTTTTTGTATCATTTTTTGTCCCCACCCATTGAAATGACGTTATTTTTGTGTTATAATAGAATCGCTTGAAAACGGCTTTTACGGAGGTTGGGGACTATGGAAAACAAGACACAGTCGGATGTGATGACGCGATGCCGGTTCCCCGATGGGTTTCGCATACTAAAGGGCAAGCAGGAATACGTCACCTATATCGACCACTCGTCCCTGCGGGCCTGGTATTCCCAGACGCCTTGGACCTATGACGCCCACTGCCATTCGGCGGTGGAGATCATCATGCCGCTGCGGGGCGAGGTGATCTACACCGTGGAGGACAAGACCTACAACGTGCAGTCGGACGAGGTGCTGATCGTGCCGCCGAACTGGATCCACGGGCTGACGATGAACGAGGGCAGCGCCCGCTACCTGCTGCTGTTCGAGCCGGACAACCTGTTTGGCATGCGGGACATGCAGCTGGTGGAGGAGATGCTCAAAACCCCCATCTACCTGACGGGCCAGCCGGAGCTGCAGAGCACCGTGCGCGCGCTGCTGATGCAGGTGGTGAACTGCTACGAGCGGCGGGAATTCCTGTGGAATTCGATGTGCTATTCCTACCTGCTGCAGATGTACGTGTGCCTGGGCCAGTTCAACATGGCCCGGGAGCTGAGCAGCTACGACGCCCGATCCCAGCGCATCGACCCGGAGATCGTGGACAGCGCCCGGCTGTACATCGACCAGAACTACATGCGGGACATCACCCTGGGGGACGTCAGCGCCTTCACCGGCTTTTCCCGGTGCTACTTCTCCCGGATGTTCAAGCAGCAGCTGGGCCAGTCCTTCTCGGAATACCTGCGCAACAAGCGGGTGGCCATGGCCGAAAACCTGTTGATCCACACCCGCCAGCCCATACAGGAAATCGCCATCAGCGCCGGCTTCGGCAGCGTGGCCACCTTCAACCGGGTTTTCCGAAGCGCCCGGAACTGCACGCCGTCGCACTATCGGGAAATCTATGGGGATTTCAGCAAATAACAAGGGAGTCTTTGCCTATGAACCGATACACCCTCGAGGTGTGCTGCGGCAGCGTGGACGACGTGCTGGAGGCCCAGCGGGGCGGCGCGGACCGCGTGGAGTTGAATTCGTGCCTGATGTTCGGCGGGCTCACACCCTCCATCGGCGAGCTGGTCACCGCCAAGCGGCTGTCCAGCCTGCCCGTCATGACCATGGTGCGGCCCCGCCAGGCGGGTTTCTGTTACTCCGAAGCCGAGTATGCCACCGCCCTGGCCGACGCCGAGGCGTTGCTTGAACACGGCAGCGACGGCCTGGTGTTCGGCTTCCTGGACGCGGACGGGAACCTGGACGTGAAGCGCACCCGCGAGCTGGCACGCATCGCCGGGAACAGGACCAAGGTGTTCCATCGGGCCATCGACGTCTGCGCCGACTGGAAAAAGCTGCTGGGTCAGCTGATCGACATCGGCATAGACCGGGTGCTGACCAGCGGCCTGGCCCCGGACGTGTTTTACGGCATCGACGCCATCTGTGAGATGATGGAATTCGCCCAGGGGGCGATACAAATCATGCCCGGCGCGGGAGTGAACCTGAAGAACGTGGACAGGATCGTCGATGCCACCGGCTGCGACCAGATCCACGTGGCCCGCTTCCGGGACGTGATGGACACCTCCACCGCAGGCAACCGGGACATCTTCTTCGGCGGCGCGCTGTACCCCCCGGAGGACCGCTTCAGCGTGATCGACGGGGATTATATCGCGCAGATCAGGCAGCGGCTGTAGCGGCTGCAACGGCTGTAGCGCGGATCGTTTGATCCGCGCTACAGCCGGTTATTAAAGATATTTTAACTGTTCAGCCGCATTCAAATTCTGATTTGTAGAGGAGATGCGGTTTCCAAAACAGCCTTCCCCTCTGGGGAAGGTGGCGCGTGGCCGAAGGCCTAGCGAAGCGTCCAGCGCCGGAAGAGGTCCCCACACGTTGCGACTCGCACCTATGTCCTGATTGATGTTGTCTCAGCGACAAGGACCTCTTCCGTCTTTCCCGGAACAATGCAAGCATTTTCCGGGAAATCCACCTTCCCCAAAGGGGAAGGCTACTTTTGGACGCTCCGCCCTCTCCCCAACAAATCAGAATATGCCTGACTAAAGATGAGATGTTTTTTATTTTCCGATCATGAACATGAACTCGCCCGAGGCGCAAACCTCGTCGCCCACCTTCGCTTCGCCCTTGACGACGAAGAGCATGCCCTTGCTGCGCACCAGCGTGGAATGGACGGTGATGGTGTCGCCGGGGCGCACCGGGCGGCGGAAGCGCACGCTGTTGATGCCCGCGTAGTAGGGCGTGCCGCCGGGAATGGCGTCCTTCATCAGCATGCAGGAGGCCTGGGCGATGATCTCGCACTGGATCACGCCCGGCACCACCGGGTTGCCCGGAAAGTGGCCCCGCAGGAAGAACTCGTCGCCCCGCACGCGGTAGATGCCCTCGGCGGTGCCGTCCTCCAGCAGCGCCGCCTCGTCCAGCAGCGCCATGTCGTCGCGATGGGGCAGTATCTCAGCGATCTGATCGCGGTTCAAGCGTTCAGTTGGCATATTGTTTTCCTCCGTTTGTTGGGTTGATAAATACTGATTTGTCGCTCCCCGACAAATCAGTATTTCCTGAGCGCCACCACCGCATTGTGTCCCCCGAACCCCAGCGACGAGGAAATCGCCACCTCGACGTCGGCCTTCACGGCCTCGCTCGGCACATAGTTCAGGTCGCACTCGGGATCGGGCTGGGTCAGGTGGATGGTGGGCGGCACGACGCCGTGCTTCAGCGCCAAGGCGCAGGTGATGGCCTCCACCGCGCCGGCGGCGCCCAGCATGTGGCCGGTCATGGACTTGGTGGAGCTGATCAGCGCCGCCCGGGCGGCTTCCTCCCCCATGGCCTTTTTGATGGCCAGGGTCTCCACCTTGTCGTTCATCGGCGTGCCGGTGCCGTGGGCGTTGACGTACAGCTTCTCGCCTTGCCAGTCGGCCTCCTCCAGCGCCAATTTGATGGCGTTGGCCGCGCCGACGGCCTCGGCGTGGGGGGCGGTGATGTGGTAGGCGTCACAGGTGTTGCCGTAGCCGCAGACCTCGGCGTAGATCCGCGCGCCGCGGGACACTGCGTGCTCGTACTCCTCCAGCACCGCGATGCCCGCGCCCTCGCCCATCACGAAGCCGGCGCGGCGGGCGTCGAAGGGCAGGGAGGCGGCGTTGGGGTCCTCGCTCTCGCTGAGGGCCTTCATGTTGGAAAAGCCCGCCACCGCCAGGGGGATGATGGTCGCCTCGGCGCCGCCGGCGATGATGGCGTCAGCGTGGCCGTATTTGATGGCACGGAACGCCTCGCCGATGGCGTGGCTGCTGGTGGCGCAGGCCGTCACCACGGGCAGGCAGGGCCCCTGGGCGTTGAAGTGGATGGCGATGTTGCCCGCCGCCATATTGCCGATCATCATCGGTATGAAGAACGGGGACACCCGCGTGGGGCCGCGCTTCAGCAGCTTCTCGGTCTCCTGCACGAAGGTCTGCATGCCGCCGATGCCGCTGCCCACGTACACGCCGAAGCGCTCCGGGGCCACCCTGCCCTCGATGCCGCTGTCGGCCACGGCCTGCATCGCCGCCGCCATGGCGTACTGGGCAAACAGGTCGGTGCGCTTGGCCTGGGCCCGGTCGATGCCCACGGCCTCGGGGTCGAAGTCCTTCACCTCGGCGGCCAGCGTCGCCTTGTAGCCGGTGGTGTCGAAGCGGGTGATCGGCCCGACGCCGCACACGCCCCGGGTCAGGCTGTCGAAAAAGGTTTTCGCATCGTTGCCCACCGGTGAGATGACGCCGATGCCGGTCATAACTACACGTTTCATAGGATGTCCTCTCGTGGCGTATTTATCTCATAAAGAAGCCGCCGTCCACGTTGATGACGGAGCCGGTGATGTAGCCCGCGCCGTCGCCGGCCAGGAACGCCGCCACCTCGGCCACGTCCTCGGGCTTGCCCATACGGCGCAGCGGGATGCTCTTGCAGGCCTCCTCCAGCGCGTTCTGGTTCATGCTCGCCGTCATCGGCGTCTCGATGAAGCCGGGGGCGATGGCGTTGCAGGTCACGTTACGGCTGGCCAGCTCCCGGGCGATGGTCTTGGTCAGGCCCACCACGCCCGCCTTCGAGGAGGAATAGTTCGCCTGGCCGGCGTTGCCCATCAGGCCGGAGATCGAGGCGATGTTGATGATGCGGCCCGCACGCTTCTTCATGAAGTCGGCGTACAGGGCCTTGATCATCAGGAAGGTGCCCTTCAGGTTCACGGACAGCACGGCGTCGAAGTCCTCGGGGGACATGCGCAACGCCAGCTTGTCCCGGGTGATGCCCGCGTTGTTCACCAGGATGTCCACGCCGCCCAGGGCTTCCTTCACCCGGGAAACGGCTTCGGTCACCTGGTCGTAGTCGGTGATGTCGCAGCGGGCGGCGAAGGCCCGCACGCCCAGCGCGCGAATCTCCCCGGCGGTCTGCTCGGACAGCTCCAGGCTGCCCGCGTCCAATATCGCGATGTCAGCGCCCTCGGACGCGAGCTTCAGTGCGATGGCGCGTCCAATGCCCCGCGCCCCGCCGGTGACGAGGGCCACTTTGTTGTTCAGCATAGTTATTCTATCCTCTCTCCTGCTCTTGAAAGCAGCGCCTCGCACTCATTCATCATCTCTTCGACGATCTCCTGCGCGCTCTGCTCCTTTTTGACCAGGGCGGCGATCTGGCCGGCGAGGAAGCTGCCCTCCTGGAGGTTGCCGTCCACGGCGGCCTTGCGGACCGCGCCGGTGCCGAAGGCGCTCAGCTCCTCGTCGGAGACGGCGGGGTCGCGCTCCAGCTCGGCGAATTTGTTGACGAAGGGGTTGCGCAGGGCGCGGACCGGGTGGCCCAGCCTGCGGCCGGTGACCTGGGTGTCGATGTCCCGGGCGGCCAGCACCTTCTGCTTGTAGTTGGGATGGATGCCGCACTCGTAGGCGGACAGGAACCGGGTGCCGCACTGCACGCCCTCGGCGCCCAGCATGAACGCCGCGGCCATGCCCCGCCCGTCGGCGATGCCGCCGGCGGCCAGCACGGGGATCTTCACCGCGTCCACCACCTGGGGCACCAGGGCCATCGTGGTCAGCTCGCCCACGTGGCCGCCGGATTCGGTGCCCTCGGCGATCACAGCGGTGGCGCCGCCGCGCTCCACCCTGCGGGCGATGGCCACGGAGGGCACCACGGGCACCACCTTGATGCCGGCCTCGATCCAATCGGGCATATACTTGCCGGGCAGGCCCGCGCCGGTGGTGACCACCGGCACCTTCTCCTCGGCGACCAGCTTCGCCACCGCCTGGACGTGGGGGCTCATCAGCATGATGTTCACGCCGAAGGGCTTGTCGGTCATCGCGCGGCACAGCCGAATCTGCTCGCGGACGTAGTTCTCATCGGCGTTCATGGCCGATATGATGCCCAGCCCGCCGGTGTTTGAGACCGCCGCCGCCAGCTTGCCGTCGGAGACCCAGGCCATGCCGCCCTGGAAGATCGGATAGCGGATGCCGATGGCCTCGCAGACTCTGGAGCGCAGCATTACGCTTTCATCCTCTTCATGATCAGGTTCACCAGGTCCTCGATGGTGTTGACGCCCTCTTCCAGCTCGATGGTGATGCCGAATTCGTCCTCGAGGGTCATGGTCATCTCGGCGATGTCCAGGGAATCCACGTTCAGCTCCTGGAAGGTGCTACTGTAGTGAATGGTGTCGGGGTCGATGCCCTTGGCGTCCACGATGATGTCGACGATCTTCTGATAGATTTCGTTCATGGTTCTTTCCTCCTGATAATTATTATTGATGTATGTCCCATATGGCGGCGCGGGCGTCGCCGAGTGGCTATTCTCCTACCACCTGATCAGCGCCGTGCCGGTGCACAGCCCCGCGCCGAAGGCGTTCAGGATCAGGCGACAGCCGGGCTTCAGCCTGCCGGCGCGGTTCAGCTCGTCCAGCAGCACCGGTATGGTGGCCGACGAGGTGTTGCCCGTGCGTTCGATGTTGTGGGGGAAGCGCTCCTCCCCCACCTTCAGGCGGGTGCGAACGGCCTCCAGGATGCGCATATTGGCCTGGTGCAGCGCGTAGAAGTCCACGTCCTCCGGGCTGAGCCCATGGGCCTCGAGCATCTGGCGGATGTCCCTGAGGGAGTGGGAGACCGCGAACTTGTAGACCTCCTGACCCTGCATCTTCAGATACTGGGCCGGGGCGGGGTCGACGGCGAATGGGCTGTTGCCCGGAGGCGTATGGGCGCAGAGCACCTCGTGCCGGGGCTCGCTGTCGAAGCGGATGTCCTCGACGCCCTCGCCCTCGCCCACCACCGCGGCCCCGGCGGCGTCGCCGAACAGCACGCAGGTGCTGCGGTCGGTCCAGTCGGCGAAGCGGCTGAGCGCCTCGGCGCTGATCACCAGCAGCCTGCGGGCGCGACCGGAGGCGATCAGCCCCTCGGCCACGGCCAGCGCGGCGATAAAGCCGGTGCAGCCGCCGTTTATGTCCATGCCCATGCACTTCAAGCCCAGCGCCGGCTGGACGTCGCAGGCCAGGGCGGGAGACATGGTCTCCGCCTGGACGGTGCTGACCAGCACGCAGTCGATGTCCTCCGGCGCCACCCCGGCGTTCTCCAGAGCGGCCCTGCCGGCGTTCTCGGCCAGGGATTGAAGCGTCTCAACCGACAGCACCCGGCGCTCGCGTATGCCGGTGCGGGTGGATATCCACTCGTCGTTGGTATCCAGGAACCCGGCCAGGTCGTCGTTGGTGACCACCTTCTTCGGCAGGGCGCTGCCGGTAC
Organism: Clostridia bacterium; assembly: GCA_045658005.1. Classification (GTDB taxonomy): domain Bacteria; phylum Bacillota; class Clostridia; order Christensenellales; family Aristaeellaceae; genus UBA2862. The sequence goes on along the minus strand of JAZOUD010000122.1, from coordinate 85,656 downwards.
CGAGTATTCTCAAGGGAATGACCTCCTTTGAAGGAATTGGGAATGGGAAATTGGGAATTTGGAGTGGTTTGCCCCTGCCTTCTTCCCCCATTCGCCTTTATTGCTGAAGCTCTTCCATCTTCTCGCTGAAGAAGCCGTTCAGGGCCTTCAGCGAGCGCAGCAGCACGCCCACGTCCTCCACGGGGAGGCTGCTTCGCACGGCGTTGATCATCTTGCGCTGGGCGAACAGGTAGCCCACGTAAGCCTGGTAGCCGGCGTCCGTCAGGCGGATGATCACCTGGCGGCCGTCCTCCGTGGCCTTCTGCTTGACCAGGTAGCCCTTGGCCGTCAGCCGCTTGACCATCGCCGTGACCGAGGGCAGGGTGATGTCCAGGTCCTGGGAGAGTTCGGTGACGGTGCGGCCCCGCCGCCTGCCGCTGCCCACGCACTCGATCAGGCGCATCTCCGACAGGCTCAGCTTGCCGCCGGACAGGTCGTCCAGCATGATCTCCTCGATCTTGCCCGCAGCGCGATAGGTGCCCACCAGCAGCCGATTCAGCTCGTTGCCCAGCGCATCCATACGCCGCCCTCCCCTCTCAAGCGACCGTCGACAGCCGAAGTTAATTAGTTAAACAATCTAATTGTATGCGACAGGGAGAAAATGTCAAGTAAATTGTGGGGGAAATTCTGATTTATCGCGAAGCGATAAATCAGAATTCACTGGTCCGCCCTGCGTATCGAATAGATCCACCGCACGTCGCTGTCGGGCTCGTTGACAGGGTCGGCGCGCAGGAACAGCTGCACCGGGGCGCCGTCGCCGGCGGTCAAGGTCAGGGCCTCGGAGTAGCCCTGGCGGTCCTCGCCGCTGGAGCGGTTCAGGTGCACAAGACGCTTGCGGCTCTCGGCGGGGATGCGGTCGTAGAAGCTGCCGTTGTTCAGCTCGGCCTCGAACTGGTCCCGGGTCAGCTTCATCGTGGCCTCCAGGCCGTGGGCGGCCACCTCGTAGCTGTAGCGGCCGTGCTGGCGCACCAGGAACACCACGCTTCGGGAGGAATGGCGGGAGAGCAGGGCCATGTGGTTGCCCAGCTTGGCCAACTCGGTCACGTCCCGTGCCGCGCCGTAGAAGCGCTTGCTGCCGTCGGTCTCGTTCAGGAAGTAGAAGTGGATCAGGAAGCGGGCGTAGTCGCCGTCCGTCCGGGCGAAGCTCATCACGCCGGCGGCCCCGTTCAGGCGGTCCCGGTCGGCCTTGTCCAGCAGCTCGTACAGACGCTTTTTGTCCTTCTCCGGCATGAACCGCTGAATGTTGTCCAGGCGCTCGGTGAAGTCCGGCACGTTCACCGCCTCGAAAAACTGCTGGTTGAAGCGCACGATGTCCACCGCGTCGCCGTGCCATGCGTAGATGGCGGCGGGGCCGATGATGTTGTTGAGCATCGCGTCGGAATAGATGGCGTCGTTCAAGAATTCCCGGATGCGGAACTGGTCGTTGGCCTTGAACACGAAGCCCCGGTCGTCCACCCGTTCGGGGTTTGAAATCAACGCCTCAAAAGCCCCGACGGGCATGGGCTTGTAGAAGAAGTAGCCCTGCATGTAGCGGCAGCCCAGGCTCATCAGGTACGCCTTTTGGGACTCGGTCTCCACGCCCTCCACGATGATGGGCAGCGTCAGCGTCTTGGCCATGTTCACGATGGATTCCAGTATGCGCATGCCCTTCCTGTCGCTGGTGTTGTCCAGGTGCAGGAAGTAGGCGTCCAGCTTGATGATGTCGATGTTCAGCTCGTGCAGCATGTTCAGCGAGGAATAGCCGCTGCCGAAGTCGTCCATCAGCACCACGAAGCCCTGCTCGCGCAGCTGCTGCACGGTGTCCCGCACCTTCTGGGAATCCTCGCCGCAGGCCGATTCGGTGATCTCGATCTTCACCGCCGAGCGGGGCAGGTCGTAGCGCTTCAAGAGAGCGCAGAAGTGTTCGGTGACGTTCAGCGTGAAGATGTCCACCTGGGACACGTTCACCGACACCGAGATCAGCGGCAGGCCCCGGTCCAGGCAGCTGCGGCTCCAGCGGCAGACGCCCTCCCAGATGAACTTGTCCAGGTCGGGGATGAAGCCGTACTTCTCCAGCACCGGCACGAAGGCCGAGGGCGGCACCATCTGGCCGTTGGGCTTGATCCAGCGGGCCAGCGACTCCGCGCCCACGATGCTGCCGGTGGAAGCCCGCACCTGGGGCTGCAGCCAGAAGGTGATCTCGTTGTTCTTCAGGGCGTCCTGGAAGTCGGAGAGGATGTGGTAATCCTCCGCCGTCTTGTTGTACATCGAGGGGTCAAAGGTGCGTATACGGTTCTTGAAGTCCTGCTTGGCGTGCTGGCAGGCCAGCGAGGCCTGGTCGAACAGGTTCAGTATCGAGGTGTTGCCGTTGGAATAGCTGATGCCGAAGGAGGGCAGGAACCCGATGGACACCCCGAAGCGCACGATGACCCGGTGCACGTTCTCATACAGCTGCTGTGGGTCCACGCGCCCGGCGGGCACCAGCAGGCAGAAGTCGTCGTTGCCCATGTAGCCGGCGATGCCGTCGCAGGCCTCGGCGTCCTTGGTCAGGCCGCTGCCGATGCGGGCCAGCACCATGTCCCCCGCCTTGCGGCCGTACCACTCGTTGAACAGCTTGAACTGCTCCAGGTCGATGACGATCAGCATCCAGTTCATGCTGCGGTTCGCCAGCACCGGCTTGGTGGCGTTGAAGAAGTCGTCTTCCCGCAAGAGGCCCGTCAGCGGATCGTGGATGGCGTTCCCGTGGCTGCGTACCCGGGTGACGCCCGCCTCCCGGTCCTTGATGTTCTGGATGTCGTACACATAGCAGTAGACCAGCCCCTCGGGCAACTTGTTTACCGCGCCGCCCACCGTGACCTGCTCCACCCAGCGCCAGCCCCCCTCCGGAACGCGTACCCGGTACTGCAGGTCCAGCACCCCCGGCAGCTTCGACTGCGCCAGGCGCTGGAGCAGCGTGTCCGGGTCCATGGCGTCCGCGTAGGCCTGACAATCCTCCTCATGGACCAGGTTGTCCACCGCGTAACTGTAGAAATTCCGATAGCTTCCCTCCGTGGCGGGAACCCGGTACTTGCCCTCGATGTTGTACATGAACCTGTAGCGGTCCTCGTTCAGGTCGATGCCCAGCATCTCGTCGTAGCTGGAATTGTTCAGGTACTCCAGCACGAAATCCTGGGACGATTTGCCCGGGGCCATGGCAAGCAGTCCGTTGATCATGGCGAACCTCCTCTCCCGCGCACTGACATAAATACGCCCTATTCTTTTATTATATCCATATTTAGCGCAAAAGGCAACTGGCGCTTAACCCGTTTTCCATAAAGTTTCCAAATCGGTGGATAAATCAAAAAATCCTTCTTGACACATAATACTATGCAATGTATAATATTATGTGTCAAGGGGGTGTTGCCATGGATGTCCAGCTGAAGCGGGGCATACTGGACGCCTGTGTGCTGACGGTGCTGCGGCGGGGGGAGAGCTACGGCTACCGCCTGGTCCGGGACGTGGGCGAGCTGATCGACGTATCGGAATCGACGCTCTACCCCATATTGAAGCGGCTGGAGGCGGGCGGACTGGTGACGGTGCGCTCGGCGGAGCACAACGGGCGATTGCGCAAGTACTATCAAATCACTCAGGCCGGCGAAGCCCGGGTCCACGCCTTCCTGGAGGAATGGCGGGTGCTGATGCGGGCGCTTGGCAAGATCGAAGCGGAGGTAGAAGGCCATGACCAAGCGTGAATTTTTGGAGATGCTGAACGAGCGGACGTCCTGCCTGAGCGAGGCTGAGCGGGACAGGCTGCTGGAGTACTACGGCGAGATCATCGACGACCGCATGGAGGAGGGCCTTACCGAGGCCGAGGCCGTGGCGGCACTGGGCGACCCGGCGGCGCTGACCCGGGACTACGCTGACCCTGCCGCCGAAGGGGCCACCCCGAACCCGGAGATCCGACCCGCCGGCGAGAGCGTGGCGGCGCTGAACGGGCTGCGCATACGGGTGGACAGCGCGGACGTGACGATCGCCCGCGGCACGCTGGACAACGGCGCGGCGGCCCAGCTGCGCTTCTCTGACCCCGCCCGCTTTGAATGGCGCATGGACGGCGACGTGATGGAGATCGTGGAGAAGTCGCCGGAGGGCCCCCGGTTCAGCCTGCAGCGGGTGCTGCACCTGCTCTCCTCCCCCGCCCAGCGGGTGAAGATCACCCTCGCTGCGCCACTGGACGGCGTGTTCAGCTACGCCGCCAGCGGCGGGGACCTCACCCTCGAGGGCGCGGCCTTTGGCGGCGGGGCCGGCATCGACAGTGCCAGCGGCGACGTGACCCTGCGGACCTTCGATTGCGGCGGGGACCTGAAGCTCTCCACCCGCAGCGGAGACGTGCGCCTGGAAGGCGTGCGCGTCGCCGGCAGTCTGCATGTCCATCTGGCCAGCGGCGACCTGGCGTCCACCCACCTGTCCGTGGCGGGCGAGACCCGCATCGACGCCGCCAGCGGAGACATCGACCTGCGCAAGCCGGATCTGGAAGCGCTGGCCATATCCACCGCCTCGGGGGACATCGAGCTGTTCCAGGGCTCGGCGGCGGCCACCGAGATCCATGCCGCCAGCGGCGACGTGGACCTGAAGGCGATGGAGTGCAACCCCACGCTGGCCATTGAGACCGCCACCGGAGACGTCTCCATGGGCCGCTGCATCGCCCTGGAGACCCGCGTCAAGACGGCCAGCGGCGACGTGGATGTGCGCCTGGCGCGGCTGGAATGCGGCTACGACATCGTCGCGAACAGCGCCAGCGGCGACGTGCGTCTCCCCGACGACAATCCCCCCGCCCGGGAGGGCCTTCGCCAGCCCAGGCTCGCAATCCGCACCGCCAGCGGGGACATCGATGTTAAGATTGTGCGTGAATAAATCAGTAGTTCTCCAGATTCTCCTCCAACACCGCCTTCAGCCGCCGGCCCTGTTCTTCGGTGATCGGTATGAACGGCCTGCGCGGCTCGCCCACGGGCACGCCCATGTCGTTCAGCACCCACTTGATGGCGGGGATCAGGCCCACGTCGCACAGGGCGGCCATGATGTTGTTGGCCTTCACCTGCAACGCCCGGGCCTCGTCGATGCGGCCCGCCCGGAACAGATCGTAGATCCGCCTGTAGTGGGGATACATGAAGTTGAAGGTGCTGCCGATGTTGCCCGCCGCGCCCAGGGCCAGGCCGGCCACCATGGTCTCGTCAAAGCCGTTCATAAGGGTAAGGGACGGGTTCAGCCCCCTGATCCGTTCCAGCTGGTAGACCTCCTGGTTGGTGTGCTTGACGCCCATTATGAAGTCGCTCTTAAAGAGCTTCTGCGTCACCGGGTCGGAGAGGTTGAAGGGCCGGTGGGTGTTGCCGGGGAAATTGTAGATCAGCACCGGCATGCCCGCGGCCTGGGCGATATCGGCGTAGTAGGCGTACACCTCGCGGCTGCCGAAGCCGTAGTAGAAGGGTGGCGTGGCGGCGATGGCGTCGAAGCCCAGCGCCGCGGCCTCCCGAGCGAAGCCCACCGCTTCGTCGGTGCCGATGGCCCCCACGTGGGCGGTCAGGAACACCTCGTCCTTCAACTCCGCCGCGGCCATGAACATCTGCACCCGCTCGCCATAGGTCAGCAAAAAACACTCCGCCGAGCTTCCTCCGATGAAGAAGCTCTCCGCACCCTGGGCCATGTTCCACCGCAAAAGGCGCAGCAGCGCCTGCGCGTCCACCTTCCCCTGTTCGTCAAAGGGGGTGACGGACGCCGGTACGACGCCCGATAAACTGGTTGGTTTGGACATAACTGCCTCCATTCCGGTCGTTAGTTTTTGCAACGGTATGATTATACCACTTCACACCCGCCTGCGCAACTGCTGTCCCGCCAGGAATCCGGCAGAACAATCGCGGGAACACATCACGGATATTTATCTATCGCCAAATACATTGCTTTTTCCATGTATTTATGTTATGATATGACAAATGTCTTTCACATGAGAGGAAGTGATTGCCATGTTTGTTGCAGACGCCCATTGCGATACGCTTTATCAAATCGCCATCAACGGAAAGGCGCCCGGAAAATGCGTCGTGACGCTCCAGCGGCTGGCGGCGGGCGGCGTGGGCCTTCAGACCTTCGCGCTGTTCGCCGGGCGGGATGGCACCAAGGGCACGCCCTATGCCGACGGCCTGGCGATGCTGGCCGCGGCCAGCTGGCTGAACGCCCCTATGCTGACGGACGACCTGCCCGAGAAGCCCCCAGAGACGCCGATGGGCATATTCTCCTGCGAGGGCGGCGAGATGCTGGAGGGGTCGCTGGAGCGGCTGACCGAGTTCCAGTTGGCCGCGCGGCTGCGGATGATCGCCCTGACCTGGAACTTTGAAAACGAGATCGGCCACCCCGCCGTCGAGGGCCCGAAGGGCGGCCTGAAGCCCTTTGGCCGGAAGCTGCTGGCGGCGATGGACCGCTATGGCATACTCCCCGACACCTCCCACCTGAACGAGGCCGGCTTCTGGGAGGTGTGCGAGCGCGCCGCCCTGCCCCCCATCGCCAGCCACTCCGACTGCCGCTGGCTGTGCGACGTGCCCCGCAACCTGAGGAAGGAGCAGGTGAAGGCCATCGTCGACCGGGGCGGCTTCATCGGCGTCAACTTCTACAGCAAATTCCTGAAGAGCGACGGCCCCGCCACGCTGGACGACGTGGTGCGCCACATCGACGCGCTGTGCGAGCTGGGGGCCGAGCACGTGATCGGCTTCGGCTCCGACTTCGACGGCATCGAGCTCTGGCCCGAGGGCCTGGGCGATCCCTCCGGCTTCCCGACGCTGCTGGACGAACTGCGCAGGCGGGGCTACAGCGAGGGGATCCTCGAGGGCCTGGCGGGCATGAACCTCTGGAACCTGCTGAAGCGGGCCGAGCGGGAAGCAAAGATCAAATGAGCAAGAATCACGTCATCGGCATACTGGCCCACGTGGACGCGGGCAAGACCACCCTGTCGGAGCAGCTGTTGTTCCACGCCGGCGTGCTCCGCGCACCGGGTCGGGTGGATCATAGGGATGCCTTTCTGGATGCCCATCCGCTGGAGCGCCAGCGGGGCATCACCATATTTTCGGACCAGGCGGTGTTCCAGCGAAACGGGCACCGCTATTTTTGGGTGGACACCCCCGGCCACGCCGGCTTCGCCGCCGAGATGGAGCGGGCGCTGTCGGTGCTGGACATGGCGGTGCTGGTGGTCAACGGCGCGGAGGGCATACAGAGCCACACCGAGACGCTGTGGGGCCTGCTGGCAGCCTACAGCGTGCCCACGGTGCTGTTCATCAACAAGACGGACCGCCCCGCCTGCGACACCCCTGCGGTACTGGCCCAGCTGAAGGGGCGGCTCTCCGGCGACATCACGGACATGGACGGCTGGCGCGGCGGCGCGCTGCCCGGCTCGGTGATCGAGGCCGTGGCCGAGCGGGACGAGACACTGCTGGATCGGTGGATGGCGGACGACTACGATCCCGACGCCTGGCTCGCGGGCCTGCGGGACCAGTTCTTCCGTCGGCAGCTGTTCCCGGTTTACAGCGGCTCCGCGCTGAACGACGTGGGCGTCGAGGCGCTGCTGGACGCGCTGTGCCTGCTGTGTGGCGGCGGCAACCTGCCGCCACAGGACGCCCCATTCCGCGCCCTGGTCTACAAGGTCCGCCACGACGCCCAGGGCGGGCGGGTGTGCTTCTTCAGGGTGTGCTCCGGCAGCCTGCGACCCCGGGAGGAGTTTCCCGTCCCCGGCGGCACGGCCCGGGTGAACGAGCTTCGGCTGTACAGCGGCACGAAATACACCCCGATCCCCGAGGCGGAAGCAGGCATGCTCTGCGCCGCGCCGGGGCTTCCCGAGGCGCGGCCTGGGGACGTGATCGGCTTCGGCGGCGGGCGCAACCGCTTCCACACCGAGCCGATGCTGGCCGCCAGCGTGCTTTTCGACAAATCCGTCCCCGCGAACAGGGTCCTTTCAGCCCTGCGGACGCTGGAGGACGAGGACCCGGCGCTGTCGGTATCGGTCAGCGAGGCCACCGGCGGCATCGACCTGCGGGTGATGGGCCGCATCCAGCTGGAGGTCATCCGCCAACTGATGCAGGACCGCTTCGCCATCGACGTGGACTTCGGGCCGATGCGGGTGCTGTACATGGAGACCGTCGCCGCCCCCGCGGTGGGCGTGGGCCACTACGAGCCTCTGCGCCACTACGCGGAGGTCCAGCTGCGGCTGGTCCCCGGGCCCCGGGGCAGCGGGGTGCGCTTCGAATCGCTGTGCCACGTGGACGAGCTGGCGCTGAACTGGCAGCGGTTGATCGAGACCCACGTCCATGAAAAGGCCCACAGGGGCGTGCTCACCGGCGCGCCGCTGACGGACGTGGTGGTGCAGCTGCTCCACGGCCGGGCCCACCTGAAGCACACCGAGGGCGGCGACTTCCGCCAGAGCACCTACCGGGCCATCCGCAACGCGCTGATGTACGCCCAGAGCGTGCTGCTGGAGCCCGTCTGCCGCTTCACCCTGCGGGCCCCGGCGGACAGCTACGGCAGGGTGATGGGCGACCTTACCCGGATGCACTCTGAAACCGACGCGCCCCAGGCGGAGGGCGAGCGCTTCACCGTGACCGGCGAGGCCACCGTGGCCGAATTCTCGCTGTACAACGACGCCTTCCTCGCCGCCACCCACGGCCGGGGCCAGCTGCAATACCGGCTGGACCACTATGCCCCCTGCCGCGACGCCGGGGCCGTCATCGAAGCGGCCCACTACAACCCCCTGGCCGACGACACCCCCGATTCGGTGTTCTGTTCCCACGGGGCCGGGTACACGGTACCCTGGAACGAGGTGAAGGCCCACGCCCACTGCCCGGTGGAGGAATGAAAAAGTGTCATGGGGACGGTTCTCCCGAATAGAACCGTCCCCATGACACTTTATTGTATCTGTTCAGTCGGATAGATACTGATTTGTCGGGGAGAGGGATTAGGGATTAGGGATTAGGGATTAGAGCTGGCGAGTGAATTTTACGAGGTGAATCATTCAATTTTCCAAATTGAATGATTCAGTTTTGCCGAAGGCAAAACCGAAATTATCAAATCAAAGATTTGATAATTTCGCCTGTCGGGCGCTGATGCATATATCGCAGGCGAAGGTGGCTTGCTCAAATCTTTGATTTGACCAAGCCAGTCGCCAAAGGCGACCGGGGAATCCTTTGGATTCCCCGCCTCGCTGGAGGTAAGTCAAGAAATATGCATCAGATGACCGGCGGAAAAGGCACCGCCAGATGTGCCGCCGTATTGTGCGGTGGTTCCTTAGTCGAATGCGAACCGCAAAACCCGCAGGTTACCTGGAGGGTAATCAAGGGCTTTGCAGGCAGCAGGCGGCTGAAATTCAGCCGTCAGCGTGCCGTGCGTATTGTGCGGTGGTTCCTTACGTCAATCGCCAGCCAGCCACCCTTATTGCGCGGTATTCCCACATCACTTCATTCACTTGTATTTCTTTATCAACAGTTTTGTAATATCGGTTCTGTATTATGGTCGTGAATTATATAGGGAGGGATTCGTATGAAAAAACTGATCCAACTGTTGGTATTCCTGCTTGTCCTTGCGCTCTCTATGGGTACTGCTGCAATGGCCGCTACCTTAGAAGTCGATTCGCTGGAAGATATTTATAATGCATACCGGTTTACGCTGGATGGCATTGAATACCAGATGCCCGCCCCGGTTTCCCAATTCATTGAGAACGGATGGACATTGGATGTTCGGTACGATGCCAAGGCTTTGGACGCCATGACTTATTCAAGCTATGGCAACAGCCTTACAAAGGGCGACGCATCGATCGATGTGGAATTGCTGAACGCAACAGATGAAGCATTGCCGCTGGAGGAGTGTCTGGTGAGCGAGATGACGATCTGGAATACGCTTCCCGTGGATTTTATCCTGGCTCCCGGCATTCAGAATGGCAGCAGCCTGCAGGATGTGCTTGATGCCTGCGGCATGACGCTTGAGCTGGTCAAAAGCGACTCCGACGACCACTTTGAGCTCAAAAAGGGTGACTACACGGTCGGTACCTTCGCCATGAACCAGATTCCTTTCGCCCAGGAAATCACCCTCTACTATGAGATTTCCGGTGAAGCGCTGGATGTGCTCACGCAGGTTGAAAGGCACAGCGAATTGTATAAACAATATGCCGGTGAAAACTACATTCAGTATGGCTTTGACAGCCCCATACTGGAAGAAGGCGCGACTCCGAAGGTCAAACATATCACAGTTAAACTCATACTGCCCCAGGCGGAATGATCCTCCTCTCCTCCGGGAATTCGTCATGTGGTTATCCGCCAAACAGCCCTCCCCATGTTGTGGACATGGGGAGGGCTGTTTGATAAGGAAATACCGCACAGTGTACAAAGTGTCAAAAAAGTGGTATAATATAGACATGAACAAACAGATGACGATGTCGCTGATCAGCGATGAACTGCGACAGGTAGCGACGCCAAAGAAGGAACTGCTTGAGCGGATGGACAGGATTATACCGTGGAGCAGGTGGGTCGAGCTGGTATTGCCGTACTATTATAAAGGAGAGCACGGGAACAAGCCGTATCCACTGGAGCAAATGCTGCGGATATACGTAGTCCAGAACCTGTATAACCTGGCAGACATGGCAGCGAAGAACGAGATCATAGACAGCCGTGCCTTTTCAGATTTCTGCAGGGTGGACTCAAGCAACCAGGTGCCGGACAGGGACACCATCGGCAGATTCCGGAATATACTGAAGGCAAACAGCTTACAGGACAAGCTGTTTGATGATGTAGTGTACCTGTTGGAGTCAGAAGGACTGATACTGCACCGTGGGACCATAGTGGATTCGACGCTGATCGCATCGCCTTCGTCAACGAAAAACAAGGAAAAGAGCCGTGATCCTGAAGCGCATCAGAGCAAAAAAGGAAACCAGTGGCATTTCGGGTACAAGGCCCACATCGGAGTAGACACAGATACGGGACTGATTCATACGTTGGAAACGACGGCGGGGAACGTATCGGATGTATCGATGACATCAAAACTGCTGACGTGCGAAGAGGAAGAGGTCAATGGAGACGCTGGATACTTGGGCGCCAACAAGCGAGAAGACGCAATCACACGGAACAAATTCGGTAAAAAGATCAAATATCGCATATGCCGTCGTCCGTCAACCCTGAAAAAGCTCAGTCGGAGCGGTCAGTATAAAGCAAGGAAAGCTGAATACAGGAAATCGTCTGTACGTTGCAAGGAAGAACATGTCTTTGGCGTCGTCAAGAATCTGTTTCGATGTCGAAAAACACGATACCGAGGCAAAGCGAAGGTAGACTCACAATTGAAGATGGTGTTCGCTCTGGCGAACCTCTTCCTGGCCGATTCCCGTTATGGGCTTCAGGCCTGAGTGAGTTTACCTTCGGAGCCCTATTGTGGGGGAGTGTTGTCGTTCCCTATACCAATTTGAACCTGGCACCTTACACTTGCGTATTGTGCGGTGTTTCCTTAGCAATCAACTGAACAGTTACACTTCATTTGTATTTCCTGTTCCTGATTATCACATAGCAGACCGTGTGCGCGGCAAACGTGATGAACCACGACACCGGATAGGACAGGTACAGCGTGGGCAGGGTCGGATTCAGCGGGTAGATCGTCAGTATCCAGACGATGCGCAGCACGCAGGCGCCCAGGATCGACACCACCATCGGCGTGACTGAGCTGCCCATGCCCCGCAGCAGGCCCACCATGACCTCCATCATGCCGCACAGGAAGTAGGTCGGCGCGATGATGCCGCTGCGCAGGCCTGCCGCCGCGATGACGGCATCGTCGTTGGTATAGATGCGAAACAGCCAGCCCTTGGCCAGCATCAAGAAGCCGCCCAGCGCCAGGCCGATGCCGGTCACCGCCACCAGCGATGCCGCGCACACCTTCGGGATGCGGTCGTACTTCCGCGCGCCCACGTTCTGGCCTGTGAAGGTGATGGCCCCCTGGTGGATGCTGTTCATGGCCACGTAGATGTAGCCCTCCAGGTTGCTGGCGGTGGTGTTGCCCGCCACGGCGCTCTTGCCGAAGCTGTTGACGGTGGACTGGATCAGCACGTTGGACAGCGAGAACACCATGCCCTGCAGCCCCGCGGGCAGGCCCACCCGCGCGATGCGCCACACCTTGTCCGGGTGCAGGCGGATGCGCCTGACGTCCAGGTGGATGGCCCCGTCGGTGCGGATCAGGCACAGCGTCACCAGCGTCGCGGAGATCAGCTGGCTGATGATCGTGGCCAGCGCCACGCCGGAGACGCCCATGTGAAAGGCGATCACGAAGAGCAGGTTCAGGACCACGTTCACCACCCCGGCCAGGGTCAGGTAGGCCAGCGGGCGGCGGGTGTCGCCGATGGCCCGCAGGATCGCCGCGCCGAAGTTGTACAGCATGTTGGCCGGCATGCCCAGGAAGTAGATGCGCATGTAGCTGGTGGCCAGGGGCAGCACCTCGGCGGGGGTGCTCATCAGGCCCAGCAGCGGCCCGGCCAGCAGGAACCCGAACACGCCCACCAGCACCCCGCCCACCAGGCTCAGGGCGACGGCGGTGTGCACGGCCTCGCCGGTCTGGCGGTAGTCTCCCGCGCCGCAGCACTGGGCCACCACCACGTTCGCGCCCACCGACAGCCCCAGGAACAGGTTCACCAGCAGGTTGATCAGTGACCCCGGCGCGCCCACCGCCGCCAGCGCGGCGTCACCCTCGAAGCGCCCCACCACGATCACGTCCGCGGCGTTGAAGGTCAGCTGCAGCATGCTGGACAGCATCAGCGGCAGCGCGAAGCTCAAAAGCCTCGGCAGCACCGGCCCGTTCAGCATGTCGATGTCATAGCGCCCCCGGCGCAAACGCAGGTTCATAAAAGCACTTCCTCCCGCCGCCACGCGGCGAAAGGGATTATACCACCCATTTTGTATGGATTCAATATCGGATGGTGGAGTTTACGGTTAAGAGTTGATCTGTAAATACTGATTTGTCGCAGCGCGACAAATCAGTATTTACTTAAACAATATCCCCCTTGACGAAACCCCGCTCATGCGCTATCATTAATACAATACATTCTGCAAATTGGAGATGTTTACCCATGAGTGAGAACTGCAATCACGATTGCAACAGCTGCGGGGTCAACTGTCCCAGCCGGGAGGACGGTACCCCGAACTTCGCCGCGCCGGCCAACGCCAACAGCCGGGTGAAGAAGATCATCGGTGTGGTCAGCGGCAAGGGCGGCGTGGGCAAGTCGCTGGTCACCAGCCTGATGGCGGCGCTGATGCGCCGGCGGGGGCACGACGTGGCCATACTGGACGCCGACATCACCGGCCCCTCCATCCCCACCGCCTTCGGCGTGCACACCCAGCTGATGGCCTCCGAGGGGGGTATATTCCCCGCCGTCAGCGCGACGGGCGTCAAGCTGGTCTCCCTGAACCTGATGCTGGACAACGAGACTGACCCCGTGGTCTGGCGCGGCCCCATCATCGCCGGAACCGTCAAGCAGTTCTGGAGCGACGTGATGTGGGAGGACGTGGACTTCATGTTCGTGGACATGCCTCCGGGAACCGGCGACGTGCCGCTGACGGTGTTCCAGTCGCTGCCCCTGGACGGCATACTGGTGGTCAACTCGCCCCAGGAGCTGGTGGGCATGATCGTGGAGAAGGCCGCGAACATGGCAGCCATGATGAACATACCGGTGCTGGGCATCGTGGAGAACATGAGCTACTTCAAGTGCGACGCCTGCGGCAAGGAGCACCACATCTTCGGCGAGAGCCACGTGGACGAGATCGCCGAGCGCCGGGGCATCGCGAACGTCGCGAAGCTGCCCATCGATCCCGCCATCGCCGCCGCCTGCGACGGCGGCAGGGTTGAGATGCTGGAGGCGCCCTGGCTGGAGCAGCTGGCCGACGCGCTGGAAAAAGTCTGATTCACTGAACCGTCACAACCATACAACGGAGGCTTTCATGCGATATGAAAAATCCTGCGGCGCTGTGATATTCAGGAAAGACGCGGATTGGAACGTGCTGCTGATCCGACACACCAAGGGCCGGCACATCTCCTTCCCCAAGGGACACGTGGAGCCGGGCGAGACCGAGAGCCAGACCGCCGAGCGGGAGATCTTCGAGGAGACGGGCCTGCGGGTGCGGGTCGACCGCCGCTTCCGGGCGGAGAACCGCTACAACATCCGCCCCGACACCCAGAAGCTGGTGGTGATCTTCGCCGCCACCACGGACCAGGCCGATATCCACCCCCAGCCCGAGGAGATCGCCGAGGCGTTCTGGCTGCCCATCGAGGAGGCCGCCGTCCGCCTGACCTACGAGCGCGACCGCAAGATCATGCGCGACGCGTTCGACCACATCCAGAGGTTTCCAGCGCCAACAGAATAGACGAAGCAAGCGGACCCGGTGAGGGTCCGCTTGTTTCGTCGGGGAGGCAACTACTGATTTGTCGCACCCCGACAAATCAGTATTTCACGCCGCCGCCTCGTCGGCCAGCATGAACTGAAGGTCCTCGTCCTTCATGTAGCCGGTGTGGTTCTTGTAGCTGATCAGGCTCCAGCCGCCGCTGGTCTCGATCACCATCAGTCGCTTGCCGTTCTTGATGCGGCCCAGCTCGGTGGCGTCCTCGGAGTCCACGTCGTACACCGGGGCGTAGCCCCCGTCCATGGCCAGCACCATCGCCGGCAGCATGACGCTGACCTTCTCGCCACCCTCGGCCTCGGCCTCCTCCGCCTCGGGGGCCTCCCCGGCGTCCTCGCCCTCGAAGGCCAGGTAGCGGTTCAGCAGGTAGCCGGTGCGGCCCTCCCACTCCACCAGCGTCCACTCGGCACTGCGCAGCAGCACCACCACGCCGGTGCCGTCTGGGATCTCGGCCAGCACGGCGCTGTCGGTGGAGGGCGCTTCCCGCAGGTTCAGCGCCGCGCCCGCGCCGTCGGTGTTCACCGTGGCCAGCTCGTCCTGCAGGCCGTGGTCCTCCAGCGAGCCGCCGGAGGCCAGGTATTCCTCGAAGTCCTCCGCCGGGACGGAGGCCCCCCGCAGGTAGCCCTCCTCGGTGTGGCCGATGGCGTAGGCCAGCTGGCCGTCGGCGGAGGTGTAGCTCAGCTCGTAGATATCCTGGGGATAGTAGGTTAAAAAAGCGTTGTTGACGTAGCCCACGTTGCGGCCCCGCTGCACCTTGCTCCAGCTGGCGTCGTACTCCAGCGCCACCACCAGGTCGCCCGGGGACAGCCGGGTCAGCGCGTCGGAGCCCCCCGAGGGCTTCTCCCGCAGGCGGATGCTCACGTCGCTGGTGACCTGGCCCATGGTGAGCGAACCGCCGGTGGTCTCGCAGGAGAAGCCGCCGCTGCCGGCGAACAGCTCCTCCACCTTGCCGGATTCGTAGTAAAGCGCCTTCTGGATCTCGGATTCCATCACGCCGTCGGCGGGATAGCCGTAGGCCCCCTGGAACACCTTCACAGCTTCCAGCACGTCCACGTCGAACACGCCGTCGATCTTCTCGTCGTACAGCTTCAGCTTCTTCAAATCCTGCTGTATGCTGCGCACCACCGGGCCGCTCATGCCCTCCTTCACGGCCACGTTCCGGGCCGTGGGGGCCGTCTCGTCGTCCATCAGGGACGCCTGGAACTCGGGGCTGGCGACGCCGGTCTCCATCATGCCCATCATGCGCTGGGCCTCCCGCACCGCGTTCACGGTGCCGCCGCCGTACTTGCCGTCCAGCTTGCCGGCGTAGATGCCCAGGTCCCGCAGGCGGGTCTGGAGGTTGAGCACCTCCTTGCCCTCGCAGTCGCGCCCCAGGTCCCCCTCCCGGTCGGCGACGCCCAGGTATTCGTTGTAGGTCATGCCCTTTTCGTTGGTATAGGAACCCGCCAGCAGCAGCGCCCGCAGGTCGTTGTCCCGGTGGCGGCCCTGGTAGATGCGCACGCGGGTGCCCTCCAGGCAGCACTTGGCGATGAACTCGGCGTCCTCCCAGCGCAGGCGGATGCAGCCGTGGGAGGCCGGGTTGCCCAGCTCGGCCACGGCGCTCTTGCTGACGGTGGCATCCGACTTCTGGGCGCAGGGCAGCGAATGGAACAGCACGCCCTTGTAGATGCGGGTGGCGTAGTGGGCGTAGCAGCTGTAATAGCCGAAGTAGTACCAGTACTCCCGCTCCAGCTCCTCCATCTTCGGCGGCAGGTAGTAGGTGCCCAGGGGCGTGGCGTCGTTCAGCCCCGTGGAGCAGATCATCTGCCGCACCACCGACTTGGAGACGGTACTGTAGACGGTGACGATCTGGTTGTTCACGTCCACCTCGATGTAATAGGGCATGTTGTATCTCTCGGCGGCCAGCGCCCCGGCGGCGGTCACCGCCAGCATCAGCGCCAGCACCAGCGAAAACACGCGGCGTATCCTCATACCAGTCAACCTCATAGCGTAACAGTCGTATGCAAACAATGTCCCTCAGCTCAATCCCCCGTCGGCGTCCTCCTGGGCCTTCATCACGGAGTCGTCGAAGGCCAGGTCCTCGCCCACCATGTAGCCCTCGTGGCCCATGTAGCGGATGTGGCACCAGCCGTTCACCGTCTCCAGCACCTCCACCGTCGTGCCGTCGGCCAGGTGGCCCAGCACCTTCGCGCCCGCCAGGTCGTCCTCATAGACCGCGGCCTGCTCGTCGTTGGCGCTGACCACCTTCGCGTAGCCGTTGAAGGCGCTCCGGGCCTTCCCGGCGTCGGTCCTGGTCTCGAGGGCGTCCTCCGGCCCGGCCCAGTACATCAGGTAGCGGTTCATCAGGTAGCCGGACTGGCCGCCGTAGGTCACCTGGGTCCACTCGGCGGTGCGCTGCTCAACCCGCAGGCTGCTGCCGTTATCCACAGTGGCCAGCACGGGGCTTTCGCCGTCCGGGGCCGACCGCAGGTTCAGCGGGGCGTCGCCCTCGCCGGTATCCACGGTGACGTAGCCGCCCAATGTGCCCGTGTCGTAGGCGTCGTCGTTAGCGGCGAGGAAGTCCTCGAACACGCTGCAGGGCAGATCCGCGCCGTTCCGGTAATCCGCGCTGCTGTTGCCCACGGCGCAGGTCACCTCACCCGAGTCGGAGGTATAGCGCAGCTGGCCCACCATCTGGCTGGTGAAGTTCAGCAATTGGTTGTAGACATAGCCGGTCTCACCGTCCGAGCCCACCTTGGACCAGCCGTCGCCCTGCTTCAGCACGATCAGCCGGCGGTCCTCCGGCAAGCGCTGCAGCGTGGGGCTCTTCATCGAAGCGCTCTTGCGCAGCTTGACGCCGGCGGAAGCCTTCACCGTGGCCAGCACCATCGGCTCGCCCGACCACTGGCAGCTGTAGTCCGATTCCCCGAAGGCCATCGCAACCCGGCCCGCCTCATAGGCGATGGCCTTCTGCACGGTGGGGTTGGCCACGCCGTCCACCGGGTAGCCGTAGACCCGCTGGAACTGGCGCACGCCGTCCAGCACGCCCGCGTCGTAGACGCTGTCCAGGGCGTCGCCGTACAGCCGCAGCGTCTTCAGGTTGGCCTGCAGCCGCTTCACCGCGGGGCCGCTCATGCCCGACTCCAGCTGCACCTTCATGGCGGTGGGGGCTGCGTCTGAGAAGATCGCCTCTATGAAATCGGGGCCTGCGAGCCCGGTGGGGTCCAGGCCCATCAGGTATTGGGCGTAACGCACGGCTTTCACGGTGGCGGTGTCGTAGGCCTCCCCGGTCTCCCCGTCGAATATCCCCAGGTCCCGCAGGCGGTATTGCAGGTCGGTCACCGCCTTGCCCTGGCTGTGCCGATCCAGCACCTGCGGGTCGTCGGAAAGGCCCAGGAAGCTCTCGTAGGAAATGCCCTTGGAGGCGTCGAAGCTCTCCTGGTACAACAGCGCCCGAAGCTCCTCGTCCCGGGTATCGCTGCACAGTATCTTCACATGGGTGCCCGGCAGGCAGTTTTCCGCGATGAACTTCGCGTCCTGCCAGCGCAGGCGGATGCAGCCGTGGGAGGCCGGCGTGCCGAAGCGCCGCAGGCATTCCCGGTCGATGCAGTCCTCGTCCTTCCAATTATAAGGGATGGAGTGGAAAAGCACCTTGCCGGACAGCCGGGTGGCGTAGCGCACAAAGAAGCCGCCGATCTGGTACCAGGGCCCGCGGTCGGTGCGCTTCTCATTCTCCGGGAGGATGTAATCGCCCACCGGCGTCCAGTGCAGCTTCTCTCCGGAGGAGCAAAGCATTTGGCGCACGATTTCCATCGAGGCCGCGTCGTAGATGGTGACGACCTGGTTATAGACATCCACCTCGATGTAGTATTTCGGGCTTTCCTCCGCCACCGCCGCCGACAGGGGCGCAAACAGCGACAGCGCGACCAGCGCCGCCGTCAATACCCACGAAAGAAGTCCACGTCGTCTCATGCCCATCGTTTTCACCTGCGTACTATGAAATCCCAAGCCGCCGCAACATCTTGTGCCGGCAAGGGTGACACTACCCCATTTATTGTATATTATACCATATTTTATTCATATGTTTGTTGAAATCAGTTGACATTTGTATCACATATTTGTCATAATTAGGTGAGGATTGGGTAAGGTAACTACTGATTTGTCGAGCACAGCTCGATAAATCAGTAGTTATATCTTCACCCCGCCCCCGATCACATCACATCCGCCTCCAGCTTCAGATCCTCCACGGTCATATACCCATCCCTTCCCTCGTAGCGGATCCAGCACCAGCCGTCGGCGGCAGAGAGCACCTCCAGGCGGGTGTCGTTGGGCAGGTAGCCCAGTATGGCCGCGCCGTCCGCGTTCTCCTCGTAGACGGGGGCCTTCCTGCCCGCGACGCTGCGCACCGTGGCGTAGCCCATCACCGGCACGTCGGCGGCGTCGGCGTCCAGCTCCTCGTCCAGGGCGTCCTCGGGGCCGGTCCAGAAGGCGAGGTAGCGGTTCAGCAGGTAGCCCGTCCGGCCCCGGTATTCCACCTGGGTCCACTCGCTGGTGCGGCGCAGGGCCTTGAAGCGCCGGCCGTTTTCCACGGTGTCCAGCACAGGGCTGTCGCCGTCCGGGGCCTGGCGCAGGTTCAGCGGCGGGCCGCCCGCGCCGGTATCCACGGTGACGTAGTTCTCCAGGCTGTCCACGTCCACCTGCTGGTCGTTGGCGGCGAGGGTGGTCTCAAAGACCTCGCAGGGCAGCTCGGCGCCCGCCCGGTAATCCTCGACGCCGTTGCCGATGGTATAGACCAGGTCCTCCGCCTGGCAGGTGTACTTCATCTGGACCACAAGGCGGTCGAAAAAGGTCACCAGGTCGTTGCGGACATAGCCGTCCTCCCCGTTCACCCGGACCCGCGACCAGTCCTCCCCCCGGTCCAGCACGATCATCTGCCGGTCCTCGGACAGCCGCTTCAGCGTGCGGCTCTGCAGAAGGGGCTCCTCCCTCAGCCGCGCGCCCTCCTTTACGCTCACCCGGGCCATCGGCAGGGGCTCGCCCACCCGCTCGCAGGTGTAGTCCTGCCCGCCGAAGGCCTCGGCGAGCCGACCGGCCTCGTAGGCCACGGCCTTTTGCAGCGTGGGCGTCGCCACGCCGTCCTCCTCCCAGCCATAGGCCCGCTGGAACTGGGCCACGGCCCTGACCACGTCCGCGTCGAAGGCGCTGTCCGCCGCCTCGGGATACAGCCCCAGCGCCGCCAGGTTCTGCTGCAGCGCCTTCACGGCGGGGCCGCTCATGCCCTCACAGAGGCGCACCTCCATGGCCACGGGGGCCTCAGGGCCGTAGAGCACCGACTGGTATTCGAGGGTCGCCACGCCGTCCAGCGTGTCGCCGCTGATGTACTGGGCCTTGCGCACCGCGTTCACGGTGGCGCTGTCGTAGACGCCGCTCAGCTCGCCGTCGTACAGTCCCAGGTCCCGCAGCCGGTATTGCAGGTCCAGCACCTCCGGCCCCTCGCTGGAGCGCGACAGCGCGCCGGCCTCGTTGGATATGCCCAGGAAGCTCTCGTAGGAGAGCCCGGAGGCGGCGTCGTAAGTCTGCTGGCGCAGCAGCTCCCGCAGCGCCTCGTCCCGCTGGCGGCCCTCCTCGATGCGCACCAGCGTGCCGGGCAGGCAGTTTTCCGAGATGAACGCCGCGTCCTGCCAGCGCAGGCGGATGCAGCCGTGGGAGGTGGGCTCCCCCAGCTCCCCGGCGGCCTTCGCGTCGATGGATTGCAGGGACTGCCGCCTGTAGGGGATGGAGTGGAACAGGATCATGTCGTAGATGCGGGTGGCGTACTTGACAAAACGATCGTAGATGGCGATGTAGTACCAGGGCTTGCGGTCCCGGTCCGTCCGGCCCCGGGGCATGATGAACGTGCCCACCGGGGTGATGTTCCGCCCCGAGGAGCACAGCATCTGCCGCACCACGGCGTCGGTGGCCGTGTCGTAGACCGTCACGATCTGGTTTTCCAGGTCCACGAGGATGTAATAGGGCATGTCGTAGTCCTCCCGCCCGGCGGCGCGGCAGGCGGGCGCTGCCGCATGCGACAGCATCAGCAGCGCCAGCGCCAGGGACAGGGTTTTGCGCAGGGTCATGGTTCCACCTCGCTCGCTTTGTTACTAAGAAAATACCGCACAATACAGGCAGCCGTCCGACGTGTGGATTTCAGCCGTCTGCGGCCTGCCAGGCCCTCGGCTTACCGCAGGATCGGCACCAGGGCGGCGGGCTCGATGCCCAGAGCGTCTGCGGACAGCACAGCGCCCCCGGGAGCGGACAGCGCGGTGCCCTCGGGGCAGTGCAGCGCGGCCCAGGCCGACTCCGTCCAGGCCGGCTTGGTCCAGGCCGACTCGGGCGCCCGGCCACAGCGCATGAACAGTCGCAGGCTGTTCACAGGCAGGCCGCCGGGCAGTTGGTCGTCGACATCCAGCAGATAGCTGGCGCGGGTCACCGCGCCAGGCGCGACCATGTGTCGCTTCAGGGACCGGCCGTCCCCCTCGCCGGCGTTAATGCCGTTGACCAGCGCTTCATCAAGGGAGAGGATGATGGCGTGATCGGTCAGGTTGCGCAGCGTCAGCGACAGGCAGATGCCGTTATACCCCACCAACAAGTGGTCTATCCATGCCTCCACCTCCGTTCCGGCGACCAGCAGCGCGGGAGCGGCGCCGTCGTCACACAGGGGCCGGTAGGTATACATCAGCTCCTCCGGCGCCAGGTCGCCCTGGGGCAGCGGCACAGGCTCGGCCAGGGGCAGCGCGATCGTCGGCAGCAGGTGATCGTAATCCATAATCATCAGGCTCAAATCCCGGATCTCGGTGACGCCGTTGCTGTCCAGCACGTCGGGCAGGTAGTATTCCGCCAGGTTATCTTCACTTTTGTCGAGCTTAAAGCTGTCCCAAACGGCCGACAAGTATCCCCTGCTCCTGGCGGACAGCGTATACACGCACTCCATCCCCGGCTTCGGCAGGTTCAGGGTTGCATAGTCCCACAGCTGCACCCCACCGTTGACCAGCACGTAGAGTTTCCCGAAGCTGAGTGTTTCAGAACCGGTGTTTTTCACGCGCATGCCCAGCTTGAGGCCATAGAAATCCCGCTCCAATGCAAACAGCTCCCATTCACAGCCCACCCCGTTGGCCGAGGCCAGCGCCGGGGGCATCGGCGCGATGCCGCTGACGTCGCAATCCCCCAGCGCAAGCTCGAGCGCCGTCGCGCTCTGGGTGTGATAATCCTTTTCCGCCTCCAGCGTAAACCCTACAGTCTCAAGCGCGCCCAGGCCCAGCAGGTCCTTTGCCTCCAGAAATATCGTCGCCCTGCCCTTCCGGGTGAGGCTCACCAGGCTGTGGTCATCTACGTCCTCAAAGATGCCAGCGGTATCCGCCTGCCGGGTACCGTTCAGCCGCAGGTCACGGATGTAAAAACGCCTTGGCTCACCCTTGTTTTCCAGTTCGAATTCCAGCCATATGCCGGGTTTGGACTGGGATATGTCCATCGTAACAGCCGCCTTCAGGCGCGCATCCTCCGTTTCGAAGGTATCCCCTGAAAGCGATACGGGAATCAGGCTGGCGTTCTCAACCGGCGCCAGCGGGGTACACCAGGTGTTCTGCTGAACGTCCGTTATCTCAAAAGCCGCCCAGAGCACCGCGCCGGACGCCTCCCCCCGGCGAATGTCGAAGTGCCATTCGGCGGGCAGCTGAACCGTGGTCCACATCACGGAAGCTCTGCTGTCGTCCCACAGCGCGTATTCGGGCAACAGCCCCCGGCTGTCCGCCTGGGGCAATTCCTTTAGCGGATACCACACATACATGCCCCGGTAGTCGTCCTCTGAAAGGGTCATGCGGTTGGTCAGCATGCCGGTCACGCTGTCCTCGATACGGGCCTGCCGGATTTGCGCATTGCCATCCTCGCTGGCGTCCACGTAGTAATATACATCCTGGGCATTGTCGCTGGAAAGGCTGCCATCCTTGGGCACGTAGGTCACCGAGGTGATCAGCTCGTCCCCGTCCGGGGATACGACATAGCCCAGCGGGCCATAGCTCTTCCCTGCCTCCAGGAACAGCGCCCGACCGTCGTAGGTGGCGGTCATGACGCCGTTCCCGTCCACCGTGGCGGGATATGCGCCCACCAAGGCATAGCTCTCCTCGCCATAGTTGATCACATACGTGGTGCTCATCATCACCAACAGCTGGGCCGATACCACGTTTTTCGCCTGCTCCGGGCTCAATTGGAGGGAAAATGTCTGCCGGCCCTCCGCCATCTCACCGGCCTCCACAGGCCCCAGGCCCGACCAGTCCGTCATATCGTCGCCCAGCAGATAGCGGCCATAGGCATCGATGTAGCGGGTATAGGATTCGCTGAAATCCAGTCGCTTGTAGCTCGTTCGCCATTTATCCCTGTACTTGTCCTTGTTGTAGCAGGGGTGATACACCGAAACGCCGTTGGCCCCCTCCCGGTTGGAGCGGCTGTATACCACCAGGCTCGAAAGCGCCTGGTCGATTTCATCCTTCGCCCCGTCCGCCAGGTCCAGCCGGTCGGTCAGGTCCTTCAGGTCTACCAGGTCGTAGCCCCCGTCGCCGAAGGCCCTCAGCGGCGCGCCGAAGGCCGTCGCCTGGGCGCGTTCACCGGCCAACCTTGCAAAGCTGTTTTCGTCCATATCCGCGGCCTTGAGCGCGAAGCAATCGCCCAGGGCCCTGACCGCCTGGGTGGTCTGGCTCAAATCGAGGCAGGACAGGGTCAGTGTCTCGCCCCCCAGCACCTTCGCCTGCATATAGCCGTCCACGATGCGCCGGGCGGTCTCCACGGCGCCCTCGGCCCCGGTCAGGCCGGAAATGAAGCTGTAATTCCAGCCCCCGGCGGGCTCCGTTTCCTGAGAGGCGATCATGTAATCCGCATAGGGCGCCATGGCAGCCGCCACCTCCAGCGAGCCCATCAGGCAGGCGTCGAATCCGATCCAGGCCAGCTTCTTTTCCAGCGCCGCGTCCGCGATGCCCTGGCACAGCTCATCCATCGACAGGTTGTCCAGGCTGAACATCTCGTCCCAGCAGACCCCCTCCAGCGGCCCGCCGCCGTGGTCCCACAGGATCAGGGCATAGTCGTCGGCGGGATAATTCTCCACTCCGTAGCGCAACAGCCGGGTCAGAGTTTCGCTGCTGCCCATGTTCATGGACTCGAAATCCCATACCGTGCGCACGCCGCCCCTGCCCACCAGTTCCTGGATTCTGCACCGGGCCGAATCGTAGCCCGTGTACCACTGGCGGGCCCCACCGGTCATCAGCAGCACCGAAACGTCGCTGCCCGGACTGCCGTCGGCCGTCATTTCCATGATGTCCGACGTGGCCGAGCCGTATTCGCTCTCCAGATTGCTGCCACAGAGATATACCATCAGCGTCAGCCTGCGCCCGCTTTCCTGCGCGACGCTGTGCATCGGCAGCGCTGCCAGCGCCATTGACAGCGCCAGCATAAGCCCCATAACGCGCTTCATGATATCGCCCTTCCTGCCGGATCAAACGCCATATACCGGCCGTCGCGCCCTGAAATGTGCCTTATATGGCATCATTATACCACGTCTCCCCCTGATCATGCAAATCCGTATAAAGCCCCACCCGGGATATCCGCGGGTGGGGGTGCTGTCATTATCTCAATACGTACCGGCAGGGTTGCCTGCTCGTCTCCGTTCAGTCAGGGCGGCGCCCTGAAGGATTTGCTTCGCTGCGCAGGCGCTGCCCTGAAGGACTGACTTCGTGTCGCCGTTACAATAAGCGACGCCTGTAGCAGCGGCTCCCGGGCCGCCACAGAAGGTACGGATACATCCGGGACGGGATGTCTATTTCACCTTTACGCTCTGTGCGTCGGACCAGGCGGACCAGTAGGTCTTGCCGTTCACCTTCTTATAGGCCCGGATGCGCACATACCATTTTTTACCGGATTGCAGGCCCTTGATGACCCTGC
Organism: Clostridia bacterium; assembly: GCA_045658005.1. GTDB lineage: Bacteria > Bacillota > Clostridia > Christensenellales > Aristaeellaceae > UBA2862. The sequence goes on along the minus strand of JAZOUD010000122.1, from coordinate 61,273 downwards.
TGACCGTGCCGGCCTTGGCAATGCTCACCTTCTTTGCGGATGCGAAGTTCTTCTTCAGACTGTACTCGAGCTGGTAGCCCGTGATCCCCTTGCCCTTCTTCCAGCTGGCGGTCAGCCGCTTCGCGCCGGCTTCGAGCTTCAGTCCGTCCACCGGCTTCGGGTTGATGTCGAAGCTGCCCGAAGCGCTGCCGGCGTAGCCGCCTATGCCGGTGACGGTCACCGTGGCGGTGCCGACGGCCTTGTTGTTCTTGTAGGAGAGCTTACAATCAACGCCTATCACAATCTGCAAGTATTTCCCGTTCAACTGAAGGGCGATTTTGGTCGGCTTCAGAGCCTTCCCTGTATAGACACAGTCTTCAATAACGGTGACCTTCGCCTTCGACAGGTCGATGCGCACGGCAAGCCCGTTTTCCTTCGCGTACTTCTGGGCATAGGAGCCGTCCTCGACGATGAAGACCGCCTTCACTGGATGGTCCCCTTCATCGTCTTGATAGTTAAACACGTTTTCTCCAATGCTCTTTACGCCAGAGGGAATAATCACGATCTTCAGCGCGGCACAGCCAAGGAAGGCTTCGTCGCCGATGGTTCGCAGGCTTCTGGGCATCTCCACACGCTCAAGCGCTCCGCAATCCGAGAAGGCACAGTATTCCAGGGTCTTGACACCCTCGGGAATCGACACTTTCTTCAACCTGATGCAGTACTCGAAGGCGCCTTCACCGATGGTCCTGACGCTCCCGGGGATCGTCACATCCTTCAGCCTGTCACAATGTTCGAACGCCCGATCGCCGATCGTCTTCACGCCATCCACAATCGTCGCGCTTGTGCGGCTCCCCACGCAGCAGATCAACGTCTTCATATCCCGGGTATACAGCAGTCCGCCTGAGAAGACAAAGCTGGCGTTACCCTTTGCGACGACGATCTTCTTCAGATTGAGACATCCGATGAAGGGATTGCCCTCAAATTCCCTGACCCCGGCAGGAATTGTCACGCTCGTCAGGCCGTTGCAATGTCCGAACGCATAGCTTTCCAGCGACTCCACGCTCTCCGGAATCTTAATGCTCTTCAGGGCGGCGCAGCCGTAGAAGGTCCCCTGGCCGATGTGCTTGAGTGTATTCGGCAGCGTCACGCTCTTCAGCTTCACGCAATCGCCAAATACGTCGTCATAGAGGTATTCCAAGCCCTCTTTGATCGTCACCTTCTTCAGGTTGGAGCAGTTCTTGAAAGTACATTGGAGCTTCTTGACACTGCCGGGAATCGTCACGCTCTTCAGGCTAGTGCAGTCCTGGAACGCCTCTTGTTCAAGGCTGTCCAGGCTTTCAGGGAGCGCCAGGCTTGCCAAAGCGCTGCAGCCCATGAAGCAGCCTTCTCCCAAGGCCTTCACACTGTCCGGAATCGTGACCTTCGTCAGGCTCGTGCAGTTTTGAAAGACATTCCAGCCGATGTCCTCAATACCGTTCCCCAGCGTCAGCTTTTTCAGTGCGCTGCACGTGTTAAACGCAGCCCCTTCGATCTGCTTCACGCTGCCGGGAACAGAAACCTCCTTCAGCTTCGGGCATTCCGAGAAAGCGGCGTGGCGGATCACGGTTGGGCCGTCCTCAATGGTCACGCGGGTCAGGTTGGGGCAGTTGGAGAAGCAGCCCTGTCCGATGTCCTGGATATTGCCCGGAATCGTTACGCCGGTCACCAGGGGGGATTCAGCGAACGCCCATGGGCCGATGGCCGTAGCGGTCGTGGGTATGACGATGTCCCCGCCCTCGCCGTGATAGCCGGTCACCACGCCGTCCTCGACGTCAAAGCCGTCGTCGACCGCTTCGCCTCCCTCGCCTTCCGGATCCTCTTCGCCCCCCTCGCCCGGGTTGTCCTGAAGGTCAAGGGCAGCATCAACGTTCACCGGCTCCGCCAGCCCGATCTCCAGCTCTGCCGCGTCCGGCCTCGACACGTCCCCGATCTCCAGGGCATCGCCCGCCAGCTCCAGGGCAAGCCCGTCGTCCCCTGCGATGACCGGCTCCGCCAGCGCCGCCAGCGGCAGCGCACAGGTCAGCAGCGCCGCCAGCAGCACGGCAAGCAGTCGTCTCCATTGCTTCATGTCAAATCCCTCCACAGAATTTTTTCAGGTCCGTAACCTGCTTGTTAAATGATATACCATCTCCCGCATATTTGTCAAGCGCATTTTCCATGTCACTTTACAGTATTTCTCAATTCTGTGTAATGGAATGACATGATGCAGTTGCTTCACCGAACAGCTACGACGCCAAAAAATTCCCCCTCCTTTCGGAGGGGGAAAACAGCTCTCGTTGAAATCAGAACTTCAGGGAATTCAGCTTGATGCCGGGGCCCATGGTGCTGGAGATCACGGCGGAGCGGATATAGGTGCCCTTGGCGGCGGCGGGCTTGGCCTTGATGATGGCCTCCATCAGCACGCGGAGGTTCTCGACCAGCTTCTGCTCGTCAAAGGAAGCCTTGCCCACGGGGCAGTGGATGATGGCGGTCTTGTCCACGCGATACTCGACCTTACCGGCTTTGATATCGTGGATGGCCTGCGTCACGTTCATGGTGACGGTGCCGGCCTTGGGACTGGGCATCAGGCCCTTGGGGCCCAGGATGCGGCCCAGGCGACCAACCTGACCCATCATGTCGGGAGTGGCGACGACCACGTCGAAGTCGAACCAGCCGCCCTGGATTTTGGCGACCATGTCCTCTGCGCCCACGTAATCCGCGCCGGCGGCCTCGGCCTCGGCGGCCTTGTCGGCCTTGCAGATCACCAGCACGCGCACGGTCTTGCCTGTGCCGTTGGGCAGCACCACCGCGCCGCGGACCTGCTGGTCGGCGTGACGGGGATCGACGCCCAGGCGGACGGAAATCTCCACGGTCTCGTCAAACTTGGCCTTGGCGGTCTTTTTGACCAGCGCGATGGCCTCCTCGGGATCATACTGCTTAGTGCGATCGATCAGCTTCAGGCTATCGGAATATTTCTTACCCTTTTTCATGAATACATCCTCCTTGTGGTCAAGCGGATCCTTCGATCCTCCCACGATTCTGGTGCTATACCTTCTTAGTCGACCACCACGACGCCCATGGAGCGGGCGGTACCGGCGATCATGCTCATCGCGGCCTCAATGGAGGCGGCGTTCAGATCGGGCATCTTCAGCTCGGCGATCTCGCGGACCTGGGCCTTGGTGATGTTGGCCACCTTGTCCTTGTTGGGACGGCCGGAGGCGTGCTCGATGCCGCAGGCCTTCTTGATCAGCACGGGGGCCGGAGGGGTCTTGGTGATGAAGGTGAAGGAACGGTCCTGGTAGACGGTGATGACCACCGGGATGATCAGGCCGGCCTGCTTGCCGGTGCGATCGTTGAATTCCTTGCAGAATCCGGGGATGTTAACGCCGTGCTGGCCGAGCGCGGGGCCGATGGGCGGCGCGGGCGTCGCCTTGCCGGCGGGCACCTGCAGCTTGATAAGCGCAGTAACTTTCTTTGCCATTTGGGTTTCCTCCTCTACATGTATGTGGTGAAGCGGAACATTGTCTGTCCCTCCCACTCACTGAAAATCCGGCCGTGGCCGGGCATTCAGTCTACCGATGCGACGAGATCAGTCCACTCGGACGACCTCGTCGTAGGCCAGCTCCACGCTGGTCTCACGCTTGAGCATGGGCACGGTGACGCTCAGCTGCTGGGTTGCCGGGTCGATGGCCGTCACCTTGCCGGTGAAGTTCTCGAACAGGCCGGTCAGTATACGCACCTCGTCGCCCACCTGTATGTCGATGCGGGTCTGGGGCGCTGTATCGAATATGGAGGCGAAGTCGGTCTCCGACAGGGGCGTAGCCTTGTTGCCGGAGCCCACGAAGCCGGTGACGCCGCGTGTGTTGCGCACAACGTACCACGTCTCGTTGGTCATCTCCATCTTGACGATCACATAGCTGGGCAGCAGCTTGCGCTGCACCACCTTGCGCTTGTTGTTCTTGATTTCGACGGCTTCTTCCACCGGTATGCGCACGTCCACGATCTTGTCCTGCATGCCGTTGTTCTCAACGGCCTTCAGCAGGCTGTCCCGCACCTTGTTCTCATAGCCGGAATAGGTATGCACGACATACCATTTGATATCCGCGTTTTCAGACATATTCGGCTCCTTGACAATCAGCCGGTGATCAGCTTGATCAGCGCGCCGGCGCCCAGGTCAAACACGCCGATGATCACGCCCATGACGATCATGAATACGAATACCACCACGGAGTAGTTGATCAGATCCTTCTTGGTGGGCCAGGAGACCTTCTTCAGCTCGTGGAACATGTTCTTGAAGCTGCGACCGATGCCCTTGAAGAAATCTGCGATCCTCTGGAAGAAACCGGGCTTGGTATTCTTGTTCTCTTCCTTTGCCATGCTTTCACATCCTTGTCTATGGCAGTATACGGCGATTGCCGACGCCCCTGTCAGGCGCCGGCCCAGCCGGCCGCGTCAGCGCGGCCCGCCGCTTGCACAAGGTAGCTTACTTGGTCTCCTTGTGGCTGGTATGCTTCTTGCAGAAGCGGCAATACTTGTGCATCTCCAAACGATCGGGATCGTTCTTCTTGTTCTTCATGGTATTGTAATTGCGCTGCTTGCATTCGCTGCACGCCAGCGTAACCTTGATTCGCTTATCCGATGCCATGCTTGACACCTCCCCATGTGTTTTTTCGGCGCCCGCAAAACCTGCGGCCACCGATGCCCGCAACGGCTTTTGCCGTCGACAACAGCAGCCCACAACCGGGGCAGACTGGTATATTATAAAATAGCCCCCCGCCAAATGCAAGACAATAAGGCGAAATTGTGCAAATTTTACAATATTCGGGCGATGCGCCTTCCCAAATAGGACCATGCGCCTGCGGCGCATGGTCCTATAATGTGCGCCTTAATTACTTGATCTCGATCACGGCGCCGGCTTCTTCGAACTTCTTCTTCATTTCCTCGGCCGCTTCCTTGGTGATGCCTTCTGCCAGAGTGGAGGGCGCCTCGTCCGCCAGAGCCTTGGCTTCCTTCAGGCCCAGGCCGGGCTTTACCTCGCGGATGATCTTGATGACGTTCAGCTTCTTGGCGCCGGCGTCTTTCAGGATCACGTCGAACTCGGTCTTCTCTTCCTCAGCCGCAGCGGCCTCGCCGCCGGCCACAGCGCCGCCCACGACCACGGGAGCCGCGGCGGACACGCCGAACTTCTCTTCCATTTCCTTGACCAGGTCAGCCAGCTCAAGGATCGTCATCTTCTCAATCGCAGCGATGATCTCAGCATTGTTAGCCATGATTATATCCTCCATAATTATAGTAAATTCTCGTTTGGGTTCAGGCGGCGGTTATTCCTCGCCGGCCTGCTTCTTGCGGATAGCCTCCACGCAGTACACGAACTTGGACACAGAGCTCATCATGCTGCCCATGATCCTCGCGATGAGGACCTCGCGGCTGGGGGTATTCGCCAGCGCTTCCACGCCCTTCTCGTCGATGTAGGCACCGTCGACCACGCCGCACTTGACGCTCATCTTCTTCGTCTTCTTCATGAAGTCGGAGAGCACCTTGGCGGGGGCGACTGCATCCTCCATGCCGAAGGCCACTGCGGTGGGGCCTTCCAGATGGGCCTTGATGTCGTCAATTCCCATGTCCCTCACGGCCAGGTTGATCATCGTGTTCTTCAGAACCGCGTATTCAACGCCCGCCTTGCGCAGCAGGTTGCGAAGCTCGGTATCCTCCGCGACGTTCAGGCCGCGATAGTCTACCAGAACGGCGCTCTGTGCCTTCTCAAACTTCTGCCTGATGTCGGCCACGACGCCCTTCTTCGCCTCGATATTCTTGGACATTTTCTAACACCTCACATTCCGTCCACAGATCGGCCCCGGCGCTGCCGGTGCCGTGACGGCCATTAAAAAACCCTTGCGCAAGACGCAAGGGCGGTATAAACATTCAACCATCCGTTGCGCCTCGGCGAGCACCCGAAGGTTTACGCATACGCACTCGCTGTCTGTGGCACAGAGCCTTTCAAAAGCCAAGAGGAATTATAGCAGAGCCAGGACGTCCGTGTCAAGGGGCAGGGCATGGCGTACAGATATTTAACGTCCTGTGTTCCAAACGATCAGTCCGGCTTCTCCCATCTGTCGATCCGGCACCGGTACGCCTTGCCGTCCCGGTCGTAGCCGATCCCCACCAGAAGCAGCTCCGTACCGAAGTCCTTCAGCCCGTCGGCATAGCCCTTCTCCTTGATCTGCCGGATCGCGGTGTCCGCGCCTTCGTTCCACTTCAGCTCCACCAGCAGCGCCGGCACGCCCTTTCCCGGCTTCGGGATATAAACGATATCGGCATAGCCCTTCCCCGTGGGCAGCTCCTCCAGCTTCAGGTAATAGTCCTTGTAGGCGAAGTAGGCCACCTGTATGGCCGCCCGCAGCGAAGCCTCGCTGTTGCGGTTCAGCGGGTTCGACACCTCCTCGTGGACCCGACCGACCTGCGCCGCCACCGCCTCGGCCTTTCCGTGGATCGTATCCAGGATCAGCTTGTCGCTCTCGCGCACCCGCGCCAGGGTCTCGCCGTTGTTCGCCTTCCTCAGCGCCCGCGTAAATTCCAGCCGTATCTCCTCGTTGGGAATGCGGACCGTGTGCTCCGCCTGGTTATAGGTCAGATACCCCAGGTGCACGAGCATCGTCAGCGCCGCGTCCCGGGTATCGTATGTCAGGTCGTTGTCGTAATACAGCGTATCGATCTCGAGGGATACGCCGCCCATGAGGGCGATGATCGCCTGGCGCAGGCCGTCCACGTCCCACCTGATGAAGTCGAGCAGGTTGTCCGCCGCCGAGGACCGGGACCAGTAGGAATCGAATTCCCCGCTTTCTATGGCGCTCATCACCGAATTGGGATTGTAAACGGAACCGACCCCCTTCAGTTCATAGCCGTCGTACCACCGCTTCATATCGGAAAAGTCGACGCCGTACTCCCCGCACAGCTCGCGGACCTCATCCTCCGTAAAGCCCACGTATTCGGCGAACGGCCCGGGGCGCAGCATGGTATATTCCCTGAAATCCGAGAGCGCCGACTGGGTCCTCAGCTTCTTGATCGGCAGTATGCCCGTCATGTAGACCGCCGAAAACAGCTTGGCCGTCGTCGCGCTGCTCTTGAACAGCATCCGCAGGAACAGCAGATATTCAGTTCCCACCTCATCGCTGAACTCCCGGATCGGCACATCCCATTCGTCGATGATCACGATGAAACGCCTGCCGGTCCTTTCGACGACGCTCACAAGCGTTTCGTCGAAGGCATTGCCGACGCGAATGTCGGGATACGCGACCAGCAGTTCCCGGGTGACGGCGTCCACGAGGAACGAAACAAAGCCCTCCGGCTTCGTCTTTCCCTTGATGTTCGTCATGTCGAGATAGATCACGTCGTACCGGTTCAAATGCGTTTCATAGTCCTGCTGCTTCGATATTTTCCACGGTGCGAACAGCTCACGGGAATCCACCGTCCGGTCGTAGTAGGCGCACAGCATCTGGGCCGCGTAGGATTTCCCAAACCGCCGGGGACGGCTGACGCAGGTCAGATTCCTGGCCGTGTCGATCGTGCCGTTGATCACGCCGATCAGGCCGGTCTTATCGATATATCTGGTTTTGACGGCGCGTGCAAATGCGCCGTTCCCCGGATTCAAATAAGTTCCCACAGGCCCACCTCCCAGAGGAGTTTGTATCCATAGCATACCATAAATGCGCCTGGGCTGCAAGTGCCGGCCTTATTTTTCTCTTCCCTTTCCCTGTCCTCTAAACCAACATTTATCTTGACTTTTCCCCGCCCGTCGCCTATACTTGCTTTATTGGATATCTGATCTGCGACGACGGGAACAGTAACCGCACAGGAGCATTGCAGAGAGGGGCGTCACGGCTGGAAGCGCCCCATGCCACTGGCGGCGAACGACACTCCCCGAGCAGCCGCCTGCGCGGCGTATTCCGGCGTTAACGGAAAACGAGATGAAGCCTCGGCTTCAAGCAGGGTGGCACCGCGAATCCTTCGCCCCTACACACGGGACGGAGGCGTTTTTATTTCTCGCTCACCCTGGAATGAGGCAAACTTTCATTCCTCATTCCTAATTCCTCATTCCTCATTCAATATCGACCGAAGGGAGATATAAAAACATGCTGACCCAGGCCCCCAAGGGCACCCAGGACATGCTGCCCAAAGACGCCTACCGCTGGCAGGAGATCGCGCGGACCATGCGCGAAGCCTGCGCGCTGGCGGGCTACCAGGAGATCCGCACCCCCATCTTCGAACACACCGAGCTGTTCCAGCGCGGCGTGGGCGACACCACCGATGTGGTGCAGAAGGAGATGTACACCTTCGAGGACAAGGGCAACCGCTCCATAACGCTGAAGCCCGAGGGCACCGCCGGCGCGGTGCGGGCATTCATCGAGAGTCACATGTACGCCGAGACGCTGCCGGTGAAGCTGTACTACTCCGCCTGCCCCTGCTTCCGCTACGAGAAGCCCCAGTCCGGCCGGCTGCGCCAGTTCCACCAGAACGGCGTGGAGGTCTTCGGCGCGAAGGACGCCAGCGTGGACGCGGAGATCATCAGGCTGGCCATGGACATCCTCCACGCCAACGGCATCGACGGCCTTCGCCTGAACATCAACTCCATCGGCTGCCCCAACTGCCGGGCCGCGTACCTTGAGAAGCTGAAGGCCTACCTTGAACCCAAGCTGCCCGCCCTGTGCAAGACCTGCCAGGAGCGCTTCGAGCGCAACCCCATGCGCATACTGGACTGCAAGGAGGACGCCCCGAAGCTGACGGACGCCCCCGCCATGCTGGACAACCTGTGCGAGGACTGCGCGGGCCACTTTGAGAAGCTGAAGGGCTACCTGGGGGCCATGGGCCTTGAATACGCCATCGACCCCCGCATCGTGCGCGGGCTGGACTACTACACCAAGACCGTGTTCGAGATCATCACCGACGCCCCCGACGGCGGCGAGCTGACCGTGTGCGGCGGCGGGCGCTACGACGGCCTGGTGGAGGAGCTGGGCGGCCCCGCCACCCCCGGCATCGGCTGGGGCATGGGCATCGAGCGTATGATCATGGTGCAGGACATGCGCGGCAGCGCCCCCGCCGCCCCCGCCCCGCTGGACGTCCTCGTGGTCACCCTGGGCGACGACGCCCGCATGGAGGGCGTGAAGCTGGTGAGCGAGCTGCGCGCCAGGGGCATCAAGGCCGACCTCGACCACGCCGCCCGCAGCATGAAGGCCCAGTTCAAGTACGCGAACAAACTGGGCGTCAAAAAGGTGATCGTCATCGCCGGCGACGAACTGAAAAAGGGCGTCGTGAAGCTGAGGGACATGGAAGCCAGCAGCGAGGCGGAGGTCGCGAGGGGCGAGATCGTGGAGCTTTTAATTAGGAATTAGGAATTAGGAATGAGGAATGAGGAATTAATAGCCGGATACCCCCCTTGAATCACCAAATCCCGTAAGGATTTGTACCGCCGTTCCTCATTCCTAATTCCTCATTCCTCATTATAAATTGCTTATACAACAATGCAGGAGGGTATAAATATGCTTTCTCACAAGCGCGATCATTATTGCGGTCTTTTGACCGAGGCGAACGTGGGCGAGGTCGTCCACCTCTCCGGCTGGGTGCAGCGCACCCGCGACCTGGGCGGGGTCATCTTCGTCTGGCTGCGGGACCGGGAGGGCCTGGTGCAGCTGGTTTTTGACGCCGACGTGTGCGGTCAGGAGGTCTTTGACCTGGGCCGCTCCCTGCGCTCTGAATACGTGGTCACCGCCGTGGGCGAGGTCCGCAGGCGCGACGAAGGCGCGGTCAACAAGGATCTGGCCACCGGCGCCATCGAGGTGTTCGTGAAGGAGGCCGCGCTGCTGAACAAGTCCGAGACGCCCCCCATCTACATCGACGACAAGGCTGACGAGAACGAGCTGGTGCGCCTGAAGTACCGCTACCTCGACCTGCGCCGCCCGTCGATGCAGGAGAAGCTGCGCCTGCGCAGCCGGGTGGTAAACTGCATCCGCTACGCCCTGGACGAGGCGGGCTTTACCGAGGTGGAGACCCCCATCCTCTCCAAGTCCACCCCCGAGGGGGCCCGGGACTTCCTGGTGCCCAGCCGCCTGAAGCCCGGCACCTTCTACGCCCTGCCCCAGAGCCCCCAGATCTACAAGCAGCTTCTGATGCTCGCGGGCTTTGACAAGTACTACCAGATCGCCCGCTGCTTCCGGGACGAGGACAACCGCGCCGACCGCCAGCCCGAGTTCACCCAGTGCGACATCGAGATGAGCTTCATCGACGAGGAGGACATCTACGCCAGTGTGGAGCGGGTGTTCGCCCGGATCTTCAAGGAGGTCAAGGGCATCGAGCTGAGCCTGCCCCTACCCCGCATGCCCTGGGTGGAGGCCATGGAGCGCTTCGGCAGCGACAAGCCCGACACCCGCTTCGGCATGGAGCTGGTGAACCTGACCGACGTGCTAGGCACCACCGGCTTCGTGGTGTTCGACCAGGCCATCGAAAACGGCGGCCGGGTGGAGGCCATCAACGCCAAGGGCCTGGCCGGCATGACCCGCAAGCAGATCGACGGCTATGCCGAGTTCGTCAAGACCTACCGGGCCAAGGGCCTGCCCTACATGACCTTCACCGCGGACGGCAATGTGAAGAGCAGCTTCAACAAGTTCATGACGCCCGAGCTGGTCGAAAAGGTCCGCGCGGCCATGAAGGCCGAGCCCGGCGACATCGTGTTCTTCGGCGCGGACAAGAAGGCCGTGGTCTGGCAGGCGCTGGGCGCGCTGCGCTGCGAGATCGCCCGCCGCAACGACATGATCGACCACAACAAGTACAACCTGTTCTGGGTCACCGAGTTCCCTCTGTTCGAGTACAGCGAGGAGGAGGGGCGCTGGGTCGCCGCCCACCATCCCTTCACCAGCTGGTACGCCGAGGACAACGTGTACCTGGACACCGACAAGGAGAAGGTGCGCTCCCGCGCCTACGACCTGGTGATGAACGGCATCGAGCTGGCCAGCGGCTCCATCCGCATCCACCGCGCCGACATGCAGGCCCAGATGTTCGACATGATCGGCCTGAGCCACGAGGAGGCCCACCACCGCTTCGGCTTCCTGCTGGACGCCTTCAAGTACGGCGCGCCGCCCCACGGCGGTCTGGCCTTCGGCATCGACCGGCTGGTGATGCTGCTGACGGACAGCGACAGCCTGCGGGACGTGATCGCCTTCCCCAAGGCCAACAGCGCCAACTGCCTGATGATGGAGACCCCCGCCGACGTGCGCCCCGACCAGCTTGAGACCCTGAAGATCAAGGTGGACCTGCCAGAGGAGGAATGACCCATGAAGCAGATGATGATCTACAACACCCTGTCCCGCAAGAAGGAGCCCTTCGTGCCCGTCCACGAGGGCAAGGTGGGCATCTACGCCTGCGGCCCCACAGTGTACAACTACTTCCACATCGGCAACGCCCGCCCCTTCATCATCTTCGACACCCTGCGCCGCTTCATGAAGCACCTGGGCTATCAGGTGACCTTCGTGCAGAACTTCACCGACATCGACGACAAGATGATCAAGCGGGCCAACGAGGAGGGCACCACCGTCGAGGCCATCGCCGAAAAGTACATCGGCGAATACTTCAAGGACGCCGAGGCCATCGGCGTGCAGAAGGCCGACGTGCACCCCCGGGCCACCAAGCACATCGGCGAGATCATCGGCCTGATCAAAAAGCTGGAGGCCAAGGGCCTGGCCTACCGCGCCGACAACGGCGACGTGTACTTCGACACCCAGGCCTGGCGCAGCAACTACGGCCGCCTCATCGGCCAGGACCTGGACGACCTGGAGTCCGGGGCGCGGGTCGAGGTGGGCGACGTGAAGCGCCACCCGATGGACTTCGCCCTTTGGAAGGCGAAGAAGCCCGGCGAGCCCTTCTGGAAGAGCCCCTGGGGCGAGGGCCGTCCCGGCTGGCACATCGAGTGCAGCGCCATGAGCATGAAGTACCTGGGCGAGACCTTCGACATCCACTGCGGCGGCGTGGACCTGATCTTCCCCCACCACGAAAACGAGATCGCCCAGTCCGAGGGCGCGACCGGCAAGCCCTTCGCGAAGTACTGGATGCACAACGGCCACATCAACGTGGACAACAAGAAGATGTCCAAGTCCGCCGGGAACTTCTTCACCGTGCGGGACATCAGCAAGGAGTTCGACCCCGAGGTGGTGCGAATGTTCATGCTCTCCGCCCAGTACCGCAGCCCCATCAACTTCTCACGGGACCTGATGGAGCAGGCCAAGGCCGGCCTGGATCGGCTGTACACCGCCCGAAACAACGCCATGTTCGCCCTGGACCACGCCCCCGAGCGCGAGTTGAACGACGAGGAAAAGGCATTCATCGAGCGGGGCAAAGGCTTCATGGACCAGTTCGACGACGCCATGTGTGACGACCTGAACACCAGCGAGGCCATGGGCGTGCTGTTCGAGTACGTGCGGGACATGAACACGTCCCTGGCCGACGCGAAGGCGCCCTGCAAGGCCGCGATTGAAGAGGGCCTGAACATGCTGAACGTGATGGCACACGAGGTCCTCGGCCTGCTGATGAAGGAGGCCGACACCGTGCCCGAGGACATCAAGGCCCTGGTGCAGGCCCGCGCCGACGCCAAGAAGGCGAAGAACTTCGCCGAGGCCGACCGCATCCGCGACGAGGTGCTGGCCAAGGGCTACGTGATCGAGGACACCCCGAAGGGGCCGAAGGTGAAGAAGGCGTAAGCCTCCAAAAAAAGGCCGCGAAAGCGGTCCTTTTGTTGGGAAAGAAGGGCTGTCTCAAAAAGAGGCAGCCCCTGTCATGGGGAGGACATATCAATGTAAACAAATCCTGAAAAGAGAAGCTGCCTGGCGGCGCGGCTGGCCGCCGCGTGGCTGTGCGCCGTCATGCTGGCCGGATTGATCCAGGTACCCGCCCTCGCCGGGGCGGCGGATGATCCCAGCCGCCTGGTGGACCTCTATTGTTCGTAGAGCGCGAAGGATGCCCTCGACAAGGATCAGCTTGAGACGCTGGTCCATCTGATCGTTACATCCATCGAGCCGCAGGCGGTGAATCTGCTCATCGAGCGCTTTCCCTGTTTTACGGACGCGGCGGCGAGCGGCGAGGTGGCATCGATCTCCAGCGAAAAGCTGCGGGAGGAACTGAGCGCGATCCTTGAGCGCCTGCATCGGGGCGAAACGCTGGATGAGGTCATTCGTGACATCTCCGGCAGCGCCTACGCGGACACCATGGACTTCACCCGGCGCTTCATCAAGGGAAACTACAACGAGGAAATCCGGGACTACGACGGCGATCCTCAATCCCTGGCATTCTGCGTGGGCTACATCAATTATATGAACCGGCTGGACGCCCTGGACCCGGATACGCACCCCGCGGGTTCCGTGCTGATGGACGACTTCGGCACGACGCGGCCCACACCTCTTGAAGCGGATGCCGTCGCCACATCGGACTTCTATCGGTTCGTGGAATCAAACACCCTGGTGGCCTCCACCGTCCCCAGCGATCACACGATCGACGGTGGAACCTCCTTCAGCGGAAGGGACAGCTTCGATTCGATCCTGGAGCAGTTCATGGCACAGTGATTTGCCCGGAAGCTACTCCTTTGCGATCACCTTCCTCTGCCATCCCCTTTTTCCGCACTCGGGGCACTTCAGGTACCGCGTCCTTCCCATGTGCATGGCGAACCAGAAGGGCACGCTCTCGGGCACGTACCTGTGTCCGCAGTGGGGGCACTCGTAGTAGCCTGCCTCCCGCTCCAGCTTCATGCCGAAGTGCATGCCCACCGCGAATTCGCCGATGGCGAAGGCGATCAGCAGCCCCTGCCACAGCGGCTGCTTCACCAGGTACGCGGCCACGAACATCAGCACAATAAAGGTGATCGAGCAGCTGAAGCCGATCACATATTCCAGCGTCAGCAGCAGCTTCACATGTTCCTCCTGCTGGCGCTTCATCTCCAACAGGTTCTCCTCGGCGATCTTGCTGTAATTTTCCATCTCAATACGCTCTCCCGACAGCAGCTCGTTGACCGATATGCCCAGGATCTCGCACAGCGGCAGCATCAGCGAAGCATCCGGCATCGACTTGCCCGTCTCCCACTTGGAGACGGCCCGGTCGGTGATGCCCAGCATCTCCGCCAGCTTCGCCTGGGTCAGCCCCTTGCCCTTCCGGCACTCGGCCACGAACCTTCCGATTTTGACCTGATCCATCGGGATGCCTCCTTTCGGTAAGCCAGCATAGCCTTTTTCATCTGTCAATACAACACACCGCCGGTTGAAATCGCCCAAAACAGGCGCTCAACCGGCGGTTGAGTGTCCAGAAACATCGGAAGAGGTCATTTCATTCCTCATTCCTCATTTCTAATTCCTCATTCCTAATTCAGATCTCGTCCCCCGCATTGAACGGGTCGCCGCAGTTCGGGCAGAACTTGGGCGGCTTGGTCGGGTCGTCCGGGGTCCAGCCGCACTTGTCGCAGCGGAACACGCGCTTCTTCTCGGGGCGCTTCGCGCCGCAGTTGGGGCAGAAGTTGCCGTCATTCACTGCCCCACAGGCGCATTTCCAGCGACCGTCATCAGCCTGGGCCGGCCTGGGCGGCGTGGCGGCGCGGGGCGCGGCGGCGGCAGCCCCCACGGCGGCCCCGGTCACCTGGTTGATGGCCTTGGCGAGGGCCTCGGCCAGGTTCGGCGCCTGGGGCGCGCTCTGGGGCTTCGGCGCGCCCATCAGCACGGCCCGCAGGGCGTTGGCCTGCTCCTCGTAGTAGCGGTATTCCTCGCTGCCGATCCGCTCCGGGCGAGTGCCGGTCAGCTCGAAGTTTATCCGATTGAACCAGGGCGAATCCACCAGGATCGTGGTGTCAAATTCGTAGCTGTAGCGGTAACGGGGCGGGTTGAAGGACACCTGATTGCCCTCCCGGTCCCGGTGATATTCCTCGGTGCGGTGCTCGGTGACCTCGGTCTGCACGTCGATCACCTGGGAAAAGTCGATCACGTCGGGGTTCGCGTCCCGCCAGTTGGCCTGGTTGGTGACGAAGAACTTCCCGGCGTTCCGGTCGATGTAGACCTTCGTGTCTGCGCCGGCCGCCGCATCCGGGCGCACCCCCGCCAGCACCCGCTGGTTCTGGGCCCGGTACATCAGGTGCTGCCGGATCTCCTCCACGGTGGATTCCCGCCGGTCAGTCATCCAGGGCGACAGCTTTCGGGCGCAATTCTTGCACAGGTTCCCGTCCGCCAGCTTCCTGTTCCCCAGCAGCCCGATCTCGCCCCCGCAGATATCACATACCTTCTTGTTGAAAAAACCCATGGTCTCCCCTCCTGTCTGACGACGCATATTTACTGATATATATTATAGCAGGAGATTAAGGGGTTGTAAACAGGAAACAACAGATTATTCTTGTTTCATCCTTCAAATTATGGTATGCTATAAGCGTGATCCCGTCATCGGAGGTGAACGGAATGGGGACTTATTTGAATCCGGGCAACTATCGGACCATTGTCCCTTTCCTTACAGAGCGAATCACGGAAGAACTGAAGGAATCATATCCGGGGATCAAAGTCGATGCCGATCTTCCAACGACGTTGATCAATGCAGTCAACCGGGCGGGCAATAAATTCATCATGATTATTGACGAATGGGACGCGCCTATTCGCGAGCTTCCGGAAATCCAGGAGGCTTATCTGAAGTTTCTGCGTTCCCTGTTTAAAAACAGTGGCGTAACTTCCCGTGTTTTTGCCGCGGCCTATATGACGGGCATCCTTCCGATCAAAAAGGATGGATCGCAATCGGCCATCTCTGATATTAACGAGTACACAATGCTCGGTCCGCTCCAGTTCGCGGAATATGTTGGATTTACCGAGGAGGAATTTGCCAACGACCTGATCACTTTCAGAAATCGGGACGACGTGCTTACGCTTCTAGTTCATCTGGGATACCTGGCCTATGACGAGCGAACAGGGAAGGCGCATATTCCAAATGAAGAAATACGGCTCGAATTCTCGCGCACGATCCGTGCAGACAGGCGCCCCGACACGATAAAGCGCGTCCAGGACAGCGACCGGCTCATCATGGACACCATTCACATGAACGCGGAGGCCGTCGCGGCGCAGATCGAGAAGGTTCACGTCGAAGCGACCAATACTCTGAACGCAAACAATGAGCAATCGCTTCGCGCCGTGATCCAGCTCGCGTATTTCAGCTATAAGGACTACTACCTCAAGATGGAAGAATTGCCGACAGGATACGGTTACGCGGACATCGTCTATCTGCCCAGGCCGGGCGAGCTGCTTCCCGCGCTGGTGATCGAGCTAAAATGGAATCATTCCGCGGATACCGCGATCGAGCAGATCAGGCAGAGAAGGTACCCGGAAGTATTGCAGGGCTACGGCGACGACATTCTGCTGGTGGGCATCAACTACGACAAAGGCGCACCCGCAGGTCAGCGGAAATACACCTGCAAAATCGAAAAATGGAAGTGACAGTTACAGCCCCATCGCCGTCATGATCCCCGGCATCTGCTGTATCCTGGCGACCAGGGCGTCCTGCCGCAGGTTGCCGCGCAGGCGGACCCGGGCGATGTACTCGGCCTGGGGGACGTCCTCGGCGGTGTGGATGGTCAGGTTGACGATGGACATGCGGTTGTCCTTGCAGAAGCGCAGCACGTGATCCAAAGAGGTCTTTTCATTGTACAGCACCTCCACACCGTATTCCGGGGTGTGCTGGATCGTGCTGCCCAGCCGGGCCAGCCAGGTCTCCGCCAGCAGCACCAGGGCCGTGCCCACCAGGCCCAGCTCGTAGTAGCCGCTGCCGATGGCCAGGCCGATCACGCCGGTGGTCCACAGGCCGGCGGCGGTAGTCAGGCCCTTGATGGTCATGCGCTCGGTGATGATGATGGTGCCCGCGCCGATGAAGCCCAGGCCGGAGATCACCTGCCCGCCGATGCGGGAGATGTCCGAGGGCAGCTTCATTTCAAGGTAGATGTACAGGCTGGTCAGCGCCGCCAGGCACACCAGCGTATGGGTGCGAAAACCGGCGGGGCGGTTCTTGGACGAGCGTTCCAGGCCGATCAGCGTGCCGCACAGGCAGGCCATCAGCGTCTTGACCGCCACGGCCCCCAGGCCCAGCGCCCTTATGCCGTCAAAAATGGGAAGCAAGGCACTCCCTCCGTTCTTTTGTAGCGTGAATCAGGAAACCAGCTCCTGCACCGAGTGGACACAGGGCAGCTCGGCCACCGAGGACAGCATGCCCGAGTGGGAATGGTTCGTCCGCGCCAGCTGGAGTATGAATATGGCCGAGGGATACCGGTCGTCCTTGCGCTCGGTGCGCTCCACGTCGATGTCGTAGACCTTCGCGCCCTCGCTTTCGATGACCCGGGTGATGCGGGCGATGTCGTCCACGCCGTTGAATTCCACGTTCAACGTGATGTTTCGAAGCCGCCGCTTGAAGGCGAATTCCAGCGGCGACATCACGTTCAGCAGCAGCACGATCAGTATGAGCGCCATGATCACGCCCTCGTAGAAGCCCGCGCCGACAGCCAGGCCCATCACCATCGTGGCAAACAGGCCGGTGGAGGTGGTCAGGCCGTTCACCTGCTGGTGGGCCACCTTCATGATGATGCCCGCGCCCAGAAAGCCGATGCCCGTGATGACCGACGATGCCAGGCGGGAGGCGTCGAACTTCATGCCCACTTCTTCGACCACGTCGGCCCAGGGGCCCAAGCGTATTAAACATCAATAGCTAATTATATGAAAAGTGTGATTTGTGCTGATTTTGATATGCTTGTATCGACAAAATCACACAAAATATCTGTGCATGCATATCGCGCTTTCTTTGGCCATTTCCATTGCCGTTCAGTCAGACCCGGTCCCCTGCCCCCATACAAAACAGACCCTTCCCCCGATATCCGTTGACTTTTAATACGGCTTATGCTATATTGTAAATGAAGCAGAAATACAGGTGATCTTGTTTTCAATACTATATAATATGAATCTAAATATTACATCCTGTGAACGGAGTGAACGGTATGAAGATCGCGTTTATGTTTTCCGGCCAGGGGGCCCAGTTCCCCGGCATGATGAAGGACCTGTGCGAAGCTGAACCGGCGGCGCGGCAGGTTTTCGACGCTGCGAACCGCGCCCTGGGCCGCGATATCTCCGCGCTGTGCTTCGAGGGGACCCAGGAGGATTTGAACCTGACTCACAACACCCAGCCCTGCGTGCTGGCGGCAGACCTGGCGGCAGCCATGGCGCTGAAGGCCCACGGCGTCGAACCGGCAGGCGCGGCAGGCTTTTCCCTGGGCGAGTACGCGGCGCTGGCCTACGCCGGAGCCATCGGCATGACCGATGTATTCGAAATCATACAGCGCCGCGCCGACGCCATGCAGGACGCCGTGGCCCCCGGCAAGGGCGCCATGGCCGCGATGATGGGCGGCAGCCCCGAGGCGGTGGAGGCGGTCTGCGCCGCGGTGACCGACGGCTACGTGGTGGCCGCCAACTACAACAGCCCCGCCCAGACCGTGATCTCCGGCGAGAGCGCCGCCGTGGACCAGGCCATCGCCCTGGGCCGGGAGCAGCGCATCAAGGGCAAGAAGCTGGCGGTGAGCGCCCCCTTCCACTGCGCGCTGATGGAACCTGCTGCCCGCAGCCTGGAAGTGCTGTTCGAAACCCGGACGTTTGACGCCCCCGCCATCCCCGTATACATGAACGTGGATGCCGCCGCGAGCACCGACGCCGCGGCCATCCCCGGCCTGCTGGTGCGCCAGGCCATGAGCCCGGTGCGCTGGATGCAGACGCTTTTGAACATGCGGGCCGACGGCTTCGACACCTTCATCGAATGCGGCCCCGGCCACACGCTGTCCGGGCTGGCCAAAAAGACGCTATCGGATGTGACGATCCTGCGGGTGGGCGACACCCAGACCCTGCGGGAGACCCTGGAGGCCTTGGGAAAATAAAACCGTAGCGGCGGCAACCTGCCGCCACCCTCCCCGCCAACCCGTAGCGGCGGCAATCTGCCGCCACAGCATGACCGACCGAAGGAAAACGCCAAAAATGAACAAGAGCCTCGTCGAAAAACAACACAAAAAGGGCAAGCTGTTCGTGGAGGAGCGGCTGCAGCTGCTCTTTGACGATCACCAATACACCGAGCTGACCGCGCCCGAGGACCGGGACGGCGTCTACGTCTGCGAGGGCCAGGTCTCCGGCAAGCGGGTGGTTGTCGCGGCCCAGGACTTCACCTTCAAGGGCGGCACGCTGGGCCTGAAGCACGGCAAAAACATCGCCATGGGCCTGGACCGGGCCATGCGCAAAAAATGCCCCTTCATCGCCATAAACGACTCCGGCGGCGCGCGCATCCAGGAGGGCATCGACGCGCTGTCCGGCTACGGCGACATCTTCTATCGAAATACCCGGGCCTCCGGCCGCATCCCCCAGATCTCGATGATCCTCGGCCCCTGCGCCGGCGGCGCGGTCTACTCCCCCGGCATCACTGACTTTATCTTCATGACCGAGAAGATCAGCCAGATGTTCATCACCGGCCCGAAGGTGATCCACGCCGTCACCGGCGAGACCATCACCGGCGAGGCGCTGGGCGGCACGGTGATGCACGGCGCGAACAGCGGCGTGGCCCACGTCTGCACCGACACCGAGCTGGAGTGCTTCGTGGAGGTCCGGCGGCTGATCGGCATGATCCCCTCCAACTGCCGGGATCGGCGGCTGCACTGCTACGTGGACCGGGACGCGCCCAGCTTCAGCTTCCAGATGCCCGAGGACAGCCACAAGGGCTACGACATCGCCGAAATCATCGCCAGCATATTCGACGTGCGCTCGTTCATGGAGCTGCAGCCCGACTTCGCCAAGTCCATCGTCGTCGGCCTGGCCCGCCTGGGCGGCGAGACGGTGGGCATCATCGCCAACCAGCCGCGGTACATGGCCGGGGTGCTGGACTGCAATTCCAGCGACAAGGCCGCCCGCTTCGTGCGCTTCTGCGACGCCTTCCGCATCCCCATCGTCACCTTCACCGACGTGCCGGGCTACCTGCCGGGCATCGCCCAGGAGCAGGCCGGCATCATCCGCCACGGCGCAAAGCTGCTCTACGCCTTCTCCGAGGCCACCGTGCCGAAGGTAAACGTCATACTGCACAAGGCCTACGGCGGGGCCTACATCGCCATGAACAGCGTGCACATCGGCGCGGACTGCGTGTTCAGCTGGCCCGGGGCCGAGGTGGCCGTGATGGGCGAGCAGGGCGCGGTGGAGATCCTCTACGCCCGCCAGACCCGTGACATGGACAGCCAGCAGGCCCGCCAGTTCCTGGACGAGAAGGCCGAGGAATACCGCCGGGAGGTCATGAACACCCGCCTGGGCCTGGAGCGCGGCTACATCACCGCCGAGATTCGCCCCGAGGAGACCCGGGACAGGCTGATCGAGCAGCTGAACAAGCTGGGCGCGAAGGCCATGATTCGCCGCATCGTAGCCAGGAGAAGGCACGGGAATATACCGCTGTAGGTGAATAAAAGCCTTCGCTCCGCCCGAAATGGCACCCCGTCGTAGCGGTGTCATTTTTGGCGGAGCGGAGTTTTTTATGTATTGATTCAACAGCGTTTTTTAGGGAGATGGCAGGTCTTTGGCTGCCCAGGATGATTTCATACGGTGTTGCGATCTTATCTGATGCGTATATGTCGCTTCCGAACATAGCCTTCTTTGGACCCGATTCAAGGGACATTGGAACAGTTTGTCCATCTCGACTGATTCGAACCAATTCAGGAAAGTAATCATCTTTATTCTCAACATGCGCCTACAAATATAAACGGACAAATACATATTATAGCAAGAATAAATATTATTGGTATTTTTAGAATCGTGTGTAACATAAACTGCTCCTATGCAAGAAAATCTGGGACAAGGGACGGCTCTCCCGTCCCATTCGCCAGGTTGCCGCCGTCGCAACGCGACAAATCAGAGTTTACTCCTCCTCATACGCCGGAATCCGGC
The DNA here is from genome assembly GCA_045658005.1 of Clostridia bacterium. GTDB lineage: Bacteria > Bacillota > Clostridia > Christensenellales > Aristaeellaceae > UBA2862. The sequence continues at coordinate 40,286 of JAZOUD010000122.1, read as the reverse complement.
TCTCGAACAGCACGCTGTCCCCCGCCTCGGAGATCTCCTGGAGGATCTCGGCGGCGTCGTCCATGTCGTCGGCGGTGTGGAGGTTGGAGCGGGAGAAGCCGGACTGCATCATGCCGCGGATGATGCTGCGGGTGAAGGGGCGGCGCCCCACCAAGATCACGGCGTCGGCGCTGTCGGCCAGCACCGTGCCCAGGGCGAAGTTGACGTCGGTCTCCTTGCCCCCCTGCTCGCCCAGGCCGGGAGTGACGACGATGCGCCGGCCGGGCATCTGGGCCACGACCCGCAGGGCCTCGAAGGCGCTGTCGGCGTCCTCGTTCAGGGTGTCGTCGATCACGGTCAGGTCGCCGGGAATCAGCTGCATGCGATGCTCGATGGGCGAAAGCCCCTTCACCGCGTCGGCGATCTCGTTCATCTCCAGGCCCATCTTCCGGGCCAGCGCCGCCGCCAGCAGTATGTTCTTCACGTTGTAGCCCCCCAGCAGCCGCGTGCGGCAGTGCGCCCGTTCGCCATCTGAGCAGACCATATCGAAGGACGAGCCCCTGTCGCTGAATGAGACTCCCTCGGCGCGCATGAAGGCGCCCTCGTCGCCGTCCAGGCCGATGCGGCACTTGTCGTGCCGGCACAGGGCGTACAGCCGGTTGATGTAGTCGTCGCCCCAGCCGAACACGGCCAGGCCATCCTTGGGCAGCCCCTGCACCAGCTCGAACTTGGTGCTGGCGATGTTCTCGATGGAGCCGAAGGTGTCCATGTGCCGGGGGCCGATGCTGGTGAGTATGCCGTACTTCGGGCGCACCAGGTTCACCAGCTCCTTGATGTCGCCCACATGGGTCGCGCCCATCTCGGCGATGAACACCTGGTGTTCCGGCTTCAGCTGGTCGTTGACCACCCGGGAGATGCCCATGGCGGTGTTGAAGGACGCCGGGGTGGCCAGAACCCTGTAGCGCTTCGACAGCATGTCCCGCAGTATGAACTTCACGTTGGTCTTGCCGTAGCTGCCGGTGATGCCGATGGCGATCAGGTCCTTCTGGGCCCGCAGCTTGCGCTTCGCGCTCTTGAAAAACGTGGCGTTCAGCCGCGCCTCGTAGGGCTCGATGATCGCCGCCGCGGCCAGCACCAGGAAGGGCATCAGCGCATAGAGGAAGTAGGGCGACACCGATATGGGTCGCATCATCGTCATCAGCGTCGTCAGCAGCAGCGACAACAGGAACAGCACCGTCATCAGCCGCCGCACCCGCTGGGTGACCACGAAGGGCTTCCGGCTGGGGGTCGTGTAGTCCCGCCAGGTGACCCAGATCATCAGCCCCGTGAACAGTATCAGCACCAGCCACGCCGAAAGGGTGCTGCGCGCCTGCTCTTCCTTGATGAACATCGACAGCAGCACCGGCAGGTATGCCCGCAGCAGCGCCGCCACGAAGCCCCAAAGCACGTTGTCCTTGAGTATGCGGTCGCGGTTCTTGCCCAGCCACTGGCGATAGGCCGGCAGCTGGTAGCGCTCCATCTGCAGGGCGTGTATATAGTGGACGGACGCCGCGCAGCAGGCCAGCGTCACGACCAGGATCTCAATCACAGTGAATAACATAGCAGTCGCCGGTCACTCCCTGACCAGCATCGGGTCGTTTTCCGGGTTGCCCTCGGGCAGGTGCTCCAAGGCCATGATCAGCGCGTCCTCGGTGTTCTCGTAGTAGCGCTTGCGGTAGCCCACGTCGATGAAGCCCAGCTTGTGGTAGAGGTTGATGGCCGGGGTGTTGGAGCGGCGCACCTCCAGCGTCATCCAGTTCATGCCGCTGTCCGCCGCCAGCTGGATCATCGCCCGGGTCACCCGCTCGCCGTAGCCGATGCCCCGGCGGTCCGGGTGCACGGCGATGTTGGTGATGTGGCCCTCGTCCAGCACGAACCACACCCCCGCGTAGGCCATGGCCACGCCGTCCTCCCGTAGCACCACGTAGCGGGCGCACTCGTTCTCGGTGACCTCCCGGTAGAAGGATTCCCTGGACCAGGGGGTCTTGAAGCAGGCCGCCTCAATGGCGTGCACCGCCTCCACGTCGTCAAGGGTCATCAGGCCGATGGTTGTTTCAGTCATTTCGTACACCTTTTGTTTATATTGCTTTGAGCGGTAAATACTGATTTATCGAGCATCAACTCGATAAATCAGTATTTCTCCGTTCCCGCTCCCGCACCGCCTGGGGGGCTCTCAGGTAGATGGGCTGGAGTTGGGCGGCGGGGACCCAGGTGTCCGGCCTTGCGGCGGCCAGCAGGCATGCCGCGTTGGCGCGAAGATCCCGCAGGTGGGCGGGGGCGATCAGGGCCCGGTCGCCCAGGGCCTCGCGCACGGCCATTCCGTAGGCCGGAACGCCGTCGCCCACGAATACCAGCCGCCTGCCCTCCGGCAGGGTCGCCAGGAAGTCCGCCAGCGGCAGGGCGGCGTCATCCAGCGCCCGCACGGGCATGCCCCCCGCCATGTCGAAGGCGGCGCAATACACTTGGCCGCGCCGGGCGTCCAGGATCGGGCAGCACAGGCCGTCGAAGCCATAGAAGTTCATGGCCAGGGCCTCCAGCGCGTGGACGGCGGCGCAGGGCTTGCCCGCCGCGTGGGCCAGTCCCTTGGCCGCGCACACGCCGATGCGCACCCCGGTGAAGGAGCCCGGCCCCGCCACGGCAGCGAACACGTCCACGTCCCCGCAGCGCAGTCCCGCCCCCTCCAGCGCGGCGTCCACCGCAGGCATGATGGTCTCGGAGTGGGTCAGGCCGTGGTTCATGGCGATCTGGTGGACGATCCTGCCGCCCTTCAGCACCGCGCAGCCTGCCACCGGGCCGGAGGTGTCGATGGCCAGCACGGTCGGCTGCATATTGTCAGTTGACATCCCCACACCTCCACTCGGCCAGCACGTCGGGATCGTACCCCGCCACGCCCCGGTTTTCGATGGTTATGACCCGCGTCTCGTCTCCCGCACCCCGCTCCAGGTGAATGTGTAGGGCGGGTTCCGGGTCCAGTTCCGCCATGCCCGGCCACTCCACCACGGCCACGCCGTCGCCGCCCACGAACTCGTCCAGCCCGGCGGCATAGTATTCGTCCGGATCCGCCAGCCGGTACAGGTCGAAGTGGTACAGCCGACGCCCGCCGGCCTCATAGGGGATCATCAGCGTAAACGTCGGGCTGGGCATGGTGCCCTCGACGCCCATGCCCCGGGCGATGCCCCGGGCCAGCACCGATTTGCCCGCCCCCAGGTCGCCCTCCAGCAGAACCGCGTCCCCCGCCGCAAGCATCGGCGAGAGCCGGGAGGCGAACTTCAGCGTATCAAGCTCAGAATGGGTTTCAAATGTCGTATGGTTGGTCATCTGGTTTCCATTCCTCATTTCACCCATACGACTCCCTCGGGCCTAATAGCGAGGACCGTCGTCGCGCCCTTGCCGAACACGCTGTCCATGGTGGCGCGGTACTTGTCCAGCAGGTCGAAGGGCACGAAGGCCAGTATCGTGCCGGCAAAGCCGCCGCCGTGGTTGCGCCAGGCCCCGCGGCCCTCCAGCATCCGCCGGCTCATCTCCAGGGCCAGCGGAATCTCCTGGTTGCTGCTGGTGGCGACGTTCAGGTTTTGCAGCAGCTCCCAGCTGCTGTTGCAGGTGCGGATGATGATGTCCAGGAAGGCCGGCAGGTCGTCCCGCTTCAGGGCGTCGGCGGCCTCCTGGGCCCGGCGGGTGTCGTCCACGAAGTGCAGCGCCCGCAGGATCGAGCGGTCCGACACCTTGTTCTTCAGCCTCGGGATCGCCTCGAACAGCGCCTCCGGGGTCACGTTCTGCAGCAGCTCCTGCCCCATCTCCCGGGCCACGGCCTTCATCTCGGCGGGGATGGCGGCGTATGCGTCGGTCAGGTTGCCGTGCTCGCCGCCGGCGCTGACCACGCACACCGCGAAGCCCTTCGCGCCGAAGTCGTAGCGTATGGCCTCCACGTCGGTGGGGGTCTTGCCAAAGTCCTGTATGGACAGCCCGCCCACGGCGCTGGCCATCTGGTCCATCAGGCCGCTGGGCTTGCCGAAGTAGACGTTCTCGGCGTACTGGGAGATGCGGGCGTTCTCCTGGGGGTCGATCACCCAGCCGTTGAACAGCGCGTCGAACGCGCCCACCAGCATCACCTCGAAGGCCGCCGACGAAGATAGGCCGCTGCCCTTGAACACCGTGCTGGTCACGCAGGCGTCGAAGCCGCCAATGCGGTACTTCAGCTGCGCCAGGCGCGCCGCCACGCCCCGGATCAGCGCGAACGTGGTCTCCGTCTCGTCTCCATGGACGCTCAGGTCGCCCAGGTCCACCTCGAAGGCAGTGGGAAAGCCCTCCGAGTACAGCACCACCCGGTTGTCGTCCCGGGGCGCCACCGCCGCGACAGTATCCAGGTTCACCGCCGCCGCCAGCACCCTGCCGTTCTGGTGGTCGGTGTGGTTGCCCACCACCTCGGCGCGGCCCGGCGCGGAAACGAACGCCTCTGGTTCGCGGTTGAAGTGGCCGCGAAACGCCTCCGCCAGAGCGCTGTAGCGCCCAAGCTGATCCTGTCCCGCATAGAGCGCGTCCAGCCGCGCCCTGTTCCGATCGTACCATGCCCTGACGTCCATATCTCATACCCCCTGAAGCCGTGAATGTGTATTGAATCGCATACTTGCCATATTGGCACTTCTATATTGTAAACCATAGCGCTGTTTTTCGCAAGGGGGAATATTCACATGGCGTATATCAAACCAAAAGCCTTCCCCCACCGGGGAAGGCTTTTGCTTCCAGATTCCTGAATCACCCGTTGTCCTCCGTTCCCGGCGTGACGCTGGTGGGGGGCTGGCAGTGGGGGCAGGCTTTGTAGCCCCAGTCGATGGCGAACTGCAGCGACACCCCTGTGCCGCCCTTGAACTTGACGGCGCTGCACGTGGACGCCCGGTGGTAGTAGGTGTTGATGGTGCCCGGATCGACGTACACCGTGCTGTCGGCGTCGCCGGGATACATCTTGATGGACACCGGCGCGCTCTCGGTGCCGCCGTTTTCCGGGCTGTCCGATCCGGCGGAGAGCTTCGAGCAGTCGGGGCAGGCCTTCAGGCCCATGGCCCTGGCCTTGCCCAGCGTGCCTGCGGTGGCGCCCGCGCCGGCGTGGGACTTCAGGAAGTGGTAGTACTTGTCCCCCGGCGCGGCGTAGACCTTCAGGCCTGCGACGCCCATGCAGACCGGGCAGGCCTTCTTGCCGTAGTTCAGCGCCGTCTCCAGCGAGATCTTCGTCGCCCCCGTCAGGCCGGAGCAGTGGGCGCGGGCATGGTAGTACTTACTGCCCGCCGTGGCCCAGACCTTGATGCCGGAGGTGCCGGAGGTGTAGGGGCCGGTGCGCTCGGCGGTGCGGGCCGACTTGGTCACGCAGTTGGGGCAGGGATCCAGCCCATAGGCCAGCGCCGCCGCCAGCGTGCCCTGCCGCGCGCCGGAGCCGGCGTCGGCCTTACTGTAGTGGTAATACTTGCCGCCCCGGGTGGCGTACACCTTGCGGGTGGCCGCGGAGGCGCACACCGGGCAGGCCTTCTTGCCGTAGTTCAGCGCCGTCTCCAGCGTGACCCTGCTGGGCGCGCCGGAGATATTGGAGCAGCTGGAGCGGGTGTGGTAGTACTTGCCGTTGACGGTGGCGTACACCCGCACGCCGGACCTGCCGGACTTATAGGTCGCTTTCCGGGTGGCCGTGGACGCCGCGGCCTGGGCCGCCGCCTTGGCTGCCGCCGCCTTCGCCGCCGCCACCTTGTCCGCGGTGGACTTGGTCTTTGCGGCCTTCGCCGCAGCCGCCTCCGCCGCAGCCGCCGCCTTCTTCAGCTGTTCGTTGTAGGTCTTGGCGGCCTCGCTGGCGGACTCCGCCGCCTTCCTGCTGCTCAGGCAGTAGGGGCAGGCGGTCTGGCCCAGCATCAGCGCCTGGGCCAGGGTGCGCTTCGTGCCGTTTTTCATGCCCGAGGGCGCACAGACGCTGGCCGCGTGGTAGTGGTCGCCGTTCTTGGTGGAATACACCGTGCGCTTGGCCGCCGCGGCGCAGGTCGGGCAGGCCTTCTTGCCGGCCTTGATGGCGGTCTTCAGCGTGATGCGACTGGCCCCGGTCATGCCGCCGCAGCTGCTGTTCAGGTGATAGTAGCTGCCCTGGCGGGTGGCATAGACGTAGGTGTTGCCCGCGGTGGCCTTCGATGCCGCGGCGGACGCCCGGGTGCTGCCGCCCGAGGTCGTCGAGGTCGTGGTGCCGTTCTTCGTGGTGGACTTCGTCGTAACGCCGTCCTTGGTGGTGGTCGTCGTGGTGGTGGTACCGTTCTTGGTGGTGGTCGTGGTGGTGGTACCGTCCTTGGTGGTGGTCGTGGTGGTCCTGCCGTCGCTGGTCGTGGTGCCCCAGCAGTCCGGGCAGCGCTTGAAGCCCGCCGCCAGCGCGTCGGCCAGCGTGCCCGCCGTGGCGTTCTTCATGCCCGAGCAGGTGGCGTAGGAGTGGTAGTACTTGCCACCCTTGACCGCGTAGACCTGGGTGTTGGCGCTGGAGGCGCACACCGGGCAGGCCTTCTTCCCCGCCAGCAGCATGGATTTCAGCGTATACAGCTGGGCGTCCTTCATGCCGCTGCAGGTGTTCTTGGTGTGGTAATAGGTGCCGTTCTGGGTGGCGTACACCTTCACGCCGTCGCCGGTGGTATTTCCGGTCAGCGAAACGGTCTTCGTCTTTTCCTTGCTGGCGCTCTCGGCCTCGGCGGCAGCCTCGTCGCCCAGGCTGCCCTTGACGCAGACGTCGCATTTTGTCTTGCCCAGCACCATGGCCTCGGCCAACGAAACCTTCTTTGCGCCGGTCATGCCCTGGCAGTTCTTGTCGGTATGGTAGGACTTGCCGCCGGCGGTACAGTAGACCACCGTGCCAGCGGAGGCGCAGCAGGTGGGGCACGCGGCCTTGCCCGCCAGCAGCGCGTCACGCAGCGACAGCTTCGTGGCGTTCTTCATGTTCGAGCAGTCCTTCTGCACGTGGTAGTAGGTGCCCTCCTTGGTGGCGTACACGCTCAGGCCGCTCTTGTCCTCGGATTCCTGGTTGATCAGCACCGCGGTGATGTTCTCGTCCTCGTCCAGGGAATCCTTGGTCTTCAGTATGCAGACCGGGCAGGCCTGCTTGCCTTCGTTCTCCGCGGCCTGCTTGGTGTAGACCAGCGGGTTCTTCATGTTGCTGCACTTCTCGTCGATATGGTAGTACTTGCCGCCCAGCGTGCCATAGTAGGTGGTGGTGCTGCCGCCGCCGATGCAGTCCGGGCAGGGCGACTGGTGGCGGCTGTTTTCCGCGATCTCGCGGGTCACGCGCCACACCTGCACGCCCTGTTCGATGCTGGGGCAGGTCTCGTTGGAGTGGTAATACAGGCCGGAGGCCGGGCTCCACACATACTCGGCGTTCTCGCCGGTCGCGCCGTTGCCGGAGCCGCTCAGGGGCGTCGGAGAGGGCGACACGTCGGCGGCATCCAGGCCGGTATCGGAGGCGCCGTCCGTGGAGGTATCGCCGGTGGAGGCGTCCGAACCCGACGAACCGTCCGTGGAGGTATCCCCGTCGGTCGCGCCGCCTGACAGGTCGATGACCTCGACGCCGCCGGCGGTGGCCTCAGGGGCGAGGGTTTCCTGGATGGAGACGGGCGCGAGGGTCATCTGGGGCTGGGTCTGCCTGTCGCCCGCGCCGCCCAGCAGGCCGCGCAGCAGCAGGATCAGCGCCACCACGAACCAGATGGCCGACGCGATGGTGATCGCCCAGCGGACCGGCTCGTCAAAGCGCCGCCTGCGCCACAGCAGGTAGATGCCCACCGGCGGCAGCAGGAACAGCAGCGCATAGGTCACCCAGTCGTGTTCCTCGACGAACTGGCCGAGGCGGCCGCGGGGCGCGTCGTCGTATTCCTCCGAATCGTCGTAGGCCTCGTCGGCGTCCTCGTCCTGATAACGGTCATCGTAATCGTCGTCGTAACGGTCGTCGTCGTCGTATCGGTCGTCATCGTCGTAACGGTCGTCGTCGTCGTAGCCGTCGTCGTCATAGCCGTCATCGTCGTAGCCGTCGTCGTCGTAGCCGTCGTCGTCCGCATAGCGGTCGTCGTCGCGATCGTCGTCATATCGATCGTCATCGTCATAGACGTCGTCCGAGTACCTGTCGTCGTCGGCATCATAACGGTCCTGAAGGGCGTCGCCCTCAGGCTGTTCTTCATATGAATTGTCGTCCTCCGTGCCGGACGTCCGCCTGCCCTGGAAGAGGCGATGGGTCTTTCCGCCCTCTCCCCAACGGTAGGCGAGCCCCTGGCCGGACAGATTGAATTTCAGCTTTCCGATGGAATGCGTAGCCATAATTTCTACCACCTTAATATACCGGTATCCATGCCTTTTGAAACAGCTGTCGGGGCATACAAGCCCCTTTATCTATTCAATGCCATTACAAGCATACATCATATATACCAATCTGTCAATCATCTTGAAATAAAAAAATGAAATTTTGTCATTATCTTAAACCTCAGAATTTCATACATCGAAATAATATCGCAAAAAATATGCCATAAATTCAATTTACCCCATTGCCTGATTCCCGCCGATATGCTATAATAGAGCGTGTAACAATTGGAACCAGCTCGTAATATCTGTTTTTTCACGGAGGTAAGCCATATGTCCAACAAGCCTGTCAAGGGCCTCAGGGTAGGCAATTATCGTATAACGCCGCTGGGCCTGGTCGTGCTGGCGGTGCTGGTGATGCTGATTATCGCCGCGGTGGTGCTGGTCGTGGTCCACCCGTTCGGAAACAACGACGTCGCCGCCACAAATGTGCTGCCGCCCGAGGCGGAGGAGGAAGCGCCGGAGGCGGAGGTCACCAAGGCGCCCACACCGACCCCCGAGCCGGAGCCCACACCGACCCCCGAGCCCGAGCTGCGCTCGGCCACGATCCGCTCGCTGGGCGAGATCGCCATGCAGCAGAACCTGCTGCGCGCGGCGGTAAACGGGAACACCTTTGATTTCAGCAACATGTTCACGAACATCTCCTCGGTCATCGGCAACGCGGATTACACCGTGGCCGACGTGGAGGGCTCGCTGGGCGGCACCACCGAATATTCCGGCAGCAACAAGATGATCACGCCCCCGGCGCTGATCGGCACGCTGAAGGAATGCGGCGTGGACATGCTGATGCTGGCCAACGACCACGCGCTGGACGGCGGCTTCAACGATCTGCAGGCCACGATCCAGAACTGCCAGGAGGAGTCAATGGACTACGTCGGCGCGGCGTCCTCCGCCGAGGAGCGCGCTACCCCGCTGATTCGCGAGATCGGCGGCATCAACGTGGCCTTCCTGGCCTACACCGAATCGCTGAACGGCAACGAGCAGACCGCGGACCCCGCCGCGCTGGAATACGGCGTGAACCTGATCTCCAAGTCCAACGCCAAGAAGGACATCGACAGCGCCCGCGAGGCCGGCGCCGACGTGGTCGTCTGCTATTGCAGCTGGGGCGAGATGTTCAACCCGACCCCCACCGACACCGAAAAGAAGATCGCCCAGAAGCTGGCCGAGTGGGGCGTGGACGTGATCATCGGCTACAACCCCCACGTGGTGCAGCCCGCCACCTGGCTGGAGACGAAGGACGCGGAGGGCAACGTGCGCCGCACGCTGTGCCTGGGCGCTACGGGCAACCTGCTTTCCGACCAGTACGGCAAGAACGACAACGGCATCGTGTTCCAGTTCACCATCGAGGAGACGGAGCACGGCAGGTTCGCCATCACCAACCCGCTCTACGTGCCCACCTACGTGTGGCGCAGCGAGACCGAGGACGGCAAGTACAACTACCAGGCGCTGGCCGTAGGCCAGTGGCTGGAGGACGCCCCCGAGGGCATGGCCTACGCCGACGCCGCAAGGATGCGCCAGGTCTGGGCCGACCTGCAATCGGTAATGGGCGCCGACGTCGCCACCATCGCGGCGGAATAGTTCCACGCATACCCCGGCAGGAGCGCCCTTCGGCGCTCCTGCATTTTTGCGGGGAAGCGGAAGCGTGGAGCGATAAATACTGATTTGTCGCAGCGCGACAAATCAGTATTTGCACATCCCTCTGAAAGGAGCATCCATTATGTTCTTCTCCACCGACCTGCTCGCCTGGTACGATCGCTGTGCCCGCGATCTGCCCTGGCGGGGGGAGCGCGCGCCCTACCGCATCTGGCTGTCGGAGGTCATGCTGCAGCAGACCCAGGTGGAGACGGTGAAGGGGTATTACGCCCGCTTCCTGGCCGCCTTCCCCGATGTCATGGCGCTGGCCGCCGCCGACGAGCAGGCGGTCCTGAAGCTGTGGGAGGGTCTGGGCTACTATTCCCGGGCGCGGAACCTGCACGCGGCGGCGCGGATCGTGGCCGGCGAGCTGAGCGGCGCGTTTCCCGACAGCGCGGAGGGCCTGCGGAAGCTGCCGGGCATCGGCCCCTACGCCGCCAACGCCATCGCCTCCATCGCCTATGGCGAGCCCGTGCCCGCGCTGGATGGCAACCAGGCCCGGGCGCTTGCCCGGGTGCTGGCCTGGGAGGACGTCGTCAGGACCCCCTTCGACCTCCTCTCCCCCGCGACGGCCCTGATGGACCGGGCGCGGCCCGGCGACTACAACCAGGCGCTGATGGACCTGGGGGCCGCGATATGCACCCCGAAGTCACCGAAGTGCGACGCCTGTCCCGTGGCGGGCCACTGCCGCGCCTTCGCCGAAGACGCGGCGCTGGAATACCCCCGCAAGCCTCCCCCGACCGTCAAAAAACAGCAGGACTGGACGATCCTGCTGATGGAGGAAAGCGGAAAGCTGCTGGTGCGCCGCCGCCCGAAGGGACTGCTGGGCGGACTGTATGAATTCGTCGCCGTCGAAGGGCACTTTGACGACCGGGCAGACCTGGTCGCCGCGCTGGAGGGCCTGGGCTTCTCGGGCGTCCGGCTGATCCGCCCCCTGCCCGACGCCAAGCACGTGTTCACCCACCTCGTCTGGCACATGCGGGGCTGGCAGGCCGAGTGCGACGCCGTCCCCGAAGGGTATGCCCCCGTCGACCGGGAACAACTGGCCGCACTGCCATTCCCGTCCGCGCTGAGGGTCTACCGGGAGATCGCCGGCAAATACTGATTTGTCGCGCTGACGCGCAGGGATTAGGAAATAGGGATTAGGGATTAGGAGAAGCCGCGCACCGAGGTATCACGAGGAATAGAGCGACCGTTCCCGCGACAGAACAGAGGATTATTTATGATTTAAGGGATGGTGTTTATTTATACCATGCGCCAGCCATTATTTCTAATCCCTAATCCCTAATCCCTCTCCCCGACAAATCAGTATTTGCCTCGCGCAACAATCCAGCCCCCATCAACCGCGCAAAGGCCGCCCCGGGATGAACGGGATCATCCCGGGGCGGCACAGAGCGCATCGACATAGGAAGTGTTCATCCATGCGAAAAGCAGTATCCAAATGCCTTGACCTGCTCATCGGCGGCCTCGCGCTGTGGATCTGGCTGTCGTCGGCCTTCGGGTCGGGGCGGCACGGCGCGTTCAGCGTGGAGGGTCTGCAGAGCCTGCGGTATTTTACCGTGCTCTCCAACCTGCTGCAGGGGGGCGTCTGCCTCGCCTGCCTGTGCGGGGCGAAGGTCGACCGATGGAAATACGTTGCGGCGGTGTCCGTCGCCCTCACCTTCTTCGTGGTGCTGCTGCTCCTCGGCCCGGCCTACGGCTATGATTCGATGTATGTCGGGGCCAACCTCTGGTTCCACCTGATCCTGCCGATCCTCTCGATGGTGAATTTCCTGATCGTCGACCGGGAGGGCACGTTCTCGCTCCGGGACAGCCTGCTCACGTTGATCCCGATGCTGGCCTACAGCCTGTTCTATGTAGGGAACCTGCTGGTCAACGGCGTCAGGGACAACGACTGGTACGGCTTCGCGAAGCACGGCCCGCAATCCGCCGCGGCGGCCTTCCTGATCATACTGGGGCTGAACTGGATCATCGCACTGCTCATGCGCCTGCCCCGGCGTAGACCCGCGCGCCCCGCACATAGGTCTGACGCACATTGAAAGCCCCGTCGGTGATGACGATGTCCGCGTCCCTGCCGGTCTCCAGCGCACCTTTACGGTCATCCAAGCCGATGCTGCGGGCCGGGTTCAGCGAAGCCAGGTTCGCAGCACGCCACAGCGGCAGGCCGGCATGCTTCGCGAAGTTGCGCACGGCGGCGTCCAGGGTCAGGGCGCTGCCGGCGATGGTGCCGTCGGGGAAGCGCAGCTTCATGCCGTCCACCACCACCGTCGCCCCCAGCTGGTCGTGGGGACCGTCGGGCAGGCCCGCCACGGGGATGGAATCGGTGATCAGCACCAGCCGGTCCCCCGCGACCTTCGCCATCATCGTGAACAGCGCCGGGTGAACGTGGAAGGTGTCGCAGATCAGCTCGCAGAACACCCGCTCGTCCGTGAGCGCCGCGCCAACCAGCCCCGGCTGGCGGTGGTTCAGCGGCGGCATGGCGTTGAAGGTGTGGGTGGCGTGGGTGACGCCCGCGTCTATGCCCACCAGCGCCTGTTCATAGCTGGCGTCGGTGTGGCCCATGGACACGGTGATGCCCATGTCCACGGCCTGGCGAATGCAGTCCCCCGCGCCGTCCATCTCCGGGGCCAGGGTTATCAGGCGAATCACGTCCGCCCAGGGGCGCAGCTTCCCGGCGTCCGGGCGCTGGATGCAAGCCTCCGCCTGGGCGCCCTTTTTTTTCGGATTGATGAAGGGCCCCTCAGCGTGACAGCCCAGCACCTGGGCGCCGTTCCATTCGGCAGACAGGCTTTCTCCTTGCGCTTCACGGATGGCCGAGAAGCACTTTTCCAGCGCCGGCCAGTCCAGCGTCATCGTGGTGGGCAGCCAGGCGGTCACGCCGAACCGGGCCGCCCGGCGGGACATCCGGCGCAGCTCGTCCAAATCCCCGTGGGAGGCGTCCCAGCCCATGAAGCCGTGGCAGTGCACGTCGATGAGCCCCGGCGACACATACCCGCCCCCGGCGTCAATGACCTCCGCCCCCTCTGGCGGCGCGTCACAGAAGCCGAGGATTTTTTCGTCAAACAGCACGGCCTTCCCCTCGAGCAGGCCGTCCCTCCTTATGATCTTCCCGTTGATGATGCATTTCATATTCTTTCCCCCCTGTCAGAAGAAAGTGCTGATAAACGTCGGCTTCCTGTAGAACACCTGCGCGGCTTGTTCGACGGGACAGTGCAGCTTCACGTCCGGCAGCCATTCCGGGTCGAGGTCGCAGCAGCCCACGATGAGCCGACTGAAATCCTGTATGGTCAACTCGATGTCCGGCGCGGCGTCTGCGCGGCGAACCTGGTTTTCCCACCCCGGCGCGAAATCCACCTCAAAGCAGCCGTTGTTCTCATCGATCTGCATATCCTTCACAACCATGCGCAGGCTGCCCGCGCCCCGCATATGCGCCAGCTTCAGCAGCCCTTCCACGCTCACGGCCCGCACCATGCCCCTCTGCTGGAGGATGCGCTCCACATTTCCGAAGCTCCACTCAGGCAGTATCCCCCTCAAATCCACATCCGTCGGCAGGCAGAGCGTGGCATGGCTGTGATCGGCGGACAGCCGCTTCAGCAGCGCCAGCAATCCCAGAAAGCCCTCCCGGTCGTTGAACACGAACCGTGGGCAGTCCAGTTCCCCGTTCCCAGGCACGGCGGTCATGTGTGCGCGGGGACGGTTTTCTTCATCATAATAGACATAGGTATACTTTTTCGTCACAAAGGGGTCGTCCTGTAGATAAATATATTCTGTACCCCCATTGACGACCATGCAGTTGTAGCGGAATTCCCTTATCCTGTCGACGGCGCGGATGTCGTCCGTCAGCGGGCGGTTCGGCTCCGAAAGCTGCCAGTGTCCGGGCACCTCCTGCGCGGGCATGCCGGACAGCTTCAAGCGGCATTTCACCCAGTCGCAGCCCAGCTCATAGCCGAACTTCCTGTAGAAGGCCGTGGAGAAGGGATAGAGGTACGACAGCAACGTGCCATTGTCGGCCATGTCCCGCAGCGCCGCGCCGAAGCAGGCCCGGATCGCGCCGCCCCGGCGGTAATGGGGCAGCGAGGCCACCCCGCCGATGCCGCCCATGGACACCCGATGGCCATCGAAGTTTGCCGTCCAGGGAACGACGGTCATCGTCGCCAGCATGGTTTCATCATCGTCGCCAAAGGCGGCATACTGGCTGTCCCAGTGCAGATCCTGCATGGAGCGGGGGTTGTCCCGCACCTTTTTAAGCAGCGCCTCCGGCGTGAGCGCCGCGTCCTTCATCTCATATTCAAAGGCCAGGGCGCAGAGCTGCTGGCAGCGCTTGTATTCCCCGGGGCGTATTTTTCGCGCGATCATTTGGGATACCTCCTCAATAGGAATGCCGCTACGGCCTTTGTCACAGGCGTAACCCCTCCCCTGCATGATAAAGCCCCCGCGCCAAATTGTCAATGATCGTTGCCGCCTGTTTTTCAAACACGCCAAGCAAAGACAAAATAAGCCAAGCGGAGCCACTGCTTTTTCTCGATCAAATTGTTATAATCCCATTAGCAACCGGGAAAGAGAGGCGATACGCATGAAGGTCAGACCGATGCGCAGGTGGAGCTGGAAGGATTTCTGGCTGCTGACGATGGTCCTTCCCGGCGCGATCTGGCTTTTGCTGATACGGTACCTGCCGATGCTGGGCGTGGTGATCGCCTTCAAGGACTACAAGGCCCAGAAGCCCAACACCTTCTGGAACAACCTGATCAAGTCGAAATGGGTGGGCCTGAAAAACTTCGAGTTCCTGAAGAGCCCTGCCACCGTCACGATGATTCGTAACACGCTGCTCTACAACGGGGTTTGGATCGTGCTGGTGCTGGTGCTGGCGGTGACGCTGGCGGTGATGATGAGTGAGCTCAAAAACCGCTTCGCCGCCAAGGCCTACCAGACGATGATGTTCTTCCCCTACTTCCTTTCCTGGGTGGTGGCGAGCTACTTCGTGCTGGCCTTCCTGGACCCCACCAGCGGCATGATCCCCTCGATCCAGAAATCCCTGGGACTGAAGCCCACCCAGTTCTACATGACCACCACCTGGTGGCCGCTGATCCTGACCATCTCGAACCTGTGGAAGAACGTGGGCTACTCCAGCGTGCTGTACCTGGCGGCCATCACCGGCATCGACACCACGCTCTACGAGGCCGCCGCCGTGGACGGGGCCACCAAGTGGCAGCAGGTCTGGCACGTGACCCTGCCGGGCATTCGGCCCATGATCGTGATACTGCTGATCATGTCGGTGGGCAAGATCTTCAACGCCGACTTCGGCCTGTTCTACAACGTGCCCCAGAACTCCGGGCCCCTGTACCCGGTCACCCAGGTCATCGACACCTACGTCTACAACACCTACGCCAACACCCACAACCTGGGCATGAGCGCGGCGGCGGGACTGCTGCAAAGCGTGGTGGGCTGCATCTGTATCGTGATCACCAACGGCGTCGTGCGAAAAATCGACGCGGAAAGCAGTCTGTTTTAATGAGAAAGGGGGTAAGGTTATGAATAAACCGCAAAGGAACCAGGTCGCGCTGAACGCCTTCGGTCCCGGCGCGCAGGCGCTTTTCCACATCGTGCTGGGGCTGTTCGCGCTGATGTGCATCGTGCCCTTCCTGTTCGTCATCATCATCTCCTTCACCTCCGAGGACAGCATCCGGCAGATCGGCTATTCCTTCATGCCGCTGAGCTGGTCCACCCAGGCCTACGGCTACGTGTTCCGGCTGGGCGACGCGCTGTGGCGCAGCTACTTCAACTCCTTCCTGATCACGGTAATCGGCACGGTCCTGTCTGTGGCCATCTGCGTGCTGTACAGCTATCCGCTGTACCGCAAGGATTTCAGATACCGGGGCTTCTTCAACTTCATGAGCTTCTTCACGATGATCTTCGGCGGCGGCCTGGTGCCCACCTTCGTGGTGTGCAAGACGCTGCTGGGCCTCTCGGACAACTACGCCGCGCTGATCGTGCCGCTGCTGTTTTCCCCGTTCAACGTCATCGTGATGCGCACCTTTTTCCAGACCACGGTGCCCCGGGAGCTGATCGAGGCCTCCACCATCGACGGCGCGGGCGAATACCGCACGCTTTTGCAGATCGTGCTGCCGGTGGTCAAGCCCGGCATCGCCACCATCGCGCTGCTGAACGCGCTGGCCTTCTGGAACGAGTGGTTCCTGTCGCTTCTGTACATCACCAAGAACATGGACGTGATCCCGCTGCAATATCTGCTGATGCGGATGCAGCGCAACGCCGACTTCCTGGCCAAGAACAGCGCCATGCTGGGCGCAGACGCCGCCCAGGCCGCCCGCAACCTGCCCAGCCAGTCCCTGAAGATGGCCCTGGTGGTATTCATCGTGGTCCCCATCGCCTGCGCCTACCCCTTCTTCCAGCGGTACGTCGTCGCTGGCCTGACGGTGGGATCGGTGAAGGGATAATTTGTGAATCGCACGGCGGCACGCCGCCTGCATATATAAGGAGGATATTCCCATGAAGAAAGTTCTTAGCATCGTCTTGGCCCTCGCCCTGCTGCTCACCGCCGCGAGCTTCGCGCTGGCGGAGGAGCTGCCCACCATCACCATCATGTTCCACGGCAGCAACGTGACCGACGACTCCGCGGTGCTGGAGGCCGTCAACGAATACATCGCCGACAAGGTCGGCGCGCAGCTGGAGGTCGTCTGGGGCACCTGGGGCGACTTCGACGACAAGGCCAACAACGCCCTGCTGTCCGGCAACACCGGCATCGACATGGTATTCACCTGCTCCTGGAGCGCCGACGAGTACAACACCTACGCCAAGAACGGCTACTTCGTGAAGCTGGACGACCTGATCGCCGAGTACGGCGCGGACCTGGTCGCCGCCATCCCCGAGAGCCTGATGCAGGCCGCCACCATCGAGGGGGCCGAGGGCATGGGCATCTACGCCGTGAACGGCTTCAAGGACACCGCCACCCAGAACACCTGGGACGTGAACGTGACCCTGCTGAACGAGCTGGGCTACACCCTGGAGGACTTCGAGGCCATGACCTTCTACGACTTCGGCGAGCTGTTCCAAAAGGCCAAGGAACTGAAGGGCGATGCCTTCTATCCCTTCCTGGTGGAGCCCATGGTGCTGGAGCGCATGGTCACCGGCTCCATCATCGTGGCCGGCGACTCCGGCAGCACCAACCTGCTGAGCCTGTACCTGAACCAGGACGACGTGTCCGCTGAAGGCCCCGAGGGCAACGTGATCCTGAACAAGTTCGCCACCGACGAATACCGGGCCTTTGTGGACCAGATGCACGAGTACTACGAGGCCGGCTATGTGGACCCCTCCCTGGCCGTGGCCGAGACCAGCAACGACACCCGCACCAACACCCAGAAGACCGGCGAATACCTGATCGGCACCCAGAGCTACGCCTTCGGCTATGAGTATTCCGCCGACGTGCTGGACCGCGGCATCGAGGTCGCCTTCGTGCCCTGCACCGACCCCTATGTGGACACCACCGCCTCCCAGGGCGCGATGGTCGCCATCTCCACCGCCAGCGAGCACCCGGTCGAGAGCTTCAAGTTCCTGGCCCTGCTGAACAGCGACCCGACCCTGATGACCCTGCTGAACTACGGCGTGGAGGGCATCCACTACAACCTGAACGACGACGGCCTGGTGGAGTTCACCGAGGAGCGCGCCAACTACAGCCCCTGGACCAACGGCATGGGCAACGTGACCATACTGCCCGACACCGCCGCTGAAGGCGCGGGCTTCCGCGAGAGCTTCAAGGCATACTACGCCGGGGCCAAGGCCATCCCCGCCCTGGGCTACGTGTTCGACAACGCGGACGTAGCCAACGAGATGGCCGCCCTGGGCACCGTCGCCGCCCAGTACGCCCTGGCCCTGGACGCCGGCGCGCTGGACCCCGAGACCACCCTGCCCGACTTCCTGGCCGCGCTGGACGCCGCCGGCATGCAGACCTACCTGGACGCCGCCAACGCGCAGCTGGCCGCGTATCTGGGGTAAAACGACATTTCCAACCGAAGGGGCGCCGATACGGCGCCCCTGACGCATTTCAAAGGTAAATACTGATTTGTCGAGCACAGCTCGATAAATCAGTATTTTCCGCCAACCCCATCCAAAAAACGCCAATCCCATCCATTTTCTAATTTCGCCCTTGATGGTAAAATGAATGTAGTGTAAAATAGAAGAGGTGGAGGACGCTTCCTATGAGATACGGCTATTTTGACGACGCGGCCAGGGAATATGTGATCGACCGGGTGGACGTGCCCTTTTCGATGACCAACTACCTGGGCACCCAGCGCATGGGCGCGGTGGTCTCCCACAACGCCGGGGGCTACTGCTGGCTGGATTCCCCCCAGTACCACCGCATCACCCGCTTCCGCCCTAACGGCGTGCCGATGGACTTCCCCGGCCATTACGTCTACCTCCGGGACGACGAAACCGGCAAATACTGGTCGGTGAGCTGGCAGCCCACAGGCATCCCGCTGGACGGGGCAAGGTATACCTGCCGCCACGGGCTGAGCTATTCCGTCTACGAATGCGAAAACCAGGGCATCGCCGCCAGCCAGACGCTGTTCATCCCGCGGGAGGCCAGCAACACCGACCCGGTGGAGATCTTCGACGTGCGGTTGAAAAACAACTCTGACCGGGAGCGGCACATCAGCGTCACCGGCTATGTGGAGTTCTCCTTCCACAACATCGACATCGACAACCAGAACTTCCAGATGAGCCTGTATTGCGCGGGGTCGTTCATGGAAAACGACGCCGCGATCTGCGAGCTGCACTACGAGCCGGACAGCTTTCAATTCTTTGCCGCCAGCTTCACCCCGGACGGATACGAAGGCACCCGGGATGCTTTCATCGGCCCCTACCGCACCGAGCGCAACCCCGTCGGCGTGGAGAAGGGCGCGCTGACCGGCAGCCACGAGGACGGCGGCAACCCCGTCGGGGCCCTGCAAAAGAAGCTGGTTTTGAAGCCCGGCGAGGAGGCCCGTCTGCTGTTCTACCTGGGCACGGGCCGGGGCAATGCCGCGGAGCAAGTCCGCAGGCGGTACGACTTAGAGGGGACGGACAAAGCCTTCGCGGAACTGTGCCGGTACTGGGATGAAAAGCTGGGCGCGCTCACCGTGCAAACGCCCCATGGGAACATGAACCGCAGCCTGAACATCTGGAACCTGTACCAGAGCGAGATCAACGTGCTGTTCTCCCGCTTCTCATCGTTCATCGAGGTGGGCGGGCGCACGGGGCTAGGCTTCCGGGACACCGCCCAGGACGCCATGTGCATCCCCCACGCCGAGCCGCAGGGCTGCAAGCTGCGCATCCTCCAGCTGCTGAACGGCGTCACCGCCACCGGCTACGGGCTGCACCTGTTCGACCCGGCGTGGTTCGAGGGGAAGGACGAGGCGAAGGAGTGGTCCCCCACTGTCATCCCCACTGCCGAAGGCGCGAAGCGCGTCCACGGCCTGAAGGACGCCTGCGCCGACGACGCGCTGTGGCTGATCCCCGCCATCGTGGAATACGCGCGGGAGACGGGCGACACGGGCTTCCTTGACACCGTCGTTCCTTATGCCGACGGCGGCGAGGCTTCCGTGTGGAACCACATGAGGCGCATACTGGACTTCTCCTACGGCCAGGTAGGGGCCCACGGCGTCACCAAGGGGCTTCGGGCCGACTGGAACGACTGCCTCAATTTGGGCGGCGGGGAGAGCGCTATGGTCCACTTCCTGCTGATCTGGGCCACGGAGCACTTTCTTGACGCGGCGCGGGCGACGGGCAGGGCGGAGGATATTGAACGGTACGCCCCGAAGCTGGCGGCCATGAAGCAGATCGGCCAAAGGGTGCTCTGGGACGGCGACTGGTTTCTGCGGGGCTTCACCGCGGACGGCCGCGCCATCGGCAGCCGTGAATGCGCGCAAGGCAAGGTCCACCTGGAAAGCAACGCCTGGGCCGTGGCCAGCGGCGCGGCGACCCGCGAGCAAGGCCTTTCGGCGATGGACGCGGTGGAGGCGTGGCTGTACACCCCCTACGGGCTGATGCTGAACGCCCCCGCCTTCACCGTCCGGGACGACGGCGTCGGCTTCGTCACGAGGGTCTACCCCGGCATCAAGGAGAACGGCGCGGTGTTCAGCCACCCCAACCCCTGGGCCTGGGTGGCCGAGTGCCGGCTGGGCCGGGGCAATCGGGCGATGAAGTTTTACGACGCGCTGCTGCCGGAGAACCAGAACGACATCATGGAAATCCGCCAGGCCGAGCCATACACCTACTGCCAGTTCATCATGGGCTGGGACCACGCCGCCCACGGCAGGGCGCGGCACCCGTTCATGACCGGCTCGGCAGGCTGGGCCTACTTCGCCGCCACGCGGTACATGCTGGGCGTGCGCCCGGAATTCGACCGGCTGACCGTCGACCCCTGCATCCCCGCCGAATGGGACGGCTTCGAGCTCACCCGCCGCTGGCGCGGCGCGGAATACAAAATCCGCGTGGAGAATCCGGGGCACGTGGAAAAGGGCGTGAAAGCCACCGAGGTGGACGGAAGGGCAGCGAAATGGATACCCGTGTTCGGAGAGGGTGTGCATGAGGTCAGGGTAGTTATGGGATGAACAAATTCTGATTTATCGCAGCGCGACAAATCAGAATTTACCAACATAACAGGGAGGCAAATACTATGATTCAATTCGGCACAGGCGGCTGGCGGGCGATCATTGGCGATGGATTCACAAAGCTGAACATCCAGCGCGTCGCTGCGGCGCTGGGGCGCAGGATACAGAGGGAGAGCGACTCCGAGAAGGAAATCTGCATCGGCTACGACCGGCGCTTCCTTTCGCGGGAGGCGGCCATCTGGTTTTCCGAGGCCATCGCGGCGGAGGGGGTCAAGGTGGACTTCGTGAACCTCTCCGCGCCCACGCCACAGATCATGTACACGGTGAAATCCTGGAACCTGCCCTACGGCGCGGCCATCACCGCCAGCCACAACCCCGCCATCTGGAACGGCATCAAGCTGTTCACCCGGGGCGGCCGGGACGCGCTGCAGGCGGTCACCGACGAGATCCAGGCCGAGGCCAACGGGATGACCGGGGCGGATATCCAAACCATATGCTTCGAGCAGGGCCTTGCGGAGGGCAGGATCGTCTACGTCGATCCCCGGGACGCCTACCTGGATTCCATACTGGAGAAGATCGACACCGCCGCCATCCGCAGGCGCAGGCCGCGGATCGTGCTGGACCCGATGTACGGCGTGAGCCTGACGGGCCTTCTGACGATACTGTACTCAAGCCGCTGCGACATCGACGTGATCCACGACACCCACGACGCCTTCTTCGGCCGCCGCCTGCCCGCCCCCACGGTGGACACGCTGGCGGATCTGCAGCGCCAGGTGCAGGAGCACCACGCCGACATCGGCATCGCCACCGACGGCGACGCGGACCGGCTGGGCGTGATCGACGAGCAGGGGCGCTACGTCAGCGCCAACGAGATCATCGTGCTGCTGTACTACTACCTGCTCAGATACAAGGGCTGGAAGGGCGCGGCGGTGCGCAACGTGGCCACCACCCACCTGCTGGACCGGGTGGCAGCGAAATTCGGGGAGCAGTGCGTCGAGGTGCCCGTGGGCTTCAAGCACATCTCCGCCGGGATGCAGCGCTACGACGCCCTGATCGGCGGTGAGTCCTCCGGCGGCCTCACCGTCCGGGGCCACATCTTCGGCAAGGACGGCCTATACGCCGCGTCGCTGCTGGTGGAGATGCTGTCCGTCGCCGGCAAGCCCCTCTCCCGGCTGGTACAGGACATCTTCGACGAGTTCGGCGAGCTGCACGTGGCCGAGCACGACTGGCCGCTGACCCCGGAGAACAAGGCGGAGGTTCAGAAGCGGGTGTTCGAAAATCACGAGCTGCCCGACTTCGACCGGCCAATTCAGCGCGTCAGCTACGAGGACGGCTGCAAAGTGTATTTTGACGGCGCGTGGGTCATCATCCGCTTCAGCGGCACCGAGCCCCGGGTGCGCATCTTCGCCGAGGACGAGACGGTGGCGCGCGCGGAGGCGCTGGTGAGCAAGACGGCCGGTTTTCTTGGTTTGAAGTGAGCGGCGGAAGATGCTGTTCTAACAGGCAAATACTGATTCATCGAGCACAGCTCGATAAATCAGTATTTGCCAATTCCTTCCCCGGAGGTGAACCGCCATGCGCATACTCAAGTCCATCAGCGCCCAGCTGACGCTGATCATGCTGATCTGCTACCTGCTGCCGGCCCTGACGCTGGGCTTCTACATGGGCGGCAAGATGATCCGGGACGAGCAGGCCAAGACGGAGGCGGCACTGCTGAGCGACATGGAATTCTCCCGCCTCCTGACGGACCAGAACCTGAGCCGGGTGATCACGCTGGCCCGCGCCGCCACCTACGACGGCGAGCTGGACAGCGCCATCGCCCAGCGCAACGCCGGGACCATCACCGACGGCGATTTTCTTCGCGCCGCCCGGGGCTATGTGGAGCGGAAATACAGCCGGGAGCCGGCGGTCACCTTCGCGGCGGTGTTTACGCTGGACGCGCCCCAGCTGCTGCTGGTGAACCGCTCCGGCACCGACGCCGCCAGCCGCTACCAGGCCGAGGCCCACGACGAGGTGCTCTGCCTGGGCGCGACCCTGGACACACAGTGCCGGTTTGTTGAGATCAGCGACACCCTGTACCTGGCGCGCAACCTGACGGATCTGCGCATGGAGCCATACGGCATGCTGGTGCTGGGGCTGGACCGGGAGAAGCTGCTTGGGCCCCTGCTGGATCTCGCCCGGCGCTGGGACGCCCGGCTGGACGTGCGGCTGGACGACATGGACGCCGTGAACCTCTCGGGCGCTTCGGGCATGGACGAGGCGGTGGACTGGGACGCGGTTGAGCCGGAGCGGATCGCGCCGGTGTCCGTGGGGATGTACGCCTGCGCGCAGGTGGGCGACAGCCGGGACTACGCCATGCGCGCCGGCCTGCTGCTGGACCGGCGGCGGCTCTACGGCGGCATCGACGCCTTCCGACGGCTGCAGGCGGGGCTGCTGATCCTGCTGGTGCCGGTGCTGGGCGTCACCATGTGGTACGTCCACCGGCGCATCTCCAGGCCCATCATGCTGCTGGCAGAGGCGTCGGGGCGCATCGAGGCCGGGGAGCTGGGCGTCACCGTGCCGATGCACGGGGACGACGAGCTGGGCCGCCTGGGCAAGGCCTTCACCAGCATGAGCCTGCGGCTGGAGGAGCTGATCGACAGGACCTACAAGGAGCAGATCGCCCTGCGGGACGCCCGCATACAGGCCATGCAGAGCCGCATCAACCCCCACTTCATCAACAACGCTCTGGAATCCATCAACTGGGAGGCGCGGATCGAGGGCTCCGAGACCATCTCGGCGATGGTGGAATCGCTGAGCGTGCTGCTGAACACCAGCATGTCCAGAAACGACCGGCGCATCGTGACGCTGAAGGAGGAGCTGGAGGTCGCAAGGGCCTACTTCTACTTCGTGGGCCTGAGCTACGGCGACCGCCTGGCCACCCGGATGGAAGTCGACGACGCCGCGCTCACCGCCACGGTGCCGGTGCTGACCCTGCAGCCCCTGATCGAAAACGCCGTGGAGCACGGTATCGCCCCCGAGGGCGGCGGCGCGATTAAGCTGTGCTGCCGCCGCATGGGCCCCTGCCTGCGGGTGGAGGTCGTCAACAGCGGCAAGGGCATCTCCCCGGAGGACCGCAGGCGCATCGATGCCGCCCTGCGGGGCGACAGCCTGGGTGGCAGCCACATCGGCCTTTCCAACATCTGTACCCGCCTGCACCTGATCTACGGCGGCAGGGCGGGGATTGCCGTGGCCTCCGACGCCGACGGCAACACCCATGTCACGCTGGACGTGCCGCAGGAGGATGAACGATGAAAAAAACGCTTACACTGATACTTGTGCTGTTCTGCCTCGCCCTCCCCGCCCGGGCCGTCTCCCTGCGCACGGTCAGCGCCTTCGGGGGCACCGACGCCTCGGCGCTGGCCTATGTGGAGCTGCTGCGGGAATACGAGGCCCAGACCGGCAACCTGGTGGAGGACAATTCCAGCACCAGCGACGAGAGCTGGAAGGCCAGCGTGCTGAGCGACTTCGCGGCGGGCAACGAGCCGGACATACTGTTCTTCTTCGCGTGCAGCGCCGACTCCGCGCCGATCCTGCGCAAGATGGTGCCCATATCTGAAATCAACGCGGCTTATCCCGATCTGGCGCTGCCGGAGTCAGGCATCCTCCGGGAGGCGGACGGGAACGTCTACGCCATACCGCTGCGCCCCTACTTCGAGGGGCTGTTCGTGAACACCGATTTGTTTGAGCAATGCGGCGCACCGCTGCCGGACACCTGGGAGCACCTGGAGGTAGCCATCGCCATCTTCAACGCGGCCGGCGTCGTGCCCATCGCCGTCTCCCTGTCTGACATCCCCCACTACCTGGCCGAGTGCGCGGTGCTGGCGGCTTCCACGCCGGAGGCATTCACGGCGCGGCCAACGACCCTCGACGAGGTGCCGGAGAGCTGGCACAGGGGCATGGCGCTGATCCGCCGCCTGTACACCCTGGGCGCGTTCCCGGAGAACGCGCTGAGCACCTCGGAGGCCGTCACCAGCGAGCTGTTCCGGCAGAAGCAGGCCGCCATGCAGATCGACGGCAGCTGGTTCGTCAATTCCCTGCCCGAGACAAGCATGGACACCACCGTCATCATGCCCATGCCTTCGCTGGACGGCGAGGGCCGCGCCATCATCGGCGGCGTGTCCATGGGCTTCTACCTGACCCGCCGGGTGTGGGACGATCCCACCCGCAGGGACGCGGCGGTGGCACTGCTCAGCTGGCTGACCCGGCCCGACCACCTGAAGCGCCTGGCCGCCCAGGAGATCACCGGGGCCCTGGCCGAGTCCGCCGACGCCATGGCGGCGCGCACTTCGGACATGGTTCGCCCGATACAGGACGACATGAACAAGAACGCCCGGGAGCGCTGGCTGCTGGAATGCGTTCCAGCGGTGGCCGTGGGCGACATGGCCCCGGAGGAATGCTGGGCGCAGGTGATGGCGCTTGCACCGTTCGAATCAGGGAGGTAGGCAATATGTATCGCGTGGTACTGGTGGACGACGAGCACATGATTATCGTGGGCCTTTCCCGGGTCGTGCCCTGGGAAAAGCTGGGCTGCGAGGTCAGCGGCACGGCGTCCAACGGCAGGGAGGGGCTGGAGCTGGTGCGTCGGGTGAAGCCCCACATACTGATGACGGACATCCGCATGCCCAACATGGACGGGCTGACGATGGTCGCGGCGCTGCGCAGCGAATTCCCCGACCTTCAGATCACCGTGCTCACGGCCTTCCGGGACTTCGAATACGCCCAGACCGCGCTGAACCTGGGCGTGTGCCGCTACCTGTTGAAGCCCAGCAGGATGGACGAGCTGGACGAGGCCATCCACACGATGATCGCCCGGCTGGACGCCCTGCCAAAAACGCAGACGCCGGAGCCGACAGAGCCGGCGGGCCTGGCAGGCAACTACATCGTGCGCCAGGCGCTGGACTACATGCGCGCCCACTGTGCCGATCGGCTGAGCCTGGGAGATGTGGCCGACCGGGTGTACGTCAGCCAGTGGCACCTGTCCAAGCTGATCAACAAGCACACGAACCAGAGCTTCCTGGACCTCCTGAACCATATGCGCATTGAAAAGGCCCGCCAGCTGCTGGCGGGCTCCGGGCTGCGCATCCACGAGGTGGCCGAGCAATGCGGCTACAGCGACCTCGGCCATTTTTCAAGGAATTTCAAGAAGCTGACCGGCCAGACGCCCGGCGAATTCCGGGACAGCGCCAGCCATGGGGAATGACTCCACTCACGCCGCGTCGATATAGTGCGCCTCGAAGTCGCTCACGGTCATGGGCCTGGCGAAGAAGTAGCCCTGGAACAGCTTGCAGCCCATTCGGGACAGCTCGTCGTACTGCTTCTCCGTCTCGACGCCCTCGGTCAGCGGGACGATGTTCAAATCAGTGGACATGTGAATGATGTTGCGCAGTATCATCCTGGACTTCTCGTCCTGTTCGGAGCTGCGCAGGAACACCATGTCGATCTTGATCACGTCGATGGGCATGTTCTTGAGCATGTTGAGGGAGGAATAGCCGCTGCCGAAGTCGTCCATCTCCACGATAAAGCCCGCCTGGCGCAGGTCGGTCAGCTGGCGCACCTTGTTATCCACGTCGGAGATCATGATGCTCTCGGTGATCTCCAGGCGCAGACGGGCGGAATCGACGCCGTATTCCTTCACCAGTCCCCGGATCTCCGAGGTCACGTCCATGAAGTAGAAGTCCTTCGGGGAGATATTGACGGAGATGAACAGGTCGTTGTCCCGCCACCGGTCCAGCTGTTCGCAGGCGCAGCGCCACATGTAGCGGTCCACCTCCGCGATCATGCCGTTCTGCTCGAAGATCGGTATGAACCGCGCCGGTGGCAGGAAGCCGTATTCCGGATGGTTCCAGCGGACCAGCGCCTCCGCGCCGACCACCTTCCCGGACGCGTCCACCAGCGGCTGCAGATAGGGCACGATCTGCCGCTCGGTGAGCGCGTTTTTCAGGTCGCCGGTGATCTGCTGCTCCCAGAGCAGGTTGTCGCGCATCCGGTCGTCGTACCAGGCGATGTGGGTGTGGTAGTCGTTGCGCAGCCCCGCCGCCGCGATCCGCGCCCGGTCGAACATCACCGAAACCTCCATCGAAGCGTCCTTCACCTCATAGACGCCCATGTGGATCAGCACATGGTATTCGATCTCGCCGGCATCGACGGTAAAGCCGGACAGACGCCTTTCGATCGCCTCCGCGTCAAAGTCCGCCACGGGCACGAGGATGCCGAAGGTATCCCCCGCGAGCCGGCCATAGACGCCGCCCTGCGGCACGAGCGCGCGAAGCAGGTCGGCGACCCGCTTCAATACGTCGTCGCCGAAGTTGACGCCGAAGACGTCGTTGATGAGCTTGAAATTGCTGATATTGACGAGCACGAGGCAGAACGCCTCGCCGGAGGCCCCGGAGAGCCGCTGCTTGATGCAGTGATACAGGTAGGGCCGGGTATACAGCCCCGTCAGTTCGTCGTGCCGCGCCCGATAGGCCTCCCGCATCAGGTTCTGCTGGGCCTCGGTGTCGTCGCGGATGCTGAGGAAGGATCCGTCCACGTAGCCCCGGGCATCCCGGATGGTGCGCTTCTCCAGCGCGTAGTAGCGCCGGCCGCCTTCCCCGTCCAGCTCCAGCCTGGAGGTCCAGCTGTCCGTTTCTTCCCCGTTCGCGTTGAAGGGCTTCAGCTTCTCCTCCACCTCTCCCATGTCCTGCCCGTCGACGCCCAGCAGCCGGCGCGCCTCACTGTTCAGCCAGATACAGCTGCCCACGTCGTCAAAGAAGAACACCGCGTCGGGAAGCTCGGCGGATATGTCCATCATAATGTGGTTCAACAGCCGCACGGGCTTGTAATAGAGTGAAAAGTAAAACGCCAGCAGCCCGAACGCCGCATAGCCGATCATCGAGCGATCCAGCGGCGTGCGGGAGATTACGTAGAATGAACACCAGATGATGACGGCGAGAAGGGTAAAGAAGATCACCGCGTACCTTCGGGAGGCAATGCGGGAGGAATGCAGCATCTTCAGCAGCAGGATCACCAGCACCGCGGCCAGCACGCCGTATACCAGCAGCCGGTGCAGGTTCTGGGGCATATAGGGCACCATGCGGTAATAGGGCTTCCCGTAGAGCTCGATGCGCTCCAGGCTGAAGGCGTGGCCGAAGAAGATGTTGGCCAGCAGCTGGAACACGTCCAGCCCCAGCAGGCTCAGCACGAACACCCTGGCCTTGTTGGCCTTCCACGGGATGTTGCAATAGCTCAGCGTGTAGCGCAGCAGGCTGAAGGCGGTAAAGTCGATGCCGATGTAATACAGGTAGCAGCCTATCGTGGCGGGCAGCTTCGTGGTGGCGCTGATGATCAGGAAATTCCCAGCCACCGGCGGGATCAGCGCGACCAGCAGGCGCCCCAGCGGCACGCCGATGGGCTTCCTGGACCGGAAGGCGATCAGCCCGCACACCCCAAGCGCCACGGACAGCGCGACGAAGACGAGCGAGAACAGCGTCCTGATATCCATGCCACAGCACTCCACTGCAATATATTGGCTATACTTGTTAAATCTATTATAGCAGAAATAACCAATTCATGCAACCGGTTTGCGCAAAAAAGCACATATTCTACCCATAATACGTCACAGCTCAGGGCTGTCACCCTCGACCGCCCTCCCTGGGAACCAGCCAGTCGTAGCTGCCGCTGCCCACGGTCATAGTCGCCATGCCCGGCAGCTCGACGTCGGCCCGGGCGTTGGCCGGGACCTCCGCGTGGACCAGCACCCTTTCCCCCACCGCGCGCCATTCAACCGCCGCCCTGCCGTAGGGGGTCTCCTCGCTGACGGCGGCGGAGGTCAGCCCCGGCACGAAGGACGGCTTCACGCGAAAGCGCCTGTAGCCGGGCTCGACGAGCTGCAGGCCCCCGATGTGCCTGTACATCCATTCGCCCACGCAGCCGAAGGCGTAGTGGTTGTAGCTGTAGGTGCTGACGGAGCCGTCCTCAGAGATCGCGCCCCAGCTCTCCCACAGCGTTGTGGCCCCGGCCCTGACCTCGTAGAGCCAGCCCGGGCAGCCCTCCTGGAACAGCAGCCTGTAGGCCACGTCCGCCCGTCCGTTGTCGCAGAGCACGTCCATCAGGAACAGCACGCTCAAAAAGCCGGTGTCCAGCTTGTCGCCGTTGTCGTGGATCATCCGGCACAGGTGCTCCACCATCCTCGGGCGAATCTCCCGGGGCACCAGGTCCATCTGCAGGGCGATGACGTAGATGCCCTGGAAATCCGCGTCCATAGTGCCGTCCGCGTGGACGTACTCCGCGATGAACGCCTCGCGGATGTCCTGATACAGCTGGGCATAGCGCCTGGCGTCGTCGTCCCTGCCCAGTATGGCGGCGATTTCGGACATGCTCTTCGCGCTGAAGGCGTAGTAGGCCGGGGCGACGACGCCCATGGTGGCGTAGGCGGTCCGGTTCATGGCGAAGGCGTCCGGGTTGCCCAGCACGATGGAGGGGATCAGCCAGTCGCCGAAGTGGAAGTCGGTGTTCCAGAGCCAGCGGCTGCGGGCCCTGCGCGCCTCGTCCCAGCCCGCGTACCCCTCCGGGTGGTGGTTCTTCGCGCGGTCGTCGATGTAGGCCATCCACCGGGTCATGGCCTCGTAGTTGTCCTCCAGTATGCGCCGGTTGCCGTAGGCCTGGTAGACCCTGTAGGGCACGATGATGACCGCGTCGCCCCAGCCGCAGCTGGTGTCCGCGCCAAGGTTGTCCCGCAGGAAGGTGGCGTAGGCCTTCAGGTAGGGCACGATCATCGGCACCGCGCCGTTGGGCAACTGCTCGGCACGGACGCTGTCCATCCACGCGCCCAGGAAGGCGTTGGCGTCCCGGTTGAAGCACAGCGTAGGGGCGTAGGCCATGATGTCCCCCGTCCAGCCCGCCTTCTCCCGCTGGGGGCAATCGGTGGGGATGGACACGGTATTTGAGACCTGGCTCCACCAGATGTTGCTCTGCAGCTGATTGAGCCGGGGGTCGGAGGTGGCAAAGCTGCCGATGTCCCTCATTTCGCTGGCGCAGGGGATCACCCGGAAGTCGTCGACGGTGGGCACGCCCGGCCAGCCAGTGACGCGCACATAGCGGAAGCCGTGGTAGGTGAAGCTGGGCTGGTAGGTCTGGGCGCCCTCCCGGCAGATGTAGACCTCGGTCTGCTCCTTGTTGTTGTTGAGGATGCTGTTGAAATAATTGCCGTCCCGGTCCACCTGCTCGAAGTGCTCCAGGCGGATCTCAGTGCCCTCGGGGGCGGTGACGGTAAACCGGGTGAAGCCGGCGAGGTTCTGCCCCGCGTCCAGTAGGGTGTCCCCATTCGGCGCAGTAAGTATCGCGGCGGGCCTGAACGCCGGAAGCGTGCGCACCGGGGCGTCGCCCTGGCCCTTCAGGTGGTCCCTGTCGTAGTCCTTCCGCTGCACCGGCGTCCAGTCCCCGTCGTCGAAGCCGGGGGCGTCCCAGCCGGGCATCTCCAGCCGGGCGTCGTACTTCTCCCCCACGAACAGGTCGGAGAACACGATGGGCCCGGTGTGGCTGACGCCGCTGTCGCCGGTGACGGTCTGGCAGGTGCCGTCGGTGTATTCGATGACCGCGTCCAGCAGCAGCGCCGTGGTGTCGCCGTACTGGCAGCAGTCGCCGGTGGTGCCCACGCGGCCCGCCCACCAGCCGTCCGCCAGCACCGCGCCGATGACGTTTTCGCCCCTGCGGACGAGGTCGGTGACGTCGTAGGTCTGATAAAGCAGCAGCTTGTTATAGGCGGTGTTCTCCGGGGCGAACAGCCGCCCGTCCGGGCAGGCCCCGTTCACCGTCAGCCGGTACAGGCCGTGGGCGGTGGCGTAGATTCGGGCGCGCGCAACGCCCCTGCCCGCGCGGAAGGGGATGCGGATGTACTGGGCGGGCCGGAACTCGCCAAAGGTGCGGTTCCCGTCTTCGTCCAGCTCCATGGCATCGTAGGTGTCGCCATCGCGCGCCGCGTCCATCGAGGAGGGCGTGGGCTGCTGGACCGGCTCCGCCCAGGCGCTCGAAAAGGGCACGCCCATGCGCCCGGTCTCGAAGCGGCCCCCGAGGGTCGCGGTCCTGCCAAAGTTGTCCGTGACGCTGACGCTCACCCGGTAGCGGGTCATCGGCGCGGCGGTGAAGCCTGGCACGGTCACCTCGATGCTCCGGTCAGAGGCCACCGCGCCGGTATCCGCGACTGTCCCGGCGTCGTCCCCCAGGATCAGGCGATAGGCAGCCTGGACGGTATCGTTCCTGTCGCTGTTCAGCTTCCAGGCGAAGCAGGGCGTGGCATCGTCGATGCCGATGGGGTCGGACAGGTGGTCGACGGTCAGGTCCGTCAAATACAGCTTGTCGCTCTTGAACATGACACACACTCCTTCTCTTGCCTTTGCCCGGTCCTTATTTACAGCATCGCCCCGCCTATATCCGGCCGGCAAACACGCGAATGGAATCGGTCAGCCGCTGGTGCCGCACGGAGGTGGCGTCGAAGCGGACCGTGCGGAAGGCCAGCTGCATGATGGGGCCCGTGGCGAAGGCGCAGATCAGCGTGCCCACGCCCACCGGTCCGCCCAGCAGCCAGCCGGTCAGCGTCGCCAGGCTCAGAAGCGCGACGCTGACCGCCCCGATCGGCAGCCGCTTCAGGCGCTTCGCCAGCCCGACAAGCAGCGTATCCCTGGGCCCGCAGCCCAGCGACGCGATCATGTAGGTGTACTGGGTATAGGCCATGATGAACAGGCCCAGGATCATCACCGGTATCCCCGCCGCCAGGGACTGGCGGGGTGGCACGAGATTGATCCAGTTGAAGAAATCCACCGCCTTGCCGACCACGACGGCGTCGATGAACATGGCGATGCCGATGGGCTCCTTCATGGCGATGTCGATGAGGAGGATGGTGCAGGAGACCGCAATGGACGCCGTGCCGTACAGTATGCCCAGCGTCTTTGCCAATCCCAGGTTCAGCACGTCCCACGGTCCCGCGCCGATGTTCGCCTGAATCGTCAGGTACACGCCGAAGCCGTTGACAAACAGGCTGGCCGCGGCCAGCAGCATATTCAGTACGATCGCGCCGGGAGTCCGGTTCTCCCGAAGGGACCGGCAGCGCATTGCATTGCAGTTCATCGTAAAACGCCCCTCAAGACTGTTTTTCGCTGCACAGTATAGCACATTCAGGCCCTTCTTAACAGGCAGTAATTGTTATACATGTCACGGGGGTGTATATAAATACTGATTTGTCGCCAGAGCGACAAATCAGTATTTATCACTCCCCCGTTTCAACCGAAGCCTGCGGACTGATCCTCAGGGAGAGCTGGAGGTAGAGCAGGGCTTCGCTGTCGCGCAGGTCCAGGCCGGTCAGCTCCACGATCCGGTGCAGCCGGTATTTCAGGGAATTCAGGTGCACGTGCAGCGCCTCGGCCGTCCGGTTCTGGCTGCAATTCTGCCGCAGGTACGTCTCCAGCGTCATCAGCAGGTCCGTTCGGTTCTTCCGGTCATAGTTCTCCAGCACCGAGATCGCCGGGTGCCGCAGCAGGGCGGACATCTTGTTCTCGCTGAGCAGGCGCAGCAGGTAGGCCAGCGCGTAATCCGAACAGTGGCGAATGCCGCCGCCGGTCTCCGCGTTCACCGCGAACATCGCCTGTTCATAGGCGATCGCCAGCTCCCCCAGGTGATGCACCGGCATGGACACGCCCACGGCCAGCGTGTCCAGCCAGCGCCTGTGCCGGAAGAACGAGATTACGCCCGCCTCCGCCCTCTGGCCGGCCAGTATCGCGACGCCGCCCCGGTACGCGCAGGCCGTGCACCGCACAGCCATCCCCTTCAAATCCGCCATCAGCATGTGGTGGATCGTCGGATTGCTGGCCCCGGTGCTCCTGACCACCGTCAACACCATGTACGGCAGGGTATCCGTCTCCCCCGTCAGCCGGTCGATGGCCGGCTGCGAGGGCTGCGCGCCCTCGAGAAACTGCCTGAGCACCTGGGGCGGCGCCAGATAGCTTGAGGCGCTGTCGGTAAACTCCGCCGCCCGGCACAGGAAGCCGCCGATCCACTTTTCGCAGTGCAGCGCGATGCGCGCGTCGTTCTCGCTGTCCGGAAAGATCATCATGTAGCCCACCCGCGCGCCGTCCGTCGCCAGGTACATGGATACGGCCCTCTCCCCGTCGTTGCCGTGGGGATGCAGCAGCTGGGGCTCGTCGCTGATGTCATGGCAAACCTGGCCGTTTTCATCGACCAGCACCTGGGACATCATCTCCACGCCCAGGGTGCCGCTGCTTTCCAGGTTGGCCCTGATTCGCTCCGGCAGCAGCGCCTGGTGGGTGCCGCAGATCAGCTTGCCCCTCAGGTCGAACACCAGGCAGGGCCCGTCGATCATCGCAGAAGCGATGCCGACGATCTCCTGTGCCGGGGCCTGCCGGGAGGCGGCCATGGCCAGCCGCTCCTCCACCTCCGTATAGGCGTCGAAGGCGGAGAGGATGTCGTTGAGCAGCATCTCCAGGTCCTTGCTGTGGCAGATGATCTGGTTCTCCCCGCAGACCAGTATCATGGCGTCCCGGTACCGCTGGTCGTGAAAGTACCCTGATGCCTCCCCGATATAGACATACTCCAGCGCGTACCTGTTGCGGTCGTCGGACAGGAACCGCACCCCGCGGATCGTCGGGGCGTCCCGCAGGATGTGCAGCTCGGTATCGTATTTGCCCAGCGTCCGGGCAAGCATCGACATGCTCAGCTTCATGGGCCCTCCTTTGTCCAAAACAGACAATTGAACCACAGGCCGACCACCTTCATCCCCAACTCCTTCACCGGCAACAAGATCTACGGCTTCGGCGCCATCAACGGCCCCGCCATTGAAAAGGGCAACCAGTTCGGCGACGGCATGGACGGCTTCGGCATCAAGTGGGAATACCCCTCCACCGGCGGCGGCGCGGCGGTGCCGGATGTCAACTACACCGTCATGGACGACGTGACCGAATGGCGCGAGAAGGTCCACATCCCGGACCCAGCGGCCTACGACTGGAAGGCCGACTACGAGATGGAGTGCAGGATGCTCGGCGAGCCGGACCGGGAGCACCAGATCATCGACTTCGGCTTCGGCAACGGCGTGTTTGAGCGCCTGGCCGCCCTGATGGGCTTCGAGGACGCCCTGGTGGCCATCGCCAGCGAGCCGGAGGAGGTGGACGCCCTGTTTACGGCGATCACCGATTACAAGATCAAGGCGCTGGACTACATCATCGACGCTTATCACCCGGACACCATTACCTATTTTGACGACGTTGCCACCCAGCGGAACCTGTTCATTTCCCCGGCGACCTACCGCTCGCTGATCAAGCCCCATCACAAGCGCTTCGCCCAGGAGTGCCTGAAGCGCGGCGTCCTTCCCATCTACCACTGCTGCGGCTATGCCCAGGACATCGTCGAGGACATGATCGACTGCGGCTGGGTGGCCTGGACCTCGGTGCAGATCAGCAACGACATCGAGGCCCTGATCGAAAAGTACGGCGACCGCATCGGCTTCGTCGGCGGCTACGACACCAACGGGCCCGCCGCGTCCGTCGACGCGACCCACGACATCATCGAAAAGGAAGTCAAGCGCTGCCTGGACACCTACGGCAAGTACCACAAGGGCTACTGCTTCTTCGGCTTCAGGTACGTCAATTCCCTGGACCCCGCCGTGTTCGGCGCGGCCATGGGCGAGATCGTGCAGATTGCCGTCGAATACGGCTTCGAGCTTCTGAAGCAGGGCAAATAAAACGCTTTCACAAGAGACAACGCAAAGGAGCATGGCCATGGCAAAGCTGGATATCTACGGCGGCCTGTTGGGCGCCGGCAAGACCACTTTGATCAGGGCCATGCTCCAATGCGCCTACCGGGGCAAGCGGGTCGCGGTGATCGAAAACGAGATCGGGCGGGTGAACCTGGACGCCGGCGCGTTCTCCGGCGTCACCGTGCGCCCGCTCACCGCCGGCTGCGTCTGCTGCACGCTGAAGGGTGACCTGGTCACAGCCGTCCGCGAGCTTTTGCAGGGCGTCGCGCCGGGCTACATCGTCATGGAGGCCTCCGGCGCCGCGGACCTGGAGGCGATCCGCCGGATCTGCGCCGAGATCGACGCGGTTTCGCTGAACCGCTGCGTCATGGTCGTCAACGCCCGGAAGCTGAGAAAGCTGATGACGGTGGTCGGCGAATTCTACCGCATCCAGCTCCGGGACGCCACCGATACTGAATTTCACGGAGGGTCTTCCCCGGACGGAGCTCGACGCGGCAGCCGCATTGAATGCGCTCGTGCTGATCGGCGAGGACCGCCAGGCGCTGTCGGAAGCGGATGCGGCAGAGCGGTTCTTCGGGCGGCATACTCCCGGATAGATATGTGGTTGATCGACTGGCGAATCTATGGTACAATGTTAAATGAAAAAGAGGCGAATCAACCGCCCCTCTCACCATGGACACAGCTAAGGAGATGCCCCCATGATACTCAGAAAACTGCCCTATGCGCTGACCGTGTGCAAGGTACTGTCCCCGGCGGAGATCAACCTGTACGCTGATTTCTTCTTCATCGGGAAGACAGACGAAGAGCTCTCCCTCGTATGCATCACCTCCGACGTCCCCGTTCACACGACCAATCGCAACGACGGCTGGCGCGGCTTCCGCATCGAGGGCGAGCTGGACTTCGCCCCGGTCAGCAGCCTTTCGGTGCTGTCAGCCCTCCTGTTTGAACATCACATCGACATCTTTGCCGTATCGACCTTCAACACGGATTACATACTCGTGAAGGAAGCCCAGTTTGACCGCGCCATCGGCGTGCTGGAGAAGGAGGGCTATGTGATTCAGTAGCGGCTTACCGCTTTGCAGGCCCCGCCCCGCCACTGTAATACTTTCGGATCAGCGCGTCGAGGGGCAGGGAATCGGAAAACCCGACGCCCTGGAGGGTGGTGACGCTGAAGCCGCCCACGATCTGACGCATCCGGGGGCTGCGTATGCCCTTGACATTGATGTGCTTCACGTATTCGGCGGCCAAGCGGGTCAGGTAATCCAGGGTGTTGCGCGCCCGGTGATCCGTTTCGATGTCCCTGGAGAGCTGGCTGTTGATGCTCACCGCGTCCACAGGCTCGCTGCGCAGGAAGCCGATGGAATCGCTGCCGCTGCCAAAATCCTCGATGATCGTCAGTATGCCCCTGGCGTGCAGCGCCTGGATGATGCTCTTCAGGCGCTCCATGCCGATATATCGACAGCCGTTGTCGAACTTGAGGCTCAGCTGCCGGGGCGGAAAGCCCGTGGCGCTCAGGTAGTGCTGCAGCGTGTCGATGAAGTAGCCGGATTCCAGCTGGATGCGGTACACGTCCAGGCACAGCAGGAAATCCGGATCACATTCCAGCAGCCTCACGCCGTCGGACAGGCCCCTTTCAAGTATGAAATCCCCCAGCTCCTCGAATATGAAATCCCGCTCCAGTATGGGCATGAACGCCTCCGGCGCCACCCGACCGTGCCGGGCGTCCCGCCAGTAGATGATGGCCTCCGCGCCGTTGATGCGTCCCGTTTGGGCGTCGATCACCGGCAGGTATTCCAGCTCAAAGCCCCGGCAGCCCTCGGCGGCGCATTCGCGTATGGTGTTGATCAGCTCCAGCGCCTCCGTGCCGTCGTAGTTGACACTGCCGTTGAAATCCACCAGGTCGCCGTGCTTGTGCCTGCGGGATTCCTCATAGGCATAGTTCATGCAGGCGTACACGGTGGACGCGCTCACCTCGGTGCCGACGCTGGAGATCATGCCGCCCCCCGCCGTCAGTATGTTCTTGATGCCGTTGACCTGTATGCCCCGCTGCAGCTGGTAGCGAATGTGGTCGTAGATGGCGGCCACCTCGTCCCGGGTCAGCGTGTCGGAGAGGATCACGAAGGTCGCGCCCTCCATGCGGTAGACCGTGCCGCGGTCCTTCACCACCTCCTGGATGCGCCAGGCGACCTCCTGGAGGGTCCGGTTGCCGTAGGTGTAACCGTGCACCTCGTTGATCTGGGAAAACCGGTCGATGCCGATCTGCAGCGAGACGACGCTCTTGCCCGCCTCCAGAAGCTGCGCCAGCTGCTCCTGGTAGGCGTTTTTGTTGGGCAGCACCGTCACGGGATCGGTGTTTTCCGTCAGGCCCTGGTTGATCATCGCCCCGCCGATCAGGCTTGGCTTGCCGTCGCTGCCCCGCAGCACCGCGCCGACGGCCCTGAAGTTCACATATTCGCCCTTCACCGTCCGCACCCGGTAGGTCAGGTCGTAGGTCTGGGTGCCGCCGGACAGCAGGGGCATCATCACGTCCATGTAGCGCTTCCGGTCCTCCGGGTGCAGGTAATCGTTCCAGTCCATGGCGCCGTTGGGGATGTACTCCCCCGGCAGGCCAAACAGCTCCACCGCCCCCGCCGAGTAGCGGGTAAAGCCCCCGTCCACGTGCATCAGGGACACAAACCCGCCGTTTGAGAGCATGGTAAAGGCGTCGAAGACGTCGTCCAGCATCTGCTTCTGCAGGGGATCCATATTGATCGCCATGTCGGTGTCCTCCCATATCGTCATCTATAATCAATCCCGTATCAGCTCCTGCAGCGTCTCCCTCAGCCGGTCGATGTCGACGGGCTTTGACAGGTGGGCGTTCATGCCGACCTGCAGCGAGCGCTGCACATCCTCGTCGAAGGCGTTGGCCGTCATCGCGATGACAGGGATCGCCCGGGCGTCGGCGCGGGCCAGCTTTCTTAGCGTCCGCGTCGCCTCCAGCCCGTCCATGACCGGCATGCGCACGTCCATCAGTATGGCGTCGTAATAGCCCGGCGCGCTCTGATCGAACATCTTCACGGCGACCTTGCCGTTTTTGGCGTGCTCGGATTCCACGTCCAGCAGCTCCAGCAGGTCGGCCAGTATCTCCGCGTTGATTTCCATGTCCTCGGCGATCAGCACCCGCCGCCCCGCCAGGTCCGCCGGGGCGCTCTCCCGCCGCGTCAGTCTCTTTTCCTCCATCACGCGCTGGAAGGTAGAAAGCACGTTGGTCGGGAACAGCGGCTTGGCCATGAAGCTGTCCACCCCCGCCGCCTTCGCCTCCGGCTCGACCTCGTCCCAGTCGTAGGCGGTCAGCACGATCATGGCGGGTTCCTGCCCCACGATCCTTCGGATTTCCTTTGTGACCTCCATGCCGTTCTGCCCGGGCATCTTCCAGTCCACGAACATCAGGTTGTAGGCCTCGTGACGGGCGACCTTGAGCTGGATCATCTCGATGGCCTCGGGGCCGCTGGCGGCGGTATCCGCGGCGATGCCGATCTCCTCCAGCACGTTCCGGGCGTGCTCCCGGGAGACGGGGTCGTCGTCGATCACCAGCACCCGCAGGTCCTGGGCGCGCACCGCGTCCAGCTGGCGCTCCCGGCGCTCGCAGTCCCGCAGCGTCACCTCCACGGTGAAGGTGGTGCCCACGCCCTTCTCGGATTCCACGGCGATGGTGCCGTTCATCTGCTCCACGATGCTCTTGGTGATGGCCATGCCCAGGCCCGTGGAGCCGTAGCGGTTGGAACGGCCGACGTCCTCCTGGGAAAACGGATCGAATATCCTGGGCAGGTATGCCGCGTCCATGCCCACGCCGGTATCCCGCATGGTGAAGCGCAGGGCGCTCTGGCCCTCGAACCGGGAGATGCATTCCACGGTGAACACCACCGACCCACCCTCGGGGGTGAACTTCACCGCGTTGCCCAGTATGTTGATGATCACCTGCTTGAGCTTCATGGCGTCGCCGATATAGTCGTCGTCCACCTGGCTGACGACCCGGCATTCGTAGCGCAGCCCCTTGTCCTGGCACTGGGAATTGATCATCGTGTTGATCTGATCCAGCATCTCGCTGAAGGAGAAGGCCTCGTTTCGGATGGTCAGCCGGCCGCTCTCGATGCGGCTCATGTCCAGTATGTCGTTGATGAGGTTCAGAAGGTGCCTGGCGCTGGAGCCGATCTTCTCCAGCTGCTCCCGGGCGCGCGCGGGCAGTTCCGGGTCGCGCAGGGCGATGCTGTCCAGGCCGATGATGGCGTTCATGGGCGTGCGGATCTCGTGGCTCATGTTGGAAAGGAACGCCGTCTTGGCCACGTTGGCCTGCCTGGCCGCCTCCAGGGCCTGCCGCAAGCGCTCGTTCATCTCCATGTGCTGCTTCTGGATCTCCGTGGTGTCGCTCTTGAGCAGGATGTAGAAGCGGGCCTGGGAATTGACGCTGTAGAAGTCGAACTGCTTGTAGTAGGTCTCCCCCTCCGCCTCGATGGCCAGGTCCACCACATACGGCTCCTTCTGCCGAAGCTGCCGTTCCACGGTATCCAGGCTGAGCGCCTCGCGCAGGCGCGCCCGGGCCTCGTCGCCAGGCAGCGCCGGCAGCATCTGGCGCTCCACCCAGGCCCGGTAATCCCCCTTCCGGGAGGTCGGGAAGATACCCCCGCGGTGCACCTGGGTCGAATCGCCAATGGTCACCCCGTAGCCGCCGTCCACCAGATAGGCCACCATGTCGAACTGCTGGGCCAGTATCTTGTTCGTCAGGGTGTCCTTGACCTTCTCGCTGTTGCACCGGCGCTCGGTAATGAAGGCCACGATGTCGCCGGTCAGCGGGTGGCGGGTCACGGACGCGGAGATGTTCACAAAGCAGGACCGGCCGCTCCCGCGCACGGAATAGAGCATCAGCGAGGCGTTCGGGTTTCCCGCCTCGTAGTTCTGCATCAGGCTCTGGCGATCCAGCACCTTCAGGAACTGCACCCTCTCCGATTCGATGGGATAGTGGACCGCCCGCAGGCGCACGGCGTCGGTAATCTGGCATATCTGTGGTTTTTGGGGCTGAACCCGGATGACAAATTGCCGGAAGCGAGCCTGCTGGCGAAATTCAGGACGCAGCGGTTGAAGGATATAACGATAGATGAAATACTGAGTGAAATCGTGCGACAGTGCGTAGAGAAGGGGATAATCAAAGGGACGACGCTGGCGATCGATAGCACGCATACGGAAGCGAACTGCAAGAAGCAGGTGCCGGAGCGGATCATGAAGCACCTGGCAAAGAAGCTGTTCAAGAATCTGAAAGAAGATCATGGAGGAGAACTGCCGGCGGGAGTGAACACGGAGATACCAAACTACAAGGAAATAGAGGACTCGGCGGAAGCGAAGCGAACGATGAAGGCCTACCTGGAGAAGGCAGTCGCAGAATCGGAAGCATCGGCGGGAGAGAAAACCAAGGAGACGATAGAAGAAATCCGGGAAATACTGTCGGATGAGAAGTTTATTGCACAAAAAGGAGTAAGGTCACTGGCGGACAAGGATGCGAGGGTAGGGTATAAATC
Organism: Clostridia bacterium; assembly: GCA_045658005.1. Classification (GTDB taxonomy): domain Bacteria; phylum Bacillota; class Clostridia; order Christensenellales; family Aristaeellaceae; genus UBA2862. The sequence goes on along the minus strand of JAZOUD010000122.1, from coordinate 354 downwards.
AAAGACGGACCCGTTTTTCGGGTACAAGACGGAATATACGATGATAGCGGAAGAGCGAATCATCACAGCGGTGGACGTACACAGCGGCGAGTATGTAGACGGAACGGAATGCAAAAAACTGCTGACCAGGACAGAAGAAGCAGGGGTAAAGGTAGAAGCGCTGAGTGGAGACAAGGCGTATTTCAAGAAGGACATACTGGACGAATTGGCACGGAGGAAGATCGAGAGCATAATACCGGTAAGCGCATGCGTATACAAGGTGAACGAGGACTTGTTTTCGTACAACAAGGACAGCGACGAGTGGTATTGCAGGACAGGGAACAAGACGATCAAGAAGACACAGAAATTGAGGGA
>JAZOUD010000121.1:0-52798 GCA_045658005.1 Clostridia bacterium | reverse complement strand
GGGCAGAAGGTCCAGCCGTTGACCTTCAGGGTCTCGCGGTGCTTCTCGGTGGTGTCCCGGTCGCCTTCGTAGAAGGTGTTGGTCTCGACAATGGTGGCCTCCGGCAGGTCATTCTTCACCAGCGCCTCCACCCACTGGTGGGGGATGATGTTCGGGCCGTACTGCTCGCCGGTGTGCAGCTTGATGGCGACCTTGCCGCGGATGTTGCCGCTGACCTTCGCGTAGAGCCTGCGCAGGCCCTCGGCGGACAGGTCGCGGGTGAAGTAGACGATGGATTCGTTGCCCCTGCGCTCGTCGTAGGGCACATAGCGCTCGCCGCCCAGGCCGGGTATGATGGTGGTCATGGATGAGTCCTCCCTTTTAATGGGTATTATTGAAAACATTGTAGCAGATTCATGGCAAAATGTAAAGGGCGGGAAGCTGGAAACGCTACTATTTAACGGCTGATTTTCGCCGCGCCCGGGCCGTGGCAAACGGTTGTCAAGACGCCTCCAAAATGGTATAATCCCTTCGGACCCTGTCCGAATTTCAGGGCGGAGGTGTTGGCATGTTGGATTATCCCTTTTTCCCGGCGTTCGTGGACCTGTCCGGCAGGCGGGCGCTGGTGGTGGGCGGGGGCAGGATCGCCGCGCGGCGGGTGAACACGCTTTCGCAGTTCTGCCCGAACGTCACCGTCGTCGCCCCGGCCATCCACCCGGATATCGCCGCGCTGGCGGCTCTGGGGCGGGTGAAGACCGTGGAGCGGGCCTATCGGGAGGGGGACCTGGACGGGGCGGACCTGGTGCTGGCCTGCACCGACGACGGGGCACTGAACGCCGCCGTCGTCGAAGCCTGCCGGGCGAGGCATATTCCGGTGAACGACGCCAGCGACCGCAGCCGATGCGATTTCCTGTTCCCCGGCATCGCCCGCAGCGGCGCGGTTGTGGCGGGAGTCACCGCCGGGGGAAAGGATCACGCGCTGGCCCGCCGCGCCACCGAGGCGGTTCGGCGGTGTTTGGAGTGGGTATTGGATGGCAATAAATAAACATAGGCATCGAAAGGAAGAGGATCATGGCGGAGGTACTGCGCAACGGCAACGTCTATCATCTCAGGAACGATAAGGTCAGCTATGTGCTGATGGAAATGCCCGGCGGCACGCTGGCCCACCTGTACTTCGGCGCGCGGCTGGAGGGGTTGAACGCCGCCAACCTGCTGCGACGGGCGAACGTGCCGGCGGACGGCAGCTTCAGCGTGCAGGAGTGCGCCCTGGACCGGCTGCCCCAGGAATACCCATCCTTCGGGCTGGGGGACATGCGGGACGGTGCGCTGGAGGTGGAGGGCCCGGACGGCAGCTGGGCCGTGGACCTGCGGGTGGAGAAGGCCGAAATACTGGACGAAAAGCCCGCGCTGGAGGGCCTGCCCGCTACCCGGGGCGAGGGGAGCACCACGCTGCGCGTCACCCTGCGGGACGGGCATACCGGCCTTGTGGTGGCGCTGGATTACGCCATATACGACGACTGTCCCGCCGTGACCCGCAGCGCCAGGATCGTCAACGGGGGCGGCGCGCCGCTGAAGCTCACCCGCGCCCTGAGCCTGTGCCTGGACCTGCCGGACGACGGCTGGGAGCTGATCACACTGCCGGGGGCCTGGGGCCGGGAGCGGGTCGTCTGCCGAAGGCCGCTGGCGGCGGGCCACCAGGGCGTATCCAGCCGCAGGGGCGCCAGCAGCGCCCAGGCCTCGCCGTTTATGGCCCTGGCCCGCCCCGAAACCGCCCAGGAGGCGGGGGAGGCCATCGGTGCGACCCTGGTCTACAGCGGCAGCTTCCTGGCGGACGCCGAGGTCTCCCAGTTCGGCGCGACCCGCCTGCTGATGGGCATCGGCGATGACGATTTCAGCTGGCGGCTGCTGCCCGGCGAGGTCTTCCAGGCTCCCGAGGCCGCGCTGGTGTATTCCGACGGGGGCATCGGCGGCATGAGCCGGGGCTTCCACGCGCTTCTTGAAAACCATCTGCTGCCCCGGCGCTGGATGCACGTGGCGCGGCCGGTGCTGCTGAACAGCTGGGAGGCCGCCTATTTCGACTTCGACGAGGAAAAGCTGCTGTCCATCGCGAAGGCCGCCGCCGACGCCGGGGTGGAGCTGTTCGTGATGGACGACGGCTGGTTCGGCCACCGGGACGACGACACCACCTCGCTGGGCGACTGGACCGTGGACCGCCGCAAGCTGCCCCACGGGCTGGAAGGGCTGGGGGAGCGGGTGCGGGCCCTGGGCATCCAGTTCGGCCTGTGGATGGAGCCGGAGATGGTCTCGCCGGATTCCGACCTGTACCGCGCCCATCCCGACTGGTGCCTGCACATCCCGGGCCGGGAGGGCATACGCGCCCGCCACCAGCTGGTGCTGGACATGGGCCGCCGGGAGGTCCAGGATTTCGTGGTGGACGCCGTTTCCCGGACGCTGAAGGCCAGCGGCGCGGCCTACCTGAAGTGGGACATGAACCGCAACTTCACCAACATCGGCTCGGCGGCGCTGCCCGCGGAGCGGCAGCGGGAGACGGGCCACCGCTACATGCTGGGGCTCTACGCGGTGCTGGAGCGGCTGACGAAGGCCTTCCCGGAGGTGCTGATCGAGGGCTGCGCCTCCGGCGGCGCGCGCTTTGACGCGGGCATGCTGTATTACGTGCCCCAGTTCTGGTGCTCCGACGACACCGACGCGCTGTGCCGCGTCCGGATCCAGTGCGGCACGACGATGTTGTTCCCACCGTCCACGATGGGCTGCCACGTCAGCGCCGTGCCCAACCACCAGACGGGCCGTGTGACGCCGATGGAGACCCGCTTCGCCGTGGCCCTGGGCGGCAGCTTCGGCTACGAGCTGGACCCCCGCAGGCTGGACGACGCCGAGCGGGCGGCCATGCGCGGGCAGGTGGACTTTGCCAACCAGACCCAACAGCTGCGCCTGTACGGGCAGCTCTATTGGCTGCAATCGCCCTTCGCGAACAACGACGCTGCCTGGATGAGCGTGTCGCCGGATAAGCGCGAGGCCATCTTCACACTGGTGCGGGCCATGGCACGCATCAACGCCGTGCCCCCGCTGGTGCGCCTGGCCGGCCTGGACCCCAGGATGCGCTACCGCGTAATCGAGACCGGCGAGGTGTTCGGCGGCGACGAGCTGATGCGCGTCGGCCTGTGCTGCCCCCTCGCCAACGGAGACGCCGCGTCGGTGGTGTATACGCTGAGGGCGGAGGATTGAGGGGTTAGGTTTTAGGCGGTGGTGACCTAAAGGGCTGGCTTCGCGTCGCAAATCCCTATGGGATTTGTTTTGATTCAATGGAAACGGCAGTAGTTTCTTCGTTTCCCGAACCTTTGAATAAAAGAAATCCGTCAGGATTTCTACCTTGCCTAACCCCTAAACCCTAACCCATAAACCCTCAAATACTGATTTGTCGCAGCGCGACAAATCAGTATTTGCTTGCGGGGGATTTGAACATATTTCTGGCAGGAACATTAACAGTCCTGCAACCAAAGACCGGTTTAAAAGTGATAGAATAACGTGTATTTGTATGCGAACCGGCCGTTTGGCTGTCTTGGAAGGCTGTGATATCATGCAGGAGCATTCGCCGCAGGCAACCCGGAGGACCCAGGGTTCCTCCGCGGGGCGTCATGTGCCGTCCGCGTCCAAAAAGCGGGCCGGAGGGGGAAAGCGCGGGCCGGCGAGGCCGGTGCTCACTCCGAAGAAGATCGCCTGGCGGGTGGGGCTTTGCGTACTGACGGCGCTGGTGCTGGTGCTGGGGGCCGCGCTGGGGGCCGGGTACATCGGCTTCAGGGGGCCGTCCCGGAGCCTGGGCGACCTGCTGACCGTCTCGATGCTGGAGACCAGCGCGTTGAAGTTCGTACCCCGCATCTACTACAGCGCGGCGGAGGTGGACGCCATCAAGGCCCGCAACGAGGTGGGCGAGCTGGAGGACGAGACCGACACCTCGATGATTGTCATCGCCGGCCCGACCCCCGAGCCGGGCAGCGAGGACGTCGCCCCGGTGTCGACCCCGAAGCCGGAAAACCTGATCGTCGAGGAAAACGGCCTGCAGATCTTCGAGGTCCACGGCCCCACATACAACGGCTGGATCATGGTGGTGCAGGACCCGTCCCGGGTGTCCGTGGGCGTGTGCCGGGAAAACTTCAACTCCAAGCCCGGCCTGGTGCTGCACGAGATCGCCGCCCGCTACGACGCCATCGCGGCCATCAACGGCGGCGGCTTCTCGGACGAGGGAGGCCTGGGCAACGGCGGCCGGCCCATCGGGCTGGTGATCTCAAACGGCGAGGTGCTGAACAAGGCCAGCATCAATTCCGACCACAACATCGTCATGGGCTTCGACCAGGAAAATAAGCTGATCATCGGGAAGATGACCTCCGACGAGGCGGTGAGCAAGGGCCTGCGGGACGCGCTGGCCTTCGGCCCGGCCCTGGTGGTCAACGGCGAACCGGCCAAGTTCTCCGGCTCCAGCTCTGGCCTGAACCCCCGCACCGCCATCGGCCAGCGGCGGGACGGCGCGGTGCTGCTGCTGGTCATCGACGGTCGCCAGGCCTCCAGCCTCGGGGCCACCTACGCCGACATGATCAATGTGCTGATGGAATACGAGGCCTTCAACGCGGCCAACCTGGACGGCGGCTCGTCGTCGATGCTCTGGTACAACGGCGAATACATCAACAAGGGCGTCATACTGACCGGCTCCCGCGAGCTGCCCACGGCGTTTATCGTGCGGTGACGGAGGCAACGATGGACAAGAAAAAGCAGAGGAAGAAAAAGGGCCTGTTCTCCAGCCGGTTCTATCGGAGTTACTTTGTCGTCGTCGCCGTGGCCGTGGTGGCCATCGTCATCGGGCTTATTTGGCTGCGGGGGGCGGTGGCCGACTACGAGGTCGCCCAGCCCGTCCACGCCGCCGAGGAGGTGGCAGCGCTGTTCGAGGAGGGGGACTGGGACCGCATCCACGACCTGGATACCTCCGCCAAGGACATCTCCGGCGGCGACAAGGCGCTGTACGTCCAGCAGCTGACCGAGCTGACCGACGACGGGGACATCGCCTGGAGCCAGGCCTTTTCCAGAAACCCCGACGAGATGAAGTACACCGTGACGCTGGACGACGACAAGCTGGCCACCTTCACGCTGGTGCCCAGCGGCCGGACCACCGCCCACGGCAACCGGCTGTGGAAGCTGGGCTCGATCACCACCCATGTGGCGGTGGAGGGCACCGAGGCCGCGGCGGCGGGGGACCTGAGCGTCGCGCCCTACCGGGTGAAGGCCCCGACCGGGTACACCGTGAGCGTCAACGGGCGGGAGCTGACCGACGCGGACGCCATGTCCACCGGCGAGGCCATCTTCCAGGCGGACTTCCTGCCCGAGGGTGTCAATCCCCCCACGATGACGGAATACGCCTTCTTCTCCGACGAAGGCGCGCCGGAGCTGACTGCGAAGGACGCCTCCGGTGTGGACGCCGAGGTACAGCCCGACGGTGACAACCGCTGGGTCTGCCCGCTGAAGGAGGATGCCGAGTTCGCCAGCCAGTACTCCGGCGCCATCATCGCCCTGGCCGAGCGGGTGGCGAAGTACACCGTGAAGGACCTCTCCCGCAACGGCATCATGAAGGACGTGGCCGGCGAATCCCCGGCGGAGTCGATCCTGAAGAAGTTCAGCAACGACTGGGCCCCGCCCCACAAGACCGCCACCGTCACCGACGCGAAGGTCACCGATTTCTACGTGCTCAGCGACGACTGCTTCACCTGCCACGTGGAATTCACCTTCACGCTGCGCACCCGGCGGGGCAACGACTACGTCTATCCCACGTCCTACACCTTCTGCGTGGTCAAGCGCAAGGGCGCGGGGAAGCTGTACAACATCACGTTCAATTGATGACCTGTGTAGCGGCGCCTATCAGGCGCCACCGTGGCGGCAGGTTGCCGCCGCTACATGAACATAATCGTTTCCCGGAGGATTACGATGCAAACGGAAAAGAAGCCACAGAATCGCAGGAAGACGAGCAAGGCCCAGCGCCGCCGCAGGCGCAGGATCCGGCGCAACGCCTGGCGGATCATACTGTCGGTGCTGACGGTCATCGCGCTGGTGCTGATCGGCGCGCTGTGCGCCGGCTATGCCGCGTTCAAGGGCCCGTCCCAGACCGTGGGCGACCTGCTGACCGTCTCCATGCAGGAGACCAGCGCCCTTAAATTCGTGCCCCACATCTACTACAGCAACGAAGAGGTGGAAGCGATACTGGAGCGCAATTCCGTCTCCGCCGGGGACAGCGAGACCGACACCTCGCTGATCGTCATCGAAAAGCCCACGCCGACGCCCTCGCCGGAGGAGGTCGCCGCGGCCCAGGCGGCCCGGGAGGCGGCAGCGGTGGAACCCACGCCCAGCCCCACGCCGCAGCCGGAGAACCTGCTGTCCTCCGAGGACGGCATCGACGTGTTCAGCATCGTGGGCGGCACCTACCAGGGCTACATGATGGTCGTCAAGGACCCCTCCCGGGTCACCGTGGGCACCTGCCGGGACAAGTTCGACGGCTCCAAGGGACTGCAGCTCAAGGACATCGCCAAGCGCTATGACGCCGTGGCGGCCATCAACGGCGGCGGCTTCGAGGACAGCGGCGGCGTCGGCAACGGCGGCATCCCCGTGGGCCTGGTGGTCTCCGAGGGCAAGGTGAAGCACACCGGCCGGGACCGCAACTACAACATCACCGTGGGCTTCGACAAGGACAACATCATGGTCCTCGCCAAGAACATGTCCGACGACGACGCCAAGGCCAAGGGCATACGGGACGCCATCACCTTCGGCCCCGCGTTGATCGTCAACGGCGAGCCCGCCTCCGTCAGGGGCGAGAGCTCCGGCCTGAACCCCCGCACGGCCATCGGCCAGCGCAAGGACGGCGCGGTGCTGATGCTGGTGATCGACGGCCGGCAGGCCTCCAGCTTGGGCGCGACCTATTCCGACCTGATCACCATCATGCTGGAATACGGCGCGGTGAACGCCATCAACATGGACGGCGGCTCGTCCTCGCTGATGTACTACAAGGGCGAATACCTCAACAGCGGCGTCGTGCTGACCGGTTCGCGCAAGATGCCGACAGCCTTCATCGTGCGCTGACGGAGGGACACATGAGCAGGAAGAAAAGGAAGAGCATCTGGAACAGCACCTTCTACCGCGTGTACTTCGCGCTGGTGGCCCTGGCGCTGGTGGCCATCGCCGTGGGCACCGTGTGGCTGCGGGGGGTGCTGAGGGACTACGAATCCGCCCAGCCCAAGTACGTGGCCGAGGACGTGGGGAAGCTGTTTGAAAACGCCGACTACGAGGCGATCTACAATGTAGATACCTCCGCCGCCCAGTTCGAGGGCGACGAGGCGCTGTACCTGGACAACCTGAGGGAGCTGGCCGCGGGCAGGCGGGTGGAGTGGACCCCGGCCTTCTCGGCCAAAAAGGACGAGCGCAAGTACAACGTCAACCTGGACGGCGAGCGCTTCGCCACCTTCACCCTGGTGCCCAGCGGCCAGACCACGGAAAAGGGGAATACGCTGTGGAAGCTGGGCTATGTCACCACGCTGGTGCAGCTGAAGCAGGCCACGCCCACGCCCGAGCCCGAGCCCGAGGCGACGCCCGAGCCGGAGCCGGCGGTGAAGTACACCTGCCGCATCACCGCCCCGGCGGGCTACAGCGTGACGGTGGACGGCGAGGCGCTGAGCGCGGACAACGCGACGACCACCGAAAAGGCCCTGTTTGAGGCGGACTTCCTGCCCCCCGGGGTCAAGAACCCCGAGCTGGTGGAATACCTTTATGACGCCGCCTCCGAAACGCCGAAGGTGGAGGCTTCCGACGAGACCGGCGCATCGGTGGCGGTGGAGGCCGTGGAGGGCAAGGAACTGACCTGGAGCTGCCCGATGAAGTCGGACGAGGCCTACAGCGAACAGTACGGCAGCGCCGCCATCGCGCTGGCCAAGCAGGTGGCGAAGTTCATGAACAAGGACGCGAAGAAGAAGGCCATCGAGCGCGTCTGCGCGAGGAACAGCCCCGCCGAGTCCATCTTCGACAACCTGAACAACACCTACGCCACGCCCCACACCGGCATCTCCTTCAAGGACGAGGCGGTCTCCGAGTTCTACGTGATGGCCGACGACTGCTTCACCTGCCGCGTCAGCTTCGACACGGTGCTGAGGACCGAGAAGGGCAACGCGGTCTATCCCACGGCCTACACCTTCTGCGTCATCAAGGAGGGCGACGCGGGGAAGCTGTGGAACATCAAGGTGTACTGATATATTCATATTTCAGGGGCCCTATCGGCTTTGCCGATAGGGCCCCTGAAATCATTTCTTCAAAATATGTATCGTGCACGACGTCTGTCCGATATAGTTCCTGTCCGCGTCGAAATCGTCCAGCGAATCGCAGATGAAGGCGGTGAGCCAGATGTCGGTGACGTGGCCGATCTGCTTGCCGGCGGTGAGCTTGATGGACGTGATCAGCGTCTCGTCCTTCATCGAACCGGGCTTCAGGTGGGAGTAGAACTTGTGGGGCTTGCGGTGGTAGTCGTCGTACAGCCAGCACTCGATGTATTCGGTGTGCTCGATGTGCTTGGGAGAGAGCATCGTGTATTTGATCTCGCTGCCATCGTCCAGCGTATAGCGCAGCGTGTAGCCGATCTTGCAGCTGTTCGCATCCGGGAAGGCCGTCCAGGCCACGCCGAAGATGTCCCCGAAGAATTCGCCCGGCAGCTCCTCTTCCTCAGAGGGGATGGCCTCGAAGCTGCCGATGTCCTTGCCCTTCTTCCAGGGGCCGGTGTAGCTGTCCCCGAAGCGCACCCGGGGCGAATAGTTCTTGTCCTTCGGGTGATAGAAGGACAGCACGTCCGGGCGGCTGCCGGGAATCACGGTGGGCGTCGGCTCGGGCTCTGGTGTCGGGGAGGGCGTCGGCGTCGGCCCTTCGGTGGGCTCGGGCGTCGGGATCGGGGTGGCCTCAGCCGGCGCTTCGGTGGGCTGCGGCGGTGCCGTCACTTCGGCGACCGGGGCGGCCGCCTTGCGATCGGCGGGCGTCCTGCCGATCAGCCACAGCGCCACCGCGGCAAGCAGCACAGCGCCCGCCGCGCAAACGCATATCGTCATCATCCGCCTGCGCCGTTGCGCCTTCAGCCGCGCCTCCCGGCGCTTCGCCCGGGATGTGGGTTTGTCTGAACTATTCATTCCTCATTCCTCATTCCTCATTCCTCATTCCGCATTATACCGCAAACCCAACCAAAAGAAAAGCAACTTTGCCGCGGTAAATCATTTTTTCTTCACATTCGTGCAAAGATTGTTGGAAACTGCTTGAAATTAACCCCGGAAAAAGGTATAATGAACCATTATAGGCTTTCCATATCGGAAGCCAATTCAAGCTCGATCGGGAGATACGCAAATGAAACAGGCGGAAGCGCATTCTGAAGACAGGACTGCCAGGCGGGACGACAGCAGGCGCAGGGCGCTGCTCTACCGCCGCATCGGCGCGGTGGTGCTGGTGCTGATGGCGATGGCGCTGTTTATATACATTTTTACACTGAAGCTCAATTCCGCGGTGCTGATGTGGGGCTCGGCGGGGGTGTTGCTGCTGATCGAGGCCCTGCTGCTGTGGGTGGACCTGCCCGTTTCCAGGGCGCTGCAGGGCTTTCTGGGGGTGCTGTGCATCTGCCTGCTGGCCTACGGCTTCCTGGATTACAACTACGAGCTGGTGGACGGGCGTTTTGTGCCCAAGTACGTCGTGCAGGCGCGCATACAGGTCACGGACGAATATCCCAAGCACTTTGAACAGATGGTGAGCCTGAAGACGCTGGACATGCGCGGCTCCACCGTCACCGACTTTGCACCAATTCGCTCGCTGCCGAGCCTGGAGCGGCTGGACATCCGGGAGAACTACGCCTTTGACCAGCGGGAACACGACAAGCTGGCGGAGGCCAACCCCAACGTCGACATCCACTGGAGCGTTCCGGTGGAGAACAAGCACTTCGACAGCAAGGCCGAATATTTCGACCTCTCCCCGTTCCAGCTGACCACCACCCAGCTGCGGGAGCTGATCACTACCTATCCGAACACGGTATTTGACTACCAGGTGCCGCTGTACGGCATGCGCTACACCACCGATACTGAGGTACTGGACCTTCAGGGCGAAGCGCCGGACCCCGCGGTGATCGACGATGCCCTGGGGCTGCTGCCCGCGATCAAAACGGTGGACCTGCGCGGCCAGAAGGCGAACGCGCAGACCGTGACGATGCTCAGCAAGGCCCATCCCGAGGTGTACTTCAAGTTCACCTGCGACGTGCCCGGGGGCGAGATGACCACCGAGGACGCGGCGGTGACGGTGACGGGCACCTATGACGACATGCTGGCCTATGCGGCCTACATTCCCTACATGCCGAACCTGGAGAGCATCGACGCCACCGGCATTCCGCTGACGGACGAGCAGCTGGATTCCCTGGGCGACATCGCCAGCAGCGGCAAGCTGCGCTACAGCCTGATGGTCTACGACCGGGGCTGCTCCAGCCTCGCCACCGACCTGAACTGGGACAACATCCCCTTCACAGGCGTGGAGGACGTCGAGAAATACCTGGCGAAGCTGCCGAGGCTGAAGCGGGTGTCCATGTGCGACTGCGGGCTGACCGAGGACGAGATGGGCGAGCTGTTCGACGCCCATCCGGACATCAAGTTCATCTGGTGGCTGGAGTTCGGCCACTACAGGCTGCGCACCGACGCCACGGCCTTCACCACCGCCCTGGGCGACGGCAACCAGTACCACTATGACGACGACACCTTCGCCTGCATCCGCTATTGCACCGACCTGATGATGCTGGACCTGGGCCACAACCGCATCACCAGCATCGAAAACTTCACCGGGCTGACCAAGCTGAAGGTGCTGATCCTGGCGGACAACCGGATCACCGACATCTCCCAGATCACCTGCTTCCCGGACCTGGAATACCTGGAGCTGTTCCTGAACGACATCACCGACGTGACCCCGGTCACGGAGCTGAAGAAGCTCCAGGACTTCAACATCTTCCACAATCCGCTCTACGAGAACCACAAGGTGCTCAAAAAGATGACGTGGCTCAAGCGCCTGTGGATCGGCGGCTGCCGCCTGTCGCCCCAGGACGTGAAGGAACTGCAAAAGGCCCTGCCCGACACCGAGATATCGACCATCGGACAGAGCTCTACGGGCAGGGGCTGGCGCAAGCACAGCCACTACTATACCCTCAAGCGCATGTATGACGAGGGCAAGTACATACCGTTCGACGATTGACGCCGTGAAAAGCGGTTGCATATTCCACCCAAAACGTGTATAATAGCAGTGGGGAAGTGTGCAGCGGCGTGTGTACCGCCGCGACGGCCCCGATGCAAAGTGGACCCAACGGCATGCACCGGCAACAGGAGAGGGGGACTTTCCGTGAAGCTGATCATCGCAATCATACAGGACGAAGACGCCTCCAGGCTCATCAACGAGCTGATGACGGAGGGCTACCGCGTGACGAAGCTCGCCACCACCGGCGGGTTCCTGCGCGCAGGCAATACCACGCTGCTGGTAGGCGTGGAGGACGACAAGCTGGACAAGGCCTTGAGCGTGATCGAGAAGGTGTGCAAGAGTCGCAAGCAGATCGCTTCGACCCCCGCGCCGATCTCCGGCACCTCCGGCATGTACGTGCCCTTCCCGGTGGAGGTCACCGTGGGCGGTGCGACGATATTCGTGCTGGACGTGGAACAGTTCAAAAAGATCTGAGGTCAACCTTGAAGCTCTCCGAATTTGTGGGTTACGGCGATAAAATGGAACAGCTGATGCGTTCGGTCCAAGCCGGGCGCATTGTTCATGCCCTTCTGTTCGTCGGCCCCCACGGCTCGGGGAAGCGCACGGTGGCCCGGCTGTTCGCCCAGACGATGGTGTGCACCGGACCGGTAAAGCCCTGCGGCACGTGCCCTGCCTGCAAGCAGTTCCTGGCGGGGGGGCACCCGGACGTAAAGCTGGTGCGCCCAGAGAAAAAGACCATCGGCGTAGAGGAGATCCGCGCGCTGATCGACGCCCTGTCGCTGGCGCCCTATGAGTCCGACAGGCACATCGCCATGATCGAGCAGGCGGAAAAGCTGACCCCCAGCGCCCAGAACGCCCTGCTCAAGACGCTGGAAAACCCGCCCGGAGAGGTGATGTTCTTCCTGATCACCGACGCTCCCGGGGCGCTGCTGGAGACCATACGCTCCCGCTGCCAGACCGTTCGGCTGGGCGACGTGAGCGTCGAGCTGTGCGCCGGGGCGCTGGTCGCCCGGGGCGTCGAACCGAAGCGGGCGGCGCTGCTGGCGGGCCTGGCCCAGGGCTCGGTGGGTCGGGCGCTGGAGATCGACGGCGACGGGGAATGGATGGCCTTGCGCGAGCGGGTGATCGCCTCGCTGGAGGCCCTGCGCGGCCCGGGCAGCGTGGCCGCCGCGGCCGCGCCGCTGGAGGGGGACAAGGGCGGCGAGGACGACATGCTGGACATCATGGAGCTGTGGGCCAGGGACCTGATGGCCGTGCAGAGCGGGGCCGGCCCCTATGAGGCCTCGGACGCGGACAGGCTGGGCCGCAGCAGATTGGACGGCCGGGCCCTGCTACAGGCCGTGCTGCTGGCGAGAAGGCAGCTGGGCAGCAACGTGTCCTGGGCCAACGCCCTTGAAAATATGTACTTTCAACTGACGGATACTGGAGACAACGGGAGGACAAGGCTTTCATGGCAACGGTAATCGGCGTCCGCTTCAAGAAGGCGGGCAAGGTATATTATTTCGACCCGGACGGCATCTGGCCCAGGCCGGGGGACTATGTGATCGTGGAGACCGCGCGAGGCGTGGAGTTCGGCGAGGTGGTGACCGGGTCGCGTTCGGTGAACGACGCCCAGATCGTCGCGCCGCTGAAAAAGGTGATCCGCGTCGCCAGCCCTGAGGACATCCAGCGCGCCGAGAACAACGAGAAGCGGGAGGCGGAGGCATTCAGGATCTGCCAGGAGCGCATCGCAAAGCACAAGCTGGACATGAAGCTGGTCAGCGTCGAGTACACCTTCGACAACAACAAGATCATCTTCTATTTCACCGCCAACGGGCGCGTGGACTTCCGGGACCTGGTGAAGGACCTGGCCGCAGTGTTCAAGATCCGCATCGAGCTGCGCCAGATCGGCGTGCGGGACGAGGCGAAGATGCTGGGCGGCCTGGGCTCCTGCGGGCGGCCCATCTGCTGCGGCGCGTTCCTGGGCGATTTCCAGCCCGTATCCATCAAGATGGCCAAGGAGCAGAACCTATCCCTGAACCCCACCAAGATCTCCGGCCAGTGCGGGCGGCTGATGTGCTGCCTGAAGTACGAGCAGGAGAATTACGAGCAGGTGCTCAAGCGCGTGCCCAGAGTGGGCAAGGACATCGTGACCCCCGACGGGGTGGGCGTCATCACCGAGATCAACTGCATCAAGGAGACCATCAGGGTCCGCATCCGCGTGGACGACGACAGCTTTGACGTGCGGGAGTACGCCATCGACGACGTGCGGCGTCCCGGCCCGGACGACGCGGCGGCCATACGCGAGCAGCGGCAGGAAAAGCCGCCCCGGAGAGGAAGACCCCAGCCTGAGAGCGCGGCCAGCGCAGATGAAAACGGCGAGACCTCCGAGGAGGGCAAGCGGAAGCGTTATCCCCACCAGAAGGCCCCCAAGAACCTGAGCACCGACCAGTTCCTGGAAAAGCTGAAGGAGGATGGCGGCATGCCCCCGGCAGCCGAAAAGGAGCACAAGCGCAGGCGCGGCCGGGGCGGCAAGGGCCCCGAGGAGCGCCCGGAAGGCGCGGCGGAGGCGCCAAAGCCGGTTGAACAGTGAGAGGATCATATCGCCCGATGAAGCCGAGGCTTCATCGGGCGATTGCGCGCGGAGATTGACGAAGCCAAAAAGGTCATATTTGCCACTGCTTGTATTAGTCGCGGGACTGTTGTATAATAGGACCATCAAATCATAAGGGGAACGTGAAATGATAAAAACGATCAATCGCATACTGTGTATCTGCCTCGTGCTGGCGCTGCTGTGCGGGGGGCTGGCCTTAGCCGAAGCCGGCGTCACAGGGGAAACCGGGGTCAAATCAATCGATGAGATCCTCGCGGGCATGTCCCTGAGGGACAAGCTGGCCCAGATGATGTTCTTCTGCCCCAGGCAGTGGAAGGAGGACGCCGCCTCCGACGCGCCGGCAGAGAACATCCGCGCGCTGAACGAATACACCCGGCAATATATCGCGGATCACCGGTTCGGGGGCATATTGCTGTACGGCGAGAACTGCGGCGACGCGGAGCAGCTTTTGCGGCTGGTGGCGGACATGCAGCAGGCCAACCAGGAGGGCGGCGGGCTGCCGATGCTGATGGCCGTCGACCAGGAGGGCGGCATCATCAGCCGACTGAGCTTCGGCACCAGCGGCACCGGCAACATGACCATCGCGGCTACGGGAAAAACGGAGAACGCCCGGGCCATGGGGCGCGTCTTCGGCGAGGAGATGGCCCTGCTGGGCCTCAACACAGACTTCGCGCCGGTGGTGGACGTCAACGACAACGCAGCCAACCCGGTGATCGGCGTGCGGGCCTTCAGCGACGACGCGGGCGTCGTGGCGGCATTCGGCTGCGCGTTCATGGCGGGTTTGCAGGACACGGGGACCATGGTCAGCCTGAAGCACTTCCCAGGCCACGGCAACACCGATGTCGACAGCCACACGGGACTTCCGCTGGTGGACCGCTCTTTTGACGAATTGATGGCCAACGAGCTGGTGCCCTACAAGGCCGCCATCGACGCGGGCGCGGACATGGTGATGACCGCCCATATCCAGTATCCCCAGCTGGAGACGCAGACCTACACCTCCATCACCACCGGCGAGGAGGTCTACATTCCCGCCACGATGAGCAGGACCATCATGACCGACCTGCTGCGGGACGAGCTGGGCTTTGAGGGCGTGACCGTCTCCGACGCGCTGGATATGAAGTCCATCTGGAACAACTACGCCGCCGACGACATACTTTCGATGACCATTAACGCCGGCGTCGACCTGCTGATCATGCCGGCGATGTGGGACAGGAACATGTTGGAGCAGATCGACGACCTGCTGGGCCGCGCGGTGACGCTGACGGAGCAAGGCGTGATCGAGGCGGACCGGGTCGACGATTCCGTGCGGCGCATACTCTCGCTCAAGCGAAAATACGGGCTGCTGGACAGAACGGATTTCGCCGTCACTGAAGCTAACGTCGCCGCCGCGGTGGCCGGCTGCGGCAGCGAGGAGCACCGCAAGACGGCCTGGAACATCGCCTGCGACGCGCTGACCCTACTGAAGGATGAAAACGGCGCCTTCCCGTTGGACGTGAAGGAAGGGGAGAAGACCCTGGTGCTGTTCACCGCCGCCAGCCGCGCCGGCGCGGCGGAGCTGTCGCAAAAGCTGCTTTTTGAGATGGGCGCGTTGCCGGAGGGGGCGACGCTGGAGGGGATGACCATCGAGCCGGATACCGCCGAAGCCTGCCTGGAGGCGGCGAAGGCGGCGGACCACGTGCTGCTCGTCAGCCGCGCCTGGGCCTCGGATTGCCTCGACCCCGCCACGGAGAACGGCTTCCCGGTGGGCGTCGTCAACCAGGTGATCGACGAACTCCACGCCGCCGGCAAGAGTGCGGTCGTCATCAGCTGCCAGCTGCCCTATGACGCCGCCTGCTATCCCGGGGCGGACGCGATACTGCTGTCCTACGGCTCCAGCGCGATGAAGACCATGCCGCCCGAGTCCGGCGAGGGCAGCGCCTGGGTGCCCAACCTGCCCGCGGCCATCTGCGCCGCCTTCGGCGTGGTGCAGCCCCGGGGCAAGCTGCCCGTGAGCCTGCCGAAGCTGGACGAGGCGTATCACCTGACGGGGGAGACCCTCTACGCCCGGCAGGTCGAAGCGCCGTGAGGAGAGAGGCGCGTATGAATAAACTGATCGTGATAGAGGGCCTGGACGGCTCGGGAAAGGCGACCCAGGCCAAGCGGCTGGCGGAGGAACTCGCAAGGCAGGGTCACGCCGTTCGGCAGGTCAGCTTTCCCGATTACGACAGCCCCAGCAGCGCGCTGGTGAAGATGTACCTGGCGGGCGAATTCGGCGACAGGCCCTCGGATGTGAACGCCTATGCCGCGTCGACCTTCTACGCGGTGGACCGCTACGCCTCCTTTATGAAGCAGTGGCGGTGGGACTATGCCCGGGGCGTGGTGATCGCGGACCGCTATACCACCAGCAACGCCATACATCAGTGCAGCAAGCTGGAGCGGGAGGCATGGGACGGCTTTTTGCAGTGGCTGTTCGACTTTGAATACGGGAAGATGGGCATCCCGAAGCCGGACCTGGTGGTCTACCTGCGGGTCGACCCCGAGGTCTCCCAGGCGCTGATGCTGTCCCGATATGGCGGGCACGGGGAGCGCAGGGACATCCACGAGAAGGACCTGGCCTACCTGCGCCGCTGCCAGAGCGCGGCGGATTACTGCGCCGCACGCCTTGGCTGGGCAGTCGTCGATTGCTGTGCGGGTGGAGAGATGCGTGCCATCGAATCCATACAGGCCGAGATCATGGGGCTCGTCGCCGGCACGGTGGAGCCCTGACAGGGCTGGGACGGGTGTATTGCCTCATCTTTAAAATGATGTGAAAACGATTGCAAAAAGGCAGGGTGCGGTGTATAATAAACAGAGATATGCCTTGGAATGCTATTTACCGCTACAAAGGTGGATTAGATGTATAAGAAGACAGAACAGGGCTGGCTCAAGCATCTGGACTTTATACTGTGGGATGTCCTGAGCGCTCAGATCGCCTTGCTTCTTGCGTATGGCCTGAGACACGGCTTTGACAAGTGGATGTATGACAAGGTGCCATATCGAAATCTCGCGATTTGGATGGCATTTTTTGGCGTTGCCGTGGCCGTGCTGTTCAACACGATGCACGACGTGCTGAAGCGCCGCTGGACGGTGGAGATCCGCATGACGCTGACCCAGAGCCTGCTGGTGTTCAGCACCATGATCATCTACCTGTTCTCCGTCAAGGACGCGGAGGTGTATTCGCGCATTACCCTCTGGGTGATGCTGTTGATCTATATCCCGCTGGCCTTTGCCATACGCATGCTGTGGAAGCGGGTCCTCAGGCGGAGGATCGCCAGGGAAAAGCGCCGCGTGATGCTGCTGATCTCCGATCAGTCCTCCGCACAGGAGGCGATCGAACGTATACAGAACCACCCGATGGAGGGCATCAGCCTCTGCGGGCTGGTGTTTATCGATCGGGATGCGGCGGGCGAGCGCTTTGCGGACCTGCCTGTCGTGACGAACATGAACGAGGTCGCCCAATACATCTGCCGCGAATGGATCGACGAGGTTTACATCGCGGTGGAGAATTTCGACGGCTTTCCCCGGGACCTGCTGGAGAAGTGCCGCCAGATGGGCGTGACGATGCACCTGCAGATGATGCCGCTGGGCATGGGCAAGCAGACCGTGGAGAAGATCGCCGGCATGCCGGTCATCACCAACAGCATCAACATCGCCAGCCCCCTGCAGCTCATGCTGAAGCGACTTCTGGACATCCTGGGCGGTATCGTGCTGAGCTTCGTGGCGGTGCTGGCGATCATCATCATCGGCCCGATCATCAAGATCAAGTCTCCCGGCCCGATCCTCTACAAGCAGGAGCGCGTGGGCCAGAACGGCCGGCGCTTCAAGATGTTCAAGATCCGCAGCATGTACATGGACGCCGACGCCCGCAAGCAGGAGCTGATGAAGCAGAACCGGGTGAGCGGCGGCATGATGTTCAAGCTGGACTTCGACCCCCGCATCATCGGCAACGAGCAGCTTCCCGACGGTACCCGAAAGACGGGAATCGGCGAGTTCATCCGCCGCACCAGCATAGACGAGCTGCCCCAGGGCTTCAATGTGCTGCTCAACCAGATGAGCCTGGTGGGCACGCGCCCGCCCACGGTTGACGAATGGGAAAAATACGAGCTGCACCATCGGGCGAGGCTGGCGACCAAGCCGGGCATCACCGGCATGTGGCAGGTCAGCGGCAGGAGCGAGATCACCGATTTCGAGGAGATCACGCGCCTGGATACGGAGTACATCGAAAACTGGAGCATCGGCCTGGATATTCGGATACTGGTCAAGACCGTGGGCGCCGTATTGGCCCACAAGGGCGCGATGTAGCCAATATCGTTTGGGACATAATGAACACAGAGAGCAAGGCATTCAAAACACTGGCGTACGCGCTGGAAACGCTGTTCCTGGCGTTGACGGGCGTGTACCTGGTCTACAGGATCTCAAAATCGACGACGTTTTACCTGGCCTGGCCGGCGCATTTTGAAGGCGCCATGATGTGCGCCATGGCGGTGGTGGCCGTCGCGCGCCTGGTGTGTGCTGGGGCAATTCGAAAAAAGACGCTGGGTGCTTTGGCGCTTTCGGCGATCTACATGCTGGTCTATCGCAGGGACGGCTACAGCTTCCTGCTGTTCATGGCCATATTTACCGTGGGCTTTATCGACATCGACTACGGGAGGATACTGAAGCTGTACCTGCTGGCGGCGGGGCTGTTCTATGGTGTGACCCTGGTCGCGGGCATGCTGGGCGTGATCACGAATTATGTCACCGCCCGGGCGGGGCGCGGCATTCGCAGTGCCTGGGGGATGAGCTATTACACCGATTTCGCGTCCCTGGGCCTGTTTTTGCTGATGACCCTGTGGGTCGCCCTGAAAAAGCTGCCAGGGTGGGCGATGCTGCTCTTCTGCGCAGGCTACCTGTTTCTCTCGGCCTGTATCGCCCACAGCAACACCAGCACGATCTGCGCCGGTCTGCTGGCCTTCGCGGTCCTCTACAGCGCTTTCGAGCGCCGGGTCGTCGACCGGAGGAGGGACCTGCGCTGGATGAAGCGAGGCCCGGAGTGGTTTGCCACCTTCGGCTTTCCACTGCTCGCCCTCGCCATGTTTTTGATGATGCTGCTCTATGCCAGGGGGCTGAATATCGGCTTCCGGCTGAACAATCTGCTTTCAAAGCGGCTGCTCTACGCCGTCAGGGCCTTGAAGAGCTATGGCATCAGGCCCTTCGGCACGCCTTTCCAGCAGTACGGCGGCGGTTTTTCGATCTTTCCGTCGGAAAAATACAACTTTGTTGACAGCACCTATCCGCTGGTTTTACTGCGCTATGGCTGGGTGCTGTTTATCGCACTCTGCGTTACCTGGGGATGGACGGCACGCAGGGCCATTGCCTGCGGGGACAGGCGGCTGCTGCTGGTCATGGGGATCATACTGATCCATGCATTCTCGGAGCATCACTT
This sequence comes from Clostridia bacterium, assembly GCA_045658005.1. Classification (GTDB taxonomy): domain Bacteria; phylum Bacillota; class Clostridia; order Christensenellales; family Aristaeellaceae; genus UBA2862. Next base: position 33,488 of record JAZOUD010000121.1, on the reverse strand, counting down.
CGTCGACAGCCACTTCAACATCCTCGTGACGATGCCCCTGGCAGCGTATCCGAAACCGAAGGCGGAGGACGCGCCCGCACCCGCGGGGTCGTTGAGGCGCGGGGAGGCGGTGTGGATCCTTACGGCGCTGCTGTGCGTAGGGGCCGCATGGCTTGTCGGGCCTGCGCTGCTGTGCAGGATGAAGACGGTACTGGAGTTTATGCACTATGGCCACGGCGAGCACGCGCTGCGGCTGGTTTGTGTACTTGTCGCCGCTTTGCTCGGGACCGCGCTTGCGGTGTGGGCGATTCACAGGGCCCTGGCGGCGCTGTTGCACCGCGACGCGACGCCCAGGCCGGCAAAGGCGCTGGCGGTGCTGCTGCTGTGCGCGCTGTCCGGGACGGGGGCCTGGCTCTTCACGGGCCGCGTCATCGACAGGGCGGTGGAACAGAACGGGCCGGCTATCCAGGCCGATCGCCAGGCTCTGGAGATCGCCCTGAAGGCTTCGACGGGCAGGGTGGTATCGGGCGTGCTGCCCGCGGCATACAGCCGTCAGATCGGCGGCATGTCCACCGCGGCGTACTTTGAGGACGACCTTTCCAGACTGTACGGGGCCACGGTGCTGATGCCGGTGGACGCGGAGCGGGGCCCCTTCATCGACAGCGGCTTTCTCTACGTGCAGATTTCCGACGCGCACGCCCTGTATACCGCCGACCGGGCCGTTGTGGAGGCGCTCGCCTCGGCAGGCTATCATCCCACGGGCTATTACAGCGGCGTCCAGACGGTCGACCTTACTGAAGCGGCGGCGCTGAACGGACTGACCTGCGACGAACAGACGGGCCTGCGCCTTGCGAACGGGTCAGACAGCATGGACGGCGGTCCATGGAAGGACCTGTACGGCGGCAGGTACACCGCCACCTGGCGGCTGAGCCTGCCGGAGGGCGCCCAGCAGCCCGAAGGAGCGCTCTGTACGCTGAGCGTGACCGCAGACAGGGGCGAGCGGAAGCTGCTCGAAAAGAAGGTGAAGCTCAGCCGGTTTGACGGGCAGGGCAAGCTGACCCTTTCTGTACCATTCAAGATACTCGATACCAGGAATGTGGGCTTCAATGCGACGGTTTCAGACGGGCTGGCGCTGGACGTCGAGGCGATCAGCGTCGTAAGGACGCCGAATTACGACGTACACACCTTCTACGACGACAGACTCAGGAAGGTTCGGCAGGAATACTACACTGTGGATGGCGCGCGCCAGCAGCAGAAGGAAGGCTGGTTTGCCCGCGATTATGCCTATGACCGCTATGGCAACGTCGAGTGGATGCGGTACTATGACTGCGACGACAGGCTGACGCCCGTCGAAGGGGGTTATGCCCAGCTCCGGCGCATTTACAACGCCAAGGGCAAGGTCGTGCGCGAGGAATACTACGACGCAGAGGGAAGGCTCACCGTCGTGGCGGGGGGCTATGCCGCCCAGGTTTTTGAGTACGACAGGGCGGGCAACACCGCTGTGGTGCGCTATATCGGCACGGACGGCGAGCCCTGTGTCATCAAAAAGGGCTATGCAGAACTGCACAGCGTGTATGACGAAGGCAGGCGGGTTGTCTACGAGGCCTATTTCGACGTCGCCGGGGCTCCGGCGAGCCTGTCGGGCGGCTATTCGGCGGTCGAGATGACCTACGACGGCGCGGACAACCTGGCCTCGCTCAGGTATCTTGACGCGCAGGGCGCGCCGGTTACCGTAAAGAAGGGCTATTCGCTGGCGCGAAGGGAATACGACGGCCAGCATCGGCTTGTACGGGAATCGTATTTTGACGCCGGGGACAGGCCTGTGCTGCGCACGGACGGCTATTCGGTTGTCGAGCGGGAATATGACGACGCTGGCAATATCGTCCTGCGCCGCTATTATGGGACGGACGGGGCGCCGGTTATCATCAAGGCCGGCTATGCCGAGGTGCGCAGTGAATACAACGGCAAGAAGCAGCTCGTTCGCGAAGCGTACTTTGGAACGGCGGGCGAGCCGATCGAGAACAACAAGGGCTATGCCTCGCTCGAATACACCTACGACGAATCCGGCAAGAAGACCGGGGAGCGCCGCTACAGCGCCGAGGGAAGGCTGATATCCGGCGACAAGGCGTCAAAGCGCAAGGGTTGAAACAACTGACGCGGCAATGACGCATCGTGCCATTCAGGAATAGGGCAAACCTGAATTCAGGAGAGGATAGAGATGGCGAAACACGACAGAAAACCGAGGCTGTGTCTGGTCTCTTCTTCGGGAGGCCATTGGGAGCAGCTTCAGAAGCTAAAACCTCTGATCGAGAAATACGATGGCTTTCTTGTGACCGAAAAGACGCAGTTCCCGGAAAAGGCCAGCTACTTCATGATCCAGACTGACCTGAAGGACAAGCTGATGATCCCCAAGATGCTGGTCAATGGCATGCGATCGATCCGGATATGGGTGAAGGAGCGCCCCGATTTCGTGATTACCACGGGCACGATGGTCGCGTATCCCTTCTATCTGCTGTCCGTGCTGTTCCATAAGAAATTCGTGTTTATCGAAACCTTCGGACGGGCGGACATGCCCACCGTCGCCGGTAAGCTGATGGAGAAGCATTCGGACCTGTTTATCGTGCAATGGGAATCCCAGGTGAAGCACTACAAAAAAGCCGTGTACGGCGGATGTCTGTACTGAACGGTTGATGACAGGAGGATTTCCTTTGATATTTGTCACGGTTGGATCCAGAAACTATCCGTTCGACAGGCTGTTTGTCAAGCTGGACGCGCTGTACGAGGACGGCACGCTGACTGAGCCGATGTTCGCCCAGATCGGGACGAGCCAATACAAGCCAAAGCATTTCGAGTATCAGGATTATATAACGCCGGAGGCCTTTGAGCAGAAGATACAGGAGGCGGATATCGTCGTCTCCCACGGCGCTTCCGGCTCGATCATGAAGGCCCTGAACGCCGGCAAGAAGGTCATCGCGGTCACGCGGCTGGAGAAGTACAACGAGCATATCAACGATCACCAGATCCAGAACAACGAGGCGTTCAGCAGCAACGGTTACGTACTGATGGCCGACCTGGAGCTGACGGACCTGGGTCAGTGCTTTGAGAAGCTGTACAACGGAACGGACGGGCTGCGCCCCTGGAAAAACCAGGACCCGCTGGCGATCGTGAAGATGATCGACGGCTTTATACAGTCCAACTGGCAATAGCATCAAGCGCTTCGCTGCAGGGAGGAATGGCGCATGGCGGATATAAGGAGCAATGAGCGCTCGGCGGTTTCCCTCGTCGACGCGGGCAGGTTGATCGCGATACTGATTGTCATTGCGATTCACACCGACGCTTTTGGGAGCTACCCGAGGGCGGATTATGTCTTTTCCAATTTCATCAAGATCTACGCGGTCCCGTTTTTCTTCGTCTGCAGCGGGTTTTTTCTCGGCGTCAAGCTGAAGCGCACGAACACGCTGGCAGGATACCGGGAGGCCCTTGGCAAGTATGGCCGCCGCCTGCTGACGCCCTACCTGTTCTGGGGTGTGATCAATTTCCTGGTGGAGATCGTCGTCAACGTATCCAAGGGCATGCAGGCCAAACAGGCGCTGGTCGAGCAGCTGCATTCCTGGCTGGTCACCTCCCCGGGAAGGGCGCTGTGGTACGTGCAGGCGATTTTGATATTGCTGCTGGTACTGTGGGTATCCAATGAACGGAAATACCTGGTCGGAGTGACGGTGGCCGGCGCAGTGCTGACCTTTGTGCTGCCGTGCCTGGAAGCGGCAGCCGCGTTGAACAACCAGGCCGCGGCTGACGCACTGGCGGCCTACAAGCGCGTTTTTATCACCGAACACAACTTCGTCTTCTACGGGGTTTTCGTGACAGGCGCGATATTGGCGGCCATAGACGGGCTGTTCGATGCCGATCGCAAGGGCGTCTGCCTTCTGCTCATGGCGGTGGCGGTGGTGGTGACGATCCTGGCGCGAAATACCGCATTCTTCGCTATCGCCAAGCGCGTCAGCATGCTGCTGTTCTCCTTTGCGGCCTTTGGGCTGCTGCTGCAGAGCAGGGCACCCTATTCCCAGGCGGTATCCCTGCGCTTCAGGGCGCTGTCGACGATGTTCTACTTTACCCATATCCCGGTGAAGTACATGTTTCAGCTCCTGTTCCAGAAGCTGCGCATCGATAACAGCCTGCTGGTGTATTGCGCCACGCTGGCGGCGCTGCTGGTCTACAGCGGCTGCGTGATGGCGCTGAAGAAGCGAAGCGCCGCGGCGAACCGGCTGTTTTCCGCCGTCTACTGACGCGCCTGGCGCAGCGCCTGAATCGCGGTCAACCCGTCAAAGCCGGCGCGGATGCGTCTTCAAGGCGCGCCCGTTGGCCGATCATCGTTGAGGAGTTGTTACTTTGATTTCGTATCTGCAATATATTGGCACCTGGATATTGCGATGCATGCTGAACGTGCTCAATATTTTCCCCATCAGGAACAACAGGATCGTGTTCTATAGCTTCAACGGCAAGCAGTATTCCTGCAATCCCAGGCGCATTTCGGAGCTGCTCGAAGCCCGGAACCCCGGAAGGTATGAAATAATCTGGGCCTTCAAGGATGTTGAAAAGCACAGCGACGAGCTTCCGAAGTACGTCAGGGGCGTGACCTACCGATCGCCCAAGTATTATTTTCTGGCGAAGACCGCCAGGGTCGTCGTCTTCAACGTGCAGGGCATCGGCGAGCTCAGCCGCCGCAGTGGACAGACCTTCATACAGACATGGCACGCCAGCAACGGCTATAAGCGGGCGGGCCAGCATACCGGGATTCGGCAAAAGGTATACCTGCTGCAGCACAGGGACTACTCCTATGTGCTCAGCGGCGCGAAGAGCATGTCCGAACGGCGCGTGAGGGGCTCCATGCAGTTCAAGGGGCCGATCCTGCCGGGCACGCCCAGGATGGACGCGATGATCAACCAGAACCTGGTCGGCGTTCGCCAGAAGGTCTATGACTGGCTGAAGATCGATCCGGACTGCAAGCTGCTGCTGTACGCGCCGACCTGGCGCAAGAACCGGAACGCCACCGATTACGGCTTCGATTATGAACTCGTAAGGGCGCGAATGGAGGAGCGCTTCGGGGGCAGGTGGGTCATCGCGGTGCGCCTTCATCCCAATGTCTACAGGGACGTGAACGTGGAACTTGAAAACGTCAGGGACGCGACCGCGTATCCGGACATGGAGGAGCTGACCTATGTGGCGGACGCGATGGTGTCCGATTACTCCTCCTGCATCTGGGATTACTCGTTCACCTATCGCCCCTGCTTCCTGCTCTGCACGGACCTGAAGGATTACGACGGCACCAGGAACTTCGACCTGCCCATCGAGAGCTGGGGCTTCCCGGTCTGTACCTCGTCGGAGGAGCTGGGCGACGCGATTCAAAACTATGATGAAGCCGCCCACCGCAGGGCTATGGAGAAGCACCACGAGGACATGGGCTCGCTGGAGGATGGGCACGCCACCGAGCGGGTGTGCGCATTGATCGAAGGACTCACAGACGGTGGAAGGGAAGAGAAATGAAAAAGTATAATATCGGCTTTACCCAGGGTACGTTCGATATGTTTCATATCGGGCACCTGAACCTGATCAACAACGCAAAGGCGCTGTGCGATCATCTGATCGTCGGCGTCAACTCCGACGCCCTGGTGGAGCAATATAAGCACAAGAAGCCGGTCATCTGCCAGGCGGAGCGGCAGGCCATCGTCGGCAGCATCAAGGGCGTGGACGAATGCGTCATCACCGAGACCCTGGACAAGCTGGAGGCGCTGGACCGGTTCCATTTCGACGCCATATTCATCGGCGACGACTGGAAGGGCAACCCGCGCTGGGAGCAGACGGGCGTGGACATGCGGCAGCGCGGCGCCGAGCTGGTGTTCCTGCCGCACACCAAGGGCATTTCCAGCACCGATCTGCGGCCTGTAGAGCAGGATAAAATTGAAGACTGACAGGGGAACTGAAAGCATGAGCAATAGCAATGAGCCGATTCGCGTGTTGGTCGTCAATTCAGGCAGCAAGCTGTTTGGCGGCGTGTCGTCCTTCCTGTACAACGTGTATACGCACCTGGACAGGATGCGCGTGCAGTACGATTTCCTGTCGCCGAACCAGACCACCTATGAGATCCACAGGGCCGAGATCGAGGCCATGGGCGGCAGGATCTATGCGCTGGGCATCACGGGAAACCTGTTGAGCAAGAAAACCAAGCTGTACAGTCGGCTCAAGGCCTTCCTGAAGGCGCATCCCTACAGGATCGTCCATCTCAATTCCGGCGACTTCTACTTCAATCTGTTCGCCGGCAAGGCGGCCAGGGACGCGGGCGTCGAGACCGTGATCGTCCACTCCCACAGCGTGGGCAATCCCCAGGATTCGCCCATGAAGCGCAGGTCGATCAGGCTGATGAAACCGGCTCTCGAGCGGCAGGCGAAGGCATTCGCGGCATGTTCCCCGGAGGCGGCGGAATTCATGTTTACCCATGAAACCGTCGCGGCAAAGCGGGTGGATATCGTCCCGAATGGCATCGAGGTGGGAAAGTACGGCTATGATCCCCGGACGCGGGAGGCGATTCGCAGGGAATTGAAGCTCGAGGACAAGGTGGTACTGGGCCACGTGGGGCGGCTCGCCTATCCCAAGAACCAGGCCTACCTGGTAGAGCTCCTGGCCGAGTACCGCAAGCGCCGGCCCAATGCCGTGCTGATGCTGATCGGGGAGGGAGACCACAAGGAATCGCTTCAGGCATTGGCCAGGGAGCGGGGCATATCCGACGCGGTGATCTTTACGGGCGCCAGGACGGACGTGGAGCGGTACTATCAGGCGATGGACGTGTTTCTCTTCCCGTCCTTCTACGAGGGCTTCGGGATGGTGCTCGTCGAGGCGCAGATCGCCGGGCTCTCCTGCCTGGCTTCGGCATGCGTACCCCGGTCGACGGATATCATCGGCAATACCGCATATATCGGCATCGAAAAGGACGATATCCCCAAGTGGATCGACGCGCTGGAGCTGGCGCTGGATCGCCCAAGGCAATCCCATGTCGATCTGGCCCTGGCAGCCGGCTTCGATATCAACACGGTGGCGGAGCGCCTCTGCGATAAATATGTCAGTCTGTATGAAGGGAAACGTTGAGCGAACGGAATGGAGCCGTGATAACGGATGAGGACGGACGGGAGCTTAAAAGAAATATCACTTGAAAAGCTGTATGAAGTGTCGTTCGTACTGTTTGTCATTTCAAGGATCATGTTCACCTACACACACCTGCCGGACCTGCTGGGCGCAGGCGTCTCAGGCGTGCTCGAGGATGGGCTGCTGCTGTGCGCGCTGGGTCTGCTTGCCCTGGTGATCTGGAGATACAAAAGTCCGAAGAACACATTCATACTGCTCATCCTGGGATTTGGCATTATCGGCCTGTCCTACGTCAACAGCCGCGCTTCAAACCTGTTCATGAGCGCACTGTTCTTCTACTATTCCGGCGTCGTTCGAGACAAGAAGGGCTTTGCGACCCTGGTCATCCGGCTCTATACCGCCATCATATTGCTGCTCGCGGCGCTCTCCCTGTGCGGCCTGATTGATTTGTCTGTTACACAGCGCACCAGGTCGACGGCGATTCGATCCTCCCTGGGCTTCGTGCATCCCAACCAGCTTGCCATGATGGCGTTCGTCATGATCTGCATGATCTTCTATCGGGGCATGGAGAACAGGCGGCGCAACCGGGATATGGATTATATCATCGCGGGCATACTGATGGTTGTCGTATTCCTGATCACGAACACGATGACATTCCTGGCCCTCGCGTTCCTGTTGTTCGTGCCGCTGTTCGCCTATGACGCCGTATTGAGCCACTTTTCGATGTCCAGGAAGGCCACCCGGCAATTCGTTCGAATGGGCCTTGCAGTGATCGGGCTGGTCGCCGGGTTCTTCGTCTATCACTTCTGGAAAAACCCGCTGGCGCTAAAAGGCGCGCTGGTGACTTTCAGGGCCAGGTTCCTGCTCTCCCAGAAGTACATCGCCGCCTATGGGATCCAGCCCTTCGGAAGCCGGATCGTCGTGGGCACCGACGTGGTCATCCCGGGGTTTGAGAGGGGCTACTATTACCTGGACAACGGCTATATCCGGCTCTTCGTCGAAAACGGACTGCTGGCGGGATTGATCGTGGTGTTTTTGCTGATACGGGCGATCGTCAACCTGACCCGGCATGGCAAATGGAAGCTGCTGGTCATACTGCTGTGCTTTATGCTGTACGTGTTCAATGAGCAAAAGATATTGACGCTGTACTTCAATCCCTTCTGGGTGCTGCTGCGGGAATATATGCTGCCCGCAAGAAAACTGAGGGTGAAGTCCCTGACCCTCACGCTGCCGGCGTCGATGATCGACGGAGGGCAGAATCATTCAACGGAAGCGGGTGAGTCCCAATGAGCCGGTTTCTGCCGCGCCTGATGCGCGGGATGGATTACTGCATGATCAAGCTGTGCTCTCTGTTGCCGCTCAGGAAAAAGACCATCGTGCTGCGCAGCGTGCCGGACTTCAGCGACAACGCCCACGCCTTTTACGACTACATCCGCCGGGAGCATGGGGACGAGGGCTATACCCTGGTCTGGCTTGTGAACGATCCGTCGGAATTTGCCGACAGGGCATCGAAGCATACGCGCTTTATCCGGTGCGAAGGCAAGGGGCTGCTGTTCAGGCGGGATTTCTACCTGTCGGTGGCAAAGTATGTGGTGTTTACCCACAGCACACCGATTCGAAAGTGGAGAAGCGGTCAGCTGTTCATCGGAACCACCCATTCGGCCTCCCAGCTCAAGGGCCGGGATGTGAGGCCGGAGGAACAGAAGCGGCTGGTTTTTCCGGATTACAGGCTTAGGTGTGGCCAGGACGGCCTGGAGCGCATGATGCGAACCTCCGGCCTGCCCGCCGACCGTTTTCTCGTGCTGGGTATGCCCCGGCTTGACCTGCTGTTCAGGCACAGGGAATGCATTTCGACCCTGTTTCCGGGCGTTCATCCGAAGCTGACAGTGATCGCGCTGGAGACCTACAAGCAGAGCAGCAGGGGCTGGCAGGATTCAGAGGCCCAGGGGTCCTATGGACTGAACATCATCCAGGACCAGAAGATGCTGGCCGCGCTTGATGAGGCGCTGGCCCGGCGAGGCATACTGCTGGTCATCAAGCCCCATCCGCTGCAGGACCTGAGTCGCGTCGAGATGAACCGCCTGGAGAGCATTCGCTTCATTACGGACAGGAAGCTGGCGGAGGCGGGCGTACAGCTTTACGAGCTCGTGGAGAACTGCGGCGCGCTGCTGACGGATTATTCGTCGATCTACTATGACTATCTCTTCCTCGACCGTCCCATCGGCTTTATGATCGGGGATCTGGAAGAATACAAACGCGGGTTCATCATCGACGATCCGCTTTCGGAGATGACCGGCCCGAAGATCCGCACGGTGCCCGAGCTGATCGCCTTCATGGACGACGTGCTCGCAGGGAAGGACGATTACCGGCGGGAACGCGCGGCCCTGAAGGATCGCGTATTCAAATACCAGGACGATAGGAACTGTGAGAGGCTCTTCAGCTTCCTGCAGGAGCATGAAAAATAACCGCAGCGCAAAGGAGTAAGGAGTATGGTTATCGGTTACACAACGGGCGTTTACGACCTGTTTCACATCGGTCATCTCAACCTGTTGAAGAACGCGAAGGGCATGTGTGACAAGTTGATCGTGGGCGTCACCGTCGACGAGCTGGTGCAGTACAAGGGGAAGAACGCCATGATCCCCTTCGAGGACCGCTTCGAAATCGTGCGCGCCTGCCGCTATGTGGATGCCGTGGTGCCCCAGTATGACATGGACAAGCTGAAGGCATGCAAGAAGCTGGGCGCTTCCTATCTGTTTGTGGGCGACGACTGGTATGGCACAGAGAAGTGGAACAAGTACGAGGAGGAGTTCGCCAGGGAGGGCATCAAGATCATCTACTTCCCCTACACGAAGGGCATATCGTCCACGAGGATTTCCGAAGCCTTGAAAGCGGTTCGCAAGGATACGCTGAAGGATATGAGATGAGGGCGTCAATATCGACATTGCGAAGGAGGAGCCGATGAAGCGCATCGACCTGCGATACTGCATGAGCTCGTTTCTCATGTATCGAATGACGGTGGATAAGGACAGGCACTATACCGACCGCCTGGAACCGTTTTTTGTGCCCTACCCGGAGAATCGGGTGCCCATCTGCGACAGCGAGGCGCTCCTGTCGTTTCTGCGCGAGGACATTAAGCGGCGGACGGCCGGAAGGCGCTGCGCCCTGGCGCTGAGCGGCGGCATAGATTCCGCCATACTGCTCCAGCTGGTGCCCGAAAACACCGTCGCCTATACGTTCAAGTGCATCGTTCCGGGGATGGACGTGACCGACGAATCCCCGGCGGCTGCGGCCTACCTGAAATACGCCAGGCCGGAACTGGAGCACAAGATCGTCCCGGTATACTGGGAGGACTATGAGGCGCTCACGCCCAGGATCCTCGCCCACAAGGGAGAGCCGACCCACTCCATAGAGGTGCAGATCTGCAAGGCGGCCATGATGGCGAAAGCCGACGGCTGCGATATGATCATATTCGGCGAGACGGCGGATTGCATCTACGGTGGTCACAGCCAGCTGCTGTCCAGGGACTGGACTATCGGCGACTTTGCGGAGCGCTGGTCCTTCGTCATGCCCTACAAGGTTCTCAGGGATTATGAACTGGTCATGGAGCCCTATGAGCGGTTCGAAAAGGACGGGTACATCGACGTACCGTCGTTCCTGACGTACTTCGAGTCGGAGCCCTCGCTGAACTTCTACAACGACGCATGTGCACTGGCGGGAATCGAGCTCTATGCGCCCTATTCCCATACCATCATGGGCGTGCCGCTGGATCTGGAGCGCGTGCGCAGGGGCGAAAACAAGTATATCGTCAGGGAGGTCTTCTCCAGGCTGTACCCCGGCTTCAAGATTCCGGCGAAGGTGCCGATGCCCAGGCCCATGAACGAGTGGTTCAGGGACTGGCGCGGTCCTGTCCGCCCTGAATTCTGGCCGCACTGTACAGACGGCATGACGGGTGACCAGAAATGGCTGGTCTGGATACTCGAAAAGTATCTGGACCTGATACTAAATTCCATCTAATCCATACACAACTGCGGGCGTCTTTTCCGCCTTGGCTTAGCGTCACTTCGGTCAACGATGCTATGGCATCGCTTCCCTCCGCTCCGCGTTGCCAGAACGAAAATCCACTCCGCATTTATACATGTTTTAGAAGGAATTTAGTATGATCTCCTGAAACGGCATGGAGTGGGTGAAAGGATATCAATGAGAAAGTTCTTCGAAAAATATAAAAACTTCCCTGTGCAGGTCAGGGCCTCCTTCTGGTTTCTGATCTGCTCCTTCCTGCAAAGGGGCATTTCGGTCATCACCACGCCGATCTTTACCAGGCTGCTGTCCACCGAGGAATACGGACGCTACGGCGCCTTCGATTCCTGGCTGAAGATCGTGACGATATTCGTGTCGCTGCACCTGTACAGCGGCGTGCACACCCAGGGACTGGTAAAGTTCTCCGAGGACAGGAAGCGCTATTCCTCCTCGATCCAGGGCCTGACGCTGGTGCTGTGCTTCGCCTGGACCGTGATCTATCTGCTGTTCCATGATTACTGGAACAGACTGTTTTCGCTGACGACGGTGCAGATGCTGGCCATGCTGGTGATGATCTGGGCCACCTCCGCCTTCAACCTGTGGGCGGGGGAGCAGCGGGTGGAATACAGATACCAGCGGCTGGTCCTGGCGACGTTGGTGGCCTCGGTGGCCAAGCCCGTGGTGGGCATACTGTTCGTCAAGTACGCCACGGACAAGGTGACGGCGCGCATACTGGGGCTGGCCCTGGTGGAGCTTGTTTGCTATACCGGCTTCTTCATCGTGCAGATGATGCGGGGCAAGCAGTTCTATTCAAAGAAATACTGGACCCATGCGCTGATGTTCAACCTGCCGCTGATTCCCCATTACCTGTCCCAGACGGTGCTGAACAGCGCGGACCGCATCATGATCAAGGACATGGTGGGCGCCAGCGAGGCGGGAATCTACACCCTGGCCTATTCCATATCCCAGATCATGACGTTGTTCAACACGGCGCTGTCCCACACCCTCAGCCCGTGGATATACCAGAAGATCAAGGACAACAAGGCCCAGGACATTACGCGGATCGCCTATCTGGCCATGTTCGGCATCGCCGTGCTGAACCTGGGCCTCATCGCCGTCGCCCCGGAGATGGTGGCGCTGTTTGCCCCGGCTTCCTACCACGAGGCAATATGGGTCATCCCGCCGGTGGCCATGAGCGTGCTCTTCATATTCAGCTATGATTTGTTTGCGAAATTTGAGTTCTACTTCGAGAAGACCCGGCTCATCATGGTGGCCAGTGTCATCGGTGCGGCACTGAATGTCGGTCTCAACTATATCTTCATACGGCTCTATGGTTACTATGCTGCCGCCTATACCACGCTGTTCTGCTATATCGTGTATGTCGTGGCCCACTACTGCTTCATGAAGAAGATTTGCCGGGATTACCTCAATAACGTCGAGGTATATTCCACAAAGCTGCTCCTGCTGTTTTATTCGACCTTTATTACCCTCGGCTTCCTGCTGATGTTCACCTATAATTATCCGCTGGTCAGATACGGCGCCATTGCGGTGATGCTGATCGTCGGGATCATCAATCATAAGCGGATTGGACAGGCTATACGTCAGATCGTTTCACTGCGCAAAAGAAAGAAGGGCCTGTAGAAACCGGCACAGGCACAAACGATCGTAGAACACGCGCCCATGGCTATCAAGGGAAAGGACAGCGTATATGCGCTCGAACACAAAAAGGGTAAACAGGATTGAATTGACCCAGGACAGACGGACCTTGACAGGCCGGTTGTTATGTGAATACACCCTGCTGTTTTTCATCTTCTTCGGGGTCGTACTCTCGCCCTTCTGGCTCTACGGGAAGACCTTCTTCTGGGGCACGGATGGGTCGACGCAGTATCTGCCGGAGCTGACCTACAGCAGGTATTGGGCGAAGACGGTTTTCAGCGGCATAACTGGCGGGAGCTTCAGCTTTCCGCTCTGGTCGCTGTGGGTCGGGCTTGGACAAAAGACATTCGACAATGTCATCAACTACCGCCTGTTCAACTTCCTGTATTGCCTGGTTCCCCGGGAAGCGATCGAGCAGTATCAGCTGTTTCGCGTGCTCGCCGGCATGTATCTGTCAGGGCTGTCATTCCTGGCCTATGGCCGGACGCGGACGCGTGATCGAATGGGCCTGCTGCTGGGGAGCATGCTGTATCTCTTTGGGGGCTTCATTCCGCTCTACACCACGAAGCACTGGCTCTTTTTGGAGATGACCTTTGCGTTTCCGCTGATGCTTCTCGGTGTCGATCAGATCTTCGATGGAAAGTGGTCGTGGCTGTTCATATTCGTCGTGTTTATGACGGCCATGAGCTACTTCTATTCGGTGCTCATGGTCACGCTGCCCGCAGTCATCTACGCGCTGTTCCACTATTTCGAGCTTGACGGAAGCCAGCGCAGCGAACGTGGCGGCTTTGGGCGAATATTCCTGCGCCACGTCGTTCAGTATGTGGCCGGAATTGGCCTGGCCGCGGTCAGCCTGTTTCCCTGCATCGTCGATGTTTTGAGCAGCAGCCGCACTTCCACGCAGAAGGTGGGCAGCTATCTGCACTGGCCGGCGATGACCTATCTGGACTACATTCGCGGAATCGTCGATGTGCAGGCCGTGGTACACAACGGCTATCTCGCCCTGCCGAGCATCGCGCTCGTCGCGATACTGTATATGCTGTATACCCGGCGGAAGCAGGACAGGCTGTTGCTGGGACAGGTTGCATTTTACAATCTTGGCTTCCTGATCCCGGCGATTACCATGCTGTTCAGCCTCTTTGCCGGCGCCAGCATGCGGTGGTGCTACGTATTCTCCTTCTGGACGGCCCTTTCCACGGCGGTGATGCTGCCGAGGCTGCAGGGCATGGATACCGGGGCCTATCGCTTCTGCGTCAAAGCGGTCTGCGTCTACTCGGTGTTCTACATCTGCACCTGCATATGGACCGGGAACGCGGTGTCCATCAGCCTGGCGCTCGTCTTCCTGGGGCTGCTTGCAATTGGATGGATGATTTCGAATCAAGACAGGCGGAACCCGAAGCTGGCCATGACGCTGGTATGCCTGTTGCTGCTGGTCGAATTGGGAACCAAATCCTATGAGTGGTATTCGCCGCAGTATGGAAACCATGTATCCAACTTTTCTAATGCGGGCACTGTGTATGAATCAGAATCGAATTCTGCGTCGGGTATTTTAAAAACGATCTCGGACGATGGCGTTTACCGCTCGGATTTGATCTCAAAATCGGGCGGCGGCAGCAGACAGACGACGAACTATGGCATACGTGACCATATCAACGGCGTTTCAAGCTATTACAATATGAATGGCGGCAGCCTGGTCTCCTGGTCCCTGGAGCTGGGAAACGCCCATCAGCCCAATATCTTCATGATCAACGACTTGGACCAGAGAACGGTGCTCAACGAACTGGCAGGCGTGAAATACGCGGTAGCGTTGGAGGAGGGCCTGTCGCACCTGCCGTATGGGTATAAGCTGCTGGAAACCCGGGAATATGAACAGGCAGATGGCACGCGGACAAGCGTTCACCTTTACGAAAACAGCTATGCGTTGCCGTTGGCCTATACCTATGCCCGGTACATTCCCTACGATGTTTACGCGCAGCTGCCCCCGAACCGCAAGGAACAGGCGATGCTCCAGGGGGTCATCTTGCAGGGCGAAACCCCTCTGGAGGCGGTAACGCCGGTATTTGACGATCAGATACTGATGGATACCGAAGCGCTGCTAGAGGTGCTGGAGTCCATCGCCGCCGGAGACGACAATCTTGAGATCCGGGAGGGAAGGCTCCAGGTTAAAAAGGCAAATTATACGGTCACTGTACCCGTGAAATCTGAGACGGGGGAAATCTACCTGCAATTCCAAGGCCTGCATTTCCGCTCCGTAAACTATTACGGGGAGGAGGCCGTGAAGCGGGCCGAGCAGGGCGAGGCCCGCATACGCATCATGGCATCCAGGCGCAACGCGAGACAGTGGGAGTCCATCGAATCCGCTGCCATCACAGCTACCGCAGGAGCGCTTACAGATACGGCGACGCTGCTGGGCGAGGACAATCAGTATTACTACGGGAAAAAGGACCTGTTGCTGAATCTTGGCTGCGGCGAGATCAAGAAAAATATCAAGATCAAGTTTTCCGAGCCAGGGGAGTATGCGTTCGACGGCATGGCGCTCATCTGCCAGCCGATGGAGGGCTATGGGGACAAGGTCGCCCCGCTGCAGGCCAGAGGCGCGGTTTCCACGCGGGTCGACGGCAACCACGTTTCCTTTGAATTTGAGACCGGGGGCGATGAACTGGCCGTGATAACGATCCCCTATGACAAGGGCTGGTCGGCGGTGGTGGACGGGCAACCGGCGCAGATCGTGCAGGCCAATGTCGCCTTCATGGGCGTCATGCTCACGAAGGGCGCGCACACGGTGGAATTCAGCTACACGCCAAGGGGTCTGAAGCTTGGCACGGCCATCTCCCTGGTCACGCTGGTTGCCCTGATCGGCGTCGGGGTGGCGCAGGCGCTGCGCCGCCGTCGAAGCCGGGGGTAGAGACGCAGAATCCCAGCATAGAAAGAACCCTCAGATTTGATCCAAGTCGAGCAAATCTGAGGGCTCTTTCTATATCGAGCTTACGGCTGCTTGCCGATGTAGGCCAGGATGCCGCCGTCCACGTACAGCACATGGCCGTTGACGAAGTTGGAGGCGTCGGAGGCCAGGAACACGGCGGGGCCCATCAGGTCCTCGGTGGTGCCCCAGCGGGCCGCGGGGGTCTTGGCCACGATGAACTGGTCGAAGGGATGGCGGCTGCCGTCGGGCTGGCGCTCGCGCAGCGGGGCGGTCTGGGGCGTGGCGATGTAGCCGGGACCAATGCCGTTGCACTGGATGTTGTGCTCGCCGTACTCGGAGCAGATGTTCCGGGTCAGCATCTTCAGGCCGCCCTTGGCCGCCGCGTAGGCGGACACGGTCTCACGGCCCAGTTCGCTCATCATCGAGCAGATGTTGATGATCTTGCCGTGGCCCTTCGCGATCATGCTGGGGATCACGGCCTTGGCTACGATGAAGGGGGCGACCAGGTCCACGTTTATGACCTTGGCGAACTCCTCGGCGGGCATCTCGCACATGGGGATGCGGCGGATGATGCCGGCGTTGTTGACCAGGATGTCCACCACGCCGACCTCGGCCTCGATCTGCTTCACCAGCGCCTGCACGGCGGCCTCATTGGTCACGTCGCAGACATAGCCGTGGGCCTTGATGCCGGCCTCCTCATAGGCCTTCATGCCCTTGTCCACCAGCTCCTGGTTGATGTCGTTGAATACGATGGTCGCGCCGCTCTGGGCGTAGGCGGTGGCGATGGCGAAGCCGATGCCATAGCTGGCGCCGGTGATCCAGGCGATCTTGCCCTCAAGGCTGAAATTCTTCAAAAAATCGTTCATGGTAATCTCCTTTGCTGGTAGGTTTTTGAAAAGTGCGCCGCCTGAAAGAGGGGGAAGGCGGCGCATCTGGCAGTTAAAGGAAGTCTACAGCGCTTCGATTACTGCAGGGGAGCAGGATACAGGATCTTGGTGTCGGTGAAGCTGAAGGGCCACACGGTCTTCCACTCGCCGCCCTGCACCTGGGCGATGGCGACGGAGGCGGAGGTGTTGTCGCGGTAGTGGGTGGTGCCGGCCAGATCGTAGTTCTCGAACTTGATGCGGTCATAGGGCAACACGATCTTGCGTCCGCCGGGGAACTCGCCCTGGATGTCCAGCGCGGCGATGGCGTCGCGGACAGCCGCGCCGTCGGTGGTGCCGGCGGCCTCGATGGCGGTCTTGAAGATCCAAACCACAGTGTAGGACTCGGCGGAGTGGCCGTTCATGTTCACGCCGTACTGGGCCTTGAACTCCTCGTTGATCTCCTGGCCGTTGATCAAGTCGGGGTTGAACTCGACCACGGAAGCCACGCCGTTGGCGGCTTCGCCCAGGTTGGTCAGGAAGGCGGGATCGGTGAAGCCGTTGGCCTTCGCCACGATCATCTTCGGGGTGAAGCCCTGGGCCTTCAGGGTCTGCACGAACAGGGTCGCGTCGCCGATGTAGCTGTCGCACAGCACGGCGTCGGGATTGGCCTGCTTCAGCGCGAGGATCTGGGCGCTCAGGTCGGTGGCGTTGCTGGAGTAGTCCACGGTGGCGACCAGGTCAAAGCCATAGGTGTCCTTGTACAGCTCGACGCAGCGGATCAGCTCCTGGCCAATGGCGGCGCGGTCGGTGAAGATGGCGATGGTCTTGATCTCCTCGCCGGTCTGCTCGGAGGAATCCTTCAGGTACTTCAGCATGTCTTCCACGTACACGCTGTTCAGCGGGCACAGGCGGAAGAAGTAATCCATGGCCTCGTGGTCGGGATCGCTCAGCTTGTCCAGGGTGGAGATGGCGGTGATCATCGGCACGCCGTACTGGGTGCAGACCTGGGCGACGACCTCGGTGACGACGGACATATGGCAGCCCATCATCACGTCGACGTGCTCCTGGTTGATCAGGCGCTCGGCCTCGGAACGGCCGGTGGCGGGGTCGCCGGCATGGTCGCCGCGAACGACTTCGAGCTGACGGCCGTTCACGCCGCCCTTGGCGTTGATCTCGGCCACGGCGAAGTCGATGCCGCGCAGGATGTTCTCGCCGATGGCGGCGTTGCCGCCGGACATGGCGTAAATGGTGCCGATGCGGATGGGGCCTTCCTCGGCCATGCCGGACACCGCAAACAGGGTCAGCAGCATCGCCAGGATGCTCATGAGGGCAATGATTTTCTTCATAGATGGTTCCTCCTTGTTCGTTATATGATCTGCGCCGAACTGCCACGGCGCCAATCAACAATTTATATGCCCAGGTACGCCTTCTTGACGTGCTCGTTGGCGCTAAGCTCACGGGCGGTGCCCTCCAGGGCGATGCGGCCGTTTTCGATGACGTAGCCCCGGTCGGCGCAGGCCAGCGCCTTGGTGATGTCCTGCTCCACCAGCAGCACGGCGATGCCGTCCTTCCGGGCCATTTCGGACGCCACGTCCAGTATGTCGTCCACGATGTTGGGCGCAAGGCCCAGGGAGGGCTCGTCCAGTATCAGCAGCCGGGGCATGCCGATCAGCGCCCGGGCCACGGCCAGCATCTGCTGCTCGCCGCCGGACAGCGTGCCCGCCGCCTGCTTGGCCCGCTCCTTCAGCCGGGGGAAGCGCTGGTAGGACATCTCCAGGTTCTTCGCAAAGGCCTCCCGGGTGGGCTTGTTGAAGGCGCCCATCTCCAGGTTCTCCAGCACCGTCATCTCGGTGAAGATCTGCCGGCCCTCGGGCACCTGCACGATGCCCTTGTCTAGGATGTAGCGGCTGCTCTTCTTCGCCAGCTCCTCGCCGTTGAAGCTCACAGAGCCGGCGGTGGGGCGCACCATGCCGGTGACGGCGCGCACCATCGGGGTCTTGCCCGCGCCGTTGGAGCCCAGTATGGCCACGACCTCGCCCTCGTTGACCTGGAAGGAGAGGTCCCACAGTATGTTGATCGAACCGTAGCCGGCCCGAAGGCCCTCGACCTTAAGCATGAGACGCGCCTCCCTTCGTGCCCAGATAGACCTCCATGACGTAGGGGTCGTTCATGACCTGTTCGGGCGTGCCCTCGGCGATCTTCTCGCCGTGGTGCAGCACGATGACGCTCTCGCACAGGCTGACCACCGCCTGCATGATGTGTTCGATCAGGAAGATCGTCACGCCAGAGCGGTTGATCTGCCGGATCAGCTCGATGGCGGCCTCGGTCTCGGCGGGGTTCAGGCCCGCCATGTTCTCGTCCAGGAACAGCAGCTCCGGCTTCGTGGCCAGGGCCCGGGCCATCTCCAGCCGCTTCTGGTCCGGGGTGCCCATGTCCTTGGAGAGGATGTGCCGCTTCTCGTACAGGCCGGTGAATTGCAGTATGTCCATGGCCCGCTCCCGGGCTTCGCGCTCGTTTTTCGCGGCGGCATGGCCGAAGTAGCAGCTCGCCACCACATTTTCAAGCACGCTCAGGTTTTTCAGGGGCTTCATGATCTGGAAGGTGCGGGCGATCTTCATGTTGGTGTACTCATGGGCCTTCTTGTCGGTGATGTCCTGGCCCCGGAAGAAGATCCTGCCCTCGGTGGGGGGATAGTAGCCGCAAATCATGTTGAAGGTCGTGGACTTGCCCGCGCCGTTGGGGCCGATCATGCCGGTGATGCCGCCCTCGCGGATGGAGAAGGACACGTCCTTCACGGCGGTCAGGCCCTTGAAGCGCTTGGTGATGTGCTGCACTTCGATAATCGGTGTGTTCGACATGCTCACGCCTCCCTTCCGCGGTTCTTTTCCAGTTCGACGGCTTCCAGCACCTCGACGGGCGGCTTTTTCAGCAGCTTGACGTCGACGAATTCCTTCGCCTTGCTGTGCATGTACCAGCCCAGTATGCCCGTGGGGCGGAAGCGTATGACGGTGATCAGCACCACCGCGTACATCAGCATATTGATGCCGGGCAGCATGGCGCTGAAGTTGGCGCGCAGGAATTCGGACAGCGGGATCATGATCAGGCCGCCCACCAGCGGGCCCTCGACATAGGCCGCGCCTCCGACCACCGCCGGCAGCACCGACTCGGTGCTCTTGGCCTGCACCATCAGCTCGGGGTCGATGTAGCGGATGTAACTGGCGTAGAAGAAGCCCACCAGCGCCGCCACCATTGAGGAGACCACTACGGCCATGACCTTGTACTTCGTGGGGTTGATGCCGATGGCCGCCGCGGCGTCCTCGTCCTCGCGGATGGTCCGGAGGGCATAGCCCATGCGGGAGCGCTCGATCTTCTTCATCAACAGGTAGATGCCCAGCAGCATCACCAGCCCGACATAGTAGTAGGGGACCTTGCTCATGAATCGGAAGTCCAGCCAGGAGTCCTTGCCGAAGGGCAGGCCCACGCCGCTGGCCCGGCCGAAGAAGCTGGAGTTGATGATGAACTGGCGCATGGCCTCGCCGAAGGCGATGGACACCAGCGTGAAGTAGGGGCCCCGGAGTATGAAGCAGGGATAGAAGATCACGCCCGCCACCAGGCCCACCACCACCATCGCGAATATCGCGGACAGCCAGGGATTTGCCCCGGTCTTGGTGATCAGCAGGCACGAGGCGTAGGCGCCCAGGCCCATGTAGGCCGCGTGGCCCAGAGAGTTCTGGCCGGTCATGCCGCCCAGCAGGTTCCAAGCCATGGACAGCGTGGACATGTAGAAGACCAGCACGAATACGTTCAGCACATAGGGCGATTTCACGAATACCGGAATCAGTATGAACACCAGCAGGATCAGCCCCAGCGCGATGGACAGGTTTCTGCGATATGCGCGAACCGCTTTCACATTTTCGTTCATCGTTACTTCCTCCTGATGATGATGAGCTGACGGACGACCAGTATCACGATGAAGGTGACGAACACGATCAGGTCGCTGTAAGAGGGGCTGATAAACAGGGCCACCATCGTTTCGAGGATGCCCAGGAATATGCCCGCGAAGAACGCGCCGGGAATGGAGCCCAGGCCGCCCACCACCACGACGATCAGCGCCCGGAAGCCGAAGGACGCGCCGGCGGTGGGGAAGATGGTGTAGAAGCCGGTCAGCAGCGCGCCGGCCACGCCCGCCAGGGCGGTGCCCAAGCCGTAGGTGAGCAGGTAGATGCGCCTGGCGTTGATGCCCACGACCTCAGCGCCCACCGGGTTCTGGGAGACGGCCCGAATCTGCTTGCCGGTGGTGGTGTACTTTAAAAACGCGAACAGCGCGATGGATATGACGATCAACACCCCGAAGCTGATCAGCCGCGGCAGCGACAGGTTTACAGGCCCGAGGGTGATATAGGTCTGGGAATAGGAGGTGGGGATGGTGCGATACTCCGAGCCGAACAACACCAGCGCGCCGTTGGAGAGCAGCATGCCCAGGCCCACGGTCAAAAACAACAGGTTGGTGAAGCTTTTCGTGCCCAGGGAGGGCGTGATCAGGGTGTGCTGGATCAGTGCCCCGAACAAAAACATCAGTATCGCCACCAGGGGAACGCAGGCATAGGGGTCGAGCCCCAGGTGGGTGGACAGTATCAGCGTCAGGTACATGCCCACCATCAGCATTTCGCCGTGGCAGAAGTTGACGATCTTCATCACGCCGAAGATGACGTTCTGGCCCATGCCCATCAGGGAATAGAAGCCCCCGATCAACAGGCCGTTCACGCACGCTTGCAGGAAAATGCTCAAATTATCATCCTCCCCGTTGCTGTCTGGAATCCAGACTGTGGATAAAACCATATCGCTGGATTCGTCCAATTTATGTCAATATTATAGTTCATAATGACAACAATTGCAAGGGGTAAACAAAAAATACCCATAAAAGGTAGGGAAAACAACGAAAGCCCGAAGGAATTCCGATGAAATTCCTTCGGGCTTTCGCTGTTCAGCAGCGTTTTTACTTCGCCGCTTCCCCGGCGGTGAGCTCGTCGTACAGGGCGAGGTACTGCTTGGCGGAGTTCTCCCAGGAGACGTCCTTGGCCATGTCGCGCCGGACCATCTCGTTCCAGCGGCCCCGGTCGTCGAAGTACAGCGCCTTGGCGCGGTTGATGGCGTCCAGCAGCAGGTCGGCCTGGTAGCGGTCGAAGGTAAAGCCGTTGCCCTCGTCGGTGGCCTCGTTGTAGGGCAGCACGGTGTCCTTCAGGCCGCCGGTCTCGCGCACGATGGGCACGGTGCCGTAGCGCATGGCGATGAGCTGGGTCAGGCCGCAGGGCTCGAACAGGCTGGGCACCAGCAGCGCGTCGGCGCCGGCGTAGATCAGGTGGGCCAGGCTCTCGTTGTAGGAGATGTAGGCGCACACGCGGCCCTTGTTCTCGCTCTCATAGTAGCGGAACGCGCCCTCGTAGCGGGGGTCGCCGGTGCCCAGTATGACCACCTGGGTGCGCTCGTCCAGCATCTCCGGGAACACGGCGTTGACCAGGTCCAGACCCTTCTGGTCGGTCAGGCGGGAGATCAGGCCGATCACCATCTGCCCGTCGTCCTTCTCCAGGCCCAGCTGCTCCTGGAGGGCGCGCTTGTTCTCGATCTTCTTCTCCAGCACGGTGTCGTAGTTGTAATCCGCGGCCAGCAGCTTGTCGGTGTCGCTGTTCCACAGCTGGACGTCGATGCCGTTGACGATGCCGGTGAGCTTGGGCCGGTGATAGTACAGGTGGCCGTTCAGGCCCTCGCCGTAGAAGGAGGTTTGGATCTCCTGGGCGTAGGTCTCGCTGACGGTGGTGATCTTGTCGGCGTAGGCCAGGCCGCCCTTGAACATGTTGGCGTCGTCCTCGTTCTGCTTGAGTACCGGATAGTCGAACAGGTAGTCCGGCAGGCCGGTCCAATACTTCAGGTGGTCGATGCCGCAGATGCCCTGGAAGCGCAGGTTGTGGATGGTCACGATGGACTTGGCGCTGCCCACGGGGGTGTTGTCGAAGCGGGTGCGCAGGTACAGCGGCACCAGTCCGGCCTGCCAGTCGTGGCAGTGGATCACGTCGGGGATCCATTCCATGTAGTTCATCACGGCCAGCACCGCCTTGGAGAAGTAGCAGTACTTGGGAATATCCTCCCACAGGCCGGTGTAGGGGTTGCCCCAGTCAAAGAACTCCCGGTTGTCGATGAAATCGTAGATCACGCCGTCCATCACCAGCTCCATGATGCCCACATAGAACTGGCGGCCGTCGCTGCACAGGTCCATCATGAAGTTGCCGCGATAGAGCATCTGGTCCTTGAACTTCGGGGGGATGCAGGCGTAGTTGGGCAGGAACACCCGCACCTCGCAGCCCAGCGGGGTCAGCGCCCGGGGCAGGGCATACATGACATCGCCGAGGCCGCCGGTCTTGACGAAGGGGTAGCATTCCGAGCCGATGAAGGCGATTTTGAGCGCCTGGTTGTTGACAGACATAGGCCATTCTCCTTTGCGTGTTAATTCTGTTGGTATAAGTATAACACAAGCGCGGGGCTGAGGCAAGCATTAATTGGCGCGTGTTTCCAATATTTTGGAAACACGCGCCGTTCGGTACTGTCGAACTGTGCCTGTATTACTCGCTGACCGCAGCCACCGGCGGCGTGAATACCGCGTCGGCCTTGGCCACGGTGACGGCGATGGCCTGGGGTTCATCCGCCTCGGACGCCTTGAAATACACGGTGTATTCGCCCGCATTGACGGCGGTGGGAACCTGTTCGCTGTAGGTTTCGCCGTCCAGGGAATAGAGCCACGCGCCTTCCACGGTGACCAGCGCCTATTGCGGGGGAGTGTTGTCTTTCCTTATGTTGATTTGTACTCGCTTCCGTACACTTGCGTATTATGCGGTGTTTCCCTAAGACAAGCGCATAACAGTCGGGCGGCTTTAGGCAGATACCAAACGACGAGCGTTTCCAACACCATGGTAACGCTCGCCGTCTGTCTTGTATTCAGTTCTCCAGTATCCGCGCCAAGAACTCCCGGGTCCTCGGCTGCTCGGGGTTGGTGAAGATCACCTCGGGGGTGTTGCTCTCCACGATGACGCCACCGTCCATGAACACCACACGGTCGCAAACGTCCCGGGCGAAGCCCATCTCGTGTGTGACCACCAGCATCGTCAGCCCCGACGACGCCAGGTCCTTCATGACGGTGAGCACCTCGCCGACCATCTCAGGGTCCAGGGCGCTGGTGGGCTCGTCGAAGAGCAGCACGTCCGGGTTCATCGACAGTGCCCGGGCGATGGCCACGCGCTGCTTCTGGCCGCCGGAGAGCTGGCGGGGCTTGGCCTTGACGTACACGTCCATGCCCACCTTGCGCAGGTATTCCATGGCGGTGTTCTCGGCCTCGGCCCGGCTGCGCTTGAGCACCTTCATCTGGCCCACCACGCAGTTTTCCAGCGCCGTCATGTTGGCGAACAGGTTGAACTGCTGGAACACCATGCCCACGTGGGCTCGGTACATCTGCAGGTTGAAGCCCTCGCCCCGGATGCTCTTGCCGTGGTACAGCACCTCACCGCCGGTGGGCTTTTCCAGCAGGTTCATGCACCGCAGCAGGGTCGACTTGCCGGAGCCGCTGGAGCCGATGATCGAGACCACCTGGCCCTTGCGTACGGAAAAATCCACGTCCCTGAGCACCTCGTGGTCACCGAAGGACTTGCTCAGGTGGCGCACCTCAATGATCCTCTCAGCCTTGTTGTCAATCAATGCGCTCGCCTCCTCTGCCGATGAGCTCCACGTCCGGCACGGACTGGGAGCCGTGGATGGCGTAGTTGTCCGGGCCGTCCATCTTCTTCTCCAGCCAGCGCAGCAGGCGGGTGACGGTGAAGGTCATCACGAAGTAGACGCAGGACGTGATGAAGAACACCTCGAAGTATTTGAAGTAGGTGCCCGCGGCGGACTTGGACACGAAGAACAGCTCCGTCACGGAGATGACGTTCAGCACCGAGGTATCCTTGATGTTGATCACGAACTCATTGCCCAGGGCCGGCAGTATGTTGCGGATGGCCTGGGGCAGCACCACGTTCAGCATGCTCTGGCCGTAGGTCATGCCGATGGCCAGCGCGGCCTCCTGCTGGCCCGGGTCCACCGACTGGATGCCGCCGCGCACGATCTCCGAAAGGTAAGCGCCGGTGTTGATGGACACGATCACGAAGCCCGCCAGCAGGTGGGGCAGGTTGATGTGGAACACCGAGGCCATGCCGTAGAAGATGACCATGGCCTGCACGATCATGGGGGTGGAGCGGAAGATCTCAATGTACACGCCCAGTATGGTGCGCACGATCTTCAAAAACACATATCGCCCGACGCCGTCCTCCCGCTCGCAGGGCATGGCCCGGACGTAGCCCACGCCCAGGCCGATGATAAAGCCGACGATGGTGCCCGTCAGCGCGATCAGCAGCGTGGTGCCCGCGCCTTGCAGAAACAGCGTGCCGTAGGTTTTGATAAAGAAGAAGACCCATTCAAAGAAGCCGGATTGCGCGTTCGGCAATTCAATCAGACCTTTCGTGGTTGGTTTATATAACTACAATTGGACATTGAAAAACGGGACGCATCCCGTTTTTCAATGCCCAATTGCCTGTGTTCGGGTTATTCCGCGGACACCGGCTGGTTCAGCACGGCGTTGTCCATCAGTTCGTTGCGCGCGTCGGCGTCGATGCCTGCCAGGATGCCGTTGATCTGCTCGATCAGCTCACTCTGGCCCTGCTTCAGGGCGACGGCGATGGAGGTGTCCTCCTCGGAGGCCACGAAGCCGGGGGTCACGAAGGCCAGGTTGGCGTTGGCCGCGCAGGCGGACACCGCGCCGGGACGCTCGGAGATGTAGCCGTCGATGGCGCCGGAGGTCAGGGCGGTGATCATGGCCGGGAAGGTCTCCATGGCGGGCAACTTGTTGATGCCTTCCAGCTGGTCCAGCACAGTATAGTGGAAGGTGTTCAGCTGGGCGGTGATCTTCGCATTCGCGAAATCGGCCAGGGTCTGGGCGCCAGCGTAATCGCCGTCGGCACGCACGACCACCACCAGGTCGCTGTTGTAGTAGGCGTCGGTGAAGTCAACGGTGATCTTGCGCTCGGCGGTGGGGGACATGCCCGCGATCACGGCGTCGATCATTTCGCTGTTCAGGGCGGGGATCAGGCCGTCCCACTCAATCTTCACCACGACCAACTCCTTGTCCAGGGCCTCGGCGATGCGCTTGGCGATCTCCACGTCGTAGCCGCCGGCATAGCCCATGCCGCCGTCGATGGGCACGCTGTTCTCGTCAGCCTCGACCTGGGTCCAGTTGAAGGGGGGATAGTCGCACTCCATGCCCACGCGGAACTGGCCCTCGGCGAAGGCGCAGGCGGAAAACAGCATGGCGATGGCCAGCAGGGTGACGATGATTCTCTTCATTGAAGTTGCCTCCTTGATGATTCTAAAAAACGATGACCGAAGTCCTATGCTCCGGTCACGCGACAACCGCCCGCAGGGGGCAATCATTTTTGAGATCAGAGATAGCGCTCCACAGCCGTCAGCGGCTATGACAGTGAACCGCATATTCTGCGATCCCCCAACCCGGCAGGGCTCCAACCTGCGGGCTTCGGCGGATTTCCCTTTCCCGCCGCGTCGCCGCCCCCGGACGGGCTCGACGGCGTTACTGATGAACCCCGCGCCTCTATCGATCATTCATTTTTACTATATTATAAAGTCTGTTCTGCGTGTGTCAAGGGAATGTACGTAAATTTTGACGCGAATGTAATGCCGTAATCAAAGAAATCCGTCAAATCATCTTGACTTTATCGATGCAATGCGGTAATGTGTACGCAGAGCATGGCTTTGCCTTTCAGAGGAATGAGGATGATCTGACGGGACGGAATCGGAAAGGAGCAGCAGCGATGGCGTCGAGCAAAGCGTACCTGGCGTTTGTTTTGGAACAGCTTTCGGAGCTGGATGAGGTATCCTATAAGACGATGATGGGGGAATACATCATCTATTATCGCGGCAAGGTGGTCGGTGGCATTTATGACGACCGCTTTCTCGTGAAGCCTGTGAAATCGGCTATAGCGATGATGCCGAACGCGGACAGAGAGCTGCCGTACGAAGGCGCAAAGGAAATGCTTCTCGTTGAGAATGTGGAGAACAGGGCCTTTTTACGCGAGCTGCTGGAGGAGATATACGATGAACTGCCGTTGCCGAAGAAAAGGAAATGAATGAATTGGGGGATTGCTCAGGGGCAGGCAACTACTGATTTGTCGCAGCGCGACAAATCAGTAGTTACCTGACTTACCAGATACCAAAATGTCAATCCATCAAAGCACATTGCAGCGGCAGCCATCAGGCCGCCGCTGCAATGGTCAATAGAATATGAAATGAATCGCTTCGCTCACAGCTTGGAATACCCGAAGCTGTTCACGATGGCGTCCAGCTTCTGGCCGGCCTTGCACAGGGGGCAGGTTGCGGCGTCGGAGGTGGTGTAGCCGGGCAGGTCCTTCGGGTTGAACAGGTTGGTCACCGGCAGCGCGCCGATGCTGTCCACCGTGGCGAATATGCTGGCGATGCCCACGGCCCTGCCGCCGTAGTAGGCGATGGTCTCGATGGCGGATTTCGCGGTATAGCCAGTGGACACCGAGGCCATCAGGATCAGCACGTTCTTGCCGGCGATCATCGGGGCGGTGTTCTCCCGGAAGATCAGCTGGCTGCCCACGCTACGCTCTGGCGTCAGCACGTTCATGTCCTGGTTCTGGTTGATGTTCATATAGCCGGTCTTGGTCATCTCGCTGGCCATGCAGGCGGCGATCACCTCGGTGCCGTCCAGGCAGAGTATGGTGTCGATCAGCGTGCTGGCCCGGTATTCCCTGGCCAGCGCCAGCGCCACCCGCCGGGCCTCGGACAGGCAGAATTTCTGGGCGGTGACGTCGATGTAGTAGTTGATGTGGCTGTGGCCCGTGGCGAAATGGCCCTTGGTGACGTTTAGCACGATGTCGGCCCTGGTTACCGGATGTTGCAGTCGTTCCATGGACATAGTCAATCCTCCTTGCGTCAATGGGATTCCTGACAGGGATTATACCACGTTTGTTAACGATATGCAATAGAATTTACGAAGTGCCGGTCTTTTTTTCGGGCGGCCGGCGCTGGGCGCGCCTGCGCCGGAGGGCCTGGCGGTGGATCATATTGATCGTGCAGCCCGCGGCGATCAACGCGATCGGGACGAGCTTCAGCACCTGGGCCCAGTCGGAGGGCCTGAGGCTGTATAGCCCCAGCAGCGCGCCGCCCACGGCCAGCGCCCCGTCCAGTACCAGCAGCAGCCATGCGCCCTTGGCCCGGTTGCGCCGGAACAGGCAGATGATGGCGAATATGACCGCGCCCAGCAAAAACAGCAGCTTGTAACCCAGCTGGCGCATCTCCGGGGCCTCGAACACGATGGCCATGTCCTGTATGAAGGGCGTGCCCCGCACCTGGCTCAGGTGGCGTATGCCGCTGGACCAGGCCCAGAAGTCCTCCAGCCGGATCCACAGCTCATAGCCGGAAAGCCCCAGCAGCGCCAGCGCCCCGAGGGTCAGCAGATGCCGCCCGTGCAGCGGCCTGCGCCGGCGTCTCTTTCGTGCGTCTTCCATGAGAATGCCTCTCTGTATGCGGCGTTAGGCTTCGGGCGCGGTGAGGATCTCCTTCGCCCGCTGGTAGTAATCCCGGCCCGTGGTGTTGCCGAAGACCGAGCGCAGCTTGTTGTAGGCGGCCCGGTAGCTGGCGCTCTCGGCGAAGATCCCGGTCACCTGGCTGGCGATGTCCGCGTCGAAGCCACCCGCAACCAGCCTGTCGGTGATCTGCTGGGGGGTGACGTAGCCCTCCGCTTCCTCGGGTTCCGGCGCGTTGACCGTCTCAGTCTCGGCCTGGGGCGTGACATCCGCTTCCAGGTCCACCGCTTTCGGAGCAGCAGTCTCCCTGGTGGCCTCCAGGGCCTCGACAGGCGCTTCCGCCGCCTCAGGTTCGGATACGGACGCCACCGGCGCGACGCCGGGGAGGGAGACCCAGTTCTGGCCGTCCGCCGCGTCCTCGAAGCGGAAGGTCTCGCCGTAGGTGCTGGTCAGGTAGTTCAGGGGCTTCTTGCCGGAGCCCTGGCGGTCCACCCGGTATTCGGGCAGTTGGTTAAGGGAGGGGAACAGCGTGGAGGTCTGCACCCGGCCCCCGTGGGCCTCCAGGCGCTTGGAGATCAGCTTTTCGATCACGGCGATGCGCTCCTCGTGGGTGGCCGCCGCCTGCCGGGCGGGCTTTTTCGCGGCCTGCTTCTGGCCGCTCTTGCTGGGGGCCTCGGCCTGGGGCGCGTTCTCCAGGCGGGGGGCCTGGGCCGGCTTCTGGTTCGAAAGCACCACGAAGCTGGAGCAGGCGGTGCGCCACAGCTCGTTGGACTTGTCGGTGCCCATGCCCACGACCTCGATGCCGGCGTTGCGCAGCCGCACGGACAGCGCGGAGAAGTCGCTGTCGCTGGAGGCGATGATGGCGCAGTCGATGCCGCCCTGCACCAGCAGGTCCATGGCGCCGATGACCAGCGCGATGTCCGAGCTGTTCTTGCCCTTGGCGGCCTTGATGGTCAGGTTGGGGTGTATGGCGTATTTCAGCACCGGGGCGACCCAGGAGGACAGCGCCGAGGCGGCGCCGAAGATCTCCTTGCTGACCACGTCGCCCAGCTTCTTCGCGTGGGCGAAGATCAGGTCGGCATGGCCGGGCAATACGTTTTCCGCATCGATGAGTATGGCGATATTCATAGGACTGTCTTCGCTTTCTTTGATTGGATTTTGTGTTTTTACGCTTATGTCTGTGTGGGTGTAACATGACATCACAGCTATTATAACAAAAATACAGGCATATGGCAATACGGGCCGCACGGGGATGTCGATTGAAAATCACATTAATTATGTAAAGAAAAATGTTGCGCGATCGCCCGTCAGGCGTTATAATAGAAATAGTATGGCTGCAACAGGCCGGTTGGCGAGCAAAGGAGTGGATGGAATGAGCGTTGCGCAAATTTAGTTGACCGTGTTCCTTTCAGAAGACTCGGCGCTGGGTATGGTTGCCTCAGCGCTGTATCTCGTCGGGCTGTGGAAGCTCTTTAACAAATCCGGCATCAAGGGCTGGTGGGCCCTGGTGCCCTTCGCCCGGGATTACCAGCTTTCCCGCTGCGCCGGGCGTGAAAACGAGGGGACAGTACGGTCAATCGACAAACCGTAAAGCCAAAGCCACTGCGCATTGCCCCGGTAAGACAGGCGGATATTTTCCCTATCAGAATCATCGTATTAATGCGATTTGTCATTGACAAAATTCAGCAACAATGCTATAAATATATCAAACAACGCATAAAGGAGACAGTCGCCATGAAACGGTTTCTTTCCCTGCTGCTCGCCGCGCTGATGCTCATCGGCTGCGCATCCGCCCTTGCGGAAACCACCACCTACAAGGAGCTTGGCTTAGCCATCGACTTTTCCGCCATCCAGGAAAAGTCGGCCAACTGCCCCTTCCTGCAGAATTGGGGCGTTGGCTCCAGGGATCCCTTCATTTCCTCCATGGGGATTTACTTTGTCAACCTGCCCAAGACTGTTATCGAAACCATCAGCGAGATGGAGGAGGGCAGCGAAGACGCGGAAGCGTGGGAATCTTTGGAGGATGCCCTTACCGTCAACCTTGGCGCTATCTACGTCACGAACGCGAAGAGCCTGGTTGAGGCGGGTGCCGACGAGTCAGAGCTGGCGCAGTGCGAGGTGACCGAGTTTGGAACGCAGGGCGATTACCATTATTTTCTCGTTTACAACCCGGATTTCTTCGTGCGGGACAAGCTGAGCTCATTTTATGACGCGGCGGATACCGGGGATTACGAGCATTCGCCCCAGGAGATGAAGGCGGCGGCGCTCGCCGACATCGACATGGTGTGCTCCGAGCTGCGCAAGGCGCTCCAGGCCGCCGAGCTCTTCGAGCCGGTGGATACGGCGGCGGAGTTCATCGGCCAGACCGTCGAATTTGAGAGCGTCGACCTGGACGGCAACGCCGTCAAATCCGCCGACCTGTTCAAGGACAACAAGGTCACCATGGTCAACCTCTGGGGTTCCTGGTGCATCAACTGCGTCAACGAGATGGCGGGGCTGGCGGAGCTCCACAAGCGCCTGCAGGAGAAGGGCTGCGGCATCGTCGGCGTGGAGTATGAGCGGGGGGAACCCATGGCGGATATGACGGATACCGCCCGCAAGGTGCTCGCGGACAACGGCGTCACCTATCCCAACGTGTGGATACCCGAGGGCAACCCGATTTTTGCACAGGCCGGCGGCTTCCCCTTCTCGCTGTTTGTGGACAGCGAAGGCAAGATCCTCACCTACCCGATCAAGGGCGCGCCCAGGGACGCTATCAGCGTTTACGAATCCACCTTTGAGAAGCTGCTGGCCGGCGAAGCCATCGTGGATTCCCCCGAGACCGGCTCGACGGAGAACGAAAGCGGCGAATACCGCGTCTTTGTCTACGACGAGGATGGCAACCCCGTCAAGGGCGTGATCGTACAGCTCTGTGATGAATCCACCTGCTCCTTCCAGAAGACCAAGGCGGACGGCATGGCGACCTTCCAGGTGGACGCGCCGAAGGTCTACGACGTCCATGTGGGCAAGGTCCCGGAGGGCTATCAGACCAGCGACGAGGCCTACAAGACGCTGGATACTTACTCCGATATGGACATCTTCATCAGCAAAGCCGAATAAGCGAAGTATCCTCTCACCAGAGCCGCGTTTCATGGCGCGGCTCTGGTGTTTCGGAAGGGTCTGGAACAGGAGAATGCGTATGACGAGATCCAGGATCTATCTGATAATGCAGGCGGCGCTGTGCGTCCTGCTGGTCGTCCTGCTGTCCGTATCGGCGGTGACGAT
Organism: Clostridia bacterium; assembly: GCA_045658005.1. Classification (GTDB taxonomy): domain Bacteria; phylum Bacillota; class Clostridia; order Christensenellales; family Aristaeellaceae; genus UBA2862. The sequence goes on along the minus strand of JAZOUD010000121.1, from coordinate 2,007 downwards.
CTACCGCGAGGGCGCGGCCCGCAAGGCGGAGCACCCGCTGGAATCGATCTACACCCGCGAGATCGCGGCGGAGAAGTACGCCCCCATCGCGCCGCTGTTCTTCGCCGCCATAGGCCTGATGATCGCGGGGCTGGTGCTGGGCGTCAGGGATGAGAACGCGGAGAAGCCCGTCGGGGATCCCGAGCTCAAACGGGATCTCGTCGTCGCTCGCGTGTCACAGCCCTCGGATGACATGCGCGTAGCCCGGAGCGGACAGAAGCGGTGGCTGCTGATCGGGTGGGCCGCGTTCGCGCTGTGCATGGTTCCCGTATTCATCTATATGCTCAATCCCGGGCACTTCCCTCTGGCGGATCTGGAGGGCATGTTCTACGGCCTGATCCGCGTGCTGATACCCTGGACTGCCGTGGGCCTGGGCGCGCTGGCGCTGTGCTCCGGGATGCGCGAAAGGTGTGTCCTCCGGGAGACCGAGGCCGCGCAGGCGCAGATGAAGACAGAAAAGGAGGCCGGCGTCAAACCCGAACCGAAGGCCGCGCCGCGGCGCAGAAGCATGGGTGGGTTGCAAATCGCGCTGGTTGTCATCGCAATCGGCTTCATCGTCGCCGGCGTGTTCAACGGCAGCGCCAGGGATGTGCTCTACAAAGCGATCAATATCTGTACGGAGTGTGTTGGCCTTGGATAATGTGAAAACCTCATGGTGGCAGAGCCATAAGCCTACCACCCGCCGCCTGATACAGCTCTATTCGGCCCTGCTGCACAACGCGCACCTGAAGGGCTTCATCAGCGGCCAGATCTATCAGGGCAAGGCGAAATATGCCTGCGCGCCGGGCTTCAACTGCTATTCCTGTCCCAGCGCTGCGGGCGCGTGTCCGCTGGGGTCGATCCAGAACGCGCTGGCCTCCACAGGCCACAGCGCGGGCTGGTATGTGCTGGGCATCATACTGCTCTTCGGCGTCGTGCTGGGCCGCACCATCTGCGGGTGGCTGTGCCCGCTGGGACTGATCCAGGAGCTGCTGAACAAAATCCCCACGCCGAAGCTCAGGAAGAGCCGCGTCACCCGGGCGCTGTCCTGGCTGAAATACGTGCTGCTGGCCGTGTTCGTGATCGCCCTGCCACTGTGGTACGGCCTGCGCTACGACCTACCCCTGCCGGGCTTCTGCAAGTACATCTGTCCCGCGGGCACCTTTGAAGGGGCGATGGGCCTGCTGTCCAACACCATGCCCGCCAACACGGGCTATTTCAGCATGCTGGGCATACTGTTCACCCACAAGTTCGTCATCATGCTGGTGATCGGGCTGGCCTGCATCTTCTGCTATCGTGCCTTCTGCCGCTTCATATGCCCGCTTGGCGCGATTTATGGCCTGTTCAATCGCTTCAACGTCATCGGCGTCAAGGTGGACCAGGACCGCTGCAACCACTGCGGCGCGTGCGTGCGCGGCTGTGGCATGGACGTGCGCCGAGTGGGCGACCACGAGTGCATCAGCTGCGGCAAGTGCATGAACGCCTGCAACCAGGGTGCCATCTCGATCAAGGCCGGCAAGGTCACGCTCAAGGCGCCTGAAAAGGACTGCGCTGGCGACGGTCCGGATGCTCCGCAGAAGCGCAGGAAGTTGGGGCGCATCCTCTGGGGCATCGCGCTGGCGGTACTGTGCTTCGCACTGCTGTGGTTCAACGTGCTTGACCCCGCCGTGAAAAAGGAGCCCATGCCCGGCAGAGGCGCCGCTGTGACGACCGCCACCGCCAAGCCTGAAGCGACGGCAGCGCCCGCCGGAACCGAAGCGCCCCCTGTAACCGAAGCGCCCGTCGTGACGGAAGCGCCCGCAGAGACGGAAGCGCCTGCCCTGACGGAGGCACCGGTTGCGCAAGCCGCCGTCAGCTACGACAGCGACGCGCCGGAGGGCCGGGAGGTCGGCCAGCAGCTGCCCGACTTCACCCTTTCCTGCTACGACGGCTCTGAGTTCCACCTGGCCCAGCAGCGCGGCAAGATCACCTTCATCAACCTGTGGGCGA
>JAZOUD010000120.1:0-7134 GCA_045658005.1 Clostridia bacterium | reverse complement strand
AAGCCGTGATGCGGATTTTTCGTTCTGGCAAGGAAAGACCCCGCAGGCTTGCTGGCGGCAAGTCAAGGGGGCTTGACGCAGCCAGGGCGGAAAAGATGCTCACGGAATCGCTGGGCTAAACTGAGAGGAGTATTACCCCTCAACACCGAGGCCCCCGCTGATGCGGGGGCCTTGGTGTTGCTCACCACTCCACCTTTTCAATCGCCACGGCGGTGCGGCAGGGCAGGTACAGCTTGAAGCCGCAGCCGAATTCGGTGTCCTGGGTGTGGTAGACGTATTCGGTGCTGATGCGGGACTGGCCGCCGTAGGGCTCGTCGTCGCTGGAGAAGACCACGCGATAGCCCCCCGGCCCGGTCAGCCGGCAGCTGACGAACACCTCCTCCTGGGACCAGGTGGGGTGCAGGTTGAAGGCGTACAGCATGCCGCCCCGGGCGAAGATGACCAGCTTCTTTTCGTTGTCCAGCCACAGGCTCTCGGCGGGGCCGGCGGTGAGGATGTGGTAGGTGTTGATGTGGAAGGTCATGGCCCGGTCGAAGTTGGCCAGCCACTCGTACTTGTACTCGCCGCTCTTGACCAGCGACCACTGGCGGCGGGCGTAGTGGTAGCTCCAGTTGTTGCCCTCCCGGGGGAAGTCCACCCACTCGGGATGGCCGAACTCGTTGCCGATGAAGTTCAGGTAGCCGTTGGGGGCCAGGGCGCAGGTCAAAAAGCGGATCAGCTTGTGCATGTCGATGGCCCGGTCCATGGAGGGGCTGTGGTAGTCCTTCATCATGCCGGTGTACATCTCGGCGTCGGCCATGCGGAAGATCAGCGACTTGTCGCCCACCAGGGCCTGGTCGTGGGATTCGGCGTAGGATATGGCTCCCTCGCCGGGGCGGCAGCTGGTGCACTCGTGCCAGATGTAGTGCATGTTCCAGTCTTCCTGCATCTGGTCCTTCACCAGCTTGATCCACATGTCCGGCACGCCCATGGCCAGCCGGTAGTCGAAGCCCACGCCGCCCTGCTCCAGGGGCAGGCCCATGCCGGGGAAGCCGCTCATGTCCTCGCAGACGGTCACGGCCTTCGGGTTGAATTCGTGGATCAGCTCGTTGGCCAGCATCAGGTAGACGCGGCCGTCCACGTTGGTATTCATCGAGAAGTACTTGTCGTAGTTGTCGAAGGCCTCCATGCCGTGGTTCTCGTACATCATGCTGGTGACGCCGTCGAAGCGGAAGCCGTCGAAGTGGAACTCCTCCTGCCAGTACTTCAGGTTGGACAGCAGGTAGTGGATCACCTCGTACTTGCCGTAGTTGAACACCCGAGTCTTCCAGGCCTCGTGCCAGCCCCGTCCGCCGTACAGGAAGTACTGGTCGTCGGTGCCGTCCAGGTTGTTCAGGCCCTCGCCCTCGTTGGGGCAGGCGTGGCTGTGCACCACGTCCAGCAGCACGGCGATGCCCAGGCCGTGGGCCTTGTTGATCAGGTATTTCAGGTCCTCCGGGGTGCCGTAGCGGTAGGAGGGCGCGAAGAAGTTGGTCACCTGGTAGCCAAAGGAGGCATAGTAGGGATGCTCCTGTATGGCCATCAGCTGGATGGTGTTGTAGCCGGCGTACTTGATCCAGTCCAGGGTCTCGTCGGCGAATTCCCGGTAGGTGCCCACCCGGGGTTCCTCCTGGGCCATGCCGACGTGGGCCTCGTAGATCATCGGGGCCTCAGGGCGGCGCACGCCGTAGTAGGCCCCGTCGGTCCACTCGAAGGGCGTGTCCGGCTGCCAGATCTGGCCGCAGAGGGTCATGGTGCTCTCGTCCAGCACGCAGCGGGTGATCCAGGCGGGAATGCGCTCGAAGGCGCTGCCCTGGCGGCCCACCATCAGCTTGACGAACTGGCCGTGCTTCAGGGCGTCCGCGCCCTCGAGCGCGATCTCCCAGACGCCGTTTCCGATGTTGGTCAGCGGGTGGTCGTAGGGCTCCCAGTCGTTGAAGTCGCCCTTCAGCCAGACGGCGTCCGCGCCGGGCAGCCAGTCCCGGAACACCCAGCCGGTCTCGGTGCGATGGAAGCCGAAGTAGTGATGGCCGTTGGCGAAGTCGACGATGCTGCCCTCCCCCGCCAGCTTCCAGCGCGTATCGTTGTAGCGGTCCAGGTGCATCCGCACCTCCCCGGCATAAGGCCCGAGCCACGGATCCTTCTCGATCAGCAGCCACACGGCGTTGTCGACATGTATCATATTGTTAACCACCTTTGTCGGTATTGTGTTGTCAGAATTACCCCCAGTTCCACTGCGCCATGATGCTCTGGATGGTCGCGCCGTCGGCGGTGGCGATGGCGATGGCGAAGGCCGGGGCGTCGACCTTGGTGAAGGCGCGCTGCTCCACGCCGTCGGTGGACTTCGTGGCGGTCAGCGCCCAGCCGTTGGCGATCAGCTTCGCCGCGGCGTTCTCGGGGGTCATGGTGACGTCGATGCCCGCGATGCAGTAGCGGGGCTTGAGCACGTTCACGATGGCCGCGGTGCAGCTGGAGGCGGTCATGGACAGGCTCAGCTCGCCGTCCTGGCAGGTCACCGTGTTGTCGCCGGATTCGCTGTCGCGGACCAGGTCCAGCTTCCGGGCGTACTGCATGTAGGTGGCGGGGTCGTTGGTCAGGGCCTTGAAGGCGTCCCTCAGCCGGGCCTTCACGTTGACCTCCACCGCCTGGATCAGGCCGTTGTGGGTCTTGACCGCCACGCTGGTGGTGCCCTTGCGCATGCCGGTGATCACGCCCTCGCTGTTCACCGTGGCGATCCTGCGGTTCTGGGAGGCGTACCTGTAGATGGCGTCGCTGCCCTCGTCCACGCTGGGGCTCAGCCGGAAGGTCTCGCCCACCTGGATGTCCACCGTGGCCACGTTCAGGCTCAGCGTGGTGGGGGCCTTGCCGCCCAGCACGTAGACGTCGCAGGTCGCGGCGATGTCGTTGTAGGTCCTGACCATGACGGTGGTCTTGCCGCCGGCGATGGCGGTCACGTTGCCCTCGCCGTCCACCGTGGCAACCTTGTCGTTGCTGCTGGTGAAGCTCAGCGCCGAGGCGCTGCCGCTGGTCAGCTTCGCGGTCAGGGGCTTCACGTCGCCCACGGACAGCACGGCGTAGCTGTCGGACAGCGTCACCCGCTTCGGGGCGGCGACCACTGTGACGTGGCACACGCCCAGCAGGGTCTTGTCGTAGCCCACGGCGACGGTGGCCTTGCCCTTGCGCAGGGCGGTGATCACGCCGTCGGCGCCCACCGTGGCCACCTTCGGGTTGTCGCTCTTGTATTTCAGCACCTGGCCCTCGCCGACCAGTATCGCCGAGGTATCGAACCGGCAGGTCTCTCCCCTGCCCAGCTTCAGGCTCGTGGACGGCGTCTGGCCAAAGCCCTCGGCCACGCCCGCAAAGCCCACAACAGACGCCATCAGCAGCGCCAGCGCCAGTACGCGCGCAATCCAGCGGTATTTCATCGTCGATTCCTCCTGTGTATCCCATATTCAGACAATTTGTGATGCCATTATAAGCCAGGGACACACCGCAGGCAAGGACAGCGGTAGGAGGATTTGTGGACAATAATTTGACCGGGCTTCGCCCGTTTGAAGGGGGACAGGTCCCCCTTCAATACATCTCCCTCAGATTTGCCTGAAATCCTGCGGATTTCCGGGCGGCAAATCTGCAAGGTAGCGATTTTTGCTCTGGTCGACAGGCTCCCTGCCGCCCTGAAGGACTAGCTGCGCGTCGCAAAAATCGCCCCGCCCGCGGCGTACACGCCGCCCTAAAGGACTAGCTTCGCGTCGCCCTAAAGGACTAGCTTCGCGTCGCCCTAAAGGACTAGCTTCGCGTCGCCGCGTACGATTGAAGATCAGGGCGCTCCGCCCCCGATACCCCCGGTAAGTTAGCTTCGCGTAGTCTCCTACAAATCAGAAGATGTCACGCGCCCGCCACGCTCAACGCCTTGATGAGCAGGCTCGGGCTGCCGAAGCAGCTGGCGCCGGGGGCGTGGAAATCCAGGTCGCCGCCCACGGCCTCGATGCCCATGAGCAGCTCGTAGAAGTTGCCGGCCACGGTGATCTGGTTCACGGCTTCGGCGAGCCTGCCGCCCTTCACCGCGAAGCCCTTCGCCGCCAGGGAGAAGTCGCCGGTGATGGCGTTGGCCCCGGCGTGCATGCCCTGCAGCTCGGTGATCAGCAGGCCGTCGCCCAGCCTTTCGAGCATGGCGTCGAAGGAGGCGTCCGAGGGCTCGAAGTAGAAGTTGGTCGGCGCGACGCCCACCGCGGCGGCATAGCCGGGGCGGGAGGCGTTGGCAGTGGTGGCCACGCCCTGCTTGTGGGCGGTCTTCAGGTTGTGCAGCAGCGTGGTCAATTTGCCGCCCTCGATCACCGCCTTGGGTACCGTGGCCACGCCCTCGCCGTCAAAGGGCGCGGAGGAGGCGCTGCCGGCGCGGTGGGGATCGTCCATCAGGGTCACGCACCGCGCGGCGACAACCTCCCCCTCCCTGCCCTTCAGGCGGGACAGGCCCCGCTGGGCGCTGTCGGCGGAAAACACGCTGCTGAACGTGGACAGCAGCGTGCCTGCCACGTCGTTGCGCAGCAGCACGCGGTAGATGCCTGAGGGGGCCTGTTTGGCCTGAAGGCCGGCCAGGGCCTCGTCGGCGGCGGCCTTCGCCACCTTCTCCAGGTCGATCTCCTCCGGGTCCATCGTAAAGAACTGCTTGAAGCCCGTGTTGACCTTATCGCCGTCCCGGGCCACGGCGGACACGTAGCCGCCCAGCAGGTTGCCCTTCGTGTTAACGTCCAGGCCCAGCGTGTTGACGATGGCGCTCTCGGCCCTCTCCGAGAACACGGCGCAGTCCTCCACCTGGGCGATGCGCCTGTCCTGTTCGAGGGTCAGCCGCTCCAGCCGCTTTGCCATGTCGATCTTCTGCGAAGCGCCAATTTCGTCCAGCCGGGGCTCGTAGAGCTTCAGCTCGGGGTAGCTGTCGCTGCCGGCGAACAGGAACTGCCTGTCCTCGCTCTCCACCACGGCGGCGTTCTCCAGCGCGCCTTCCACCAGCATATCAATGGCGTCCTCGTCCAGGATCTGGGTGGAGGCATAGCCCATCTTTCCGTTCACCAGCGCCCTAAAGCCCAGTCCGCCGCCCTCGGAGACGTTGTATTGGTAGATTTCGCCGTTCTTCACCTGCACCTCGAAGCTCTCGCTGCTGCCGAAGCAGGCCTCGCAGGCAAAATCGGGGGCGTCCCCCGCCCTTTCCTTCGCGCGGGCAAACAGCCTGTCGATAAATTCCCTTCTGTCCATGCTCATCGCCCTCCCACCGTCATGTCGGTCACGCGGATCATCGGCTGGCCCACGTTGGTGGGAATCGAGCCGCTGGAGGCCCCGCACATGCCCTGGGCCATCCACATCCTGCCGCCCACCCGGTCGATCTTCTTCAGGACCTCCGCGCCCCTGCCGATCAGGGTCGCGCCCCGCACGGGCCGGTCCACCTTGCCGTCCTTGATCAGCCAGCCCTCGGCCACGGCGAAGTTGAATTCGCCGGTGACGGGGTTCACGCTGCCGCCGCCCATGGATTTGGCGTACAGCCCGTCGCCGCAGGTGGAAATGATCTCCGCCTCGTCGTCGCTGCCGGCGGCGATGTAGGTGTTGCGCATGCGGGAAGTCGGGGCGAAGGTGTAGTCCTGGCGGCGGCTGGACCCGGTGGGGGCCATGTTCATGCGCCGCCCGTTCAGCCGGTCCACCATGTAGTTGACCAGCACGCCGTCCTGGATCAGCACCAGGCGGGTGGTGGGCGTGCCCTCGTCGTCGATGTTCAGGCTGCCCCACTCGCCGGGCAGGGTGCCGTCGTCCACGGCGGTGACGATGGGCGAAGCGATGCGCTGGCCCAGCTTGCCTGCGAACTCGGAATTGCCGAAGGCCACGGCCTGTGCCTCCAGGGAATGGCCGCAGGCCTCGTGGAAGATCACGCCGCCGAAGCCGCCGTCGATCACCACGGGCATCACCCCCGCGGGGCAGGGCTCGGCGTGAAGCATGGTCACGGCCCGATTGGCCGCGATGCGGGCCTGTTCGGCCACGTCCACCCGGCCCTCGAACAGCTCGAAGCCCATCATGGCGCCGGGGGAAGTGCTGCCGGACTGGCTCTCGCCGCCGCCCTCGGCCACGGCGGAGCAGGCCATGCGGGTGTACACCCGCCGGTCGCCGGTGAACAGCCCCTCGCTGTTGGCGATCTGCACGTCGCTGTCCCAGTAGAGGAGGTTTGCGCGGACCTGGCGGATCTCCGGGGACACCGCCCGGGCGGCCAGGTCCATCTCCCGTAGCAGCCTGGCCTTGCGGGTCCCGGCCACGTCCATGGGCAGGGCCCTGACGGGATGGACGTTCGCCGCCACGGCGCGGGTCAGGCGGACGTCCCCCACCGCCCCCGCGCCTTCGACGGCGTCCGCCGCCTTGCACGCGGCGGAGATCAGGCCGGTGAGGGAGGTATCGTTGGTGTGCACGTAGACGCTGTTCAGGCCGTTGTAGACGCGGATGCCCGCGCCGTGGCGGCGCACGGTGGAGGCGCTCTCCACGTGGCCGTCCACCAGGCCCAGACCGCCGGAGCGCCGGTCCTCGCAGAACAGCTCCGCGAAGTCCCCCCCGGTCTTCAGCGCCGCCGCCAGCACCTGCTCGGCAGTGGATTTCAGAATCATAGGCGTTTCTCCTTTGAGGTTTTGGTTATGAGAGTATTGTACCACGTTGGGCGGGGTTTTACAAGGGAGGAACAACTACTGATTTGTCGAGCTGTCGAACGGTTCCCAAAAAGGCTTCCCCTTGAGGGGAAGCTGTCACCGAAGGTGACTGAAGAGGTGTCCCCATTATACCTCGTTCGTCTATCACTATAGACGATCTTATCGCAGCGGGGACACCTCTTCCGACCCGCTTCGCGGCCCACCTTCCCCTCAAGGGGAAGGCTTTTGGGTACCGCGTCTCCCCGACAAATCAGTATTTACCGTTCCACGCAAAAGGCCGCCCTCACGGGCCTTTTGAATCTTTACCTGGTGTTGGTAAAAAAACAGCTAGGCGATATGCATATCATGTTATTGAAAAAATGACTGATGAAGATGTTGAAGTGTTCGCAAAAACATTAATTGAAACAAAAAATAAAGTAAAGCATTGCCCTATTTGTGGTAT
>JAZOUD010000119.1:0-36134 GCA_045658005.1 Clostridia bacterium | reverse complement strand
GAAAATCGTACCAGTCTTCATTCCTCCGCTTTCACGGAATCCTGAAAACCCCTGTGCCGCAATTACTTCAGCTCGGAGAAGAACTTGATGGTGCGAACCATCTGGCTCACGTAGCTGTTCTCGTTGTCGTACCAGGACACGACCTGGACCTGGCTCTTGCCGCCCTCGAGCTTGCAGACCATGGTCTGGGTGGCGTCGAACAGGCTGCCGAAGCGCATGCCGATGATGTCGGAGGAGACGATCTGGTCCTCGTTGTAGCCGAAGGACTCGGTGGCTTCCTTCTTCATCTGGGCATTGATCTCGTCAATGCTGGGCTGGCCGTTGATGACGGCGTTCAGGATGGTGGTGGAGCCGGTGGGGGTGGGCACGCGCTGGGCCGCGCCGATCAGCTTGCCGTTCAGCTCGGGGATGACCAGGCCGATGGCCTTGGCAGCGCCGGTGCTGTTGGGAACGATGTTGATGGCGCCGGCACGGGAACGACGCAGGTCGCCCTTGCGCTGCGGGCCGTCCAGGATCATCTGGTCACCGGTGTAGGCGTGGATGGTGCACATGATGCCGCTCTCGATGGCCCAGCCGTCATTCAGAGCCTTGGCCATGGGCGCCAGGCAGTTGGTGGTGCAGGAAGCAGCGGAGATGATGGTATCTTCGGGCTTCAGGGTCTCGTGGTTCACGTTGTAGACGATGGTGGGCAGGTCGTTGCCGGCGGGCGCGGAGATGACAACCTTGCGGGCGCCAGCGGTGATGTGGGCCTGGCTCTTCTCCTTGGAGGTGTAGAAGCCGGTGCACTCCAGAACGACGTCAACCTTCAGCTCGCCCCAGGGGCAATCCGCGGCGTTCTTCTCGGCGTAGATGCGGATCTCGTGGCCGTCCACGATGATGGAATTCTCGGTGGCCTCGACCTTGTGGTCACGAGCGTAGTTGCCCTGGGTGGAGTCATACTTCAGCAGGTGGGCCAGCATCTTGGGGGTGGTCAGGTCGTTGATGGCGACGATCTCATAGCCCTCTGCGCCGAACATCTGACGGAAAGCCAGGCGGCCGATGCGGCCAAAACCATTAATAGCAACTTTAACAGCCATTGGAATCTACCTCCTAAAATTAAGTCATGTTATGTGGATGCGCCGCAGATGCGGTCACACCTATAACTACATATATATTCTACCCCATCCCATAGGGGATGAAAAGCCCTTTTGTGTAAAATATCACATTTTATTAATATTTTCAGGGGGATGCCATCGTTGCACGAGGGAGTGGCGGCTGATAGCCGCCGCTACAGTTGCCGCAACGGCCGCCGCAGGGCGGTTATTCGATGGCGATGTCCCTGTAGAATGACGTGCCGTCCAGCTTTTCGCTCACGCCCAGGGCCTCCAGCACGGTGGCGGAGACGTCGGCGAAGCTCTTGCGCTGGCCCAGGTTCACGCCCTCTTCCACGCCCAGGCCCCAGACCAGCAGCGGCACGCGCTCGCGGGTGTGGTCGGTATGGGCGGTGAAGGTGGGGTCGCAGCCGTGGTCGGCGGTGATGATCAGCAGGCCGTCGTCGCCCAGCAGTCGCATGATCTCCGGCAGCCGCTCGTCGAACTTCTCCAGGCAGGTGGCGAAATATCCGGGGTTGCGACGGTGGCCGTATTTCATGTCGGTGTCCACCAGGTTCACGAACATCAGGCCCTTCCAGCGGTCCTTCTTCAGGTATTCGATGGTGGCGTCGCAGCAGGCCCTGTTGCCGGCGGTGTGGTTGGACTGGGTGATGCCCCGATGGTTGAAGATGTCTTCGATCTTGCCCACGGCCAGCACGTCGTAGCCGGCGGATTTCAGCGCGTCCATCATCGTGCGGCCGGTGGGGTCGACGGAGAAGTCGCGGCGGTTGGCGGTGCGCACGAAGTGGCCCACCTCGCCCTCAAAGGGACGGGCGATCACGCGGCCCACGTTGTGCTCGCCCTTCAGGATGCGGCGGGCGGTGCGGCACATATCCCACAGCGTCATCGGCGGCACCACGGCCTCGTGGGCGGCGATCTGGAACACGCTGTCGGCAGAGGTGTAGACGATCAGCTTGCCGGTGCGCAGGTGCTCGGCGCCCAGCTCCTCGATGATGGCGGTGCCCGAGGCGGGCTTGTTGCCGAGGGTGCCCATGCCGGTCTCGTACTCGAATTCCCGGATCACCTCCGGCGGGAAGCCGTTGGGGTAGGTGGGGAAGGGCTTTTTCAGGGTCAGGCCCGCGATTTCCCAGTGGCCGGTGGTGGTGTCCTTGCCGGCAGCCATCTCCTCCATGGTGCCGTAGCAGCCGATGGGGTCGTCGGCGTCCTCGCCCTGCATGCCCAGCAGGTGCAGCAGGCCCAGCTCCTCCAGGTTGGGGATGTTGGGCTTTTCCCGTTCGATCACGTGACCGAGGGTATTGGCGCCCTCGTCGCCATATTGGGCTGCGTCATGCTGCCAGCCAGCGCCACAGCCGTCCAGCACGATGACCACGGCGCGCTTGATCTTTTTCATCGTCATGCCTCCCATCGCAGTTCTTCCGCAAGCTGCGCTATCATTTCGCCGCAGGTGGGCTTTCCGCGCCTTGCGTCGATAGTGTCTCCGAATATCCTGTGTTGATGCTCGATCGCCCCGTTGCGCCAGGCGGCGTCGATGGCGTGGCGCACGGCCCGCTCCACCTGGGCGACTGTCAGCCCGGTCTGCCGGGCCACCTCGGGATAGATGCCGTCCTTCAGCGAAGCCACCCGTCCGGCGTCGTGCCAGGCCAGGGTCACGGCCAGGTACAGGCAGTCCCGCCCCCGGTGCCGGGGAACACCCAGCGCGTCCAGCAGGGCGTTGAGCCTTGCGGCCTTGCCTTCGCGCAGTGTCAGGGGGCTTTTGGACAGCGCTTCGAGCGCGACCTTCAGCCGGCCTGCGTCGACGGGCGTTTCCAGCGCCACCACGCCGAGGGCGGGCAGGTTTTCGCGCTCCGGCAGGCACAGCCCCGGCGGCGCGAGCAGCAGTATGTCGGGCTGTACCACGAGACTGAGGGTACGGGCGCGTCTTGCGAAGGCGACGCCGTCCATGCCAGGCACGGTCGCGTTTACCAGCGCCAGACGGGGCTGCAGCGCCTGTAATAGCTCCAGTCCGGTCGTGCCGTCCGGGGCCAGCCCGGCCAGTGCGTACCCACAGTCCGCCAACGCTTCTTCCAGCGCCGGAATGCGCCCGTCGAACAGGCCCACTGCCACGGCCCGGCTTCCTTCCACGCCCATGGCAAATCCTCCACAGGTTATTGCATCATAACTACAAACTGTTACATTCTACGGAAACAGAGGAAAATCCTGCGTGAGGGGGATATCTTAATGAGAAATTCTGATTTGTCGTTCCCCGACAAATCAGAATTTGCCAGCGGCCCCAAAAGTGGAGAAGGGGCCTCCTGTACGCCGGAGGCCCTGGTATGGATGCGGTCATAGCTTTACGGTGTTGACCTCGGACCACTCGGAGTAGTAATGCTTCTTTTTGACTGTGGCGAAGAGGCGAACGCGCAGGTAATATTTCTTTCCGGCCTTCAGCTTACTGAGGACCTTGGCCAGGTCCTTGGGCTCGCGGATCTTCGCCTTCTTGCTGTCGGAAAAACCCTTGTTCCGGCTGTATTCGATCTGGAAGCCCTCGATGTTCTCCAGCAGCTTCCATGCCTTGGCGGCCTGCTTTTCGCTGCCCAGCAGCCTGGCATACTCAGAGGCCTTTGGAACCACGTAGAAGGGCACCTTGACCGAGCCGGCGAAGCGGCCCTTGCCCTTGACGGTCAGCAAGTACAGGCCGATCTCCCGGGTCTTCTTGTCGTACTTGAGGCTGTAGTCCTCGCCCCTCTCCAGCTTCGTATCGCCCCAGACCACCTTCACAGAGGGCTTCTTGAGCTTCTTGCCGGTGAAGGCCACGTCCTTCACGGTGATTTCGCATGCTTCGATCGGCACCTGCTTCGCCGCTTCCCTGGCCGCCGCTTCCTCGGCGTCCTCGATCCTCTGCTCGGCGCCGAAAAGCAGTCGGAGCACGTCGCCGGGGATCAACATCTCCTGATCGTCAGTCAGGCTGTCGTAGGCGTCTCTCGCGGCGGCAACGGCGTCCCTGTCGTCCAGATCCACACTGCCGCTGAGAGCGCTGATGATGTCGATCACCCGCTGGGTGGCTTCCTCGTCGGCCTTCTGCCTGGCCGCCAGCTTCTCTGCCTTCCGGGCCTTCTTCGCGGCCTTGCGGGCTTCCATCTCCGCGGCGGCGATCAGCGCGGCTTCCTCAGCTGACGCTTCCTTCATCACTTCGGCGACCGCTTCTTCGATTGCTTCCTCGACGGTTTCCCCGGCCTCCGCTTCCCCGGCCTCTGTCTCGCCGGCGGACGCTTCGACAGCCTCGCCGGCCTTCGCTTCCCCGGCCTCTGCCTCGTCGGCGGGCGCTTCGACAGCCTTGCCGGCCTTCGCTTCCCCGGCCTCTGCCTCGTCGGCGGGCGCTTCGACAGCCTCTCCGGCCTCCGCTTCCCCGGCCTCTGCCTCGTCGGCGGGCGCTTCGACAGCCTCTCCGGCCTCCGCTTCCCCGGCCTCTGCCTCGTCGGCGGACGCTTCGACAGCCTCCCCGGGTTCCGCTTCCTCGGCGGCTTCCGCTTCGACGGCTTCCCCGGCGACAGCTGCCTCCACCGTCTCCGCCGCCTCCGCCGCCTCCGGCTCGGTCGCTTCGACGGGTGCCTGGCTGGACAGCTCTACGCTGAAGATGTCCCTGATTGCATCCAGGTCCTTTGCGCTGGGGGAGCGCTTCCCGGATTCGTAGTCTTCGAGTGCCGACAGGTCGATGCCGAGACGTTCGGCAAAGGCTTCGCGGCTCAGCCCCTTCTCTAAACGCAGTTCCTCAATGGTCATAAGTAAGTCTTCCTTTCAAAAATGGTCCATATTGATGGTGAAAAGTCGGAATAGGATGGCAGCATTGCGCTGTTGGGGGAATAAGGATCATTTTCATTATTATAATAATCGAGTAAGGCGATAAAAGCAAGGGTATATTTATAAACCAATATGACAATCCGGCTTTTTTCCTTGTCGAAATTGTGAAGCTGCGATCATGTCCGGTCTGCAACTTATCTGCCGCAAATCGCGTCCAAAAACCGTGAAACCGGCGGGAGACCGTCGGTTTGATACGAAAGGAGACGCGACATGGCGAGATATCTTCGCATGCTGGTGGCGTGGGTGAGCCGCGCCCACAGCTATATACTCACGTTGAACGACCGCTTTGAATACAGCTTTTCCGACAAGGAGCTGCACTTTATCGTCATGGGGGCCATAGGCCTTTTGCTGATATTGCTGGTATATCCGTTGTTCAAGCTGCTGGCGAACCACAACCGGGTGCTGGCCATCACATGGATCTACGCGCTGACGGTGCTGCTGGTGCTGACCTTCGCCATTGAGATCGGGCAGCGCCTGACCGGCACGGGAACGATGGAATTTGCCGACGTGGTGGCCGGGATGGGCGGCTTTTTCGCCGTCACCGCGGTGATCGTGACGCTGCACCTGCTGCTGTGGATCGTCAGATCCATCGTCAAAACAGTCCGCCGCGCAGGACGGCAGCGCCTGTGAGCAGTATCCGTGTTATTTTTTCGACAACCTTCATTTGACATTTGAACAAATGGGTGTATATTGGTAGCGTGCGAATTTCGACGACAGGAGGTCGAGCATGCTTACCGACCGCAAGAAGTGGTTTGCCAAGGGCCTGCATGACGGCATTCCCATCATGCTGGGTTACTTTGCGGTGTCTATCGCGCTGGGCATATCGGCGCGTAACGCGGGCATGACCGCGCCACAGGCCACCCTCGCCAGCGCGCTGATCATGGCTTCCGCGGGCCAGTACATCGGCTTTACGCTGATCGCCGCCGGGGCCAGCTATCTGGAGGTGATGGTGATGGAGGCCATCGCCAACGCCCGGTACCTGCTGATGTCCTGCGCGCTGTCGCAGAAGCTGAAGCCGGAGCTGCCCCTGCGCCATCGGCTGCTGATGGGGCTTTGGATCACCGACGAGATCTTCGGCCTGTCCGTGTCGGTGGAGGGCTGGCTGAACCCGTACTACATCTATGGCATGGCCGCCGTGGCCACCCCCGGCTGGGCCCTGGGCACGCTGACGGGCGTGGTGCTGGGCAACGTGCTGCCGGTGCGGGTGGTCAGCGCTTTGAGCGTGGGCCTGTTCGGCATGTTCATGTCCATATTTGTGCCCCCTGCCCGGAAGGACCGGGTGATTGCCGCGCTGGTGGCCGTCAGCTTCGCGGCCAGCTACGCGTTCAATGCCCTTGCCTGGTTCGACAGCATTTCCTCCGGCATGAAGATCATCATACTCACCGTGGTCATATCCCTGGGCGCGGCCCTGCTGTTCCCGGTGGAGGGGGAGGGCGAACATGAAGCATAACGTCTATCTGTACATACTGGGCATGTGGGCGGTGACCTACCTGATCCGCGTGCTGCCGCTGACGCTGATCCGCCGGCAGATCACCAACCGGACCATTCGCTCGTTCCTGCATTACGTGCCCTACGTCACCCTGGCGGTGATGACCTTCCCGGCCATACTCACCGCGACCCAGAGCCCCATTTCCGGTGCGCTGGCGCTGGTGGCCGGGCTGGTTTTCGCCTGGCTGGGCGGCAGCCTGTTCCAGGTGTCCGTGACCTGCTGCGCCGTGGTGTTCCTGGCGGAGCTGGTGCTGGTGAGGTAGATTTTGAATCCTATGAAAGGTCGTGCGCCATGCTCCAGGATATCGTTGACTGCTCCAGGCGCATCGTCTGCTTCACCGGGGCGGGGGTTTCCACGGCCAGCGGCATACCGGATTTCCGGGGCGAGGGTGGGCTGTTTTCTGAGGGGCTGGAGGACGGCCTGACGCCGGAGATGATCCTCAGTCAATCCTTTTTCTACCTGCACCCCGAAAGGTTCTTTGATTTCTACCGTTCCCGGATGCTCTATCCCGCCGCTGAGCCCAACGCCGCCCACCGGGCGATTTATGCGCTGGAGGCTGCCGGGAAGCTGCGGGGCGTGGTTACCCAGAACATCGACGGCCTGCACAGGCGGGCGGGCAACCGGTTGGTGTACGAGGTCCACGGCAGCGTGTGGGAGAACTACTGCATGGACTGCAACGCCTTTTACGGCCTGGAGAAAATACTCAATTCCGAGGGCATTCCCCGCTGCGAGCGCTGCGGCGGCGTGGTGAAGCCCTGGGTGGTGCTCTATGGCGAGGCCCCGGACAAGTACACCTGCATGGGCGCCTGCCGGGAGATCTCGAACTGCGACACGCTGATCGTGGCGGGCACGTCGCTGTCGGTGGAGCCCGCGGCGTCCTTCCTGGAGTATTTTCATGGCGGGCATCTTGTGGTGATCAACCGGGAGGCGACTCCCGCTGACAAGCGGGCTGAGCTGGTGATTCGGGGCGATGTGGCCGAGGTGCTGGGAGGGATCCATGTGGAAAGCCCGTAGAAATCGGCGGATTTCTACGGGCTTTCCATCGCTCTATCAGCACGCTTCCACGAACGCGCAGAAGATGGCCAGGGCCTCGGGGCTGACCTTCCAGGCAAACTCGGGGTGCCACTGCACCGCCCAGAGGAAGCGCTGGCCCGGGTGCCAGAGGGCCTCCACGAGGCCGTCGGGAGAGAGGGCCATGGGCCGAAGCCCCGGCGCGAGCGCGCGTACGGCCTGATGGTGGTAGCTGTTCACGCCCAGCGCGTCCCGCTTCAGCAGCGCGGCCAGCGGGGTTTCCGGCAGCACGGCCACGTCGTGGGACGGCGCGTCATAGGGCACGGTCTGGCGGTGGCAGGTGTCCGAGGGGTGCTGGGTGGGCAGGTCCTGCCAAAGGGTGCCGCCCAGGGCGGCGTTGATGAACTGTATGCCCCGGCAGATGCCCAGCACCGGCTTGTCCAGCGCCATGGCGCGGCGCAGGACCCCGGCTTCCATGGCGTCCCTGCGCGGGCAGGTCTCGCCGCATTCGGGGATGGGGGCCTGGCCGTAGAGGGCGGGGGAGACGTCCTGCCCGCCGGTCAGCAGGAAGCCGTCGCAAAGCCCGCACAGGCGGTCCAGGTCGGCTTCGTCGTCGGTCAGCGGCAGCATCACGGGCAGCCCGCCCGCCGCCGCCATGCCTTCCATGTAGCCCGGCAGCATCCAAAGGCTGTCCCGCCCCACGTCCACGAGGGGAATCAGGCCGATCAGGGGTTTCATCGCATTGCACCTCCGGTGTAGGAAATTGATGTGGTTATATCGAAACTCAGGAACCAGTATATACCCATCTTTCCATAGGCCAATGGCGAAATTGATTAATTCACAGTTGTATTTTTGTGCCAAATATGTTATAGTAAAATGGAAAAGGATGACATTTGTCCTGCATGTACTGATAAAGGAGGAATTCCCATGCGCAGGTTTTTGTCACTGCTGTTGATCCTGGCACTGGTGCTTACATTGGGCACAGCCGCGTTGGCCGAGGCGGCTTCGGACGTGATCGCCATTGGCGCCCTCGAGGAGATCGACGACCTCTCCCTCGATGAGATCATACCGCCGGATGCGCTCCCGCTGGCAGGGGACGGCGAGGCGCTGCTGCTGTCGGACAGCCTTGCGGTGGACCTTTCCGACCTGTCTGAGGCGCCCGAAGCGAACGCCAGCGTACCTTCAAAGCTGACGCTGGGCGTCGGCGAGAGCTATACCCTGAAGGTCAGCGGCGCGAAGAGTTACCAGTCTTCCAACGCGAAGAAGGCGACGGTGTCCTCGAAGGGCGTCGTCGAGGGCAAGGCCGTCGGTACGGCGACGATCACCGTTACCATGAAGCGCGGCGACCCGCTGAAGGTCAGGGTGACCGTCAGGAAGGCGCCCGGGAAGGTCTCCCTGAACAAGTCGAAGCTCACCCTCCAGGCGGGCAAGACCTACCAGCTGAAAGCCAAGCTGCCGTCGAAGACCGCTTCAAAGCTGACCTGGAGCAGCAGCAAGAAGTCCGTCGCCAAGGTGAGCGCCGACGGCCTGATTACCGCCGTCAAGGCGGGTACGGCGGTCATCACTGTGAAGACCTTCAACAAGAGGACGGCGACCTGCACCGTGACGGTGAAGGCCGCGACCCCCAAGGTTGGCGTTTCCCTGCCCACAGATGCGTTTCTGCGCTGGACCCATGACGGCGACAACATGAAGAGCCTGCTGAAGAAGGCGGGCTATGCGGTGGATTTGCGTTATGCGGATAATGACATCGAAACGCAGGCTGACCAGATTGAAGCCATGATCGACGGCGGCTGCAATGCGCTGATCATTGCTCCCATCGAGGCCTATTCCCTGGGTGATGAAATGAAAAAGGCTGGTGACGCGGGTATTCCCGTCATCGCCTACGACCGTCTGATCATGGATTCCGACGCCGTTTCCTACTATGTCTCCTTCGATAATTACAGGGTCGGCATGGTACAGGGCGAGTATATCAGGGATGCCCTGAAGCTGGACAGCGCGGAAGGCCCCTTCAACATTGAATTTACCGCCGGCGATCCCGGCGACGGAAACGCCGAGGTCTTCTTCCGGGGCGCTATGGACGTGCTGAACCCTTACATCAAGTCCGGCAAGCTGAAGGTTCGCTCCGGTCAGACCACCTTCAAAAAGGTGACCACTCAGTACTGGGATACCGATAACGCGCGCAAGCGCGCCGAGAAGATACTTTCCGCCAAATATGCCGACGGCACCCAATTGGATGCCTGGTTGTGCTCCAACGATTCCACTGCATTGGGCGTGATTGCTGCACTGGAAGCCAAGTATACCGGCAAATGGCCCGTCGTCACCGGCCAGGACTGCGACGTTGAGAACGTCAGGCACATCATCGGCGGCAAGCAGGCCATGTCCGTGTTCAAGGATACGACCGTGCTGGCAAAGCAGACCGTGAAGATGATCGGCCAGCTCCTGAAGGGCAAGCAGGTGGACGTAAACGATACCGAAACCTTCGACAACGGCGCAAAGGTGGTTCCCGCCTTCCTGTGCACGCCGCTGGCCGTCACGAAGAAAAATTATAAAAAGCTGTTGATCGACAGCGGGTTTTACAGCGAAGATATGTTTCGGTAATCGAAGGATTCATTGAAAAATGGGGGCGGCTGAATGGCCGTCCCCCATTTTCAATGGATACTATACACCCCGGCGCAGGTACGCCCTTACCGCTTCCAGCCGCCTCTCGCCCTGCGTTCGGCCCAGTTGATATACCCGCTCCAGCGCGTCGGGGTCATTCTCGGTGCGGGAGATGCCCAGGGGCGCTTCCGGGCGGATGACCAGCAGCGTGCCCGCCGCCTCCCGCTTGTCGATCTGGCCCATCTGTGCGTTGTAGCGTTCGTGGCGCACGGCCATGGCCTTCGCAACGGCAGGGTATTTCCGAAGGCCAAGGCGAAACAGGGGCATGCCCTTGGTCGGCGGCTTCCGGTAGCCCTTCGGCTGGGTCAGCACCGTCACGCAGCGGTCGTAGCCCAGCCCTTCCATATAGGCGAAGGGCACGGGGTCCACGATGCCGCCGTCCAGCAGCAGCCGGCCCTCCAGCGCCACGGGGCGGGACACCAGCGGCATGGAGGCCGACGCCCGCATCCATTGGATGTCCGCGTCGCCGCCGTCCGTCAGGCGGTGGTAGACCGCCTCGCCGGTCATCACGTCCGTCGCGCCTACGTAAAAGGCCATCGGGTTTTCCCGAAAGGCCGCCCGGTCGAAGGGGTCCAGCACGTCGGGAATCTCCCTGTAGCAGAAATCCACGCCGTACAGGTCGCCGGTCTTTATAAGCGAGCGCAGGCTGCAATACCGCAGGTCCCGGCCGTAGCGCTTGTTGTAGCGGATGGCCCGGCCCGCCTGGCGGGATTTGAAGTTGCAGCCGAACACCGCCCCGGCGGAGATGCCCGCCGCGCCGTCGAATTCAATGCCGTTTTCCAGGAACACGTCGGTCACGCCGCAGGTGAACATGCCCCGCATCGCGCCGCCCTCCAGGATCAGTGCGGTCCTCATCGCCTGCGTATCCTTTCACATGAACGGTCGATGGCCTGGCGGCAAGCCGCCGCCAGGAAACAGTATATCATTTCTATGCGAACCCTGTCAATCGTTGTTTGAATCAAAATATGCATAAAAACTGCATTTCAAAGGTGAAAACGGTTTGTATATACAGAAAATGCAGGAAATGAACGGGTATTAATGCAATTTTAGCTTGACAGCGCAATAACGCTTTACTATAATGAAAAAGAGCCTGAATCAGGGCCGATAAAGACTGAACCGAGGAGGCAGACATCATGAAGAAGATCGTTGCTGTTATGCTGTGCGTCGCCATGCTGCTGTGCGCGGCGGTCGCGCTGGCCGAGGATTACGCCATTGCTACCGATACCGCTTTCCGTCCCTTTGAGTATACCGATGAGACCGGCACGCTGGTGGGCATCGACGTGGACATCCTGGCCGCCATCGCCGAGGACCAGGGCTTTACCTACACCATCGAGCCCCTGGGCTGGGACGCCTCCATCGCCGCCTGCCAGGCCGGCCAGAAGGACGGCATGATCGCCGGCGCGTCCATCACCGACGCCCGCAAGGAATCCGGCTGGATCTTCTCCGACGGCTATTACAACGCCACCCAGTCCATGGCCGTGGCCGTGGGCAGCGCCGTCGCAGGCTTTGAGGATCTGAAGGGCCACAGCGTGGCCGTGAAGACCGGCACCATGAGCAAGGAATACGCGGACAGCCTGTCGGAGCAGTACGGCTTCACCGTCGTTACCTTCGAGGACAGCCCCTCGGTGTACATGGCGGTGTCCGGCGGCCAGTGCGCGGCCTGCTTCGACGATACCCCCATCATGGCCGATTATATCAAGAGCGGCGGCGTGGCGCTGCAGCTGGTGGACGGCACCGCCAATGAAGGCGCAGAGTACGGCTTTGCCGTGTTCAGCCCCGACAAGCAGGAGCTGGTGGACAAGTTCAACGCCGGCCTGGCCAACATCAAGGCCAGCGGCAAGTACGACGAGATCCTGGCCAAGTACCTGGGCGAATAAAAGTGCATTGCCACGACAGGGAGGCACAGCGATGTGCCTCCCTGTTGTGACAGGACCGATGGGGAAGGGAGCGCTTCGCATTGACGAGAATCATCAATACCTACGGCCAGCTGTTGGTGACGGCCATGGGCCAGACGCTGCTGCTGGCGCTGTATGGCCTGTTCTTCGCCTGCATCATCGGCATGATCGTGGGCATCATGAGCGTGGTGAACAGCAAGGTCTGCCGCTTCATCGCGGCGGTGTTCGTCAACCTGATCCGGGGCGTTCCGATGATCGTGCTGGCCTACTTCATATTCTTCGGCGTGCCCTATTTCTGGAATACGATACTGGGCATCGGGGGACTTACGCTGACGGCGCTGCAGGCGGGCTCGATCTGCCTGGCGCTGAACTGCGGCGCGTACATGGCCGAGATCATCCGCGCGGGCATCGAGTCGGTGGACGTGGGCCAGATGGAGGCCGCCCGCTCCCTGGGCCTGCCCTGGTGGCGGTCCATGTACCGGGTCGTGATGCCCCAGGCCATCCGCACGATGATTCCCAGCATCATCAACCAGTTCATCATCACGCTGAAGGATACCTCGATCCTGTCGGTCATCGGCTTCCCGGAGCTGGTGAACACCGCCAAGAACGTGGTGGCCGCCACGTTCATGTCGTTCCAGACCTGGGCCATCGTGGGCCTGATGTACCTGATCGTGATACTGCTGCTGCAGTGGGCCGCGAAGGTGCTGGAGAGGAGGCTGAAGTATGGAGCGTAAGGATAAGAAGATCGCCATTCACGTCAGCCACCTGAAGAAGTCCTTCAAGCAGCTGGAGGTGCTCAAGGACATCAGCTTGGACGTGAAGGAGGGCGAGGTGGTGGTCGTCATCGGCCCCTCCGGCAGCGGCAAATCCACCCTGCTGCGCTGCCTGAATCGGCTGGAGGAGGCCAGCGGGGGCGAGATCGTCATCGACGGCACGGATATTACCGACAAAAAGACCGACATCAACAAGGTTCGGGAAAAGGTGGGCATGGTGTTCCAGCACTTCAACCTGTTCAACAATATGAACGTGCTGCGCAACCTGATGCTGGCCCCGGTGGACCTGAAGATCATGGATCGGGAGAACGCCCGCAAGGAGGCCCTGAAGATGCTGGAGCGCGTGGGCCTCAGCGACAAGGCCGAGGCCTATCCCCACCAGCTCTCCGGCGGGCAGAAGCAGCGCGTGGCCATCGCCCGGGCGCTGTGCATGCGGCCGGACATCATGCTCTTCGACGAGCCCACCAGCGCCCTCGACCCCGAGATGGTGGGCGAGGTACTGGAGGTCATGAAGCACCTGGCCCACGTGGGCATGACCATGGTGGTGGTCACCCACGAGATGGGCTTCGCCCGGGAGGTGGGCGACCGGGTGCTGTTCATGGACGGCGGCCTGATCCTGGAGGAGGGCACGCCAGAGGAGATCTTCGGGAACCCCCAGAACCCGAGGACGAAGGATTTTTTGAACAAGGTGCTGTGAAAGCGACAGGAACCCGCAGGGCGTTGGCCCTGCGGGTTCAATGATTCAGCTCGGATCGTAATCCTTGTCGTGCTCCTGCATCGTGACGGTGCCGGTGATGGGGTCGTAGAGCGGGGGCTTGCAGCGGTTGCAGGGCGCAAAGCCCAGGTAGTAGGCCTCGAACACGGTCAGGCGCTGGGAGCTGGCGTAGGCGAACTTGCACTTGTATTCGTGGTAGCACTTTGCGCCGTCGGCGGCGTAGACGTAGTGCACGTCGTTTTCCACTGCGGGAACGATGATGGAGTCGGTCTGCTCGCTGGTGTAGCCGGGGACGATGAAGCTGGGCAGGTCGGGGCCGTAGACCTCCACCTCGGGGCGGTTGGTCACCAGCTGGACGCCGCCGTTTGAGGGCGCCTTGGCGGTGGGGGCGACCAGCACGGCCACCAGTATTGCGGCCATCGCCACGCTGATGCAGGCCTTGACCGCCGGGTGCCAGGTGCAGCTGCGCCGCCACATCCGGGAGAGCCCTACCGGGGGCACCAACAGCCACAGGGCCGTCTTCAGCGATTCGTTTTCCCTCAGGGGCACCCGGGGCTTCGGGGCGCGCTTTTCGGGCTTTTCCGCCTTTGCGGTATGGGCGTTTATCCTTTTATGACCCCGCGCTGCGCCCTTCGCGGCACCTCCCCGCGCGGGGGTGCGCCTGCGGCTTTCATTGCGGCTGTCTGATCTCACGTGTGTCACGACCTTTATCGGCAAAATATGACAGAATTCTTCTGTGACTGTGACTATTGTAGTCGATTTTTGCAAAAAAGTAAATAGATAAAGGCAAGAAATTTCTGTTTAGAAATAAATTTAACACTTTTGAAATAATATTTTGGGCGGAATATGCATATGACACGCCTTTGCCCTCCAAGCTACATCGGATATTAATGGACTATTCCTTGACAGTTTTCAGGCAACAATGCTATAATGCGCGTAACATGAGTATGATTTTGTCAGGGAACGCATGGCGACGGACGAGGTGAACGGCCATGAATGAATATGAAGTGTTGAATGTTCCGGCGACGGCCACCCCGGAGGAGATACGGGCGGCCTACCGGGAGCTGGCGCGGCGCTGGCATCCGGACCGCTTTATGGCGGGCCCGGAGCGGGACTGGGCCAACGAGAAGATGGCGGCGATCAACGCGGCTTATCGGGCGTGTCTGAACGGCGCGCGCCAGGGCGTCAAGCCCTCGACCGGCGGTGAGCGTGAGGCGCTGAAGCGGGTTCAGGCGCTGATCGATGACGGGAAGTATCAATCGGCCCGGAAGCTGCTGATGGGCTTTGACACCCGTTGTGCCGAGTGGAACTACCTGTTCGGTGCGATACTGATGAAGCTGAGCGAGACCGAGAAGGCCCTGATCTACCTGTCTGTGGCAGCGCATCAGGCACCGGATTGTGTGAAATACGCCCGGGCGCTGAAGGAGGCCCAGCAGCTGAACGCCACAAGGCGACTGACAGGTCTGTTTTCCCGCCGCGTGCGGGTGGGGGGAAGGACATAAAAAATCCGGCAGATGCCGGATTTTTTATTCGTCACTTCAATATCCTTCTGCCCCAGCTGAACACGCGGCCGTAGTAGCCCGTGGTCAGGTTGCTGACGACCACCTTGTGGGCGCCGGAGGAGGCGTGGATGAAGTAGCCCTCGCCGATGTAGACGCCGGCGTGATCGCTCAGATCGCTGTCGGATATGGTGTTGAAGAACACCACGTCGCCCCGCTTCAGGTTTTGCCAGCCCTCGATCTTCGTATAGCTGTCGTCATAGCCCTGGTTGTAGGCGGTGCGCTCCAGCTTGACGCCAATGGCCTTGAAGATGTAGCAGGTCAGGCCGGAGCAGTCGAACTTCGAGGGACCGGTGGCGCCGTATACATAGGGGCATCCCAGCGCGCCCTGGGCGAGGTAGATGGCGTATTCCAGCTTCTCGGCGTTGGACATTCTGCTGGAATAGCTGTTGGTGGTGGAGGCCAGTCCGTCGGGCACGGCGTTCAGGTAGGTGCTGCTGGAGCCGCCGGAGGAACCGCTGCTGTAGTCCGCAGCCTTGGCTCCGCTGGGCAGCTTCTTCGCGTCGAGGCTGTACAGGGCCTTCAGCGTCGCCGGGTCGGCGGTGCCGGTGGCGGTGATGCCGCTGGCGTTCTGGAACAGCTTCACGGCGGAGGCCGTGGTGGCGCTGTACTCGCCGGTCAGGCTGCCGGTCTTGGAGAGGTAGCCCAGGGCGTACAGGCGCGCCTGCACGCGGCTGACATAGTCGCTCTTGTCACCCTTCGCCAGGGTCTTGTACAGCAGCTCGCTCACCGGGGCATAGCCGCTGTAGACGATGCGCAGCATGTTCTGGTCGGCGATGCCGGTCTGGGTCATGCCGCAGGCGCTCTGGAAGCGCTTGATGGCCGAGATGGCCGCGGCGTTGTAGCTGGTGCTGGGTATGGAATCGTAGTAGCCGCCTGCCAGCAGTACCTTCACCAATGCCTCCAGCTCGAGTCCGTCGCTGGATATGGCCTCAAAGGGCGTCTTGCTGAGGGCCTTCAGCGTCACGAAGGCATAGACGCCGTTCTGGCTGATGCAGGCCCAGCTGCTGTTGTAGCCCACCACCTGCACCTCGCTGCCCAGCGCCAGCGCCACGTTTTCGGCCTCGGAATTGATGGAGGCGTAGGCCCTGGCGTCGGGCATCACCACGGTAGCCGTGATGTTGGCCGTCCTGAAGCCCGCGGGCACGCCCTCCTCCTGGGTGTCGATGGTCAGGCCGCTGGACTTGCAGAAGCCGTACTGGCCGTTGAGCTCGATGTAGGCCCAGCCGCCGTTGGTGTTGATCACGTTCACGACCTGGCCCTTCTTCAGACTGCCCAGCTTCGCGCCTTTGTCACTGGCGGTTCTGTAAACCGGCAGGCCCGAGGTTTTCACGGTGCCCCGCGTGGCGCTTTCCGGGATCTGGGCAGGGGTGGCGGTCGGCGCGGCCTGGCTGTCGGCCCGGGTAAGCCCTGAGATTTGGCAGTAGCCGTAGTGGCCGTTCAGCTCGATATAGGCCCATTCGCCGTTCCACTTCAGCACATTCACGCTCTGGCCCTGCTTCAGGGAGCCCAGCAGCGCGCTGTCGTCGCTGGGGGCCTTGTAGACCATCAATATATCCGCGCTCACCACGCCGGCGACGCCGGACTGGCCCGTCGCAGCGGGGGAGGGGGACACGTAATCCTCGGCCACGCCCTCCTTCAGGCTGGCCAGCCGGCAGAAGCCGCGATTGCCGTTCAGCTGCACGTAAGCCCAGCCGTTGCTGCTGGTGGCCAGCACCGTCACCTGTATGCCGGGCTTCAGGGTGGCCTTGAGCTTCGCCTTCTCGCTGGCGGCGCGGTAGATCTTGGTGTTTTCAATGGTCACTGCGCTGTAGGTGCGCACCGTGATGCCGTTTTCTGCCGTAGGCGCGGGGGTTACCACTGTGCCCTGGGTGGGGGCGGCGGTCTGGGGGGTATCCACCGCGTCCTGCAAATAACCGGTCTTTATGTAGCCCGCCACGCCGTCCTTTTCCACGAAGGCCCAGTCGCCGCTGGTGGCGATCAGGTTGACCATCGTGCCCGCAGGTACCGTCACGCTGAGGCCTTCCGCGTCCGGGGTTTCGAAGATCGGGGCCGGGCCGGTGGTCACGGCCCTGGTGGCGATGTCCTCCACCCGCTTCATGTCCGATACCTTCGCGTATCCGATGCGGTTCAGATAGGATATTTTGGCGATGGTGTTGGAATAGCCCGTCACCCGCACCACGGCATTTTTTTGCAGGATGCCCAGCATGTCGGTCATGGATACGTCTGAATAGACCGGCATCGTTTTGGATGTTACGATGGCCGAGAAGGCCTCCGCCATCGCGGGCACGGCGCTGCCTGCCATCAGCAGCAGCGCAGCCAGTGCCGCGGCGACCGCTCTTCTTATCTTTCTTTTGAATCCGTTCATCGCTCTCTCCTCACGATCCGGCGCTCCGCGCTTTTCGGCGCGCCATGTAATATATGCGCGTAAAACATGGGCATAGCTGTCGCCCGTGCATTATGGAATTCGACGCCTCCTGCCCATCTCCTGCCAAAATGAAATTCAAAAAAAATAGGTCTGAATTATGGTTGCAATATGATTGCAATACTTTTGAAATAAATATCGTCTTGTTTGACATGGCCGGCGGAGTATGCTATATTGTATACAGTGATGAACCCGCCGATAGGAGGTTATTTCCATGGGATTGTTTGACACCCCGGAGGAGCTGGCCCGCAAGGCCAATCTGAAAAAACTCGAGGACAGGCGCGTTGCATTTGCCCAAAAACTGGCCCAGCAGGGCTTCGCGCCGGAGAAGATGCTGTTCGCCCAGAACGACAACGGGGGCTTCACGGCCCTGTGCCGGAATGGCGGCAAGTACTGGCTGGTCATTTCACCGGGCTTCGGCACCGACGACGACTTTGTCCTGGAATCCTATGACGCGCTGGATTGGCGCGTGGAGGAGGTGCTGGTCAAGTCCGAGGGCATGGGCGGCATATTCGGCTTTGGCAAGAAGGGTGAAATGGGCAGCGAATATTTCATTCGCCGCCACGACGGCAGCGAAGCCCGCATGCCCTTTGTCAGCGGTCGCGGCAACTGGATGGAGGCGACCCTGTCGAAGAATCCGCTGATCAAGACCCAGCGCCGCCGGGGCGACGCCAACCTCGTGTGGGACATGAATCCCATCGACCGCACCCAGGTGGAGCGGGTGCTGGAAGTCGCGAAGCAATATTTTAATTAATTAGGAATTAGGAATGAGGAATGAATGGCGGGCGTGGGCATCTGCCATGCCTCGTTAGAAAAAACATCGGGCTTGCCCGATGTTTTTCATTGGAAGGGTTCCTTGGCCGCGCGGTGCAGGCGGATCTCGTCCACCACGGCATTGCCGCGGTGAGTGACCAGGTAGGCGGCCAGCTCGGCCACCTCCTCGGGCTGGATCATGCCCTCCGGGGAGAGGTCGGGGCGGGCGATGGCGATCATGTCGGTGTACACCCCGCCGGGGGAGATCATGTGCACCCGTATGCCCTCGCCGCAGACCTCCCTGGCCAGGGACTTGGTGAGCCCCAGCAGCGCGTGCTTCGAGGCCGCGTAGGCCGCCTGCTGCACGTAGCCCTGGTGGGCGGTCACCGAGCCGATGTTGATGATCGTGGGGCAATCCGATTGCCGCAGCAGCTTCAGCGACCGCTTGCACAGCACGAAGGGCGCCTTCACATTCAGTGCCATGATTTTGTCGAAGGCTTCGTCGCTGGTCTCTTCAAAGGGGCAGTTCAGCGCCATGCCGGCGTTGTTCACCAGCACGTCCAGGCCCTTGAAGTGCCCCTCCATGATGTGCATGATGTCGTCGATGCCCCGGGCGGTGGTGATGTCGGTGGGCAGCACCAGCATGTCCAGGGGACGGCCGGTCAGCGCCGCCGTGCGCATCAGCTTGTCAGCGCTGCGTCCCACCAGGGCCAGCTTCATGCCCTCCTCGGCCAGCCGCAGCGCGATGGCCCGGCCGATGCCGCTGCCCGCGCCGGTGATCAGCGCGCGCTTGCCGTTCAGGTCTACGGTCTTCAGCATGGTCATACCTCCCTCACGAAAGCCCCGGCTTGTCCAGGCAGGGCAGTACTTCAATATTCAGCGACCGCAGGAACGACAGTGCGGCGTCGTACAGGTCCAGGCGCTCCAGATGCTCCGGCGCGTGGGCATCGAAGCCGATGATGGCCCTGACGGGATACCGAGCGGCGACCTCCCAGAACTTCGAACAGGGATAGCCCAGCTTGTCCGCCGCCTGCATGCGGGCATGGTACTGTATGCCCAGCAGGTTGTATTCCAGCGGCACGTTCAGCGCCGCGGCGGCTTCGCAGATGTCCCGGCTGGCGGCGGCGCAGTCGGCGTCGAAGGCGTCATAGACGTGGCAGAACAGGTCCGGATGGGCCACGTAGTCGAAGATCCCCGTCCGCATGCCGTCGATGGTTCGCTGGGCGTAGCGCCGAACGTGGGCGGGCCGGGTGCAGCGGCCAAAGTAGAAGCCGCCACCGTCGGAAAATACGGCGTGATCCCCCTCGTCCGTGGCATCGTAGTGGTTGCCCATCAGCACATAGTCCAGGGACTGCGCCTTCAGGTCCCTCAGCCAGCCGAACCAGGCGGGGAAGGCCTCGCACTCCAGCCCCACGGGGATCTTGATCTGCCCGGCGTACTTCCGGCGCAGGGCGAGCACCGTGTCCAGGTAGCCGGGGAACTGGTCCCAGCGCATGCGCATGTCGCTGACGAAGCCGCTGGCGTAGGGCCAGGGGGTATGGTCCGAAAAGCCCAGCACCGAAAAACCGGCCCCGATGGCCCGGCGCACGTATTCCTCCTCATTCCCCTGGGCGTGCATGCACCGCCAGGTATGGGTGTGGTAGTTGACCAACAAGCGCCCGCCGTCGAGTTCCATGTGTCCTCACCTCACGCAATCCGTATATCTACATATAATTATATATGCTCCGGATAAACCTGTCGCCGGTGATGCTGTTATTTTTCGGGGAGGGAAGCTCGAGCAATATGAAACCGCCTTGCAATGTTAAATCCCTCCCCGGTTCGAACGTGCCTTGACATCTGAGGCGGAAATGAGGTATAATAAGCTTTGCCGTGGAGGTGTATCGAAGTGGTCATAACGGCCCTGACTCGAAATCAGGTGACGGGCAACCGTCCGTGGGTTCGAATCCCACCGCCTCCGCCATCAGTACCGACATCAGGTACAGCAGGCGAGCTTGTCAGAAATGACAGGCTCGCACTTCTTTATGCAAATCCCGGCCAGATGGCGTTCTCCTCACCATGATTCTACAGGATTACACGAATGGGCTTGCAACTAATCCGGGTTCGTTTTTCAATTCATGGCAACAACCACACCACGGTTCCGTTTTCACCACCTCCTCTTATGGCTATCGTGTAATCCGTGTAATTCGTGTATCCACAGCACTCATTGCCAATTTGCTTTATGAAACATTTATCCTGACACTTGCATAGAAACGCTTGTCAAAGAAAAGGCTTGTCAAAGAAAAGCCATTTAGCAATTGACCATCCTCAACATTTATGTTAGAATAAGGTATCAA
Source organism: Clostridia bacterium (assembly GCA_045658005.1). Classification (GTDB taxonomy): domain Bacteria; phylum Bacillota; class Clostridia; order Christensenellales; family Aristaeellaceae; genus UBA2862. The sequence goes on along the minus strand of JAZOUD010000119.1, from coordinate 15,595 downwards.
CCTCAGAGTACCCGGGGGTATGTTGCAATGAAGCGAAATATCATTATCCTTTTGTTTTTAATCCTTTTTACTCATGTATGCATGGCCGAATCCTTTTTTCCATCAACAAATGAACTGTTCGGACAAGTAATGCCTTCCATTTCTTCAGTAACAGGCAAAGAAGCGAATGCCGAAGAAAAGACTGAAGACGGAACGAAATATACCTATAATGGATTCTCTACACAGGATTATACTGCATTTAGCAAATATCTTGCGAAACAAGGTTGTTCAGTTGATCAGGTAACTGTAAATAATAAAGTTCTCGTTGTCATTATTACCAAAGATAATAGCAGTATAACATTTACATATGATTTTCCGTGTAGAGTAGCATCTATGCTTTATCCTGCCAATACTCGAAAAGAAGATGCGTCAGATAGTTTATTGTACAGTGACAGCGAAGTTGAAGTATTGCCTGATGTAAACAAGACTTTTGGCACTGCTCTTCCATCATTAAATTTGATCTGCAATAAGGAACCAGAGATTATGTTACTGGATAATTACAAAACACAGTATTCTTATACAAATGTTACAGAAAAGCAGTATAATGATTTTTCTTGTTATCTGGCCGAAAAAGGGTGCGAACTTATTAAGAGCGATTTCAATGGTACAGTATTGAAAGCAACAATTAGATATGATGGTGCATCATTCAATATTGAATACAATAACAGTGCTTATACAGTAAACATAATCTATCCTGAACTATATTATATAGATGACAAAGAGTATGACGGAACTTCCACCGCTTTGATCCCTACTACGAGCGAACTGTTTGGGGAAATGATGCCAAGAATAGATATTGCCACCGGGTTAAGTGCCGAATCAAAAACATATTTAGAAGACGGTGGCTATGAAGAAACTTATTTGGGCTTTACAGATACACAATACAATAAATTCAGCGGTTATCTTAAGGAATATGGCTGTACCATTTCTGAGTATTGGGAAGATGAGAATGGCGTTTTACACTTCATTTTAATGAGGAATGACGTTCCTTTTACATTTATATATGATAGGGCAGTGAATCAGGCTACAATAAGATATGCAGCAGGAACAAGACCTGAACCAACTCTCACACCAACACCAACATTAGAACCAAAGCCAGTACCAACGCCTAATTCTGATAATACCAAATTCTATTCTGAAAGCGATTGCTGGAAAACAGCTGAAAGATACTTCAAAAACTTGAGATGGAAAAATCCAAGCTCTTTAACGATACACGGTCACACATCATCTTACAGTAATGATGAGTATACCTTTGTAATTGACTATTCAGCACAAAATGGATTTGGGGGCTATAATCGCAAATCTGCAATAATATGCGTTAGCAATAAAACAAATAGTATTACTACCGCATGGGTGGAATGATGAAAGATTAGGAGGATGCTGGTGATGAGGAAAAGCGTAACTATATTGGTAGCCATAGTACTGTCCTATACCATGCTATTGAATTCATCTGCAGAAGGTCTTCTGCCTGAATTGGCGGAGTTGTACGGGGTTGCGATGCCTTCTCTTTTTGACACGCTTAATCGTGCTCCGGATGAACAAAAAGCCATGGACGACGAGAGTGTCCAGGAAGTTTGGTTTGATGTTACCGACGATGAATACTCACAATTCGGACAATTCTTGTCAAATTCGGGGTGTGAGATGCTCTCCTATGTTGTAGAAGGTAGCATATTCAAAGCAGAAGTTGGCAAAAAAGGCAAGTCATTTTTCTTCGCCTATGATGCAGATAAAAAAACTGCTGAGTTGCTCTATCCTAAAGGAACATTTGACGGTAAACTAGATGATACAGAGCGTATGTATCAACAAGCATTGGAATTCTGCGAAAAAAGAGACATCATCAAGGCACGCTATTCATTATGGAAAGTGAGGGGATATAAAGATAGTAATATTTATCTTAATGATATTACTGAATCTGTTGATCATAAACTAAGTCTGAATGGATACTGGAGCACACTACTTGGAATCAAGACAGATGGTTCTGTTTTGGTATCCGTAGGTAGAGATGAATATGGTTTTTCCAAAGCGCAAAAATGGAATAATATACTATCCATATCCCAATCCCGTGATCATATAGTCGGCTTAAAAAAGGACGGAACAGTTGTAGCGGTTGGGAGTAATCGTGCAGGAGCATGCAATGTTGATAATTGGAAAGACATAATCGAAGTACATGCAGATGGTTATGCTGTCGACAATGAATTAGACAAAACATTTACGGTTGGCTTAAAGGCAGATGGAACAGTTGTTGCAGTAGGTAATAATGAATATGGGCAGTGTTATACTACTGATTGGAGTAATATAGTATCAATTCAAACTTGTACTTCTAAAATTGGAAGCGGAGGAGTTCATGAAGTTACAGTAGGCCTAAGGGCTGATGGCACAGTAATAACAACGGACGAGGAACTGAATCAGATTGTGAGTGATTGGAGTGATGTTAAGTCTGTCTACACAGGTAAATATGGATTTGGGACAATTATGATTGTGGGTTTAAAGAATAATGGGACAGTCTATTCAACAAAAAGTGGTTTTGAAGACTGGACAGATATTCAACGGATCGCTGTCGGTGGATTTCATATGATAGGCATAAAAGCAGATGGAACGGTAGTATCTTCTGTTAAAGGCACAAATCATCCAGAAGGTGATGTATCAAGATGGAAAGAGATTATCGCAGTAGCAGCAAGTGATGATAACACAATCGGCTTGAAAGCAGATGGAACAGTATTGGCAACTGGTGACAATACCTTTGGCGAGTGTGACATTCAGTCATGGAATGGTATTGTTGCAGTCTATACTACATTCTCAGAAACATATGGCATTAAGGCAGATGGGTCTGTAGTTTCCACCTCACAAGACCATAATGTTGATGATTGGGAATTGCTGGATGAATGGAATCTTAGCAATCATGCTGTAAATACTGAAGACAAAACTGAGAATCAAGACATTCAATATCCGACACTTAAAAAGGGGTCCACAGGGGAAGCTGTGACACTACTTCAAAATGCTCTAATAAGAGTGGGCGTTTTAAATGGTAAAGCTGATGGCAATTTTGGACGCATGACAGAAGATGCAGTAAAGCAAATGCAGACAGAATATGGCATGGAAGCTACTGGCATAGCGGACGAGGGGTTTCAGAAAAAACTCTATGGTGAATAGATGAGATGAACACAAACGCACTACTTTCACACTCTTGGAGGATAGACTCCGTGCTGCTTTATACTATATTGGACTATTGCAACAGGAATCTGATTACAAAGTTACAAGCAATAGATCCAAACGAGTAAGTGCATTCAAAGAAATAGTGCGCGAATATGATGCAAAGGCAAATCTCGGCATAACGGGTATTTCAGGTAAAAGGAAAATCGTTGTCAGTGGATAAAGAAAAAACAAGTCAGGAGAGCAATAGGAATAGAGTAAGCCTTTCTATTTTGCCCCTTTGTCATTCGTTTAAAGCTCAGCCCCCTTGTGGGGGATGAGCTTTTTGGGTGTGACGGAGGGATGTACGAACCCACTTGTCAAGTATAACGGGGTTCGGCCGGAGACCGCGGCGCGAAGCGACGCCGTCCCACCGCTTCTGCAGAAAAGGACGCCCCTTCATGGAGCGTCCTTTTCTGCGGACTCAATGCATCACCCGTAACCCTATCTCACCTGCCCGTCTCCCCGGACGATGTACTTGTAGGTGGTCAGCTCCTCCAGGCCCATGGGGCCGCGGGCGTGGAGCTTTTGGGTGGAGATGCCCATTTCGCAGCCCAGGCCGAACTCGCCGCCGTCGGTGAAGCGGGTGGAGCAGTTCAGGTAGACCGCGGCGCTGTCGACGCCCCTTGAGAAGGCGTCCAGCACGGCGGGATCGCGGGAAACGACGGCTTCGCTGTGGCCGGTGGAATGCTTCGCGATGTGGGCGATGGCCTCCCCGGCGCTGCCCACGACGCCCACGGCCAGTATGTAGTCCAGGAATTCGGTGTCGAAGTCCTTTTCCCCGGCGGCCTTGCCGGGGATGACGGCTGCGGCCTCGGGGTCCAGGCGCAGCTCGACGGGGTTAAGGCCCCTCGCCTTTCGGTCGTCCACCAGCCGTTTTTTCAGCTTCGGCAGGAATTCAGCGGCGATATCCCGGTGCACCAGCAGCACCTCCTCGGCGTTGCACACCGATGGGCGGCTGGTCTTGGCGTTTTCGATGATGTCCAGCGCCATGGCCTGGTCGGCGGCTGAATCCACGTAGACGTGGCAGATGCCGGTGCCGGTCTGGATGCAGGGCACCTTGGCGTTTTCGGTGACGGCCTTGATCAAACCCGCTCCGCCCCGGGGGATCAGCAGGTCCACCAGGCCAACGGCCGTCATCAGGTCGGTTGCGCTCTGGCGGGTGGTGTCCTGCACCAGCTGCACGAGCTGAGCGGGCAGGCCGACGCGCTCCAAGCCGGATTGCAGGGCTTCTACGATGGCGTCCGCGGAATTGAAGGCCTCCTTGCCGCCCCGCAGCACGCAGGCGCGGCCGGCCTTCAGGGCCAGCGCCGCCGCGTCGCTGGTGACGTTGGGCCGGCTCTCGTAGATGATGGCGATTACGCCCATGGCCACCCGGGTGCGCTCGATCACCAGGCCGTTGGGGCGCTTCACGCGGCTCATCACCGCGCCGACGGGGTCGGGCAGCGCAGCAACCTCGCGGATGCCGTCGGCCATGGCCCTGATGCGGTCCTCGGTCAGGCGAAGCCGGTCCAGCATGACCTCGCTGATGTGGCCCCGGGCGGCGGTCATGTCCAGCAGGTTCGCGGCCAGTATGTCGCTGGTATTTTCCAGCAGCGCGTCCGCCATGGCGTTCAGCGCGGCGTTTTTCCTGTCGGTATCGGCGGTCTGCAGCGCAGGCCACGCAGCGCGGGCGGCGCGAAGGATTACGTTGGTGGTCATGGGATATGCCTCCTATATTTTCAGCTTCCTCTTTATCTTCTTCTTCACCTTCGGCCAGTACAAAGCCGCGCCTTTGCACAGGCGGGCGGGGGAGATAAAGCGACTGGCTTCGATCTGTCCCCAGGGCTTCAGCGCCTCGACGGCCCTGTCCAGCGGGGCTTCCGTCCGCCCGGGATCCTCGCGGTAGATGTGGTTGAGGCCGTTGGCGTTCAGGAAATCCACGAAATGCGCAAAGCGCCGGTCGTGCCCGTCCGTGACCCTGGCAAAGTCAGTGCCCTCGTAAAGGTCCCGCAGGCGGGTGCTTTCGTCGATGCGCGATGCCGGGACGAAGGGAATATTGTGGTAGCGGCACAGCTCCTCGGTGCGGGTGTCGATGGTGAAGACCAGCGCGGGGGTCCCGGCCAGCACGGCGGCGATGTTCCCGTGGATCCGGCAGCCGACGCTCAGACGCTGCCGGGACATGAACTGTATCCAGGCCTGGGCGTTGGCGAAGCCCACCGCGTGGCCGCCGCGAATCTCGGGGTCGCTGCGCCGGGTGGGATACAGGCCGGTCTCGTCCGCGCCCCGGCGGTACTCGTAGTGGATCGGCAGGCCGTAGTACAGCATGGACATCTCCTCCACCCGCTGGAACAGCAGGCGGTACCGGGGGTATTGGCGCTCGACGGCCTTCATGAATCGGAACAGGTTTTCCGGCTGCTCCTTGCGGTAGTTGACGCTGATGGGCGCGTCGGCGTCCAGGGGCCTTGGCTGCGGGGCGATGAGGTGCGCGCCCCGGGAATACATCGAGGGACAGCCGATCACCGTGAAGTGGCGCTCGGGGCTGTAGCCCAGGCTTTTCAGGTATTCCCCGGTCAGCTCGCCCCGCAGGCCGAGCAGCGCGGAGTGGTCCAGCACCGCGTCCACGAAGGCCCGGGTGCTGTCGTCGAAGGGGAAGCCCCCCTGTATGTCCCTGGCGCTGTCGGCCTGCAGGCCCACGCCCATGACCACGCAGGGGATCTTCAGCCTGCGCACGAAGGCGGTGAGGTTGCCCATCAGGTTGAACCCCACCCGGAAGTTGTTGGCCATCGGCAGCACGACGCACTCGCATTCGGCATTGATACGCTCGAGGTCCGCGTCGGTGAGGTCGCCCAGGTGAAGAAAGCGACTTTCAAATTCGGCGCCTTCGGTCATCATCGTGCGATAGGCGCCGTATTGGAACAGCAGGTTGCCCGAATTGGTGGTGAACAGGTGCTCCCGGAACACGCGGTCCATCGACGGCCGGTCCAGGGGCGACATGCCCGCGTGGATGAGTATCTTGCCCATGGCTGGTAACCTCTCAATCGGCCCGGCGGGCGCGGCCGAGGAAGCGCGTGCCCACCGGCCTGCCCTCGATGATATCGTAGATCAGCTTCGGCGTGGCGCCGTTGGCGATGACCATGTCGATGCCGGCCGCCCCTGCAATGCGGGCGGCGCGCAGCTTGGTGACCATGCCGCCGGTGCCCAGTGACGTGCCGTTGCCGCCGGCCAGGGCCTCGATTTCAGGGGAGATCTGCTCCACGACGGGAATGAGCTTCGCTTCCGCGTTGCCCCTGGGATCGGCGGTGTACAGCCCCTCGATGTCGCTCAGCAGCACCAGCAGGTCGGCCTGCACCGTGGCGGCCACGATGGCCGAGAGGGTGTCGTTGTCGCCGATGACGATTTCATCGGTGGCGATGGTGTCGTTTTCGTTGATGACCGGCAGCGCCCCCAGCTCCAGCAGCCGGTAGAGCGTGTTGTGGAAGTGGGCGCGGCGGGTCTCGTCCTCCACGTCGCTGCCGGTGACCAGCAGCTGGGCCACCGTGTGGTTGTATTCGGAGAACAGCCGGTCGTAGGTGTACATCAGCTCGCACTGGCCCACGGCGGCGGCGGCCTGCTTGGTGGGGATGTCGGTGGGCCGCTGGCTGAGGGACAGCTTGCCCACGCCCATGCCGATGGCGCCCGACGACACGAGGATCACCTCGTGCCCGGCATTCTTCACGTCGCTGAGCACCTTGCACAGCGCCTCCACCCGTCGGATGTTCATGTGCCCGGTGGGATGGGCGAGGGTGGACGTGCCCACCTTGACCACGATTCGCATGGAAATCACCTCGTGCGCGCCCTGCGGCGCGGATGCTTTGCCGGTATTGTAGCACAACCAGCGTCATGGAACAAGGGGAAAAGGGAAAAGAATATTCATCCCCCGCATAGATGTGTTATACTTCCGCCATGAATTCGTCATTTGTAATGGAAGCGTGGGCTGTGGTATAATGCCGGTAACGGGATCAGCAGGACTGCGAGGAGGGTTGCGTGCCGTGATGAAAAAGGTTTTGTGCGTTGTGGTCGCGCTATGCCTGTGCGCAGCGGTGGCGTTGGCCGAGGCGGAGCGCTTTACCCTGCGCTTCGACGAGGGGTTTGCGCTGTCATTGCCCAAGGGGTGGGTCAGCTATCCCGCCGGCGAGGGCCCGATTCGCTATGCCCTTGGGGCGGGGGACGGCTCGCGCTATCTGTATATATTGATCCAGCCCACCCAGGCCGACAGCTTTGACGCCATGCGCGCGGCCATAGAGGCCAACGCCGATTGCCAGAGTACGAGCCTGCTGGAATTGAACGGCAGGGAATTCGCCGCCTTCATCGCGCCTGCCCTGAACGCCAGCGGCTGCGCCACGTTCCGCGACGGCCAGTTGATCACCTTCCTGTTTACCCCCCAGGACGATTCCGATTTCATGCTCGAGGCCGCTCAGATCATGGCGAGCATCAGGTTCTGACCGATCGGGCCTTATAAAATGAAAATTTACCTCGCAAAAATGTAAAATCTCACGTCGCCCCTTGCCTGAGTGACACCCATGTGCTATAATCAGCTTTGCGTGATTAATCCGATGCCGGCTCCGCCGGAGGGCCGACAGTCCGATTAGAGTGAGGTGAAAACCATGAAGGAGAACATCCATCCGAATTACGGCAAGGCGGTGGTCCGCTGTGTTTGCGGCGAGACCTTCGAGACCGGTTCCGTGAAGAAGGAGATGCGCGTTGATATCTGCTCAAAGTGCCATCCCTTCTACACTGGCAAGCAGAAGCTGGTTGACACCGGCGGACGTGTGGATCGCTACAAGAAGCGCTACGGCATGTAGGCAAACGAGCATCGGCAGGGCAGTGCCTTGTCGATGCTTTTGCCGTATATGCGCGTAGAACCCACCATAAAGGATCGGCGGAAACGCGCCGGTTCTTTTATTTTTTTCACAAGGGAGGGGAAGACCCCATGAAGATGCTCAAGACGATGACCGCGATCCTCCTGGCCCTGGCGATGCTGCTGGCCGGCATGGCCCAGGCCGTCACGATCCTGTCCAGGGGCAGCAAGGGCGACGGAGTCGTGGCCCTGCAGCAGAAGCTGGCCGAGCTGGGTTACGACATCGGCAAGGCCGACGGCGACTTCGGCGGCAAGACAGAGACCGCCTTGAAGCTGTTCCAGGAGGCCCACGGGCTGGAGCAAACCGGCAGGCTGGATGCGGATACCCACCTCGCCCTGTTCGGCGAACCCCTGCCCATGGAGGCGTGGGAGGCTCCCACCGCTTCTGCGACCGGCATCCATCGATACGACTATTTCGTCTCCGACATCTCCTGGGAGGAGGCCAACCGCCGGGCTGTAGACCAGGGCGGCTGGCTGGTGGGCATCAACAGCCTGTCCGAGTACGTGGAGCTCCAGTCCGAGATCCTGGAGCTGGGCTATGCCGACGTCGCCTTCTGGATCGGCGCCCGCCGGGATTCCGACCTGGGCCCTGGCAACTTCTTCTGGGTGGACGAAAACGGCGCGACCCATGAGATGCCCATCGACTTTGACGACCTGCTGGGGGGCGTCAACCCATGGGCCCTGGGCGAGCCTGTCGCCCGGAACGCAGAAGGCGCGATGAACCTGTTCACCCGCATGCGCTTCAGTCCCGGGGAGGCCCGCTGGGTCTGGGAAAACTGCGACGGCAAGCCCCAGGGCCGCACCGGCTACATCGTGGAATATCCCGATGAGAGCCTGCTGGCCGACCTGCCGCCCGAGGCCGAGGTTCCCGTGCTGACCCCGGTCCAGGAGCCCGAGCCCCAGCCCACCCACCAGCCCGCCCAGGGCTACGATGTCACCCTGCTGCGCCTGTCCGCCGGTCAATTCCTGCTGCGGGCCACTACCGAGGCGAAATGCCAGTTCTACGCTTCCTTCCAGAGCGAGGACGGCAAGGAATACTGCTGGGCCTATGACGACATCGACGCGGGCCTGAGCGACGCCCTGGTCCGGGCCGACCTGTTCGACGGCGCCGAGGAATACCTGCCCTCCCGCTTCATTATCAAATACCGGCTGTGCGCCATGGACCCCGATACCGAGAAGGTCATCGAGGGCCTGACCGACTGGAAGATATGCGACCTCTATGCCCAGGCGCCCACCGAGGCCCCCGAGCCGGAGGCCACCGCCGAACCCACCGAGGTCCCCGAGCCGGAGGCCACTGCCGAACCCACCGAGGCCTCCGAGGCGGAGGCCACCGCCGAACCCACCGAGGCCTCCGGGGACGAAGCTGCCGACGGACAGCCCGCCGCGACCCCACGAAAAAAGAGGCCCCGCCCTGACGGGAAAAGCCACCGCTTTACCGTCGTGTTCATCAGCGACCCCGTCGGCCCCCACCCGGATACGCCCATAGAGATTCTGGATGCCGATACTCAGGATCCGGTGATCACCACCGTGCCTGACGTACCGGGCTACCTGCCGCCGGGCACCTATATCATCCATGTGCCGGGCGCCGACGGTCCGGACACCCCCTTCACCGTGCTGGACAGCCCCGTGATGCCCGTCATCATGGACATGGCCCCCGGCGGCGTCAGCGGCACGCCGGTGGATTCCGTGACCGGAAAGCCCCTGGCGGGCGTCACCGTCACCGTGGAGGTACAGGGCGTCACCTATACCACCACCACCGATGAAAACGGCCGATACACCTTTGAAAACCTGCCCCCGGTGGAGGCCATGCTCACCGTCCGAGACGTGGGCGTCGCCACCCGGCAGCAGCGCTTCACGGTGGGCGCCGGCGTCGACACCGCCATCGACCTGGAGGTCGAGTCCTACCCCCGCGCCGCCTTCTTCGGCATCTGGCATGACGGCTCCGCAGAAGCCGACGCGGCCATGCATGCCTTCTGGGACAGTGCCGAAAGCTTAAGCTGGGCGATTTGCCATACCATGTACATCGAGGTCGTCCAGGGCGCGGGCAGCGGAGCCCCTGCCCCCGGCACACTGCTGGAATGCCAGAGCGATGCCTCCAGGGCTTATTTTACCAATACGGTGCAGGAGGCAAAGGAAGATTTCTTTGCCGATCCGGACGTTCGATTTTCCCCCGATGACGGCCTGCTCTACATCACCGGCGTCATCCGCCCGAACAACCTGAAGGCCAACAACAGCCACTGGGATTACGTGTTCGAGGGCTGGAGCGACCTGTTGATCGACGACTTCGTGATGGAGCCTGTCGCAGATGCCGGCAGGCGACTGCTGGCCGAGTGCCTGGAGCGCGGTGTGGACCCGCTCTCGGACGAAGGCCTGCGGGCCATCGTCGCGCAGCTGAGCGGCGAGGACGCCCTGGCCGGGCTTGAGGGCCTCGACCCCGACGCCCTCAGCACCAGTCTGGAGAAGCTGATGAAGTAAGCCTGACCTACTCCATTCTCCATCAAAAGGGTGTTTCTCATGCCAAACAACGATACGATAACCATCCACGCCACCCCCGTCGCGGAAGGCGTGCGCATACAGGTGGGCAACGCCACGGCCTTTGCCGTCCGCCAGGAGAGCAAGGACGTGGCCCTGCGCCTGCGCCGGGAATACCACCCCGTCCGGGACGCCATGGAGCGCATACCGTTCCTGCGTGGCATACTGCGGCTGGTGCTCAGCGTGGCGGACTTCCTGGACGGCGTGGCGGAATCGGCCCAGCTGATGCCCCAGCAGATCGTCAGGGGCACCCGCTTTGAGCAGCGCTTTGCCGAGCTGTTCCGCGTGCGCCCCACCTCGCTGGTGGCCGCGGGCAGCGCGCTGGCGATACTCCTGCTGATCGGGGGACTGGTGATCGCCGGGCCCTGGGCACTGGTGAAGTGGGTGCTGCCCCGCTTCGAGCTGTCCCGAAACGCCGTCAACGCCGTGGCCTGCGCCACGCGGGTGCTGTGCATGCTGCTGTGCGCGCTGCTCGTGCCCCGGCTGCGGGTGGTGAACCGCTTCGCCATGTACCGGGGCGCCATCAACAAGGTGCTCAACGCCATCCCCGGCGATGGGGGCGGGGACGTTACCCAGGCCGGGGCGGAGCGGGCGTCCCACCTGTCCCGCCGCAGCGACGCGGCCTTCGCGCTGTCGGTGCTGATGCTGTCGGTGATCGCCTTCGCCTTGATCCGCACCTTCACCCTGCCGGTGCAGGTGCTCGTGCGCGCGCTCACCGTGCTGGCCATCGCCGCCGTGTTCAACGAACCCCTTCGCCTGCTGGAAGCCGCCAGGCCCGGCCCCGTGATCAACTTTCTGTTGGGGCCCCAGCTGCTGCTGGAGCGCTGCTTCGTGCGCCGCGCCCATCCCCAGATGGTGGAGGTGGCGGTGTACGCCTACAACGCGGCGAAGGAAAACGATAAAACGAGGTAACTCATGATCATCTCTGAATGGCTGAAGCATGCCCGCGACCGACTGACGCAAAACAACTGTCCCGACCCCGATATCGACGCCCGGTGGATCGCCGAGGACGCCCTGGGCATGACCCGGCAGGCGCTGGTCTTTGAAGGCGACCAGGCCATCCCCCGGCACCAGCTGTACAGGCTGGAGGCGATGCTGGACCGCCGCGCGGCGGGCGAACCGGTGCAGTACATACTGGGCAGCGCCGACTTCATGGGCCTGCGCTTCCGGGTGGACGGGGCCGTGCTGATCCCCCGCCAGGATACCGAGACCCTGGTGGAGGCGGCGCTGATCGAGCTGCGCCAGCGCCAGGGCAACCCGGCGCTGCTGGACCTGTGCGCGGGCAGCGGCTGCGTGGGCCTGAGCCTGGCCTCGCTGGCCCCCAACGCCCGCATCACGCTGGCCGACATCAGCCCGGAGGCACTGGAGGTCGCCCGCGCCAACCAGAAGGCCCTGGGCGTCAAGGCCGAGCTTCGTCAGGGCGACCTGTTCAGCGCCGTGGGCCGGGAGCGGTTCGACATCATCGCGTCCAATCCGCCCTACATCCCCACCGGGGCCCTTTCCGGCCTCCAGCGGGAGGTGCGCTTCGAGCCGCGCATCGCCCTGGACGGCGGCGCGGACGGCCTCGACTTCTACCGCCGCATCGCCGAGGGCGCTGCCGATCACCTCAACCCCGGCGGCGCGATCTTCCTCGAGGTCGGCATTCACCAGGCCCAGCCCGTCCTCGAGCTGGTCAGGGCAAAACTTCCCTGCACCCAGGCCGGAACGATCAGGGACCTGAACGGGATCGAGCGGGTCGTATTCGGGAAAATGGAATAGAGGAGACCAATATGTCTGCATCGTACAACGAACAACAGCGCATCGCCGCCCAGCTGGAGGCCATCCAGGGGCGGTTTGAGGAGCTTTCGATACGCATCACGCTGCCGGAGGTCATCGCGGACACGGCGCTGTTCACGAACCTGATGCGTCAGCACAGCGAGCTTTCCGAGCTGAACGACGTGGCGGTGGCTTACAGTAAGCTGCTGGACGACATCGAAGGCGCAAGGGAGATGCTGTCCGACCCGGACATGGCCGAGCTGGCCCGGGAGGAGCTGGACGAGCTGGAGCCGAAGCTGGACGAGGCCACCCGGGCCGCCCGCATCGCCCTGCTGCCCAAGGACCCGGACGATTACAAGAACGCGGTGCTCGAGGTCCGGGCCGGGGCCGGCGGCGACGAGGCCGGGCTGTTCGGGGCGCAGCTGCTGCGCATGTACAGCCACTACGCCGACAGCCAGGGCTGGAAGGTGGAGATGATCGAGGACGGTTCGACCGAGCTGGGCGGCCTGAAGGAGTCCGTGGTGCTGATCTCAGGCAAGAACGTGTTCCAGAAGCTGAAGTTCGAATCCGGCGTGCACCGGGTCCAGCGGGTGCCCGTCACCGAATCCTCCGGCCGCATCCACACCTCCACCGCGACGGTGGCCGTGCTGCCAGAGGCCGAGGACGTGGAGGTGGAGATCAACCCGAACGACTTGCGCATCGACACCTACCGGGCCTCCGGCGCCGGCGGCCAGCACGTCAACCGCACCGACTCCGCCGTGCGCATCACCCACATTCCCACCGGCCTGGTGGTCACCTCCCAGGACCAGCGCAGCCAGATCCAGAACCGGGAAAAGGCCATGCGGGTGCTGAAGTCCCGCCTCTACGACCTCCAGCGCGAGCAGCAGGCCGGCGAGTACGCCGACAAGCGCCGCGTCCAGGTGGGCACCGGCGACCGCAGCGAGCGCATCCGTACCTACAACTTCCCCCAAGGGCGCGTCACCGACCATCGCATCGGGCTGACCCTCTACAAGATCGACGAGATCATGGAGGGACACCTGGACGAGATCATCGACGCCCTGACCCTTGCCGAGCAGACCGCACTGCTTAATGAGAATGAGGAATGATGAATGAGGAATGATGAATGAGGAATGAGGAATGAGGAATGGAGGTGCCAGCATGATCACTGTCCGCCCTGCGACGAAAGATGACATTCCCACCCTGATGGCCCTGCTGGTGCAGGTGAACATGGTGCACCACAACGGCCGGCCCGACCTGTTCAAGGGCCCGACCACGAAGTATACCGAAGCCGGGCTCTCGGCCATACTCGCCGACACCGCCACCCCGGTGTTCGTCGGCGTGGACGAATCGGGCCGGGTGCTGGGCCACGGCTTCTGCGTGATGCAGCACAGCGGCGGACAGCTGATGGAGGAGCACGATACCCTCTATATCGACGACATCTGCGTGGATGAAGCGGCCCGGGGCCTGGGCGTGGGCCGCGCCCTCTACGACCACATTCTCGCCTATGCCCGCCAAAAGGGCTGCTACAACGTCACCCTGAACGTCTGGACCTGCAACCCCGGTGCGATGCGCTTTTACGAAAAGCTGGGCCTGAAGCCCTATAGGATAGGAATGGAAATGATTCTTTAAAGGAGCCAATCACCTTGCAAACCAAACTTCTCCCCGTCACTCCCGAAAGCCTATCAGAGGCCGGCGAGCTGATTCGGTCGGGCGCGCTGGTGGCCTTTCCCACCGAGACCGTGTATGGCCTGGGGGCGAACGCGCTGGATGCCGCGGCGGTAAAGCGCATATTCGCGGCGAAGGGCCGCCCCGGGGACAACCCTTTGATCGTGCACATCAGCGCGATCGACCAGCTGCCTCCATTGATCGCCTGTGACCCGGCGCCGGCGGCCCTGAAGCTGATGGCTGCCTGCTGGCCCGGGCCGATGACGCTGATCTTCCCGAAGTCCGCCGCCGTGCCTGCCGAGGTCACCGCAGGGCTGGACACCGTGGCGATACGCTATCCCGCCCACCCGGCGGCCCGGGCCCTGATCGACGCCGCGCGTCGGCCCATCGCCGCGCCCAGCGCCAACCGCTCCGGTCGGCCAAGCCCCACCACCGCCGCCCACGTGCTGGAGGACATGGACGGCCGCATCCCGCTGATCCTTGACGGCGGTCCCTGCGATGTGGGCCTGGAATCCACCGTCATCGACGTCACCGGCGACGTTCCCCGCATACTGCGCCCCGGCGGCGTCACCCCCGAGCGGATCGAGGTCGTCTGCGGCAGCGTGGCGGTGGATGACGCCGTGTTGCGCCCGCTGCGCGAGGGCGAGCGCCCCCGCAGCCCCGGCATGAAGTATCGCCACTATGCGCCCGCGGGGGCGCTGACCATCGTGCAAGGCGAGGAAAGCGCCGTGATCGGGGACATTCGCCGCCTCTACGACGATGCGCTCGCCCAGGGCAGGCGTCCCCTCATACTGGCGCTGGATGCCCATATCCCCGCCTATGGCGATCGGCGGGTGCTGTCCCTGGGCGCTGATGCCGAGGCCATGGCCCGCTCGATGTTCGCCCGCCTGCGGGAGGCCGACGGGCTGGGCGCGGACGTCCTGTTCTCCGAGGCCATCGCCACTGACGGCGTGGGACTCGCGGTGATGAACCGCCTTGAGCGCGCAGCCGGTTTCTGTGTCAAAAATTTGTAATATTTAACACTGATATAACCACGCGATTTTCAGACTGTGATATTATACCTACCAAGGATTTCTAAAGGAGGATTTTCTTATGCGTAAGTATGTTTCCAAGATTCTGGCTATCGCGCTGGCTCTCATGCTGGTTGTCGCTTCCGTCGCCTGTTTGGCCGAGACCAGGCAGGTCCGCGAGCTCGAGGGATATGAGCAGAAAGACGGCCAGAGCCACTACGCCATTTACACCGTCTGGGAAGGCGAAGCCACCGAGGATGGCGGCATCAGCTCCGGCAAAGTCGTGGACGAGGTCCGCGAAGTCGAGCCCCATGAGTTCGACGATGACGGCGTCTGCACCAAGTGCGGCTATGAGAAGCCCGAGCCGAAGCCGACCGAGAAGCCCGAGCCGAAGCCGACCGAGAAGCCCGAGCCGAAGCCGACCGAGAAGCCCGAGCCGAAGCCGACCGAGAAGCCCGAGCCGAAGCCGACCGAGAAGCCCGAGCCGGTGTTCCCCGTGGGTGACGGCGATGACGACGATGACGGC
>JAZOUD010000118.1:0-38062 GCA_045658005.1 Clostridia bacterium | reverse complement strand
TTCTGATTTATCGAGGTGTTTGCGGATACGCAAAGGGAAGTACAAAGGGAACGGGGCCACCGGGCGCCGGGAAAACAGTCCAGTGGACTGTTTTCGGGGAGAGGGGGCCGGCAGGCCCTTGGGAACAGGGAACAGGAATGGCGGCTGCCGCGTGCATTTTGTGGCGAATACAATAAAAATTCTGATTTATCGAGATGACGCGGCGGTTCCAAAAGCCTTCCCCCGGGGGGGAAGGGGGCCCGCGGAGCGGGGCGGGTGAGGTCCTCCCCTTACGTTACACCTCGCGCCTCTGTTCCAATAGACGTTGCCCGAGCGACAAGGACCTCATCCGTCTTCGGCAAAACAATGCAAGCATTTTTTGCCGAATCCACCTTCCCCAACGGGGGAAGGCTTTTGGATACCGCTTCTCCCCCACAAATCAGAATTTACGGAGGTGCCTATGCCCATCACAATACGTCCCGCCCGTCGCGGGGAGCTGGGGCGCGTCAACGAACTGCGCCGCATGGTGAACGGCCTGCATGTGGCGGGCCGTCCCGCCCACTTCAAGCCTGGCTTTGGCCCGGAATTGCAGGCACGGCTGTTCGAGGTTTTTGATTCCGACCGCTTCGGCGTAATCGTGGCGGCGGAGGGGGCTGAGATCCTCGGCTTTGCCGTGGTCCAATACGTCCACCGCCCGGAGGGACCCTACACGCTGCCATTGGGTTTTTACCATGTGGAGGAGTTTGGGGTAGACCCGGTCCATCGCCGCAGGGGCATCGCCACCGCGCTGGTGGCGTACATGAAGGCCGACGCGAAGGCGCGCGGCTTTACCCGCCTGGATCTTGACGTCTGGGCCTTCAACGATTCCGCCCTGGCCTTCTATGAGGCGGCTGGATTCACGACCTACCGAAGGTATATGGAACTGGAGGTTTGAGCATGCGTACCATTCACATTCCCGCTTCCCATGAATACGACGTCCTGATCGGCGAGGGGCTGATCGACAAATCCGGCGAGCTGACCGCGAAGGTCGTCAGGCCCTGCAAGTGCCTGATCGTCACCGACGACACCGTGGACGAGCTGTACGGCGACCGGGTGCAGATCAGCTTCAGCTATGCCGGCTTCGACGTCTCCCGCTTCGCCTTTCCCGCCGGGGAGGCCAGCAAGAACCTGTCCACGCTGTCGGACATACTGGACGCGCTGGGCGAGGCGCGGCTGAGCCGAAGCGACCTCGTCGTAGCGCTGGGCGGCGGCGTGGTGGGCGACATCGCCGGCTTCGCTGCGGCGATCTATACCCGGGGCATACGCTTCGTGCAGATCCCCACCACGCTGCTGGCGGCGGTGGATTCCTCGGTGGGCGGCAAGACCGCCATCGACATGCCCTTCGGCAAGAACATGGTCGGCGCGTTCCACCAGCCCAGCCTGGTGATCACCGACACGGACGTGCTCCGCGAACTGCCTAGCCTGCAGCTGTCCAACGGCGCGGCGGAGGCCGTCAAGTGCGGCGTGCTCAACGACCCCGGCCTGTTCGCGCTGCTGGAGGGCGGCGACTGGCTGGACGACGTGGACGAGGTCGTGGCGCGCTGCGTGGCCTACAAGCGGGACGTGGTGGCCGGGGACGAGTTCGACACCGGCAGCCGGGCCTTTTTGAACCTGGGTCACACCTTCGGCCACGCCATCGAGCACCTCTCCGGCCTGAAGCTGCTCCACGGGCAGGCGGTGGCCGTCGGCACGGTGATGGCCGCCTCGGCGGCAGGGTGTCCCGAGGCAATGATCACCCGGCTGGCCGGATGCATGAAGCGCAACGGCCTGCCCGTGCGCTGCGACTACGACGCCCGGGCGCTGGCCGATGCGGCGCTGGCCGACAAGAAGCGCTCCGGGGGCACGATCACGCTGGTGCTGCCCGACGCCATCGGTAAGTGCCACCTTGAGAAGGTGCCCGTGACCGACCTGCCCGCCTGGTTCGAGCGGGCCCTCGCCGCGCAGGAGGCGCTGAAGCTGTGAACGTCGTGATCACCCCCTCCCCCCTGTCGGGCGCGGTGCGCGTCCCTGCCTCGAAATCTGCCGCCCACCGGCTGCTGATTTCCGCCGCGCTGGCGGACGGCCCCACCCGCATCGCCATCGGCAGCACGAACCGGGACATCGAGGCCCCCGCCGCCTGCCTGCGGGCACTGGGCGCGGACATCGAGTCGGAAAGCGAGACGCTGGTCGTCTCCCCCATCGCCGATGTTCCGGCGGAGGTCACGCTGGACTGTGGCGAAAGCGGCTCCACGCTGCGCTTCCTGCTGCCCGTCGCGGCGGCGCTGGGCGCGCATACCACTTTTACCGGCCACGGGCGCCTCCCCCAGCGCCCCAACGCCCCGCTGGTGGAAGCGCTGCGGGCCCACGGCGCGGTCATCGACAATGGCCTTCTGCCCATGGCGGTTTCAGGGCCCCTGACCGGCGGGCTTTGGACCCTGCCGGGGGACGTGTCCAGCCAGTACGTCACCGGGCTGCTGTTCGCGCTGCCGCTGCTGGAGGCGGACAGCGTGATCCGGCTGACCACGCCGCTGGCCTCCGCCGCCTACGTGGACATGACGCTACAGGCCCTGCGGCAGTTCGGCATCGACATCGAAGGAATGGCGGACGGCTGGCGCATTCCCGGCCGACAGCGCTACCGCACCCCCGGCGAAGCCGTCGTCGAGGGCGACTGGTCAGCGGCGGCCTTCTGGCTGGCGGCCAACGCGCTGGGCGCAAGTATCGACGTTAGGGGGCTGGACCCCGACAGCGTCCAGGGGGACAGGGCCGTCACCGCGCTGCTGGAGCAGGATACCATCGACGCCACCCACGTGCCGGACCTGGTGCCCGCGCTGGCGGTGGCGGCGGCAAGCCAGCCCACGCGGACGGTCATCACCGGCGCGGCGCGGCTTCGGCTGAAGGAGAGTGACCGCCTTCAGAGCGTGGCGGATATGCTGGCGGCGCTGGGACACGGGGTTGCGGTCACGCCTGACGGACTGATCATCGACGGCGGGCCGCCTCAGCCCTGCGAAGCCCCCGTCCGCACCGTGGACGGAGCCAACGACCACCGCATCGTGATGGCCGCCGCCGTGGCCGCCGCCCATGCCGACCGGCCCGTGCGCGTCACCGGCGCGCAGGCAGTGGAGAAATCCTACCCCGACTTTTTCCGCGACTTTGAAGCACTGGGAGGGAAATCGCATGTCGAACACGCTGGGTGAGCGCTATCGCGTACAGGTCTTCGGCCAGAGCCATTCGCCGATGATCGGCGCGGTGATCGAGGGCATCCCCGCCGGGGTGGTGCCGGACATGGATTTCATATCCGCCTTCATGGCCCGCCGCGCCCCCGGCGGCGCGCTGTCCACCGCCCGCAAGGAGGCGGACGCGCCGCAGATCGTCTCCGGGCTGAACGACAGGGGCGCCACCTGCGGCGCGCCGCTGTGCATACTGATACACAACACCGACGCCCGCAGCCGGGACTACGACCGTTTGCGGGATATACCCCGGCCCGGCCACGCCGATTACACCGCCGCGGTGAAGTTCTCCGGGCACAACGACATACGGGGCGGCGGCCAGTTCTCAGGCCGGCTGACCGCGCCGCTGTGCTTCGCCGGAGCCCTGGCGCTGCAGCTGCTGAAGGAAAAGGGCGTGGCCATACGCGCCCGGGTGCACAGCGTGGCGGGCATCGGGGACGCCCCCGTCGACCTGGCCCATCCCCCGATGGACGGCCTGTGCCCGGGGCCGCTGCCCTGCGTGGACCCCGACGCCGCGGTTCGCATGGCCGAAGCCATAGAGGCCGCGCGGGCCGACGGGGATTCGGTGGGCGGCGTCGTGGAGTGCTGGGCCACGGGCCTGCCCGCAGGACTTGGCGAGCCGATGTTCGACGGCGTGGAAAACCTCGTCGCCCGGGCGCTGTTCGGCATCCCCGCCGTGCGGGGCGTCGAGTTCGGCCTGGGCTTCGCCGCAGCCGGCATGAAGGGCAGCGCCCACAACGACCCCTTCCGCGTGGAATCGGGCCAGGTCGTCACCGCCGGCAACAACCACGGCGGCGCGCTGGGCGGCATCACCAGCGGCATGCCCCTGGTGGTCCGCGCCGCCTTCAAGCCCACCCCGTCCATCGCCCGCCAGCAGCCCTCGGTGTCCCTGAGCCGATGCGAAGACGCGCCCCTGGTCATACAGGGCCGCCACGACCCCTGCATCGTGTCCAGGGCCGTGCCCGTAGTTGAGGCTGTTGTGGCATGCGTGGCATTGGATATGATTTTGAGTGATAACTACTGATTTGTCGAGCTGGCGACAAATCAGTAGTTAGAAAGGAGCTTGCACATGGAGCTTCAAACCATCCGCCAAAACATCGACGCCATCGACGACGAGCTGGCTCAATTGTTCGCCAGGCGCATGGCATGCTCGAAGGAAGTGGCTCTGGCCAAGCAGCAGACCGGGAAGCCCATACGGGACCACGCCCGGGAGCGGGCCATCGTGAATCGCCTCACCGCCGCCACGGGGGACGAATGCGCCCCTTACGTGAAGGCGCTGTATTCCCAGATCTTCGACCTGAGCCGCAGCTTCCAATCCTCTCTGTGGAAGCGAAGCAGCCCGCTGGTGGACGGGATTGCCGCCGCCATCGCGAACACCCAGGGCAAGCGCCTGCCGGAGCACGCGCTGGTGGCCTGCCAGGGCACCGAGGGCGCCTATGCCCAGCAGGCCTGCGAGCGGCTGTTCCCCTACCCGGCCATCATGTACTTCGACAGCTTTGACGGCGTGTTCAGCGCCGTGGAGAAGGGCATGTGCCGCTACGGCATACTGCCCATCGAGAACAGCACCGCCGGTTCCGTCACCCAGGTGTACGACCTGATGGAGCGCCATCACTTCTACATCGTCGGGGCCCGGAAGCTGCGCATCGACCACCGGCTGATGCGCAAAGACGCCGCCTCGACGGCGCCGATCACCGAGGTGGTCTCCCACGAGCAGGCCCTGCGCCAGTGCTCACGCTTCTTCGCGGCCCACCCGGAAATCAGGGCCACGGTGATGAAGAACACCGCCGTCGCCGCCCAGTTCGTGGCCGAGAGCGAGCGGGACGACCTGGCCGTCATCGCCTCGAAGGCCTGCGCCGGGCTGTACGGCCTGGCCGTCGTCCGGGACGACATCAGCGATTCCGCCAGCAACTACACCCGCTTCATCTGCATCTCCCGGCAGCTGGAGATCTACCCCCAGGCGCGGAAGATCTCGCTGATGCTGAACCTGGCCCACGAGCCCGGGGCGCTGAACGCCGTGGTCTCCCGGCTGGCCATCGCCGGGGTGAACCTGCTGAAGCTGGAGAGCCGCCCGATCCCCGGCCGGGAATTCGAGTTCCGCTTCTTCTTCGACATGACCGCCTCGGTGGCCGACCCGGACATACTGCGCCTGATGGGCGAGCTGGAGGCCCACTGCGACCGGTTCACGTTTTTGGGGTGCTATGATGAACAGTAAATTGAATATGCAATACGGCCTGATCGGCGCGAAGCTGGGGCACAGCTACTCGGTGGCGATACACGCCCGGTTGGGCGACTACGACTACCGGCTGTGCGAGCAGACGGAGGCGGAATTCATCGACCGGATGAACCGCCGGGATTTCAGGGGGCTGAACGTCACCATTCCCTACAAGAAGCTGGCGTATGAGCACTGCGACGTCCTGTCGGACACCGCCCGGGAGGTGGGCTGCGTGAACACCCTCGTGGTGCGCCCGGACGGCAGCCTGTACGGCCACAACACCGACATCGGCGGCTTCATCGCGCTGGCCAGGCGCGCGGGGGTGGACATCGCCGGGAAGAAGACGGTGATCCTGGGCAGTGGCGGCACGTCGCTGACGGCCCGGGCCGCCTGCCGGCGGCTGGGCGCGCGACAGATCGTGGTCGTCTCCCGGCGCGGACCGGTGGATTACGCCGCACTGTACGCCGATCACGGCGACGCCCAGGTGCTCGTCAACACCACCCCGGTGGGCATGTACCCGAACAACTGCGCATCCCCGGCGGACCTGTCCCGCCTTCCCATGCTCGAGGGCGTGCTGGACGTAATCTACAACCCGGACAGGACGGCCCTGGTGCTGGACGCCGAAGAGCGGGGCATCCCCGCCGCCGGCGGGCTGTACATGCTGGTGGGCCAGGCCCGGGAGGCCGCGGAGCTGTTCGCCGGACATGCCATCCCCGAATCGGAGACGGAGCGCATCTACCGGCAGCTGCGCAGCGAGGCGCTGAACCTGATCCTCATCGGCATGCCCGGCAGCGGCAAGAGCCGAATCGGTCGGGCGCTGGCCGGGCGGATGGGCCGGCCCTTTACAGACCTGGACGGGGAAATCGTCAGGCGGGCGGGCAAGTCCATCCCCGAGATCTTTGCAGCCGACGGCGAGCCCGCCTTCCGGGCGCTGGAGCACGAGGTCATCTGCGATGCGTGCAAGGAGAAGGGCGCGGTGATCGCCACCGGCGGCGGCGCGGTGCTGAGAGCGGACAACGTGCGCGCCATGCGCCAGAACGGGCGGCTGTGCCTGCTGACGCGCGAGCTGGACGCCCTGCCCCTGGACGGCAGGCCCCTGTCCAGGTCCCCCGAGGCGCTGCGGGAGATGTGGCGCGTCCGGGAGCCGTACTACCGCGATGCCGCGGACTACATCATCGAAAACGACGCCGCACCGGACGAGGTCGCGGCGCGGGCGGAGGAGGCCTATCATGAAGCTGTTGATCGTTAACGGGCCCAATTTGAACATGCTGGGCATTCGGGAAAAGCACCTGTACGGCGACCGGGACTACGGGGCCCTGTGCGCCGCCATCCGCGGCTGGGCGGAGGAGCTGGGCGTGGAAGTCGAGCTGTTCCAGTCCAACCACGAGGGGGCCATCGTGGACCGCATCCAGCAGGCATACTCCGACGGCACCCGGGGCATCGTCATCAACCCTGCCGCCTACACCCACACCAGCGTGGCGATACTGGACGCGCTGAAGGCGGTGCAGCTGCCCGCAGCGGAGGTCCACCTGACCGACGTGAACGCCCGCGAGCCCTTCCGTCACGTCTCCTACGCCGGCATGGCCTGCCAGGCCCACTTCATCGGGATGGGCTTTGAGGGGTACCGGAGGGCGATGGAGTGGATGCTGGAAAACGCGCCCGGGCGTTGAGCTTCAGATGAAAACCCGCGGATTTCTCCGTTTTTTCCCTGTGATCCATGGTTTTTCGGTGATCAGAAGCAGAGATACCGCCTGCGACGCGATCAGGGGCGGCATGATGCCGCCCCTGTACGATTATCGGGATAAGCCCCCGCATATCGACGACGTACTGCGCCCCTGCTCCGGCGATGATTGCGCCATAATCCCCGCGGATGCAGACGGGCAAATCATCATTCCTAATCGCTGACCTCCACCTTCCGTTTGGCCGTCACGCCGCCATAGCTGACCTTGATGGTGACACTCTTCTTACTCAGCTCCTTTGTGGCGCTTCCCTTGATGGTTACCCTGGCGACGCCCTTCCTGTTCGTCTTGGCCGCGTAAGTCTTTCCATTGAAGGTGAAGATGACCTTCCGATTCTTGACCGCCTTGCCCTTTACCTTCAGGCTCGCCTTCAGTTTGAGCGGGCTGCCCCGCTTGACGGCGGAAATATCCCCGAGCGTCAGCGCAATTTCTCCCCACTGTGCGTAAAGGGTGGTATCCTCCTTCACGGTAATCTTCGAGCCGTCCTTGTACGCCTTTCCGGAGCCCTTCTGCTTGGTATTCCACTCTATGAATTCATACTTCGAACGGGTGAAGGTGTTCAGCGGAATAGCGGTCTTTTCGCCGCTCTTCATCTTCAACGACGCCATCCTGCCCTTGCCGCCATTGCTCTTGAAGGTGAGCTTGACGATTTTGCCCTTCTCGTCGACGTAAACCGTCTTTTTTCCCCTGGCAGGAACCTTCATGGAGATCACATCGCTCTTGCGCATCGAACCGTTATCCTCGCCGGTCTCGATGACAAAGCCAACCTTCTTTCCCGCCGCAGGGGCTTTTTCGCCGCCCAGATAGAGTTGACCCCTGGCTGTGTAGAGCCCGGTCTTTTCATCCTTGTGGAACTGTTCCCTGTTGCCGGTGTCGATGGTCTGGATGCCCAGCAGGTGATACAGGACGCCCCTGATGTCGATCAGGCCGAGAGGCCCCTTCAGGTCGCCCTCCTTCGCCTTGTCCCCAAGAAGGTAGAATTCGACCCACTTGAAGTCTCCGCTGTCCTCATATTCGACCTCCACCGCAGGCGCGTCGCCGCTGTTCTCATAGGTCACCTTTTTCGGCACCGGCTTGCGGTCCGCCGCCAGGGCGCCCATGGGAAGTACCCCGACGCAGAGCGCCAGCACCAGGATGAGGGGCATCAGCTTCTTCATCACTTATCGCTTCTTTCATGTCCCGATGGAAATACAGCGCCATAAAGACTGTCTGCTCCGGATAATCGCCCGTCAGGTTGGTTTACCGCGTTACAAACGACAGCGTGCCGATGATGGCGGCCGCCTCGGCCTCGGCGTCTTCGCCGTCCAGCCAGAAGGCGATTTCCACATAGTCGCCGCCGTCCTCCAGCGCGTAGGTGAGGGTGGCGTACGCCTGTCCCTCATAGGTCTCCTCGGCGCGGTACCAGGCGATGTCGATGCCGTTGATATTGCCGTCTGTCACGACCTCCGTCGCCGCGTATTCCGCAGCCTCCGCCTCGACGAAAGCGGCGAGGGTATCCGGGTAGCCCTCCCTGGCGAACTGATACACGTCGAAGTCCAGCAGCGTGTCCGGGCTGTGCATATAGGCCACCATGTCGTCCCTGACCTCTTCCTCGGTGCGTTCTCCCTCGACGAAGCTGTCCGGAATCATGACGGTATAGACGGATGTGCCCAGCCGGAACGCCTTCATTCCCCCGGCCTCCGCGACGGCGCAGGCCCCCAGGAGCATGACGCACAGCGCCAGTGCAATGATCCTGCGTTTCATAAGCTCACTCTCCCGTTTCCTATTTATCCTTGTTCCTGCCGACGACGTTGAGTATCGCCATCAGTATGCCGCCGACGAATACCGCCAGCCAGCTGTGTTCATAGCTCTTTGCCAGGGTTCCCCACACGATCATCACGCCTACGGAGACGATCGGGATGATGATGTTCCACGTCTTGAGATTCATTCACAACCCTCCCTTATTGCAGGAGGCATCGGTACAGCCGGTGCCTCCTGCCCTTTTGTTATTCGTTTTCTTCAGCTCGCCTGTCCCATCAGGCTGCCCAGCTCCGGCACCTGCTGCATGACGACGCCCATCAGCGCGCCCAGGCCGTTGGCCTGGATATCGCCATACAGGCCCTGCACCGCTTCGCTGTTGGCGTCCTGCATGATCTCCTCCACGGCCAGCACAGTCTTACCTGCGTTGTCCACGGGCAGGGTGCGGTCGCCGCCTTCGGCGATCTCCACGGCAACGGTCATCAGGGGAGCCTTGTCGTTCATGAAGAACACGTCAAAGGTCATGCTGCCGCCGTTGAAGCTCATGTTCAGGCCATAGTAGATGCCGCCCATGTCGAAGAACATCTTCATGTCGGTGTCCTTCATCGCAAAGCCCGCGGTCATGGTCACGCTCTCCTGGGTCTCATCGTCTGTCAGATCCATCGCAAAGCCCATATCCATGTTCTTTGCGTCCTCGTAGAGCATATAGGCGGTAAAGAACGGCAGTTCCTCACCCTCGTAGTAGGCTTCGGAATACATGTAGAACATGCCGCTTACGTCGTTTGCGTTGGTGTAGACCTCGGCGTTCACTTCATCCGGGAAGTGGGCCATCCATTCTGTGAAGCCGGCCAGGAAGTCCGCCTCGAAGGTCTCCGGATCGAACGTCGCGCCGCCGCTCTGCGCCATGCCCTGCGCCATGCCCTGGAGCATGCTCATGGCGACGGGATCGGCCAGCAATTCGTTCAGCAGCTCGCTCGTGGCTGCGGTGATTGCTTCCATGTCCACGGTCACGGGCACCATGGTGTCGAATACATAGTTTTCGTACTCGTATTTCACCTCGACAGGCTCGCCGGGTATGCCCGCCGCCGTGCATGCCGCCAGCCACTTCTGATAATAGCCGCCAAAGACCGCCTGCATCGCGGCCATGTCGAAGCCGCCCGCGCCGCCTTCGCCGCCCGCGCCGGGCATGTTCTGGGCCATCTGGGTCACGATCTGGGCGATGGTCTCATTGGAGAGCGTCAGGTAATAGTTCGGAAAGAGCGTCGAGACGAGGTTGACACCCGCGTCGTCCGAGGCCCAGCCCACCGACAGGGCATCCGCGCCGTTCAGGTCCAGATCGACCTGAGCGCCGTCTTCGGCGGTGGTCACGCGCACGCCCAGCGCGTTAACGAGCGACAGTATCGGGTCTATCGTGGCCATCTGCGCCTCGGGCATGCCAAAGCCGGAGAACAGGGCCTTGGCCTGCTCGCGGTCAACGGTCAGCCTGGTGGTCACAGTGTGCGCGAAGGCGGAGGTGCAGGACAGGGTCAGCAACAGCGCCAGGATCAGGGCAAACAGCTTCTTCATGGTAACAACTCCTTCCTGATGTTATGCTCAGATGCAATCAGCTCTTCCTTGGGAGCAGGCTCGCGATGAATGCCGCGAACCCGGAGATCGGCATGGTCTGAATCACCACGCGGCCTGGGCCGGTGACCAGGGTGTTGAACAGGCCCTCGCCGCCAAGCATGACGTTTTTCAGCCCCTTGATCTTCTGTATCTCCATCTTCACCGTGGCGTCCATCATCGCCAGGTACCCCGTATCAATCAGCATTTGCTGGCCAGGCTCAAGATTGTACTCGATGGTAGAGCCGTCGATCTCAATGAATGCCGTTCCGTTGCCTGACAGCTTTTGCATGATAAAGCCCTCGCCGCCAAACAGGCCGGTGGAAAACTTCTGTTGGAACGCCACGCTCAGTTCGACACCCTCGGTGCTGGCCAGGAAAGCGCCCTTCTGGCAGATCACCGGTGAGTCGCGCGTGATTTCCACGGCTCGGATGTCGCCGGGAAACTTCGACGCAAACGCGATCATGCCCGCCCCCTTGCGGGCCGTGTAGCGGTTCTGGAACATGCCTTCACCGGAGAACATGCGTCCGAACACCTTGCCCGCGCCACCGCCGGAGGTCTCCATCTCCAGATTGGGGCTCATCCAGCTCATCGCGCCGGATTCACAGATCACCGACTCGCCATCCTCAAGCTGGCAGATCACGACGGGCATCGGTTCTCCCTTGATTTGGTACTTCATGTTTCTTCTTTCACCTCCACTGCCTGTGTCAACGCGTCTACAGGGGCTGCCGGCGGGATTACCCTCATCAGGGTTATCTGACGCTCGTGCATGAAACCATCCCCTTAAATGTTAAGCTGTTTTCAATAATCCATAACAGCCTGTTTTCATTGTAAAGGAGCGTCACGGTCACAGACAAGGCGTTTCGTCTAAACGGTCGATATGGGCGTCTAAACGGTTGAATACATATTCATCCACAAAAGATATAATGAAAAAGGCGATTGTGGAAGCAAAAGGCTCTTGCTTCCGCGATGCAGATATGCTATAACAGGCAACAGGAAAAGCCCGCTGTCTCCGACCCGAAAAAGGGATTCTATATGAGAAATGCCATTGACATTGATATACAGATCGACCCGTCCTGCGCCGAGCCGAAGGTCATCATTCGCGCGGAACGCATGACGCCTGAAATCGACAATATCGTTCACGCCATCGAGAGCGCCACGAACAATGCTTATCCTATCGTGACCGCTTATTCTGGCGATACGATGGTGCTTCTGAGCCAGCGCGAAATCATACGCGTCTACCTGGAGAACCGGAAGCTCATCGCATGGACGGACCGGGGCGGCTTTGTGGCCCGTGGGACGTTGGCTGAGATGGAGGCTGTACTGGACCGCAGCCGCTTCCTGCGCATCAGCCGCAGCGAGCTCATCAATCTCTACAGGGTCTCCAGCTTTGATTTCAGCCTGTCAGGCACCATACAGGTTCTCTTTGACGACGGCAGCGTCTCCTGGGTGGCGCGGCGCTATGTGCGCGCCATCCAGAAGACGCTGGGGTTGGTATGAGGGAGGCGAAACCATGAGCGAGTTTTGGAAAAAGGCGATCATTCGGGCCTCCATCGGCTTTGTCCTGGGCATACTGGTGGGGCTTGGCTTCCTGTCCATCACCGGTGCAGGGGCGTATACCGTCCAAAAAGGCGCGGGCGGACTCGCGCTGTACCTGGCGCTGAGCGGCCTGCTCGGCGCGGTCGGCGTAGGCGGTACGACGATCTATTCGCTGGAGCATTGGGGCCTGCTGCGCTGTACGGCCACCCACTTTGCGATCACCCTTACAGCCTACTGCGCGGCAGGCTTCACGCTGGGCTGGCTGGATCTGAGGGATCCCGTGACGCCGTTTATGTTACTCGGCTATGTGATTGCCTATCTCATTATATGGCTGGTCATGTATTTTAGGTGCAAGCGGCAGATTCGCCAGATCAACGAAGCGCTGAGGACATGGAAAGCGCATCAGGATGAAGACAGATAGCGGTTCACCGCATGCGAATCATCACTTCTCCACCCTCACGATCGGGGCGGCGACGGCGGAGAAGGTGCGCTCGGTGCCGTTGGCGAAGCGGATCTTCACCCGCTGCTCGGCGCCCTGGCCGGTCAGCGCGGTCACCTCGCCCCGGCCGAAAACCCGGTGGTGCACGGCGTCGCCCACGCGAAACAGCGCTGCGGCGGCGGTCACCCGGGTCGAGGCCCCGCCGTTCCAGTTGAAGCCCCCGGAGGCCGCGCCCTTCTGCACCCCGACGATGCCCAGCTTTTTGTCCAGCTCGGCGCTGCCGGTGGTGGCCCTGCCGCCCTGCCAGCGGGCGTTGTAGGGGGATTGGGCGGGCTGGCCCCAGCCGCCGCCGGTGCTGGGCGGCGGCACCCGCCTGGGCTGGGTGCTGCCCATGCCGTCCACGATCAGCCGCTGGGGAATCTCGGTCACGAACCGCGACAGCGGGTTGGCGTTGCGGGCGTTGTAAAGCGCACGGGTGCGGGCGTGGCTGAGGAAAAGCCGCTTGCGCGCCCGGGTGATGCCCACGTAGGCCAGCCGGCGCTCCTCCTCCAGAAGGGCGTCGTCGAACAGGGCGCGGGTCAGCGGAAACACGCCCTCCTCCATGCCGGCGAGGAACACGTTGTTGAACTCCAGGCCCTTGGCCGAGTGCAGCGTCATCAGCGTCACCGCGCCGCCGGATTCGTTCATGGCGTCCAGGTCCGAAACCAGCGCCACGTTCTCCAGGAAGTCTGTCAGCCCCGCCTCGGGGTTCAGCCGCTCGAATTCGGAAACCGCGCCCTGGAGCTCCTTGATGTTCTCGATGCGGGATTCGTTCTCCTCGCTCTTGTCCTCCTCCAGCGCCTTCACATAGCCGGTGCGCTCGATCAGCGCCTCCAGGAACTCGGAGGGCTTTTTTTCGTACATCAGCTCGGTCAGGTCGATCATCAGCGCCGCGAAGGCCCCCAGCAGCTTCTTCGGCCGGGCGGACAGCGGCGCGTTTTCGCAGTCCAGCGCTGCGGAAAGCAGGGGCATGTCGTTTTCGGCGGCGTACTCCGCCAGCTTGTCCACGGTGCTGTCGCCGATGCCCCGCTTGGGGGCGTTGATGATGCGCCGGGTGGAGACGTCGTCGTCGGGATTGGTCAGGCAGCGCATGTAGGCGACCAGGTCCTTGACCTCCTTGCGCTCATAGAAGCGCTGGCCGCCGTAGACCCGGTACTGGGTGCCGCCCCGGACGAAGGCCTCCTCAAGCACGCGGGACTGGGCGTTGGTGCGGTACAGCACCGCGATGTCGCCGGGGTTGTCGCCGTTTTTGATCAGCTTCTGGGACATCTTCAGTATGAAGGCGGCCTCGTCCCGCTCGTCCATGGCGTGGTACAGCGCGATGCGCTCGCCCCGGTCGTGCTCGGTCCAAAGCGCCTTCTCCTTGCGCCCTGCGTTGTGGGCGATCACCTGGTTGGCGGCGTCCAGTATGTTGCCGGTGGAGCGGTAGTTCTGCTCCAGCTTGATGGTCACGCACTCGGGGAAGTCCTTCTCGAAGTCCAGTATGTTCCGAAGGTCGGCCCCGCGCCAGCCGTAGATGGACTGGTCGTCGTCGCCCACCACGCACAGGTTGTGGCGGTCCCCAGCCAGCAGCCGAACCAGCATGTACTGGGCGGCGTTGGTGTCCTGGTACTCGTCCACCAGTATGTAGCGGAACTTATCCCGGTAGTAGTCCAGCACCGGCGGCTGCTCGGTGAGCAGCTCCAGGGTCTTGATCAGCAGGTCGTCGAAGTCCAGGGCGTTGTTGCCCTTCAGCATCTGCTCGTACAGGCGATAGGCCTCGTACAGCTTGTGGCTGCGGAAGTCGTCGCCGGATTCCTTCAGCCATTCCGTGGGCGTCAGCAGCCGGTTCTTCGCGTCGGAGATCACGGCGCGGATCTGCTTGGGCGGATACTCCTTGTCGTTCAGCTTCAATTCCTTCGCCACGGACTTGATGACCGACATGCGGTCGTCCTCGTCGTAGATGGCGAACTGGCGCTTGTAGCCCAGCTTTTCGATGTCCCGGCGCAGTATCCGGGCGCAGCAGGAATGGAAGGTGGAGATCCAGGCGTCCTCCGACGCCTCCCCCGCCAGCCTGTGCACCCGCTCGGCCATCTCCCGGGCAGCCTTGTTGGTGAAGGTGATGGCCAGTATGTGCCAGGGAGCCACGCCCTTTTCCATCAGGTGGGCCACCCGGTAGGTCAGCACCCGGGTCTTGCCGCTGCCCGCCCCAGCCAAAACAAGCAGCGGCCCTTCCGTCTGCTCGACGGCGGCGCGCTGCTGTGGATTCAATGCGTTCAGGTCTATCATTTATCCGTATTCCCCTTGGTCTTTTCCAGCACCAGCTGGTAGCCTCCGGCGCCGTAGTTCAGCGCCCGGTTCACCCGGCCGATCGTGGCGGTGGAAACGCCGGTCTTTTCGACGATCTCGGTATAGGTCGCCTGGCTCTTGAGCAGCTGGGCCACCTCCAGCCGCTGGGAAAGGTCCTGTATCTCCCGGATGGTGAACAGATCCTCAAACAGGCGGTAGCAATCCTCCATGCTCTCCAGGGCGAGGAACGCACGGGCCAGGTTGTCGGTCTGCTCATTCTGCAATCTGGATGCAAACATATCCTCAACCTCCATCTTCGCATGACTGCTCTTTATCATGCTGGTATACTGATATTATACCTTAAGAGAAGGCAAACGTCAATATATTTAATTCAGTGGATTAATAGAATGCCCTCCGGGTCACCGGTATTCCACGCGCCGGGTGTGCTCGCGCAGGACCTGCATGATGCCCCGCATCAGGTCCTGGTTATCCTCGTCGAAGGACAGCTGGCTCTGCATCGCCCCGTCCGACAGCGAATCCTGCAGCAGCACAGTGGGTGAAACCTCCAGGGCGTTGCACAGGGCCACCACGGTATCCACGCTGGCCTTCTTCTCGCCCCTTTCAATATGGCCGATAAAGCTGCCGGTGACGCCCACCTTGCGCGCCAGCTGGCTCTGCGTGAGGCTGTTCATCTCGCGCTGCTGGCGCACGCGAACGCCCAGTTTCTCATAGTCCACGGTCAACCCCTCCTTCCTGTCTCAATAGTAACTTGAAAACCCCAGATTGTCAAGGTGTGGCGGCTATTGTAATTATAAAAAAAACAGAGTATAATAACCGTATGAAAAACAGATGGCTGCGGGCGCTGGCCCTTCAAATCGCAGAGATGACAGCGGTCGGCCTGCTGACGGCGCTGGCGGAAGGCGCGGGCGCGCTGCCCCGCGCCCTGGCGCTGTGGGTCGCGACGCCTGTCGCAGGGCTGGCCACGGCCTGCAGGGCGGTACAACGGGGACTGAACAACTACCTGGCCTGGATCCCTCCCGCTGTATGCCTTTACCTGGCCAACTGGCTGGTCTGGGGCTACGCGCCCCCCGCGGGGCCCGCGCTGCTGACCGCGCTGACGTCGCTGGTGGGCGCGGCGGCGGGCCAGGTGCTCACACAGCGTGGCAAAAGCAATGGACGACACGCACAAAAAAGGAGGCGCTGATCCCATGGAAAAAGACCTGATACTGACCTGTGACACCGGCACCACCGGCTGCAAATGCACGCTGTTCAACGCCAGGGGCGAGGCGCTTTCGGCGGTACGGCGAAGCTATTCCACCCAGTACCCCCACCCCAACTGGGCCGAGCAGGACCCGGACGCGATACTCGCCGCCATGCTGGACGGCATACGGGAGCTGCTGCAACAGATCACCCCCCAGCGGATCGCCTGCGTGGGCCTGTCGGGCACGATGAACGGCTGCATCCCGGTGGACGAGAGCGGCAAGGCGCTGTACCCCAACATCATCCACTCCGACAGCCGCACCGAGGCGCAGGTTGCGCGCATCCTCGAGGCCGTGCCCTTCGAGGACTTCTACCGCCTGACCGGCAACCGGGCCGACACCCACTACACGCTGCCCAAGATCCTCTGGCTGAAGCAGCACCAGCCCCAGGTGTACCGCAGAGCCCGCTGGTTCATGAACATCAAGGACTACCTCTACGGCTGCCTGACGGGGCGCATGGGCTACACCGACTATTCCGACGCCTCGCTGACCATCGCCCTGGACATCAACAGGCGCCAGTGGGCCGCGGACCTGCTGAAGGAGCTGGAGCTGGATGTGGGCAGGATGCCCGCGATCCTGAAGGGCCACGACGTGCGCGGCAAGATCACCCGGGACGTCTACCGCCAGTGCGGGCTGCTGCCCGGAACGCCGGTGGCCATCGGCGGCGGCGACGGGGCCTGCACCACCCGGGGCGCGGGGGTCAGCGAGCCCGGCAGCGCCTACTGCTACATCGGCTCCAGCGCCTGGGTGGCCCAGCTGCTGGACCATCCGCTGCTGGACGCCAAGGCCAGGATATTCAACTGGCTGGACATGGACGGCGAGGACTACCACGTCTGCGGCACGGTGCAGTGCGGCGCGGCAGCCTTCGACTGGGGCCTGAAAAACCTGCTGGGCGTCCATGGCCAGAGCGCCGAAATCTCCATCGTGGAGAACATGGCCCGGCAGATCGCACCCGGCGCGGAGGGCGTGCTGTTCCTGCCCACGCTGATGGGCTGGCGCACCCCCTATTGGGATGCGAACACCCGGGGCTGCCTGATGGGCTTTTCGCTGTACCACGACCAGCGCCACATCGCCCGGGCCATCTATGAGGGCATCGCCTTCGCGCTGAACAGCTGCGCCGAGGTCATGGCCGAATGCGACGCGCCGGTACGCTCGCTGATGCTGACCGGCGGCGGCGCCAGCAGCGGCCTGTGGCCCGACATCATCGCCGCCGTATTCGGCTTGACCGCCCAGGTGCACCGCACCCCTGGCGAGACCACCTCGCTGGGCGCGGCCATCGCCGCAGGCGTGGGCGTGGGCATGTTCTCCAGCTACAGCGACGCCGCCGGCATGGTCTCCGCCCGCTCCACCCATCCGGTGAACCCCCAGTGGCAGCAGACCTACCAGAGGGTCTACGCCATCTGGTCCGACATCTACGGCCAGATCAAGCCGCTGAACGACAGGATCGCGGGCTTATAAGAAAGGAATCCATCCATGCAACACACCTCCGAAGAATTGCGCGCCTGGTTCAGGAATGTGCAGCCCCTGTGCGCCGAGCTGTTCAACGCCGCCCACGTGATGTGCGGCAACTATGACCTGGCGGAGTTCGCGCTGCGCAGCGCGATACTGGAGGTGTGGCTTCAGCAGGCGGCGGGCGGCATGGGGTTCAGGGAGCGCCTGCGCGCTGCCCTGCGCAGGGAGGCCTTTTCGGCGGCGCTGTCGGACGAGGGCCGGGCGGCGGAATTCACCTGGCCCGGACCGGGCACGGAGCAGGATGACGGCCCCATCGCCACCCAGCTGGGCCAGGAGGCCATCCGCACCCAGCGCCTGGTGATGCTGCGCCACGGCTGCGCGCTGCCCCTGCGCCAGGTGTGCCGGCTGACGGGCATGACCCAGGGCCAGGTCCGAACCGAGCTCAATCGCTTTGAAGCCCGCTGCCGCCGCCGACTGCCAGCGCAGGACCGCTCCCAAACCGAGGCGCTGATCGCACGCCAGGCCAAGCGGCTGCTCTCCCGGTCCAGCCCCGACGCGCCCCAGCCGGGCCAGATCTACCGCGCCTTCGAAGCCGAGGCCGGCGTCATCCACTCCCGGGGACCCCGCGTGTGGCGCATCGCCGGCAGCCTGCTGCTGGCCCTGATGGCGCTCATGTGCGCCGGCGCGTTCTGGCTGTTCGCCGTGCTGGTGCAGCCGGGGTGAAATTATGATTTATCGAGCTGAGCTCGATGAATCAGAATTTATGTCAGAAATTAACCCTATCCTTCTTCTGAACCCCCACGAAAGCTGATATAATATTGAACAATAAATATGTGACCGCATTTATACGGTCACAAAATATATTCAGGAGGGCGAGGATATGGCGATCATTCGAGAAGGTCTGACTTTTGACGATGTGCTGCTGGTGCCCCAGCGCAGCAGCGTACTGCCCCGTGATGTGGATCTCACCGTACAGCTTACCCCGAAAATCAAACTGAATATCCCGATGCTCAGCGCTGCGATGGACACTGTGACCGACTACAACATGGCGATTGCGATGGCCCGCGAAGGCGGCCTGGGCATCATTCATAAGAACATGTCCATCGAGGAGCAGGCCAGCCAGGTGGACAAGGTGAAGCGCTCTGAAAACGGCGTCATCACCGACCCCTTCTACCTCTCCCCCGAACACAAGGTCTCCGACGCCGAGGCGCTGATGCGCAAGTACCGCATCTCCGGCGTGCCCATCACCGAAAACGGCAAACTGGTGGGCATACTCACCAACCGCGACCTGCGCTTCGAGACCGACTACGACAAGCCCATCCGCAGCGTGATGACCTGCGAGAACCTGGTCACCGCCCCGGTGGGCACCACGCTGGAGGGCGCCAAGGCCATCCTTGCGAAGCACCGCATCGAAAAGTTGCCCATCGTGGACGAGAACTACATGCTTCGCGGCCTGATCACCATCAAGGACATCCAGAAGAGCCAGAAGTATCCCAACTCCGCCCGGGACAGCCGGGGCCGCCTGCTGTGCGGCGCGGCGGTGGGCGTCACCATCGACACGATGGAGCGCGTGGCCGCGCTGGTGGCCTCGGGCGTGGACATCATCGGCCTGGACACCGCCCACGGCCATTCCGAAGGCGTGCTGAAGATGGTGGAGAAGATCCGCGCCGCGTACCCCGACCTCGAGATCATCGCGGGCAACGTGGCCACCGGCCCCGCCGCGAAGGACCTGATCATGGCCGGCGCGGACGTGGTCAAGGTGGGCATCGGCCCGGGCAGCATCTGCACCACCCGCGTGGTGGCCGGCATCGGCGTGCCCCAGATCACCGCGATCATGGACTGCGCCGAGGTGGCCGACCGGTATGGCAAGACCATCATCGCCGACGGCGGCATCAAGTACTCCGGCGACATCCCCAAGGCCATCGCCGCCGGCGCAACGGCGGTCATGATGGGCAGCCTGTTCGCCGGCACCGAGGAGAGCCCCGGTGCAACCGAGATCTACCAGGGCCGCAGCTACAAGGTCTACCGCGGCATGGGCTCCCTCGCCGCCATGGCCGAGGGCAGCAAGGACCGCTACTTCCAGGAGGGCCAGAAGAAGCTGGTGCCCGAGGGCGTCGAGGGCCGCGTGCCCTACAAGGGGCCCCTGGCCGACACCGTGTTCCAGCTGATCGGCGGCCTGCGGGCGTCCATGGGCTACTGCGGCACCGAGAGCATACAGGCCCTTCGCACCCGGGGCGAGTTCATCCGCATCACCAGCGCCGGCCTGGTGGAGAGCCATCCCCACGACATCAACATCACCAAGGAAGCGCCGAACTACAGCCTGCACGTGTGATTCTCATATAAACGACAACGGGACGCCGATCGGCGTCCCGTTGTCGTTCACTTTTCCCGCATCAGCTCATACATCATGATCCCCGCGGCCACGGCGGCGTTCAGGGACTCCGCCCCGCCCCGCATGGGCAGCTTAACGAGCATGTCCGCGGCGGCGCGGGTGGCGTCCGAGATGCCGTGGGCCTCGCTGCCGATGACGAGTACGAATTTTGCGCCGGGATCGGGATGGCTGTAAAAGTCTTCTCCGTGAAGGTCGGAGGCGATCACACTCCAGCCCTTTTCGCGCAGCTCGGTCAATGCGGCGGGCAGGTCGCCGGTCTGCATAAAGGGCAGCCGGAAGCCCGAGCCCATGGCCGAGCGCTGCACCTTCGGAGACAGCGGGTCCGCGCAGCCCGCGCCCAGCAGCAACCCCTGAAAGCCCGCTGCGTCGGCGGTGCGCCAGATCGTGCCCACGTTGCCCGGGTCATGCACGCCGTCCAGCGCCACGATTCGGTCGGGAGCCTGGGCGAGCGGCAGCGGCTTCGGCAGGTCGAAGGACGCGCAGATGCCCTGGGGCGTGCGGGTGTCGGTCACGGCTTCCAGCAGGCTCCGGGGAACGGTGAAGGCCCTGGCCCCCGCCGCCTCCAGCTCTTCTGCCAGCGAAATGAAGCCCTCCTCCGCCAGCACGTCATGGACGACCAGCCCGCACTTCAGCGCCTCCCGGAGCATAACCTCCCCCTCGACGAGAAATCGCCCGGAGGCCTCGCGACCTTTGCGGTCCTTCAGGGCTCGCAGCTGCTTGACGACGGGGTTTTTCGCGCTCGTGATATGGTCCATGACGGCCTCCTTGGAAGGGGGAAATTCTGATTTGTCGAGCTGACGCGGCGGTTCCAAAAGCCTTCCCCCGGTGGGGAAGGTGGCAGCGCGTCAGCGCTGACGGATGAGGTCCCCGGTCCCCCCGCGGTAACATAAATCAATCCGCTTTCCTCCCGGAGAGCAGTGAATGAGGTCCTCGTCGCCCTAAAGGACTGGCTATTCATCGGTGGAGTAACGTCTATTTGGACAGAGGCGCGAGGCGCAATGTGAGGGGAGGACCTCATCCGACCCGCCGCAAGCGGCGGCCCACAAAGGGCCTGCCGGCCCCGCCTTGCTGAAATCTGTCCACTGGACAGATTTCCGGGCGCTCGGCGTCCCCAACGGGGGAAGGCTTTTGGATACCGCTTCTCCCCCACAAATCAGAATTTGTGTGCCAGGCAGAAGCAAACCAGCAGCACCGCGCTGGCTCCTTCCTTCAGCAGGGCCTCGGCGCAGGCGTTGGCGGTGGCGCCGGTGGTGCAGACGTCGTCCACCAGCAACACGCGCTTGCCCGCCACGTTTCCGGCGACGGCGAACGCCCCGTCCAGGTTGTGCATGCGTTTGGCCTCGTCGAGCCGGGCCTGTTGGAGGGTGTTGCGGGTGCGGACGAGGGCTTCCTCCAGGGGCAGCTGAAGCCCGTCAGCCACCTCCCGGGCCAGCAGCAACGCCTGGTTGACGCCCCGCTTACGGACGCGGCGAACATGCATCGGCACCGGCGTCACGCAGTCGATATGGGCCGGCTGGAGTCCCTCGAGGGCCCGGACCATCTGCCGCCCCATGGGCTCGGCCAGGCGGCTGACGCCCCGGTATTTCAGGTTGCGCACCAGCCCACCCGCTGGGCCCCCGTAGAAATAGCCGTAGGCCGCACCGTCGATCAGGTCGCCCTCGGGGGGCGGCGCGGCGCCCACCCAGCGGTTCGCCAGCGCCTGGCGGCAGTCCTCGCACAGCCAGTCCCGCTCAAAGCCGGCCCTGGTGCCGCAGCCCATGCACTCGGCCCGTATGGGATAGATCAGCTCCAGCAGCGCCCGCGCGCCGCGCTTCAATCCTTCGCTCATGCCCCGTTCCTCAGCCGCAGGTCCAGCGCGCTGAAGCGGCGGGTGATGTGGTTGTTGTCCACCATCTGCTGCACGCAGCCCTCCCTGCCCACGATCACCACCAGCCGCTTGGCCCGGGTGACCGCCGTGTACAGCAGGTTGCGGGTCATCAGCATCGGCGGCCCGCTGACCAGGGGCAGCACCACGGCGTCAAACTCGCTGCCCTGGCTCTTGTGCACCGACATGCAGTAGGCCAGCTCCAGCTCGTCCAGCAGCGATTCGTCGTAGTCGGCCACCCGCCCGTCGTCGAAGGCCACGGTCAGCGCCTTCGCCCGGCGGTCCACCGCCTGGATGTAGCCGATGTCGCCGTTGAACACGCCATCGCCCTCTTCGCCGTCCCGGCGCCAGGCCAGGTCGTAGTTGTTGCGCACCTGCATCACCTTGTCGCCGGGGCGGAAGGTCATGCCGCCGTGAACGAGCTCCGGCGTGTCGGGCCTGGCGGGGTTCAGCGCCTGCTGCAGCAGGGCGTTCAGCGCGTACACGCCCACGTCGCCCTTCTTCATCGGGGCCATCACCTGGATGTCCCGCAGGCTGTCCAGACCCATGTACTTCGGAAGGCGCACCCTGGTCAGCGCCACCACCGAATCCGCCGCCTCGGCGGGGGTCTGCTTCCGCTCGAGGAAGAAGTCGGTGTCCCGGTTGCGGATCTCGGGGTACTCGCCCCGGTTGATCCGGTGGGCGTTGACGATGATCTGGCTCTGGCCGGCCTGGCGGAAGATCTCGGTCAGCCTGGCCACCCGCACCGCGTCGGAGTCGATCAGGTCCCGCAGCACGTTGCCCGCGCCCACGCTGGGCAGCTGGTCCACGTCCCCCACCAGCACAAGCCGCGTGCCAGGGCGCAGCGCCCGCAGCAGCGAGCGCATCAGGAAGATGTCCACCATGGACATCTCGTCCGCAATCACCACGTCGGCGTCCAGCGGGTTGTCCTCGTCCCGCTGAAAGCCCTGGGACTCGCCGCTGTACTCCAGCATCCTGTGGATCGTGCGGGCGGCGCAGCCGGTGGCCTCGCTCATGCGCTTGGCGGCGCGACCCGTGGGGGCGCACAGCTCCACCTTGCCCCAGCGGCGCATCAGCCGGATGATCACGTTGATCGAGGTGGTCTTGCCGGTGCCGGGGCCGCCGGTGATGACGCACACGCCCTCCAGCAGGGCGTCCATCGCCGCCTGGCGCTGTTCGTCGGACAGGCTGACGCCCAGCGCCTCCTCCTGGGCCTCGATCTGGCTGAGGGCCTGCCGCTGGCTCATATTGGCCCGGTGGATGGTCTTTTGCAGCCGAAGCAGCAGCCGCGCGGTCTCGCTCTCGGCCTTGTGGCAGCGGGGCAGGTAGACGGCCTCGTCCTCGCCCACGTCCTCGGCCACCAGCTCGCCGTCCAGCACCAGGCCCTTCACCACCGCCTCCACCGTCGCCGCCTCCGCGCTGAGGATCCGGGCCGCGGCGCTCACCAGCGAGGCCCGGGGCAGGTAGACGTGCCCGACGCTGTTGGCCGCCTCGGAAAGCACGTATTTCACGCCGCTGCGCAGCCGAAAGGCGGATTCCCGGCCGAAGCCCAGGCTCATGGCGATCTCGTCGGCGGTGTGAAAGCCCACGCCGTCGATCTCGTCCACCAGCCGGTAGGGGTTGGCGCGCAGCACGCTCTCGGTCATGTCGCCGTAGGCCTTGTAGACCTTCATCGAAAGGCCCGCGGTCAGGCCATAGTTCTGCAGGAAGATCAGCGTGTTGCGCATGCCGTTCTGGGCCGCGAAGGACTCCGCGATCATCGCCGCCCGCTTGGGGCCGATGCCGTCCACCTCGGTCAGCCGCTGGGGTTCGCTCTCCAGCACGTCCAGCGCCCGCGCGCCGAAGTGGTCGACGATCAGCTTCGCCGTGGCGGGGCCCACGCCCTTGATCAGCCCGGATGCGAGGAAGCGCTCCACGCCGGACTTGGTCTCGGGCCGCGTGGCCTCGTAGGAGGCGACCTTGATCTGCTTGCCGTACTCCCTGTGCTCGGTCAGGTCCCCGTCGAATATGGCGTGCTCGCCGGTGGACAGGAAGGGCATGATGCCCACGGCGGATATGCGGCGGCGGTCCCCGTCCAGCTTGATGGAGGCCACCGTCCAGCCGTTCTGGTCGTTGCGGTAGACGATGTCCTCCACCGTGCCCTCAAACTTCGACATGGCCGCTCCTCACGCCTTCCCGGCGTTCTTCTCGTAGATGATCCGAAGGCCCTTCAGCGTAAGCAATCCGTCCATCACGTCGATGACGCTGCTCTCCCCGGCCACCAGCACGGCCAGGCCGCCGGTGGCGATCACCTTGATGCCCTCCACGCCCATCTCCCGCTTCATGCGGTTCACCAGGTACTTGATCTGGCCGATGTAGCCGTAGACGATGCCCGCCTGCATATTAGTCACGGTGTTGCGGCCGATGACGTTCTCCGGCTTCACCAGCTCGAACCGGGGCAGCTTGGCGGTGCGCTCGGTCAGGGCGTCGGCGGCCAGCTTCAGGCCGGGGCAGATCGCGCCGCCCAGGAACTCGCCCTTCGCGGAGATCGCGCCGAAGGAGGTGGCGGTGCCGAAGTCGATGGTGATGCAAGGCCCACCGTACAGCTCGTAGGCCCCCACCGCGTTGGCGATGCGATCGCTGCCCAGCTCCCGGGGATTTTCATACTTGATGTTGATGCCGGTCTTCACGCCGGGCTCGATCTTCATCGGCTCCATGCCGAAGTAGCTGCGGCACATGTGCTCAATGGTGAAGTTGATCTGGGGCACCACCGAGGACATCATGATGCCCTCCACCTCGCCCCGGTCGATGCCGTAGTGGTTCAGCAGGTTCATCATCGCCATGCCGTACTCGTCCGAGGTGCGGTTGCGG
Organism: Clostridia bacterium; assembly: GCA_045658005.1. GTDB lineage: Bacteria > Bacillota > Clostridia > Christensenellales > Aristaeellaceae > UBA2862. The sequence goes on along the minus strand of JAZOUD010000118.1, from coordinate 13,446 downwards.
TTGGTGGACAGCCGCCAGTACTGCTTCATCTCCATGCCGTCGAACAGGGCCGTCTTCATGTTGGTGTTGCCGATGTCCAGCGTCAGTATCATGGGAATAACCCCCTTGTATTACTTGCCTGTGTGAACAAAACCCGCCTTGTGAAGCGCCGTGCCGACGGCGCCGGTCAGGATCGTGGACACAGCCATCTCAATCAGGCCGTTGACGCCCACCGAAGCGACAATATAGGCAAAGAAAGCCCGCCCGGCCATGCTCTGCTGCATCTTGGCCGTGTTCGAGAAAAACAGCACCAGGGTGGACATAAACAAAAGCGTGTTCAAAAAGGCTGCAAAGAAACCCGTCACCGAGCAGGCGGCGAAGACATTGCACCGGCCGCGCAGCGCCCGGAAGATATAACCCAGCAGCAGGCCGTCCACGAACCGGGAGCCAAAGCGGTGTACAAACATCAGGATCGGATTCGCGCCCTCCTGCATCAGCGCAATTCCCAGGCCGCTGCTGCCCATGATGCCAAAGCATTGCAGGAAGCTGATCAAGCCGAACGCGCCGCCGATGATCGCGCCGCCCTTCGGCCCTATGGCAATGGCCGCGATGGCCACGGGAATCATGTTGAAGGTGATGGAGAGGCCGGCGGGCATGGGAATGTTCCAAAGGCCCAGTATGATCTCCAGGGCCACGAGCATGGCCAGGATGACAAAATCCCGGCTGGTCAAGCCGAAGGCGACCTTTGTGGACGAGGTGCGGGACGTGTTGCTTGCAGAATGGTTATTCATCTTTCATTCCTCCGTTCGAGTTCGCTTTGGATACCCTACAGAATTGAGTAACCGGTTCACGGTGTCCGGCTCCCACGGGATGCCGGCAAGGGGTGACCGAAAATATTATACCATTTTCATGGGGGATAACATGCCACAATGTGTTAAAAAGGTGAAGATGTTTGGGGATGGGAGACAAATTCTGATTTGTCGAGCTAATGCGCCAGCCCAACAGCCTTCCCCCGATGGGGACGCCGAGCGCCCGGAAATCTGTCCAGTGGACAGATTTCAGCAAGGCGGGGCCGGCAGGCCCTTTGTGGGCCGCCGCTTGCGGCGGGTCGGATGAGGTCCTCCCTTCACGTTACGCCTCGCGCCTCTGTCCCAATAGACGTTGTTGCAGCGACGCGAAGCCAGTCCTTTAGGGCGACGCGAAGCTAGTCCTTTAGGGCGACGCGAAGCCAGTCCTTCAGGGCGATGAGGACCTCATTCGCCGTTCTTCAGGAGAGAAGCGGATTGACTTACGCTACCGCGGGGGAACCGGGGACCTCATCCGTCAGCGCTGACGCGCTGCCACCTTCCCCACCGGGGGAAGGCTTTTGGATCCGCCGCGTCATCTCGACAAATCAGAACTTGCCAATGTATTCGTCATTATCGCCCCGGGCAGGTCCTTTGCCGCTTTGCGGGCGGCTTCGGGGGTCTCGAACGCGCCGACCACCGCGGAGCCGCTGCCGGTCATGAAGGCCGCGGCGGCGCCGAGGGCCCGCATGCGCCCGATCAGCTGCCCGATCTCGGGCATCAGCGAAACGGCGGGGGCCGTCAGGGCGTTGGCATTCAGGCGGTCGATGTCGGAAAAACGCCGCGCCGCCACGGCTTCCGCCAGCGCGTCGGTGTCCAGCACCACGTCCGGAAAGTGGCCCTCGTCCCACAGCGAAAACACCGCGCCGGTGGAAAGCCCGCCGCCGGGCACGACCAGCACCAGCGGGATCTCCGGGGCCCGCGGTACGGGCGTGATGTCCTCGCCGATGCCCCGCACCACGGCCAGCCCGCCGGTCAGGCAGAAGGGCACGTCCGCCCCCAGGCCCAGGCCGATCTCCAGCAGCGCCTCCTCTGTAAACCCCAAACCCCAAATGCTGTTCAGCGCCCGAAGGGCCGTTGCGCAGTCGGCGCTGCCGCCGCCCAGGCCCGCCCTTGCGGGAATCCGCTTGGACAGCGAAAGCTTCGCGCCATGCCGCGTGCCAGCGCGTCTATTCAGCGCCATGGCCGCCCGAAGCACCAGGTTCTCCTCCCCCGCCGGCACGCCGTCCACGTTCAGAGACAGCCCTTCGGCCGGTTCGATCTCAAGGGTATCGTGCAGCGCTATGGTCTGCATCAGCATGTCCAACAGGTGATACCCGTCCGCCCGCCGCCCGGTGATGTTCAAGGCCCAGTTGATCTTGGCGGGAGCAATGTAGCTGTATGTCATTAAAGGTACTCCTTCGGAAAATACTGATTTGTCGCGCTGCGACAAATCAGTATTTGAGGTTTTAGGGGTTAGGTTTTAGGGGTTAGGTTTTATCCATTGATCAGCTGGAACTGATTCCCCATGACCTCCACGATCTCATAGTAGCTGGCGACCATGCGGTTGTAGTTCTCGTCGTCCATGCCGGTGGGGCGGTTTTCAAGGTAGCGGCCGGAGGGCAGCACCTTCACCGCGCCGTTCTGCTTCCAGGTATAGGTGGGAATATAGCCCACGTTGTCGACGGTGAACCGACCGCCGGGCTGCTCGTTGACGGTGAAATCCAGTATCAGGCCGTTGTCCGTGTACTGGACGATATGGTCGCTGATGAAGTTGCCCATGCAGAACATGGTGAGCACCTGCTTGTCCACCCCGTCCACGGTGACGGACTGGAAGCCCATGGGCTGCACCTCGTGGGCGTGGCTGCCGATGATGATGTCAACGCCGGCCTCTGCCAGCTTCTTCGCGTACTTCTTCTGGTTGGCGTCGGGCTCCCGCACGTACTCCGCGCCCCAGTGGGGCCAGGCGATGATGACCTCGGCGCCGGCGTCCCGCAGCTTCTTCACGTCGGCCTTGAAGTCGGCCTTGCTGATGTAGGGCACCAGGTCCACGGCCTCCTTGTCCACGCCCCGGTTCTCCATGCTGTTGGTGCTGTGGGTATAGGCCAGGAAGCCGAACTTGATGCCGCCCACCTCGCAGATCACTGTGCCTGCCTTCTCCGCCTTGGTGCGGTAGGCGCCCACGTGGGCGAAGCCGTACTTCTCCACGTTGTTCACGGTGTTCTCCACGCCGCCGCTCCAGCGGTCCAGCATGTGGTTGTTGGCCAGGGTCAGAAAGTCGATGCCGTAATCCTTCAGCGGGGCCAGCGCCACTTCGGGGGCGTTGAACTGGGGATAGCCGGAATACTGGGATTTCTTGTATTTTCCGATGGTGCCCTCCATGTTGCCCATGGTGTAGTCGGCGTCGGCCAGCTGCTCGGCGATCATCTCGAACTGGTTGTGGAAGTCGTAGCCGCTGTCCTTGGCGTAGACCAGCTGGCTCTGGCAGAACATGATGTCGCCCACCGCCCGCATGCGCACCGAGCGTAGCGAGCCGTCGGGCCGCCGGGTGGACACCACGTGGTCGATGGCCTGGGGCAGCTCGGGCACGGGGGTGACCTCCGCGGCAATGGCGGCGGCTTCCCCGCCCTCATCCCCGGACGGGGCGCTGTCCTGGGTGGCGGACTCGGTGTCGGTCATGGCCGCCAGGTCCGGCAGTGCGCTGTCGCCGGCGCTGTCCGCCGCCACCGCCTGGGTCACAGCGGGCGCGGCGGTGACCTCCACCATCGCGGTGACCGCGTCGGGCTTGTCCTTGGGCTTGAGGATCAGTATCACCGCCGTGATGATCAGCACCGCGATGCCCGCGATGATGGCGATGGCGATCCGGTTCTGCCGCCGCTGGCGCATCAGGGCCTCGTACTGCTGGCGCGTCAGCCGCCGGGGAGCGTTGGGATTGGGCCTGTTTTGCATATGTATTCCTCCGAAGCGGGCGCTTCCCGCCTGTCATTCCATGTGCGATGCACTTACACATAACTACCCTATTATAGCTATCATAAACCCTTTCACGGAATAAATCAAGGGAAAAATGGGGAAAGTAGGCTTTGAAATATCAGTCGCAAAGGAGTTCCCGATGTTCACCCTGTTTTTCCGCGGCGCGCTGCTGTATATCGTCATGATCGTCACCATGCGGGCGCTGGGCAAGCGCCAGCTGGGCGAACTGGAGCCCTACGAGTTGGCCATGACCATACTGCTGGCCGACCTGATCTCCTCGCCGATGGAGAGCGTCTCCACCCCGCTGCTGCACGGGCTGTTGCCGGTGGCGGCGATGTTCGTGGTGCACGGCCTCATCACGCTGGCCTCGATGCGCTGGGACCGGTTCCGGGCGCTGGCGTCGGGCAAGCCGGCGCTGGTGATCAACCGGGGCGTGATCGACCGGCGGGAGTTGGATCGACTGTGCCTGAGCCTGTCCGACCTGCTGGAGGGACTGCGGGGCGCCGGGTTCCTGGACCCGGCGGAGGTGGGCACGGCCATCGTGGAGGCCAATGGGAACATCACTGCCTTCCCCGCCGGGAACGAGCGCCCCCCAAAGGCCTCGGAGCTGGACGTCGCGCCGGGCTACGAGGGCCTGCCGCTGGCGCTGATCACCGGCGGGCGGGTGCAGCCCGGCAACCTGGGGATGACCGGCAGGGACCGGCGCTGGCTCGAGTCCCTGCTCTCATCCCGGGGGCTCGCGCCAAAGCAGGTGTTCCTGGCTTCGCTGGACACCCACGGGCGCATGACCCTGCAGCTCAGGGGCGGCGAACTGATGCGATTTTCGGCGATGGATGAATCGGAGGTGTGCTGGTGACATGCGGCGGACGCTGATACTGACGCTGGCGGTGCTGGCCTGCGCGCTGGCGGTGTGTGCCCTCTCCCAGGCGACGCTGAACGATACCGTGGAGGAGGCCCGGCAGCTGCGCGCCGAGGCCCTGCTGGCTGAGAACGGCGGCGACGTCGAACGCGCCGGGGCGCTGCTTTCACAGCTGGCCCAGCTGTGGCAGGACAGGGCCGGTTTGCTGGAGAAGCTGGCCAGCCACGACGCGCTGCACGACGTGGACGCCGCCATCGCCGAGGCGAAGATCTGCCTGGAATGCCGGGACCACGACGACTTCCTGCGCACCATGTCCACCGTGGAATTGGGCCTAAACCACCTGAAGGACGAGGAGGCGGTGCGGTGGGAGAATTTGTATTGACAGGGTGGACGGAGGCGAGTACAATAAATTTTGATTTATCGAGCTGATGCTCGATAAATCAAAATTTACCAAGGAGCCTTCTATGTCTTCCAAAGCCCGCAACATGACCTCCGGCAGCATACCCCGGCACCTGGTGCGGTATTCGATTCCCGCGATCCTGGGCGACCTGTTCCAGGTCACCTACAATACCGTGGATTCCGTGATCGTTGGGCAGTTTGCCGGGGCGGGGGCGCTGGCGGCGGTGGGCGTGGCCAGCCCGCTGATGAGCGTGGCGATGTTCTTTATCATCGGCATGGGCATCGGCGCTTCGGTGCTGATGAGCGAGTTTTACGGCGCGGGCGACATGCCCCGGCTGCGGCGGCAGTTCGCCACGACGCTGGCCATGGGCGCGGGCTTCAGCGTCCTGATCGCCCTGGGGCTGTTTATGCTGACGGGGCCGCTGCTTCGGCTGTGCCATACCCCCGATGCCATCTTCCCGGAAACAGCCCGCTACCTGCGCATCGTGGCCCTGGGCATGGTGGTCACGTCGATGTACAACATACTGGCCGCCGCCTCACGCTCCATCGGCGACACCCTCACCCCGCTGATCTGCCTGGTGACCGGTTCGCTGGTGAACGTGGGGCTGGATATGCTGTTCGTGGCCCGCTTCGCCTGGGGCGTGGCCGGGGCCGCCTGGGCCACGGTGATCTCCCAGGCCCTGTCGGCGCTGCTTTGCGCCTGGCTGCTGCGGCGCAACGAACCGATGCTGTTCGCAGGGCGGGGAGATTTCAAGCCAGACCGGGCGCTGTTTGGCCGCACGCTGCGCTTCAGCGCCCCCAGCGCCCTGCAGCAGGCGGGCATCTACGTGGGCAAGCTGCTGGTGCAGTCGGCGGTGAACCCGCTGGGCGTCAGCGCCATCGCCGCCTTCAACGCCGTCAACCGCATCGACGACTACGCCCTGATCCCCGAGCGGGACATCGCAAACGGCGAAACCGTACTGGTGGCCCAGAACCGCGGGGCGGGCAAGGCCGACCGCATGCGGCGGGGCTTCTTCGCGGCCATGGCCCTGGAGGTCGCCTACGGGCTGGTGGTGTCCGTGACGGTGTTCGCGCTGGCGGAGCCGCTGATGGGGCTGTTCGTCGATCCCGGGGAGGCGGAGGTCATCCGACTGGGGACGCGCTACCTGCGGCTGATGGGCCTGTTCTACATACTCCCCGGCATCACCAACGGCCTGCAGGGCTACATGCGGGCCCTGGGCAAGCTGAAGCTGACCATGGTGGTCACCTACGGCCAGATGTTCACCCGGGCCGCCTGCACCTTCCTGCTGATCGGTCGCCTGGGCCTGGACGCGGTACCGCTGGCCTGCGTCGCGGGTTGGGTGATGATGACGGTGTGGGAGGTCGGACTGATGATCCAATGGAGGCGGAAAGGCCATGAATGACGCCGATTTCATGCGCGAGGCTCTCGCCGAGGCGCGACTGGCCGCCGAAGCGGGCGAGCTGCCCGTGGGCTGCGTGATCGTCCGGGACGGGGCGATCCTCGCCCGGGCCCACAACGAATGCGAGGCCCGGCGGGACGCCACCGCCCACGCCGAGCTGCTGGCGATCCGTCGGGCCAGCGCCGCGGCGGGCGACTGGCGGCTGAACCGCTGCTCCCTCTACGCCACGCTGGAGCCCTGCCCCATGTGCGCCGGGGCCATCGTGCAGGCGCGGGTGGGACGGCTGGTGTACGGCGCGGCGGACCCCGGCCAGGGCTGCGCCGGCAGCCTGTACCGCATCTGCGAGGACCCCGCCTTCCCCCACTTCTGCAAGAGCGATGGCGGCGTGCTGGCCGAAGAATGCAGCGCTTTGCTGAACGCCTTCTTTGAAGCGACCCGAAGGGACAAATTCTGTAAATAATTTGTAAACCGCCACCGTAAAACGGTGGCGGTTATTGTCTTAAAAAATCAGATGACTTATAATGTATAATAATATAGAATGTCAGCATTTCCCAACACGACCACATTACGGAAGGAGGCAGGGCAGCGCCGCTGCCCGTAACCACCATGAAGGATAATCAAAATACATCCAACCCGTCCGTCCGCGAGTGCGACGTTTTCATCAGCTATCGCCGGGACGGCGGCGACATGACGGCCATGTACTTCTACCAGGCCCTGAAGGAGCGCGGCTACAACGTGTTCTATGACCTGGAGGTGCTGCGCGCGGGCAAGTTCAACGAGGCGCTGCTCAGCTCGATCCAGTCCTGCAAGGATTTCGTTCTGATCCTCTCCCCCGGCGCGCTGGACCGCTGCAACGAGGAAAACGACTGGGTGCGCAAGGAGATCGCCGAGGCCCTGCGGAGCAAGAAGAACATCGTTCCGATCATGCTGAAGGGCTTCACCTTCCCGGAGCAGCTGCCCCCGGACATCGACGACGTGCGCTACCAGAACGGGCTGACCTGCACCACCGAGTACTTTGAGGAGAGCATCAACCGGCTGTGCGGGCGCTACCTGAGCGCCCAGCCCGTCGTCCAGAAGGAAAAGAAGAAATCCCCCGTGCTGCCCATCGCCATCGCCGTGGCGGTGGTGGCGCTGGCGCTGGTGAGCGTGCTGCTGCTGAAGGGCAGCAGGAAGCCGGAGGGCGTCCCGGCGCCGGAGCCCACCGTGGAGGTTACCGTCGAACCGACGGCGGAGCCCACTGTGGAACCGACACCCGAGTCCACCGTGGCGCCCACCGAGGCCCCCACCCCCGAGCCCACGGTCGAACCCGCGCCGCAGGTGGTGAAGGACACCGACTTCCCGGTGCTCTCCCACCTGATCGACGAGAGCAACGCGCCCTACGACGATGACGACGACGCCTCCCACCTGGTGCGCCGGGAGGGCCCGGTGCTGGGCCGGGAGGACCTGCGGCGCATGGACATCGCCTCCATCACCTTCCAGCCGTCGCTGGAGGGCGCGCCGGAGGACGCCTGGGACGTGTCCGAGGCCGGGGACGGACGGGTGCTGGCCTGGACAACCCCCAATGGCGAGTTGTTTGACCTGACCATCGCCGGCGACGGCGGCGTGAAGATCGTGGACACCGACGACCCCCACCTGTTCTCCGACTACAGCAGCATGGAATCCATCACCTTCAACGGCTGCGTCGACCTGTCCCAGCGCACGAATATCGAGAATATGTTCCGGGACTGCCATAATCTGAAGCAGATCGACTTCACCGGCGTGTGCACCGACAACGTCGTCTGGATGGGCGCCATGTTCTTCGGCTGCCGGTCGCTGGAGTCGGTTGACCTGTCCGCCTGGAACACCGCCAACGTACAGGGCATGGGAAGTTTGTTCGAGGGGTGCCGAAGCCTGAAGTCGGCGGACCTGTCGGGCTTCGACACCCGCAAGGTGGATAGCATGGCTTTTATGTTCCACACCTGCGAATCGCTGGAGAGCGTGGATGTCTCCGGCTTTGACACCGGCCACGTCACCGACATGAATTCCATGTTCCTCGAATGCCGGAGCCTTGAAAAGCTGGACCTGGGCAGCTTCGACACCCACCACGTCACCCGGATGAACGAGATGTTCTTCAACTGCGCAAACCTGGCCGAGCTGAACATCAGCGGCTTCGACACCAGCCATGTCACCGACATGCGGTTCATGTTCGATGGCTGCAACAGCCTGGCCGCAGTGGATGTCAGCGGCTTCGACACCGCCCGGGTCACCAGCATGGAGCGCATGTTCGCCGATTGCCAGAGCCTGACCGCGCTGGACGTGTCCGGCTGGGACACCGGCAAGGTCACCAGCATGCGGGACATGTTCTGCAACTGCCAGAGCCTGGAGGCGCTGGACGTGAGCCGCTTCAATACCTCAAAAGTCACGGACATGTGGGGCATGTTCGTGGACTGCGTAAGCCTTGATACGCTGGCGCTGTCGGGCTTCGACACCTCGAACGTGGAGAGCATGCGGGGCATGTTCTGGTGCTGCAACTGCCTGGACGACATCGACGTCTCCGGCTGGAACACCGGCAAGGTGACGGACATGGAGTACCTGTTCGCCAACTGCGTGCTGCTGTACCGGCTGGACCTGTCGAACTGGGACACAAGCCACGTGACCAATTTCTCCAACGCCTTCCACAACTGCCCCAACGCCACCGAGCTGCTGGTGACCCACTGGGACACCTCCTCCGCCGAGACCATGGCCGATATGTTCAGCGGCGACGCCGAGCTGACGAGCATCGGCCGCGACCCGGCGACCTTCGGCCAGGGAGATACCACGAATATGTACGATGGGTGCGAGAAGCTGGAGGGAGCGTAAAATACTGATTTGTCAGGGAGAGGGATTAGGGATTAGGGATTAGAAATAGTGGCTGGCGCATGGTAGAAACAAACACCATCCTATAAATCACGAATAAACCTCTGCTCCGTCGCGGGAACGGTCGCTCTATTCCTCGTGGTACCTCGGTGCGCGGCTTCTCCTAATCCCTAATCCCTATTCCCTAATCCCTGCGCGACAGCGCGACAAATCAGTATTTACAGACCACAATCATGAACAACAAACACAGAAAGCTCCTCATCCTCCTCATCGCCCTGGCGGTATACGCTTTGCTGCTGGGGCTGTTGATGTGGGCGGAGCGCGGCGGAGACAATCCCATCGACACGCTGCCCAAGGCGCTGTGGTATTCGCTGGTGACGCTCACTACGGTGGGCTACGGCGATTACACGCCCCAGACGCTGCCGGGCAGGCTGATCGGGCTCGTCTTCCTGCTTATGAGCACCGGACTGCTGGCGCTGCTGATCGGGCTGATCGCCGCGTCCTTTACCGACCGGCTGCTGCCGGGCTTCCGGCTGTGGCGCAGCCGCAAGCGGCGCTGGTATGTGTTCTCCAATGAGAACGCGGCCTCCCGGGCGCTGGCGGACAGGCTGGACGACGGCCTGGTCGTGTTCTGCAGGGGCAAGGCCTCCCGCAGGACCCAGGCGGGGCTGTCCCTGCGCTACAGCCCCGAGGCGCTGTTCGACCAGGCCTATGCCCTGTCGGGCGAGCGCGTGTTCTTTGCCATGGACAAGGACGCGCTGGCCAACGAGCGCGATACGCTGGCCCTCAAGGGTCTGCCCATAAGCATCTACACCCGGGGGGAAGGCCTGGGCGAGGGGTTGGGGGAAAACGTCACTCCCTTCAACGAATACGAGTGCTGCGCCAGGCTCTACTGGCAAACCCGCCCATGGAACGGCGCCGGGGAGCGCGTCGCCCTGGTGGGCAGCGGGCGCTATGCCCGGGCGCTGCTTAACCAGGGGCTGCTGACCGCGCCGCCCGGCTGCGCCTTCGAGCTGTTTGGCGATTGGACGGGCTGGCGGGCGCTGCACCGGGCGGTGCTGGCGCTTGCGGACATCGGGCCGGGGCTGTGCTTCCACGATGAGAGCTGGCGGGCCAATGCCGACCTACTGCGGGACGTGGACCGCGTCGTGATCTGCGGCGACGACCACCGCGCCAACCTGGAGATCCTGCACCAGCTGAAGCTGTACTGCCCCACCCGTGGGCCCATCGACGTGAGAAGCGCCCGGAGCCTGCAGGAGGCCTTCTACTTCGGCCAGGGCGACGCGCTGTTCACCCCCGAGCTGGTGATGAAGCAGTCGCTGAACCGGCTGGCCCAACAGATGCACAGCCTGTACCGCGCCCAGGCGGACTATCCCGTGCCCCCCTGGGCAGCGCTTACCGATTTCCTAAGGCGCTCGAACTTCGCCGCGGCGGACCACCTGCTGACCAAGGCGCGGCTGCTGCTGCCGGAGACGGACGTGAAGGCGCTGAGCCCCGAGGTTTGCCGGCGGGCGGTCCAGCGCTTTGAAGCCCTGCCGGACGAGGGGCGGGAGCGCTGCCGCAGGATCGAGCACAACCGCTGGGTGCTTTTCCACGCGCTGTACAACTGGCGCTACGCCCCCACGCGGAACAACGACGCCCGGGAGCACCCGTTGATGGTGCCCTACGAGGCGCTGGATAAAGCCGAACGGGCCAAGGACGACAACGCCTGGCTGCTGCTGGGCGCGCTTTCAGAGGAAGAAAAGCCATGACCAACGCCGTTTTAGTCATTTCGCTCACCACCGTCTGTTTCCTGGCGGCCATACTGAGTCTCTCCATAAGCAAGGCTGCCAACGGCCGGCTCATGGGCCTGTGCGCCGTCGTCGCCATCGCCTCGGGCATATTCTGCTACGGCTATGGCTACAGCTATCTGGACGGTTTCTCGGCATCCACAGTGTTGAAGGCGCTGCTCGCCGTATGCCGCATGTTCGGCGGCGTCAACGATTTTTCCACGATCCGCACCGCGCCGCTGTTCGACCACGGCGCGGTGACGACCCTGTTTTGGGTGGGGCACTTCCTGGCCTTCTACCTGATGGCCAGCGCGGCCATCGCCGTACTGGGCAAGCGAATGATGAAGCGCCTGCGCACGACCATGCTGCGCTGGGGCGACCTGTGCCTGATCTACGACGCCAACCCCGATACCCTGCGGCTGGCCGGGGATCGGCGCAGGGGACGCGCCATGGTACTGGTCGCCGAGCGCACCGACGAATCGCTCGGCGCCCTGGCGGATTCCCAGGGCGCCGTTCTCTTCCCCGGCGGAAGAAACCTTTGCGCCGACGAAAGGTTTCTGGAGGGCATCGGCGTGAAGGGCGACCGCAGGCCGGTGGACGTATACTGCATCGGCAGCGACCCCGGCCGGAACCTGCGCTATGCCGAAGCGCTGTTGCCCGCCCTGCAGGCGCGGGGCGTCAGTCCCAATGTCACCAGCCTGTTCCTGCTGGGCGTGTCGGAGGATCGTGCCGCACGGCTGCTGGCCCAGGGGGATCGCTACGGCTACGGGACGCTGTTCGCCTGCAACCAGTACGAGCTGATCGCCCGGCTGGTGGTGGAGAAGCGCCCGCCCTGGGATTTCCTGTCCTTCGACGCCGACGGACGCGCCCGGGGCGACTTCCGCGTCGCGGTGGTGGGCTTCGGCCAGATGGGCACGGCCATGCTCCGGCAATGGATCATAAACGGCCAGTTTGAGGGCAGCGCCTTCCATGCCGAGGTCTTCGACCGCCGCATGGATGACCTGCGGGGCTTCGCGGAGGCCTGCTACCCCGCGCTGCTTAAGGCCTATGACATCACCCTGCACGCCGCCGACGCCGATTCAACCCTGTTCTACCGGCGTCTCGCCGAGAACACCCCGGATGTGATCGCGCTGTGCACCAGCAGCCGGAAGCAGAACGCCGAGCTGGCCGACAACCTGCACAGGCTGTACGGAAACCGGCCCAATCGCCCCTGCGTGGTGCAGTGCACCCCCGATGCCGCGCTGATCGACGACGTGGAATACCGCCTCGACAGCGTGGACGTGCGAAGCATGGACCGGACCGCCATGGTACTGAACCACGTCTACTGCGGCGGCCCCTCCCCCGAGGCGGACTGGAGGACCTGCGACCCATTCAGCCGGGCCAGCTGCCGCGCCGCGGTGGACTTCTTCCCCGCCTTCCTGAAGGCTGCGAACGTCAGCCGGGAGGACGCGCTGGCGGGAAATTGGCCCCCAGCCCCCCAGGTGCTGGAAAACCTGTCCCGCGCGGAGCACCTGCGCTGGTGCGCGTTCTATCTGGCGATGGGCTACACACCCATGAGCGACGAAGAGTTTTCCCGGCGCTGCGAAATGTACCGCAAGGGCACGCTGAAGCGCATCGCCAAGAACACCGAGGACCTGACCCACGCCTGCCTGGCGCCCTGGGAGGCACTGGACGCGCTGTCCGAGCGCGAAAATGCCGTCACCGGCGGTTCGGTGGATTACAAGACCCTGGATACCAACAACGTGCTGGCCATACCGGACATACTGCGCCAGGCTTAATATTTATGCATTGATATACATTTAATATGCATAATATTAACTGAAACAGGCGGTTATGGGGCTTGACTTTGCATAAAAACGGCCTATAATATACACAGTCGAACGAAAACAAGCGCCCACGGGCGACAAGGAGCGATAGCTATGAAGAAGAAGACCAACAAGGCATACAAGAAGATCGTACTGGCCTACTCCGGCGGGCTGGACACCAGCATCATCATCCCCTGGCTGAAGGAAAACTATCCCGGCTGCGAGGTCATCGCGGTTTCCGGCAACGTGGGCCAGGTGGGCGAGCTGGACGGCCTTGAGGAGAAGGCCCTGAAGACCGGCGCCTCCAAGCTGTACGTCGAGGACCTGAACAAGGAATTCATCGAGGAGGTCGTGATTCCCTCGATGCAGATGGGCGCGAAGTACGAGAACACCTACCTGCTGGGCACCTCCTTCGCCCGGCCCATCATCGCCAAGCGGCTGGTGGAGATCGCCAAAAAGGAAGGCGCGGACGCCATCTGCCACGGCTGCACTGGAAAGGGCAACGACCAGGTGCGCTTCGAGCTGGCCATCAAGGCCTTCGCGCCGGACATGCCCGTGATCGCCCCCTGGCGGATCTGGGACATCAAGGGCAGGGACGAGGAGATC
>JAZOUD010000117.1:0-5407 GCA_045658005.1 Clostridia bacterium | reverse complement strand
GTGCCGTGGCCGCCGATGAATTTGGTGGCGGAATGGACCACGATGTCCGCGCCGTAGTCGATGGGCCGCACGAGATACGGCGTGGCGAAGGTATTGTCCACCACCAGCGGCAGGCCCGCGGCGTGGGCGATGCCGGCCAGCTTTTCGATGTCGGCGATGTTGGAATTGGGATTGCCCAGGGTCTCGATGAACACCGCCTTGGTACTCGGCGTGATGGCGGCCTTCACCGCGTCCGCGTCGTCGATGTCCACGAAGGTGGTGGTGATGCCGCTGGTCAGCGGCAGCGTGTGGGCCAGTAGGTTATAGGTACCGCCATAGATGGTCTTGGAGGCGACGATGTGCTCGCCGGAGCGGGCCAGCGCCTGGAAGGTGTAACTGATGGCCGCCGCGCCGCTGGCCACCGCCAGTGCCGCAGCGCCCCCCTCCAACGAGGCGATGCGCTGCTCGAAGATGTCGTTGGTGGGGTTGGTCAGCCGCCCGTAGATGTTGCCGGCGTCCCGCAGGCCGAAGCGGTCGGCGGCGTGCTGGCTGTTGTGGAACACGAAGGACGTGGACGCGTAAATCGGCACCGCCCGGGCGTCAGTGACGGGATCGGCGCTCTCCTGGCCGATGTGCAGCTGGCGGGTTTCAAAGGCCCAATTTTTGGAAGAACGAATATCAGACATTTATATAGCCTCCTGTCGGTATCGATGATGGTGATTCGCTTTGCAGACATCGACACATTCGGTCGGTGGCCATCCGCGCGACCAGCAACAGCCTTCTTAGCTGCCTCGTCATCGCCATCATCTCCTTGCTTGCTTCGTTGAATAAAGCATACCGCAGGAGGCGTGATTTGTCCAATACTCTATTATTATCGTAGGTTATAGCTTCAAGCTATAGATAATGTCAGTCCTTCACCGCGTGCCCCTTGCTCTTGATCACGTCCACGACCCGCTGGCACAGTTCGAGGCACATGTCGTCGCTCTCGGCTTCCACCATCACGCGGACCACCGGCTCGGTGCCGGATTCCCGCACCAGGATGCGGCCCTTCTCGCCCAGCTGGTCGGCCACGGCCTTGACGGCGGCCTGCACGTCCGGGTCGGCCTGGGCCTCGGCCTTGTCGTAGACTCTTACGTTGATCAGCTCCTGAGGGTACATCTGGAAGCCCTCGCACAGCTCGCTCATCTTCTTCTTGCGGGCCAGCATGCACTCCATCATCTTGAGGGACGTGAGTATGCCGTCGCCGGTGGTGGCGTACTTGGAGAAGATGATGTGGCCGCTCTGCTCGCCGCCCAGGCGGCAGCCGTGGGTGGTCATGTACTCGTAGACGTACTTGTCGCCCACCTTGGTCTTGACCACGTCGATGCCCCGCTCGTTCAGCGCCTTGAACAGGCCGAAGTTGCTCATCACCGTGGCCACCACGGGCTTGTCCACCAGCTTTCCCCGATCCTGCATGTAGCAGGCGTAGGCGTACATGATGTGGTCGCCGGTGAGCACGTCGCCCTTCTCGTCCACCACCAGGCAGCGGTCCGCGTCGCCGTCGTAGGCGAAGCCCACGTCCAGGTGGTTGTCCAGCACGAACTGCTGGAGGGCTTCGATGTGGGTGGAGCCCACGCCATTGTTGATGTTTGTGCCGTTGGGCTCCGCGCCCATCACGAAGGTGCGGGCGCCCAGCGCCTCGAACACGGCCTTGGCGATCATCCAGGAAGCGCCGTTGGCGCAGTCCAGGCCCACCCGCAGGCCGCGGAAGCTGTACAGGCCGTGGCTGATCAGGTAGCCCACGTAGCGGTTGCGGCCACTGACGTAGTCCACGGTTTCGCCGATGTGCTCCTTCAGGGCAAAGGGCAACTCCTTCACCTGCTGGCCGAACACGTTCAGCTTGCCGTCCAGGTAATCCTCGATCAGCTTGATGGTGTCCTCGCCCATCTTCTCACCGTTGGCGTCCAGCAGCTTGATGCCGTTGTCGTAGAACGGGTTATGGGAGGCCGAGATCATGATGCCGCAATCGAATTCGTCGGCATGAGTGACCCAGGCCACGCTGGGCGTAGTGGTGACGTGGAGCATGTAGGCGTCCGCGCCGCTGGCCGTCAGGCCCGCAATCAGCGCGTATTCGAACATGTAGGAGGAGCGGCGGGTGTCCTTGCCGATAACGATCTTCGCGTTCTCCCGGTTACCGGCGAAGCGCCGCTGCTGGCTGTAGTACCAGCCCAGGAAGCGCCCCACCTGATAGGCGTGGTCCGCCGTGAGTGTGACATTGGCCTCTCCCCGGAAGCCGTCAGTGCCGAAATATTTTCCCATAATTACAGCCTCTCCGCCTTCTCGATGTCCAGGAAGTACTTGTAGGTATCCACCGTCAGTTCGCCGCAGGCGGGCTCGTCGCAGGCGATGATGGCATTGGGATGGGTCTGCAGCGCGGAGCAGGTCCACTTCTGGCTGACGCCGCCCTCAACAGAGGCTGCCAGCGCCCGGGCCTTGTTGTGGCCGTTGATCAGGATCAGCACCTCGCGGGCGTCCATCACCGTGCCGATGCCCACGGACAGCGCCTTCGCGGGCACCTTTTCCGGGTCGTTCCCGAAGAAGCGGCTGTTGACGATGCGGGTGTCGCTGGTCAGCACGCGCACGCCGGTGCGGCTGGTCAGGGAAGTGAAGGGCTCGTTGAAGGCCAGGTGGCCGTCCACACCGATGCCGCCCAGGAACAGGTCGATGCCGCCCAGGGAGGCGATCTTCGCCTCATAGGCCGCGCACTCGGCCTCGGGGTCCTTGGCCATGCCGTCGAGGATGTTCACGTTGGCCTTGGGGATGTCGATGTGATCGAAGAAGTTGGACCACATGAAGTACCAGTAGCTCTGGTCGTGCTCCCGGGGCAGGCCCAGGTATTCGTCCATGTTGAAGGTCACCACGTTCCTGAAGGAGACCTCGCCGGCCTTGTTCATCCGGGCCAGCTCGGCGTACACGCCCAGGGGCGAGGAGCCGGTGGGCAGCCCCAGCACGAAGGGCCTGTCGCCCCTGTGGGCATTGATCTTCGCGGCAATGTAGGCTGCGGCCCACTTGCACATCTTCTCGTAATTTTCCTGAATGACAACGCGCATAACAAATTCACTCCTCTGTTATTGTTGGTCAAATTCTGATTTGTCGCCCCGCGACAAATCAGAATTTCCCGACGATCTCTCCCGTGTTCTTGTAGATGCTGTTCTCCGGCACGACGCCGCGAACGCAGGAGGTGGGGTAGATGTTGCTGTGGCGGCCCACCACGGTGCCGGGGTTCAGCACCGAATTGCAGCCGCACTCCACATAGTCGCCCAGCATCGCACCGAACTTCTTGATGCCAGTCCCGATGCCGCCCTCAGGGGCGTGCACCACCACCAGCTGCTTGTCCGAACGGACGTTGCTGGTGATCGAGCCCGCGCCCATGTGGCTGTAATAGCCCAGTATGGAATCGCCCACATAGTTGTAATGGGGCGTCTGTACGTGGTCGAACAGTATCACGTTCTTCAGCTCGCAGCTGTTGCCCACCACGCAGTCCGCGCCCACCAGCGCCGAGCCGCGCACGAAGGCACAGTGCCGCACCTCGGTATTGGGCCCTATGATGCAGGGCGCGCCCAGCCAGGCTGACGGAAACACCTTCGCCGTCTTATGCACCCAGACATGCTCCGAGACCTCCTCATAGTCCTCCCCCAGGGTCGGCCCCAGAGCGAGGATGAAATCCTTGATCCCCTTCAGCGCCTCCCAGGGGTACTTGAAAGCGCGCAGGTAATCTGCCGCAAGGGTATGGTTCAGGTCAAACAAATCGTTGATCGTATACATGGCTACCTCCATATAATTAGGAATTGGGAATGGGGCATTGGGAATGAATAGCTATTCATCATTCCCCATTCCTCATTCAACTGTGACGCTCTTGGCCAGGTTTCTCGGCTTGTCCACATCCAGCCCTCGCGCGACGCTGGTGTAGTAGCCCAGCAGCTGCAGCGGCACCACAGCCAGGCTGCCCATGAAGTGGGGGTCGGCCTTGGGCACGTAGACGGTGAAGTCGGCGGTGTCCTCGGCGCTGTAGTGGCCGTAGCTGGTCAGGGCCATCAGGTAGGCGCCACGGGCCTTGCACTCTACCATGTTGCTGACGGTCTTTTCAAACAGGTCGTCCTGGGTCAGCACGCCTATGACCAGCGTGTTGTCCTCCACCAGGCTGATGGTGCCGTGCTTCAGCTCGCCGGCGGCATAGGCCTCGGAGTGGATGTAGCTGATCTCCTTCATCTTCAGGCTGCCCTCGAGGCTGATGGCGTAGTCCAGGCCCCTGCCGATAAAGAATATGTCGTGGGCGTTGGCGAATTTTGCCGCGAACCACTGGATGCGCTCCTTGTCCTCCAGCACCCGGGCGATCTTGTCCGGCAGGGCCAGCAGCTCCTGCACGTAGTGCTCGCAGGCCTCATCGTCCAGCGCGCCCTTCGCCCGGCCCAGGGCCACGGCCAGCGCGTCCATCGCCGCCAGCTGGGCCGAATAGGCCTTCGTGGTGGCCACGGCGATCTCCGGGCCTGCCAGCGTGTACAGCACGTTGTCGGCCTCCCGGGCGATGGTGGAGCCCACCACGTTCACCACCGCCAGCGTGCGCGCCCCGCACTGCTTCGCCTGGCGCAGAGCGGCCAGGCTGTCCGCCGTCTCGCCCGACTGGGAAATCACGATCACCAGCGCGTCCGCCGGCAGCAGCAGCCTGCGATAGCGGAACTCCGAGGCCAGCTCCACCCGCACGGGCACGCCGGCCAGATCCTCGATCACGTACTGTGCCGCCATGCCCACGTGCCAGGCCGAGCCACAGGCCACGATGTGCACCTGGCACACGTCCGAAAGCCACGCGTCGGTCAGGCCTGCGGCGCTCAGGTCGATCCGGCCCTCGTGGATCACGCTGTTCAGCGTATCGCGCACGGCGGCGGGCTCCTCGTGGATCTCCTTGATCATGAAATGCTCGTAGCCGCCCTTTTCCGCCGCCTCGGCGTCCCAGGTGACCTCGGTCAGCTGCTTCTGGATTTCATCGCCGTTCAGGTCGAAGAAGGTGACCTCGCCGGGGCACAGCCGCGCCACCTCCAGGTTGCCGATGTAGTACACGCTGCGGGTGTACTTGAGTATCGCCGGCACGTCGGAGGCCAGGAAGGTCTCCCCCTCCCCCATGCCGATGATCATCGGGGAATCCTTGCGGGCGGCATAGATCTCGCCGGGATAATCCCTGAACATCAGCTCCAGCGCATAAGAACCGCGGATACGGACCATAGTCTTGGCGATCGCGTCGATAGGGCCGATCTTGTACTTCTTGTAATAATAGTCGACCAGCTTGATGGCCACTTCCGTGTCCGTCTGGCTGTAGAACTGATAGCCGTGCTTGAGCAGCTTGTCCTTCAGCTCCTGGTAGTTCTCAATGATAAGTCGGAGGCCAGCGGTCTTA
>JAZOUD010000116.1:0-4212 GCA_045658005.1 Clostridia bacterium | reverse complement strand
GAAAACTGGAAGCGTCCTCAGGAAGAGGTCACAAAGATCATGTCCCTGATGAAGGACTATCTGACCGAGGCCATCCGGGATATGCAGAAGAACCATGTTCGTATCTGTTTCTTCGGAGATCTCTCTGCGCTGAGCCCTGAGCTTCAGCAGTTGGCAGAGGAAGCCAGCCGGGAATCTGCGGAATTTGCCGACTCTCAAGTGAATATGTGCATCAACTACGGTTCTAGGGATGAGATCCTTCGGGCCGCAGACGTATCCCATACGCCAACCCGTCATGGCGTAGGCCTTGGAAAAGCCGTTCACTACCAGCGTGCGGATATACATGTCCGGGATGTTGGCGATGGACATGTGCCGCCCGCCATAGGTCAGCTCGGCGTAGATCTCGTCGGAGAGCACGATGATGTTGGTGTCCCGCAGCTCCTCGGCGATGGCCTCCAGGTCCCTCCGTTCCATGATGGCCCCGGTGGGGTTGTTGGGGAAGGGCAGCACCAGCAGCTTGGTGCGGGGGGTGATGGCGTTTCGCAGCTCGTCGGCGGTCAGCCTGAACTCGTTTTCAGCCTTGGTTTCGACAAACACAGGCACGCCGCCCACCAGCTCCACGATGGGGCCGTAGCACACGAAGGAGGGCACGGGGATGATCACCTCGTCCCCCTGGTTCACGATGGCCCGCACGGCGATGTCGATGCCCTCGCTGCCGCCCACGGTCACCACCATCTGCCCTGCGGGGTCGTAGCTCAGGCCGAAGCGGCGCAGCATATATTTGGAGATCTCCCTGCGCAGCTCCATCAGGCCGGCGTTGGAGGTGTACTTGGTGAAGCCCTTCTCCAGCGCGTAGACGCCCGCGTCCCGTATGTGCCAGGGCGTGACGAAATCGGGCTCGCCCACGCCCAGGGAGATGGCGTCGCTGGAATCCATGTTTTCGAGCAGGTCGAAGAACTTGCGTATGCCCGAGGGGGCGATGCCCTTTACGCGGGGCGACAGCGCGGCTTCATAGTCGATCATACGAACAATACCCTCTCTTCCTGCTCCGGCAGCTTGGTGTACAGGTGGTGCTTCTCCTTGTACTTCTTCAGTATGAAGTGGGTGGCCGTGCCGGTCACGCCGTCGATGACGGCCAGCCGCGCGTGCACGAATTCCGCCACCGCCCGAAGGCTTCGGCCGGTGATGGTGACGGCCAGGTCGTAGGAGCCGGACATCAGGTAGAGGCTCTCCACCTCCTCATACTGATAGATGCGCTCGGCGATGCGGTCGAAGCCGTCGCCCCTCTGGGGGGAGATGCGCACCTCGATCAGCGCCGTCACCAGCTCGTCGTCGGTCTTGGTCCAGTCGATCAGCGCCGGATAGCCCAGTATGATGTGGTTCTTCTCGTATTCGGCGATCTCGTCGGAGACGCTCTGCTCGTCCCGGCCCAGCATCGTTCCCAGCTGCGCCGGCGTCAGTCGCGCGTCCTTCTCCAACAGCGTCAAAAGCTCAGTGTTCATACCTGTCATCAGCCTTTCTCCCGGGGACGGACGGCCCGCCCCAATTGATATATACGATATTGCTACATTATAGAGGGTTTTGGGGCGGAGGTCAATAGTATAACCCGGATTTACCGCGCCATCGCTTCCCCGAAGCCGGCGAACGCCTTCACCCGTTCATTGAGATCGGGCCACCTTTCGATGGATTTGGCGCTGAACAGGCCGTCTTCGGGATTTTCGGTGGCCCGCCACTCGTGGGCGATCAGCGCCCAGGTGGCCTCGTAAAGGTTGGCGTATTCCGGGTCACGCTGGGCCTGGCAGACGAAGCTCTGGCGGGGCTGGTTGATGTCCTCGCCGCTGATCTGGAACAGGTGGTACTTCTCGCACAGGGCACGCACCCGGCGCAACTGCGCTTTGGTGTTGCGGCTGGGCATGTAGGTGATGGCCCGATAGCCCAGGCCGGCCACGTATTCCACCAACTCGTCCAGGAAGTCGTCCTCGAACTTCTGGGCCTTCTTGTCGCCGGTCACGCTGTTGCCCACGTCGCCCAGGTAGGCGTAGGCCGAGATTGCTCCCATCCGTTCGGACAGAGCCAGCAGCTCGCGCACGTCGGGGCACTCGTCGGTGGCGTCGATGTAGAAGCGGCTGATCAGCTGGCTCTTGATCCAGCCCAGCAGGTCGTACATCATGTGGGGGTTGGACTCGTCCAGCAGGTAGCCCTCGATCTTGCCGGAGATGGGCAGCTGCAGCTCCTCCCTGATGAACTTCACCAGCTTTTCGCCCTTGCCGATGACGTCGATCATCCGGAAGGCCAGGGCGCTGGAGAGGTGGCGCTCGGTGACGGAGCCGCCTTTGGCGAAGTTCGACAGGGGCAGCACGTCCCTTTCGAAGTCGATGGTCACGCCGTATTTGCCCATCATGCCGTTGATGGCGTCCACCATCTTGCGATTGCGCACGTTCCGCTTTTCCCGGTAGGGGGCGTAGAACGCGTTCAGCTCGGCAGCGCGGTCGTGGGGCACGCCGTGCAGCGCCATGTATACGACGCCCTTCTGGTCAGGGTTGTTCAGCTTGCGACCGGCAAGGGGGGTGTTCGTGAAGGAACCGCGGCACTCCATGCCGATGGCCGCGCCCATGCGGGCGACCATCCCCGCCGCCAGGAATTCATTGGCGCCGGCGATGGAATCGTGGTCCATCAGCCCGCAGGTGCACAGGCCCGCCGCACGGGCAAAGTACACCGCCGCCGTGGGGCTGTAGGGCGAGAAGGAATAGGTGGTGTGGATGTGGTTGTTCACGTCCCGAGCCACCGGGGGCAGTTCCTCCGTGGCCAGCAGCTTTTCAAGGTTTTCCAGCGCGTTTTCGCCGTTCAGCAGGGCGAGCAGCTCTTCCCGGGTCTTGGACATGGATGATCTTCCTTTCGATGATTGCTTGACGGTTTCGATACAGGGGCTTTTCAAGTGAGTCCATTTTAACATCTAACGGGGAATGATGCAAGATTTGTTTTTTTAAGGTGTAGGGAATTGCATAAAAACAATTAATATGAAATGCAACTGTAACCATCGCTGTGTATACTATAATAACAGCAATCTCAGTTTTGAAGGGACTACAGGATGAAAACGGGCAAAATTATACTTCGGTCTGTTGCGTTTCTTTTGGTGCTCGCAATCGCCGTTTGCGCCATACCCGGAAGGATATTCGGCAACAATAAAGTGGCGATCTATATGCGGGCAAAGGGCTTCTTCAAGGAAGAAAAGGGGGCCCTTGACGCCGTATTTGTCGGCGCAAGCAGCGTCCATAAGTTCTGGCAACCTGCGATAGGCTGGCAGGAATCGGGAATCGCAGTATATAACCTTTCATTCAGCTCCTTGCCGATCACAAGCTTTACCTATTTGATCACAGAGGCGCGCAAGACGCAGCCGGACGCGCTCTATATCATCAATCTCAATACCTTCAAGTACAAGCATGCGGTGGATTCGATCGAGAATTTCCATATCGTTCTCGATTATATGCCTTTAACCCTGGATAAAATCAGGTTCGTCAGCAGCCTGTCAAAGCTATCGGGCCTTACCTTTGCCCAGCAGCTGGAGCTGCTGTTTCCCTTTATCCGTTTCCACAGCCGCTGGAGCGAATTGCAATCCTGGTCCTATGGCACAAGAGAGGACAGGTACAAGAGCTCCACAAGCGCCGGTTCATTTACCAACAAATCGGTCGATTATTCCGATCGCTTCATGTTCTCCGACATCCGCGTAGAGCCTGCGGAGGATACTATGCAGATATTTACGGACCTGCTGGACTATCTCGAACGGGAGCATGTGAACGTGCTGTTCGTCAAGGTGCCCCAGGTGATCAAAGAGCAGAATCAGGGCTATTTGAACGTGATGACGGATGTGCTGGAAAGCCGCGGTTTTCCCTGCCTGGATATGAGGGCGGAATACGAGGACGTCGGCATCGATCTGCACAGGGATTTCTATGACCCGGGCCATGTCAATATCCGCGGTTCGTATAAGGTAACCCAATATATGGCGAAATACCTCGTGGAGCATTACTACTTCGCCGACAAGCGTGGGCAGGCGGGCTATGAGGACTGGGACACGGCGGGCAGGGATTACGACAGGCTGATCGACAGCTGGATACTGCCCTTTGACAGGGAAAAGCACCTGTGGCAGGATCTGCCGGCGCCGAAGATCAAGGAGGCGAAGGCGAAGCGGTCGGGCATCCGGCTGACCTGGAGCGCGTCCAAGGGGGCCGACGGCTA
>JAZOUD010000115.1:0-12084 GCA_045658005.1 Clostridia bacterium | reverse complement strand
ATGCCGCCCTTCGTGCTGCTGTTCTCCTACACCCGCACCCACAAGAACAAGCTGATCGACATCTTCATCCCCATCGCCGGCATCGTCCTGATACTCCTCGTCTATATCCAGGGCGGCTACCAGATCATCCGCATCCTGCCGATGCCGAAGATCAACCTGGACGAGATCACCACCCTGCTCAAGCAGGTAAAGGTCGTCGTCGCCGGCCTCAGCGTGGTCAAGTGACATCACGTGACGACGCCCTCCGCAAGCGCTTGCGGAGGGTGTTTTTCATACAGCGCCAGTAACGCGCTGGCGAACGGTTCATGGAATATATAGGCCCCCGAGCCGATCTCTTCGCAGCCCTCTACGCTGATCTCCCGCGGGCGCCTCTTCACGTTCAACAGCTTGGTGAATCCCGTGACATCGAAGATGTCATAGACCACCGGGGATACATTCAACACGAGCGGGGCTTTTTTACGCTGCCCAACAGACTCAAGAGTACCCGCAGTCCCGCCGAAGAGATGTACGCCAGCTTCTCCGCGTCGATCGTGATTTCCCCGTCTGACGCTTCGTTCACAGCGGCCATGATCTCCTCTTCGAACGCCGAGGCATTGGTCGAATCAATGCGACCTTCCAGCAGGAAGGTCAGGCGACCGTTATCCAGCACCTTCTTCAAAGTAACACGCCCTTTCCTGTTATGTAAAATGAGTGGATTTGTCAGGCATCTAAATAAAACAGGGCCTGATCTGACGACCAGGTCCTAAATAATAGTGGAGCCGAGGGGGGTCGAACCCCTGTCCGAAGACCAGAAGACCAGAGCATCTCCGAGCGCAGTCTGTATATTGACATTCCCTCCACCGGACTCCCACAGACAGGATTCCGGCTTCAGTAGCTTCATAAAATCCCACCGTCCGCAAAGCTTGAGGCGGCTGGTTCCCTGCTTTTACGACGCCGATGGCCTACGCCGCAGGAGGCTTAGGGTCGACGATCGCCGATTAGGCGGCGAAAGCTACGTTATCGTAGTTGTCAGTTCAATTTGTTTCCCGTTGTCAGGCGGTTCAGGGCCGCCGCTCGCTTCTCTGTCCCTCCGCATCCCCGTCGAAACCAAAATACGGCCCCGAGTCGGTGGAAGGTGTGAACTGTTGCTCCTTCCTGAAATCATCCCCTGGCGCGCATCGTGCGTTCGATGTCGCGCTGGGCGTCGCGCTTGGCCATGTCGTCCCGCTTGTCGTACAGCTTCTTGCCCTTGCACAGCGCCAGCTCCAGCTTCATGCGTCCGTCCTTCAGGTACACGCTCAGCGGAATCAGCGCCAGGCCCTGCTGCATCACGCCCTGATGGGCCTTGCGGATCTCCGCCTTGTGCATCAGCAGGCGCTTGGGGCGAAGGGGATCGGTATTGAAATAGCTGCCCTTCTCATAGGGGCTGATGTGCATGCCGTACACCAGCATCTCGCCATTCTTCACCGCGGCGTAGCAATCCTTCAGGCTGCACTTGCCAAGGCGGATCGACTTGACCTCCGTGCCCTTCAGCTCGATGCCCGCCTCCCAGGTCTCCAGGACGAAGTAATCATGCCGGGCGCGGCGGTTCTGCGCGACGACCTTGACGCCCTTTTGCGGCATAACGGCTTCCCTCCCCTATAACGCTTGCAGAAGCTATTATACCACGTCCGGCCAGGTTTGTAAACCTCCCGCAGCGTTTTTTTCATTTCCGACACAGGCGTCTTTTCGCGTCCGGGATTGACGGACGCCCGTCCGCGGGATATAATGAAGGCATCAAACACTGCCGGAGGCTCGTTATGAACATGCTCAACGATTACCTGATCGTGGAAAAATCGGCGCTGCCCGACTATTTCATCAAGGTGGTGGAGGCCCGGCGGCTGCTGGAATCCGGCGTCTATACCCAAGTGATCGACGCCGTGAATGCGGCGGGCATCTCGAGAAGCACCTACTACAAATACAAGGACAAGATCCTGGAGCCCAGCCAGCTGACGGTCGGGCGCAAGGCCTCGCTGATGCTCCAGCTGAACCACCGGGCGGGCATGCTCTCGAAGGTCATCAACACCCTCTCTGCCTGCAACGCCAACATACTGACCATCACCCAGAGCCTGCCGATCCGCGGCAAGGCCAGCATCATGCTGTCCATCGACCTGTCCCAGCTCAGCCGGGGCATCGACGACATGGTGGAAGAGCTGAGTGGGATTGAGGGGGTTGAGCAGGTGCGGCTGTTGGCGCTGGAGTGAAGGTATACACAATCCATAAACCTGTATGGCATCTGTGCGACCACCGAGATCGTCCTGTCCCAGAACTACGATGATGCATATCTATCTCATATCGAAAAAGGATTTGAGATCGCACGTGACACAGCATAATCAAAGTGTTGCAAAGCTCCAGGGAAAGCTTGAAAAGAGCCTCTCGCCTGCTCCGGGATTGCCGATTTTCCAGCAGAAGGCCGATCCCAAGGTGAAAGATCTGATCAAGGAGATATCGTCTATAGGGGTACCACTTCGGTCCCCTTCTTTTGTTTTTTGAATCGAAAGCAACACCAGTATGGAACGCTCTATTCATTTTCTCTTGCCTGCGCGCGTTCATAATTCATCTGCAATCGAAGCATACTACCGACGACAGGCATCAAAACAGGAAAGGATCACCATCATGAACCGACAAAACATACCTTCAACGACCACCACCGCTGACATGCCCGCCTTATTCACCGAGATCCGCATGCCGACGCGCTCGGGCAGGCACGACCTTCGCAACGAACGGGAGGTGCGCCCATGAGTCGACAGCCCTTGACACCGGATGAATACCATGAGCTGGTATCCAAGCTCACACCGCCCTCCCGCATGCTCCTCGGCTACTGGCGGGCCTTCTGGGTAGGCGGGCTGATCTGCTGCATCGGGCAGGCGCTGACGCTGTGGGCCCAGCAGCTGAACCTGGGCGAGGTCACCGCGCCGATGTTCACCACCAGCTGCCTGATCTTCCTGGGCACCACGCTGACGGGAATCGGTGTCTACGACCGCATCGGCAAATACGCGGGCGCCGGCTCCGCCATACCGGTGACGGGCTTCGCCAACTCCGTGGCCGCGCCAGCCATCGAGTTCCAGCGGGAGGGCGCGGTGATGGGCGTCGGCGCGCGGCTGTTCACGCTGGCCGGGCCGGTGCTGGCCTACGGCATCGGCGCATCGGTGATCGTGGGCGTCGTCTACTGGCTGGTCAGGGGGTGGGTGCTGTGAGCCATGTCGGAGAGCAGACCTTTGTCTACGAGCATCCCCCCGCCATCGTTTCCCACACCAGCATCGTCGGCCCCAAGGAGGGGCGCGGCCCGCTGGCAAGCTGGTTCGACACGGTGCTGGAGGACGATCTTCTCGGGCAGAAGAGCTGGGAGCTGGCGGAGATGGAGATGGTGCGCCGCTGCGCCAAAAACGCCATGAATCAGGCGCAGCTGTCCGATGAGGACGTGCAGGCCATGCTGGGCGGCGACCTGAACAACCAGATCATCGCATCGTCCTTCGCCGCGCGCACGCTGGGCATCCCCTTTATCGGGCTGTACGGCGCTTGCTCCACCTTTGTACAGGCCCTGGTAATGGGCGCCGCGCTGATCTCGGGAAGCTTCCTTGAAAATGCCCTCTGCGTCGCCTCCAGCCACTTCTGCACGGCGGAGCGCCAGTTCCGCTTCCCGCTGGAGCTGGGCACCCAGAAGCCGCCCCAGGCCTCCCGAACCGCCACCGCCTGCGGCGCAGCGCTGCTCGCGGCGAATGGCAATGAGAACGCGCTGCGCGTCGCTTCGGGCACCGTGGGGCGGGTGATCGACCTGAACATCACCGACGCCAACCACATGGGCGCTGCCATGGCCCCGGCGGTGTTCGACACCTTCGCCGCCCACCTGTCCGACACGGGCCGCACGGCGGAGGACTATGACCTGATCGCCACCGGCGACCTGGGCTGGATCGGTCGGGATCTGCTGCTGGCGCTGGCCGACGCGGCCGGCATTGATCTGCCCCCCGAAAAGCTGATCGACTGCGGCGCAAGCCTGTACTATCAGGAGCAGGACACCCACGCCGGCGGCAGCGGCTGCGGCTGCGTGGCTTCCGTCAGCTGCTCATGGCTGATGAAGCGGATGGAGGCCGGGGAGCTGAACCGGCTTCTGCTGGTGGGCTCCGGAGCCATGCTCTCCCCCACCAGCAGCCAACAGGGCCAGAGCGTGCCGGGCATCGCCTACGCCGCCTGCATAGAGAGGAGCAATGTATGAATACCCTTTGGATGTTCCTGAAGGCCTTCGTGGTCGGTGGCTTGATCTGTGATGTCGGCCAGCTTCTGATCATGCGAACTAAGCTGACCAATGCCCGCATACTTGTGCTGTTCGTGGTCTCCGGGGTCGTGCTGACCGCCGTGGGCGTCTACAAGCCCTTGGCCGACTTTGCCGGTGCCGGCGCGACGGTGCCGCTGACCGGCTTTGGCTACTCCCTGGCCATGGGGGCCATCGAAGCGGTGAACCGCTACGGCTTGATCGGCGCCTTCGTCGGCGGCATCACCCGCACCGCCGCCGGCATCACCGCCGCCGTGGTATTTGGGCTTTTGAATGCGCTGCTTTTCAGGCCACATGCGAAGCCGTGAACTACTGATTTATCGAGCATAGCTCGATAAATCAGTAGTTCACGCATACTCCCCGCCCCATCCGGCCATACTACCCTCAGGAGGTGAGGGAACATGAGTCCCAAGGAATTGCAGTATATCGAAGATGCCCTCGGGCATGAACAGTTTCTGACCAGCCAGTGCCAGCAGGCGGCGAGCCAGCTGACCGACCCCGAGCTGAAAAGCTGCGTGAACCGGATGCTGTCCAAGCACCGCGAGCTCTTCGGCAAATTCTATCAACTTGTGTAAGGGGGCGAGCAAAATGAACGATCAGTCGATCATGGAAAACATCCTGCTGACCACGAAGGGCGTGTGCGACCTGTATATGCACGGCGCGATCGAGTCCGCCACCCAGAACGTGCAGAGCACCTTCGATACCGCGCTGAACGACAGCCTGTGCATGCAGAGCGACATCTACCAGAAGATGTCCCAGAAGGGCTGGTACCCCGCCCAGCAGGCCGATCAGCAGCAGATCAACCAGGTGCGCCAGAAGTACGCCAACAAGTGCTGCTGACAGGCGCAATGCCCCGCGACCGAAGCTTTCAGTCGCGGGGCGTTTTTTTCAGGCTTCTTCCCGGGGCCGGCACCCTTTTGTCTCGTGGGCATAGGATGCAGTGTGGGCCGGCAATCCCGCCGCCCGAACCCGCAAGGAGGAATGCTCATGTCTTTCTACAGCTATAAGAACGCCAATTCGGACACCTGCCCCGGCGTGGTCAACGGGAACATACTCTCCGGGTTGAACCAGCGCGTTTGCGTACAGGTCAAGAACGTCTACGACAGCTGCATGCAGCAGGAGCAGCTGGACGACCAGCGCATCACCATCGAGAACATCGTGCCCGTGCTGCCCGGCCCGGACTGCCTGGGCAACAGCGGTCGCCCTTGCGCCTGCGATTGCGACGGCAACCGCTGCAACTGCGAATGCCCGCCCGCCAGCATCCCCATCACCCACGACGAGGCCGTGCAGAACGCCGAGAACAACCCCGGTCCCCTGCCCCGCCCCTACGGCGCCTGGACCTTTGAGAGCTGCCGCTCCTCCACCACGGCGGGTCGCATCTCGAACCTGACCGTCGAGCGCATGACCGACCGGCCCCAGTTCGCCCGGGTGCGCTGCACGGTGGACGTGCCGCTGGACGTGCTGTTCCTGGACCAGCGCTGCCAGGAGTGGATGGGCCAGACCGTCATCAAGGTCAACAAGGACATACTGCTGTGCATCCCCGACGACTCCATCATCCCCTTTACCCTGGAAAGCCTTGTGAGCGCGATTTGCGTATCCGGCACTTACATCGGCAACTGCACCTTCGACATCACCGTCTGCGTCACCGTCGTGCTGAAGGTGCTCGCCGAGGTGGACATCCTGATCCCCACCTACGGCTTCTGCCAGGTTCCCCCCTGCGAGGAATTCGCGGAGAATGTGTGTGATGAATTCTTCAGCCTGCCCCTGTTCCCCCAGTCCTCCTGCGCATTGGAAACCGTGGGTGAAGCGACGGGCAACACCGGCAACGGCACCGCTACAAGCGCCACCGGCGGCTGCTACAGCTGCGGGCCGGTGAACCCGGTGCGGCCCAACCGCGTTCGGCAGTGCTCCAACTGCGGCACCACCTGCTCCAGCGGCAGTACCCTCTGCCCGAGGTGCGGCAGCACGATGACGAATCTGAACTAAATCAATAAGGGGACGCCGTTTGGCGTCCCCTGGTTTTGGATTTCGAGAAGCAATCGAGTGTTTTTCGCATCAGTTCAGCTCGCTCTTCCCTGTATACAGCTCGTAATACCGTCCCTTCATGGCCAGCAGGTCGTCGTGGTCGCCGCGCTCGATGATCTCGCCGTTTTCCAGCACCATGATGGCGTCGGCGTTGCGCACGGTGGACAGGCGGTGGGCGATCACGAAGGTGGTGCGGGTCTTCATCAGCTGGTCCATGCCCTCCTCGATGTGCCGTTCTGTGCGGGTATCGACGGAGGACGTGGCCTCGTCCAGCACCAGGATCGGGGCCTTGCTGATGGCCGCTCGGGCGATGTTCAGCAGCTGGCGCTGGCCCTGGGACAGGTTCGCGCCGTCGCCCTCGATCATCGTATCGTAGCCGTCGGACAGCCGCCGTATGAAGCTGTCGGCGCTGGCGGTCTTCGCTGCGGCGATGACCTCCTCGTCGGTGGCGTCCAGCCGGCCATAGCGGATGTTCTCCATCACCGTGCCGGTGAACAGGTGGGTGTCCTGGAGCACCATGGCGATATTTTTGCGCAGGTAGCTCTTGGGCATGTCCATGATTTCGATGCCGTCGATGGTGATTTTGCCGGAATCGATGTCATAGAAGCGGTTCAGCAGGTTGGTGATGGTGGTCTTGCCCGCGCCGGTAGAGCCCACGAAGGCAATCTTCTGGCCCGGCTTGGCATACAGGCTGATGTGCTTCAGCACCGTCTTTTCCGGCACATAGCCGAAGCTGACGTCGTCCAGGATCACGTGGCCCTCCAGCTTGTCGGGCATCCGGGTCCGGCCCTCCTCCAGGGCCTCGGGTTCCCTGTCCATCATCGTGAATACCCGCTCCGCGCCGGCCAGGGCCGAGAAGATCGTCGCCATCTGCTGGGAGATCTCGTTGATGGGCCGGGAGAACTGTCGGGAGTAGTTGACGAATATCGCCAGTCCGCCCACGTCGAAGCGGCCCAGGGCGCACAGCACGCCGCCGATGCCCGCAGTGAGGGAATAGCTGATCTGGGTGGTGTTGCCCATGATCGGGCCCATGATGCCACCGAAGAACATGGCCCTTTCCTGCTTGTGGCGCAGGTCGTCGTTCAGCTGGTCAAACTCGGCCACGCACTCGGCCTCGTGGTTGAATACCTTGACCACCTTCTGGCCTGCCACGGATTCCTCGATGTAGCCGTTGGCGGCGCCGAGGGCCGCCTGCTGCGCGACGTAGTACTTGCGGCTCTTGCCGATGATGAACCTGCTGCCCGCGAGGAAGATGGGTATGAACACCAGCGTGATCAGCGTCAGCCAGATGTTGGTGTAGATCATCATCGCCAGCGTGCCCACCAGGTTGATGATGCCGGAGACCATGCTGATCAGCGACTGGTCCAGCATCTGGCCGATGTTGTCCACGTCGTTGGTGAAGCGGCTCATCAGCTCGCCGGTGGTCTGGTTGTCGTGGAAGCGCAGGGGCAAGCGCTCGATCCGGGTGAACAGGTCGTCGCGGATGTTCTGTATCGCATTGCGGGACACACCGATCATCAGCTTCGACTGCATCAGCTGGCCGAGAACCGCAATCAGGTAGATGCCTGCCATGGCGCCCAGCATCATCGCCAGGTAGGCCAGGCGATCCGCGGCGGAGGTGGAGGGGTCGGCGATGTGGTTGATCACCGGGCGCAGCACGTAGCCAGCGGCCAGGCTGGCCCCGGTGCTCAGCAGCATGCACAGCACCACCAGCACCAGCCGGAACTTGTACTTGCCCACATAGGACAGTATGCGCCGGATGGTATCCCGGGAATGGGCGGGCTTGCCCTTGAAGTTGTTGGTGGCGGCCATCGGCCCGCGCGTGGAGGCCGCAGCCGTGCTGTTGTACTGCTTTTGCAGCGTTTCAAGATTTCTCGCCATCAGCGGTTCCCCTCCTTCCCCGCTTCAGCGCTGTCCGAAGCCTGTTTGTCTTCCTTTACCTGGGAATGATAGATCTCCTGGTAGGCCTTGTTGGAGGCCAGCAGCTGTTCATGGGTGTCCACGCCGGTGATGGCGCCGTCATCCATGACGATGATCATATCCGCCTCCTGCACCGAGGAGATGCGCTGGGCGATGATCAGCTTGGTGGAGTCCTTCAATTCATTGCGGAAGGCCTGGCGGATGGACGCCTCGGTGGCGGCGTCCACGGCGCTGGTGGAGTCGTCCAGTATCAGTATCCTCGGGTGCTTGAGCAGCGCGCGGGCGATGCACAGGCGCTGCTTCTGGCCGCCGGAGACGTTCGTGCCGCCCTGCTCCAGCTCGGTCTCATAGCCCTGTTTGAAGGAGCGAATGAAGCCGTCCGCCTGGGCGCTGCGGGCCGCCTCGGTCATCTCTTCCTCGGTGGCGTTTTCGTCGCCCCAGCGCAGGTTGTCGGCGATGGTACCGGAGAACAGCACGTTCTTCTGGAGCACCATGCCCACGCCCTCGCGCAGGTGGTACAGGCTGTAATCCTTCACGTCGATGCCGTCCACCAGCACCTGGCCCTCGTCCACGTCGTACAGCCGGGGGATCATCGACACCAGCGTGGTCTTGCCGCAGCCGGTGGAGCCGATGATGCCCACGGTCTGGCCCGCACCGATCTTCAGGTTGATGTCGCTGAGCACCCTCTGCTCGCTGTTCTTGTAGTAGCGGAAGGACACGTGCCGGAACTCGATCTCGCCCCGCTGCACGCGGGCGTCCTTTTGGGCGGCGTTCTCGTCGGACAGGTCGATCTTCTCCTGCATGACCTCCTTCACGCGTCGGGAGGACGCCAGCGCGCGGGAGCTGTTCATGAACAGCATGGACAGCATCATCAGTGACATCAGTATCTGGGTGATGTAGGTCAGGAAGGCCGAGAAGTCGCCAACGGGCATGTCCCCGGCGATGACCTGCTTGCCGCCAAACCAAACCACTGCCAATGACGTGAGGTTCATCAGCAGCATCATCAGCGGCAGCATGAATATGACCACGTTCAACGCCCGCAGGGCGGCGTCCTTCAAGGCCCCGTTGGACTCGCGGAACTTCTGGTCCTCGCGGTCCTCCCGCACGAAGGACTTGACCACGCGGATGTTGGTCAGGCTCTCCTGGATACGGGAATTCAGATGGTCGATCTTTTCCTGCATGATGGTGAAGCGGGGAAAGCCCG
The DNA here is from genome assembly GCA_045658005.1 of Clostridia bacterium. Taxonomy (GTDB): domain Bacteria; phylum Bacillota; class Clostridia; order Christensenellales; family Aristaeellaceae; genus UBA2862. The sequence continues at coordinate 2,647 of JAZOUD010000115.1, read as the reverse complement.
TGCGAATGACCACGAATTCGACGATCAGTATGACCGGGATCGTCACCGCCAGCACCCGCGCCAGCTGGGGATTCATGGTGATGGCCATGATCAGCGCGCCGATCAGCATGCCGGGGGCCCGCAGGAACATGCGCAGCATCATGTTCACGAAGTTCTGCAGCTGCGTGATGTCGTTGGTCAGCCTCGTGACCAGGGAGCCCGTGGAATACTTGTCGATGTTGGCAAAGGAGAACTCCTGCACCTTGCCATATACATCCCGGCGCAGGTCGGATGCGAAGTTCACCGCGGCCTTCGCGCCGAACCAGGCGCCGCCCACGCCGCCGCCCATCATCAGCACCGCCGTGAGGATCATCAGCAGGCAGGTGACGACGATATAGCCCACGTTGTGTGTCTCCACGCCCACGTTCAGTATCTGGGAGTACAGCTTGGGCATGACGATCTCGCCGATGACCTCGACGATCATGCAAAGCGGCCCCAGCACAAAGTACTTCCAGTAGGGCTTGACGTATTTGGACCATTTCATGTCCGCGTTCAGCTCCTTTCAGCCGGATCGGGAATCGCTTCCCCCATCCCGCCCTTATCCATATTCGAAAGATTTCCCTTCAGCTTGTCCAGCAGCGCGCCGAGGGTCTGAAGCTCGCCTTCTGTCAACCCCTCGAACATCTGCTCTCCGATCTGTCGAAACACTGCCCTGCTGTCCTCCACCAGCTGCATGCCGTCGGCAGACACGCTGATTTCATTGCAGCGCCCGTCCGCACCGCCGGACTTTTCCACCAGCCCGGCGGCGGTCAGGGGCTTCAGCATCCGGGCGACGCAGGCGGGGCTGACATCCATGGCGTCGGCCAGCTCCTTCTGGGATGCGCTGCGCCCCAGGTCGGACAGCCGCATCAGCATGCGGTGCTGGCTGTGATGCACGCCCAAGCCGTCGATGCGCCGCTCCACGACCCGGTGGTGCAGGCGCATCGTGTGGATCAGGGCATCGATATCGGCCTTGATTCTCTGGGTGCGATCGTAGTCCGGTGAATCCACGGTTGCGCTCCTTTCAAACCGTTAACAAGTTTATTATTAACATGCTAATGATTATAGCATTCTGTACATGAAGGGTCAAGGTCCAATCCAGCCAGTAGGAGTTAAATTACGATAAAGGTATTGATTCGAGGTGGGAAATCCTGATTTGTCGCGCTGGCGACAAATCAGGATTAGTGCGACTAAAATATTATCGATACGAAAAAATATCATTTGCAGCATTGCGTGGAAGCATCTTCTGTGTTAAATTATACGTTAAGATCACTTCACATCCTTGTAATTCAAAGGACTTTCCATGACCGCACCCACCGGGTGACAAACGGTGATAGACATGAACAAAGCGATACTGATCCAATTGATCGTTTACGCCATCATCTCCTTTGGCGGCTGGCTCTTCGCCTGTATCGGTGTTTCCGGTATCCTTGAAGCGCGCAAGCGGCAGGAAGCGGAAAACGCCGTCACCACCGCCAAGGTGGTTGAGCATGTCAAGTATCAGAAGCGCTCTCGCAGGCGAGCGCGAAGCCATGCAAATACCTATTATACCTATTGGCGGGCTGTCATGGAATTCGATGCCGAAGGCCGGCATTACCGCTTGGAGGGCGTCGTACAGGAGGGAAAGCCCGCCGTCGGAGAGACGGTAGAAATCCGGTATGACCCTGTCGACCCGACTCATTTTCACCAGGAGGGACAGCTGGAACGAGGGCTCCGCAACGACGCGATCGTCTCTGTACTCGGCGTGCTGTGGTGCATACTGTCTGTCTTTTTCACGATGGAGGTGTTTGGGAAGTGAAAAGAAAAATCATCTGTGGCGTACCCGTCGCGCTGTTCGTTGTCGGACTGCTAGTCCTCCTGTTTGCGCGCCTGCAGCCCTGCTTTATCGCAACGGTTTCGGATACAGGCCGTGTTGGCCATACCTCGTCAAAGCGCCGGGTCAAAGGGCGCAGCAAGGCCCATTAAGTAAACAATAGGCGGGCCCATCCGGTTGCTGAAAAACCCCCTCGGTCTTTCGACCGAAGGGGTTTTTCAGTAGCTTAAAGGATTAATCGTCTTCCTCTTCCTCGGCCTTGTAGGCTTCGATGACCTTCTTGGCCTCGTTGGCGGGGACTTCCTCATAGCGCTCGAAGCGCATGGTGAAGGAGCCGCGGCCCTGGGTCATGGAACGCAGGTCGGTGGCGTACTTGAACATCTCGGACAGCGGGGCCTCGCCCATGACGCGCTGCAGGTCGCCCACCTTCTCGGAACCGAGGATGCGGCCGCGACGCTTGCTGATGTCGCCGTAGATGTCGCCCACGTTGGCGTCGGGCACGTCCACCTCAACGTGGTAGATGGGCTCGAGGAGCACGGGGTTGGCGGTGGTCAGCTGCTTGAAGGCCAGGCGGGCCGCCGTCTTGAACGCCATTTCGGAGGAGTCGACCGGATGGTAGCCGCCGTCGTACAGCTCGGCGGTCAGGCCCACCACGGGGAAGCCGGCGAGCACGCCGTGCTTGATGTTGTCGATCAGGCCCTTCTCAACGGCCGGGATGTACTGGCGCGGGACGGTGCCGCCCACGACGCTGTCGACAAAGTGGAACTCGGTATCGTTCGGGTCCTCGTTGGGACGGAAGCGGATCTTGACGTCGCC
>JAZOUD010000114.1:0-4318 GCA_045658005.1 Clostridia bacterium | reverse complement strand
GCGGAGGGGCCGTTCTGTTTTGAAGGCGTGTTTGACTGTACGAATCAGGATTTACCGATCAATACACCCTGTACGCCCCTCTGCCCCGGGACTTGACCAGGTACAGGGCCTTGTCGGCGGCCTGGAACAGCGCGTCGAAGTGCTCGCCGTGCTCGGGGCACAGGGCGATGCCTATGGACAGGGAGACCCTGCCCGCCAGGGGCGTGTCCTGGAAGGCGCAGCGCACCTGCCGCTGCAGGCGGTCGGCCAGCTGGCAGGCGTTCTCCGGCTCGACGATGCGGCGCATGAATATGGCGAACTCGTCGCCGCCGATGCGCCCGGCCACGTCCGCGGCGCGGCAGCTGTTCTTGATGATGCGCCCAATCTCCGCCAGCACCTTGTCGCCCTCGGCGTGGCCGAAGGTATCGTTGATGTCCTTGAAGTGGTCGGCGTCGATCATCAGCAGCGCGCTGCGCTCTTCCTCCTTGCGGTAGTTGGCCAGCATCATGTGGATCAGGTCCTGGGCGGCGCTCTTGTTCAACAGGCCGGTCAGCACGTCGGTCTTGGCCCGTTTCTCCAGCTCCATCTTCAGCAGCTGGTAGTCGGTGATGTTGTTGATCAGCGCGATGATGCCACTGATGCGGCCGTCCTCGTCGTACACCGGGCGCTTGATCAGCTGCAAGAAGTCCCGTATGCCATCCTCGTTTTCCTCGATGATGTACTCGGTGCCCTCGCCGCTCTCCAGTATCCGCCGGTCGGCCTCCATGGCCTTGCGGGCGTTGTCCTTGTCCTTGCGGATCTCCAGGTCCGTCTTGCCCCGGATGGTCCAGTTCGGGTCGCCCTCGGTGTCCAGGTGGTGCCAGATCTGGGTGGAGAACACGTACTTGCCCTCGGTGTCCTTCAGGAAGATGCAGCTGGGCAGCTGCTTGAGCATCTTCTCCAGCTGGTTCAGCGACAGCGAATCCTTGGCCCGTATGGCGTTGGCGATGCGCTTGTAGACCAGAGGCTGGGGCGCGTAGGCGGTAATCAGGTCGAAATAGCCGTGCTCAATACAGTCCATGTCCTGGGAGGTGGGCAGCTCGTCGGAGATGGCGATCATCGGGATCAGCGAAAAGCTGGTGAACGCCTTCATCCATTCGGACAGCGCGAAGCCGCTGCGCCTTGCCAGCGCCAGCTCCGTCAGCACCGCTACGATGGCGCCGTGGGCCTCCTGCAGCACGGCCATGCCCGCCTCCGCCGTCGGGACGCAACGCACGTCGTAGGCCGGCGCCAGCATCCGGGAAAAGGTCTCAACAATATCGGGCTGCTCCGCAATCAGTAGTATGCCGTTCATACGCCTCTGGCCTCGATTCCTGTCGATAATATGAAGGTATTATATCACCAATGGGGAGGAATTGACAAGCGGAAGGGGAGCCTGATTTGTCGTGGGACGACAAATCAGGAGTGGCTAGTGGCTAATCACTCAATTCTTGTCCATTCCCGTACACCGCCAGCTGGAGGGCGGCGATGTTGGGCTGGAGGTCGGTGACGGTGAGGCTGGAGCCGTCGTCGGTGTAGCTGCCGTCCACGGGGAGGCGGAGACCGCCGGTGACGCCGCTGGCCAGGGCCTTTTCGCCCAGTAAGGCCAGCTGGAGGGGGGTCAGATCGGTGTCCACGGCCTGGAGCACGGCCTTTGCCAGCCGGAACAGGCGCACGGGATTCCACAGGCTGTTTCGCAGGCGCTTCAGCAGGGCCTCCAGCAGCTTGCGCTGGCGGGATGTGCGGACGAAGTCGCTGTCCAGCTTGCGGATGCGGGCGTAGGTGAGGGCCTGCACCCCGTCCAGGTGGGTGTTCGCGCCCCAGTCGGCCAGCTCCGGGCCCTCGTAGCCCAGGGCGCGCCAGCGGTCGCGCCTGGCGCCTATGTCGCGGTTGATCTTCTCCATCTCGGCCTGGCTGATCTCGATGTCCACGCCGCCCAGGGCCTCCACGATGCGCACCAGGGCGGCGTAGTCCACCGCGATGTAGTGCACGATGTTCAGCTTCAGGTTTTCGTTCAGCGTGCGCGCCACCAGCCAGGGCCCGCCGTAGGCGTAGGCGGCGTTCAGCTTGCCGGTGCCCCTGTCCGGGATGGCCAGCAGGGTGTCCCGCAGTACGCTGGTGAGCCACAGCCTGCCCCGGCCGATGGAGGCGATGATGATGGAATCGCTGCGGCGGGTGTTTTCATGGGTGGCGTCCAGGCCGAGGATCAATATGTTGGCCACGTCCTCCGGCAGGCCGTCGGTGAGGGAGAGCTCGACGCCCTCCGGCTCCACCGCCAGCAGCGAGACTGGCAGGAAGTACAGTACCGCCCCGCCCAGCAGCGCGATGGCCAGGATCAGCGCAAGAATCCGAAGGCAAGCGCCCGCCAGCCACGCTCCGAGGGTCTGCCTCGGGCGGCGCGGCTGGCGGTTCTTCTTTTTGGCGTTTCTTCTGTACGGTTCTTCGTAGTGCATGGTTGTAATAATGAGGAAAAACGCAGCGCCAAATCAGTATTTACAGCGCCACGGGCACCGGCTGGGTCAGCAGCGCCTGGCTCATGGGCAGGCCCTCGAGGATCGAGGGCAGCGCGAACAGGGCGTCGGGGGCCGCGCTGGCCAGTACGGCGGGGAGGATGCGCTGGGCCACGGCACGGTCCAGTATCGCCACGGGGTCGGCGTTGTCGCCCAGGGCCCAGAGCATCAGCGCACAGTAGCGCCAGGCGTCGTCCAGGGCCCGGCGGGAGACCGGGACGCCCAGGCGGTTCAGGGTCGTGCGCAGGGCGTCCATGCGGCCTTCCATGGCGGGGGGCAGCGGCGCTTCGGGCACGGTCAGGCTCAGCCGCGCCGGGGCCTCCGGGGCGCAGGGCGCCTTGGGGCGGGGACGCCAGGGGGTGGCTGGCTTCGGGTCCAGGCGAAGGGTGAAGCCGCGGTCCAGCGTGTGGGCCGTCAGGGGCATGCCGCCGTCCTGCACCGTCAGCACCAGCCGCCAGCTGGGGCTCATGCCGTTGTCCAGGCCGTGGAGCGGGTCGGGGGCCGGGTGGAGGTTGGCGTCGTCCAGCAGCACCATCGCCGGGGCGGTGTCCTGCCGGCGCAGGGCCTCCAGGCGGGGGTCGTCCGGGGCGATGTGCCGGGCGGGGCCGAAGGTGGTGAAGCGGCCCAGCGACGTCCAGCCCAGGGCCTCGGCCAGCATCCGGGCGGCGGCGGTCTTGCCGCTGCCCACCGGGCCGGACAGTATCAGCACCGGGCTGAGGGCGGCGCAGACGCACAGGTTCAGGGCCTGCAGCCGGGTGATGGCGAAGCCCGAGGCGTCGAAGCGGTTCATGACCCGCACCGCCAGGGCGTTCAGGTCGATGTTTTGCAGCGTCGGCGCGGCGGCGGGCACGGCCTCGGCCTCGCCCCGGATCACCTGCATGCGCTCGAGCATGTGCTCGGTGAGGGCGAAGCGGGACAGGTATTGCTCCAGCGTCTCGCCGGTGAGAGCGTCCACGGCGCTGCGGGCGTCCGCGGCGGCGGCCCGGGCGGCCTCGGCCTGCTTCTCGTATTTCGCCTGCTCGGCCTTCGCGGCGTCGGCCTTCTTGACCGCCTCGGCCAGCTCGGCGTCGGCGTCCCGGCGCAGCTCCGCCTTCAGGGCGTTGCGCACGTCGGCATGCTTCAGGCTCAGGTGGTCCAGCTCGCCCAGCAGCGCCAGGCGCCGGGCCTCGAGGCTGTTCAGGTGCTGCTCGATGTCGGAATTGCGCACGGCCTGGCGGCACTCCTCCAGCGACGCGCCGAATTCCTCGATGCCGCTCAGGGAGGAGAGCAGGTCCTGGCGCAGGTCAGGCTGCTGCCACACCTGGCGCACGGCGTCCACGGCGGTGTCCACCGGGCTGGTGACCGGCGCGCCGGTCTGGATCGGGGCGATGGGCATGCCCAGCTGGTTCAGCCGGGATTGCTGCCACTTTTCGTCGATCAGCTCCTGGAGGCTGCGGCCCCGGCGGGGGTTCAGGCCGCTCTGGGCGGCGAGGTTGCGCTGGGCGGGGCTGAGCCGCGGGTCGATGGGCTGGGGCGCCATGCTGCTGTCGTGGTGGATCCACGGCTTTGCAGCGGGGGTTTCAGGCGCGGGCGCGGCATCCCGGGGAAGCGCTGCGGCGGGAGGCGCGGCGTTCCGTGGGGCTGCCGGGGCGGGCGCGGGCCTGGCGGGCGCAGCGGGGACAGAGGGCGCGGCAGGTTCTGATGCCGGCGCGGGCTTCGATGCGCTCTGCGCTACAGGGGCGGGCGCGGAGACCACGTGCCCTGCGAGGGCGGTCTGTTCGGCGGGGGCAGCGTGGGCTGCGAAGTGGGATCGTAGGCATGTCGTTCTGTGG
>JAZOUD010000113.1:0-6319 GCA_045658005.1 Clostridia bacterium | reverse complement strand
CCCCCCCCCCCCCCCCCCCCCCCCCCCCCCGCCCCGCCCCCGCCCCGGCCCCGCGGCGCCGGCCCGGGCCGCCTGCCGGGTGCGCAACCGGACGGCGCCTCCCTGTTGCAGGGCCAGCGCTTCGATCAGCTGGCGAGCCTGGTTGAACTGGGCGGAAATCAGCCGGTTTTCCGTGCCACGCTTCAGCCCATCCCGGCGCGCTCGGGCAAAGTCCTCCAGCATGTCGCCGATGCGCTCGGGAATCAGCCGGCCACGGCGGCAGCGCCTGGAGAGCTCCGGCGGCGCCTCGCCTTCAAACAACGGCGTCTCGCCGGACAGGGCCACCGCCCGGGCGATCAGGTCGCACAGCAGTCGCGCCCCGCCGTCTGACCCGCCCTGCCAGCAGCCGGCATAGCCGGCGCAGCCCTCGCACAGCCGCTCCCGCAACCGCTGCACCAGCGCGTGGGCGTCCGGCAGCCCGGTTGGCGCGGCATAGCCCTCCGCCAGCTCGCCAAAGGCCGCGCCCAGCGCCCTGAGACGTTCCGCCGACGCCCGCTGGAGCCGCGTCGCCAGGCGCTGGGGATCACAGGGATCCGGCACGGACTCCGCCAGACGGGAGAAAAACCGCGCCCACGCCTGAGGCATGGGGGCGACCAGCAACGACGAGGCCCCGACGCAGACCAGCCATTGGGACGGCGCGTTCAGCAGCAGGCCCGCGCAGAGCATCGCGCTGCTGGCGCAGACCGCCCGGGCAGGCCTGGACCGTCCGCCGCAGAGCTGCACCGTCGCGCCGCCCACCGCCGTCAGCGCCATGATCCGCGGGTCCGCCCCGGCGATCAGCAGCGCCCCGCCGACGCCGACGCCCGCCAGCGCCCCGCTGCCCGCGAGCAGTTGGGTCAGTGCGCTGCCCACGCACAGCGCCACCGGCAGCGAGAGCCGCGCCAGCCCCAACAGCATAAATGCCCACATCAGGAACACGCCTGCCTTCTCCTCGGCGCCCAGCCAGCGCCGCCGGGGATGCGCCTCCAGCGCCGCGCTGAAAAAGGGCGTGGCCGTGGCTGCGGCCACCGAGGCGGCGGCCACCATCGCCGCCGATGGCCAGATCGCCTCGCCCATCCCCGCCAGGCCGGGGATCAGCACGCCCATGCCCGCCAGGATCGGACCGGCGATCCCGTCCCGCAGGTTCGGCGAGCGCGCCTGCCGGCGGGGCAGGGGGTCCGTCCCCCGGGCCCGTCCCCCCACGCGCAGCCACGGTCCCTGCCCCAACGCCCGCCTCAGCGCCGGGGACAGCGCATCCCAGGCGATGCCGCCTCCCAGCACGATGGCCGCGCCCGCCGGAAGGCGCAGGTTGAAATCCGCCAGGCTTCCCTCCATCGCGCCGGCGAGGCAGCCCGCCAGCAGCGCCGCCCCGTTCTTCCCTGCCGCCAGCCCTGCAGCCAGGAACGCCATCCCAAACGGGGCCAGCAGCGGCGGCAGCTGGGCCCTGCACAGCAGGACCACCGTCCCCGCCAGCGCGAGCCAAACCAGCGCGCGCCGCCCCAGCAACCCGGCTCCGTCCCAATCCATCCTTCCGAACCCCGAAGCGACCCAACCGTCCATCCTTCGCAGCATCCTTCATTCCTCCCCTCGAGCGTGGCATTATTTATGCCGCCGGAGGGGCGGGTAGCACCGGATGGCGCGGATAAAAGATGCTTTTACCCGAAGCCCCTTGAAAACCACGCCTCGGTTCGATAGAATATGTATTGTAGATATACTCTATCCGAGGAGGCGCAGTCATCTATGCATTTCCTCAAGACGATGAAGCGGGAGACGCTGGCCAACATCATCAACGGCGTGCTGTCCCTGATCGTGTTGGCGCTGTCCGTCGAGATGTTCAAGGCCTGGGACAATAAATCGGAGCAGCTCGGGCAGATATCGACGGTCTTCTTCCTGTCGTTGGCGGGCTATCGGTTCATACACGCCTTTATGATCCGGACAGAATCCAAATTGGATTTCTTCCGGGACATCATCGGGGGCTGCTTGCTGCTGGTGTGCACAGCTTTGCTGCTCGTCAAGGGCGACGGTCCCAATGTCATGACCACCGTCGGAATACTGTACTTTGCGGTGATCGTCCTGGAGACGATCTTCTCCATCGTCCAGAAGCACACGCCCGCCAACATTATATTGAACCTGATTATGGTGGCGGTTCTGGTGGCGCTGGGGCCCTCGGTACTCGTCATCGTGCTGATCCGCATCGTACATGCCATGAGGGAGATCATTCGCATTGCCTATTCTTCAATGAAGATGGACATCTTCTGGAAGGTGGTCCGCAAGACCAACGCGGCGGAGATACTGTTCGGCATGCTGCTGCTGATCATCGCCTTTTCGCTGGTGCTGCCGATCCTGGAGGATGGTATTCCCGACTTTGGCAGCGCGCTGTGGTACTGCTTCGCGATCATATCCACCATCGGGTTCGGCGACGTGTCCGCGACAAGCATCCTGGGCCGGATCATGTCCGCGATCCTTGGGTTATGCGGCCTGGTGGTGGTTTCCGTCGTCATGTCCATCGTCGTCAACTTCTACAACGAGACGAAGGACCTGAAAGATTAGAGTGTGTATCTGAATGCCGGGAGGTGCGCTTGCATTGCTGAACGATGTCTTTGACGTGGTGGTGATCGGCGCGGGACACGCGGGCTGCGAGGCCGCGCTGGCCTGCGCGCGGATGGGCCTGTCCACGCTGCTGACCACGCTGAACCTGGACGCCCTGGCGATGATGCCCTGCAACCCGTCCATCGGGGGCACGGCCAAGGGCCACCTGGTTCGGGAGCTGGACGCCCTGGGCGGCGAGATGGGGCGCGCCATCGACGACGTCTTCATACAGTCCCGAATGCTGAATACCCGCAAGGGTCCGGCGGTCCATTCGCTTCGAGCCCAGGCCGACAAGAAGGCCTACCAGCTACGCATGCGCCGGGCCGTAGACGACTGCGAAAACCTGACCCTGCGCCAGGCCGAGGTGCGGCGCATCGTCGTCGAAAACGGTCAGGTGACGGGCATCGAAACCACCACCGGGGGCCGGGTGGCCTGCCGGGTGGTGGTCGCCTGCTGCGGCGTGTACCTGAACAGCCGCATCATCATCGGCGAATGCAGCTGGAACGGCGGTCCCCAGGGGCTGATGGCCGCCAACGCGCTGACCCAGAACCTGATGGACCTGGGCTTCGACATCCGCCGCTTCAAGACCGGCACCCCGGCGCGGCTGGACGGGCGGACCATCGATTTCTCAAAGATGACGCCCCAGGAGGGGGACGACCCCATCGTGCCCTTCAGCTTCATGACCGACGCCTCCACGCTGAAGAACCGGGCGCTGTGCTACCTGACCTACACCACGCCCCGCACCCACGAGATCATACTGAACAACCTGCACCGCGCCCCGATGTATTCCGGCACGATCCACGGCACCGGCGCCCGCTACTGCCCCTCCATCGAGGACAAGGTGGTGCGCTTCAAGGACAAGGACCGCCACCCCATATTCATGGAGCCGGAGGGCCTGTATACCCACGAGTGGTACGCCCAGGGCATGTCCACCTCGATGCCGGAGGACGTGCAGCGGGAAATCTACGCCTCGATCCCCGGCCTGGAGGACGCGAAGCTGCTGCGGCTGGCCTACGCCATCGAATACGACTGCATCGACCCCACCCAGCTGAGCGCCACCTTCGCCGCGAAGCACGTTGAAGGGCTGTACTGCGCCGGGCAGATCAACGGCACCAGCGGCTATGAGGAGGCCGCCGCCCAGGGGCTGTACGCCGGCGTCAACGCGGCGCTCTGGCTGCAGGGGAAGGAACCGATGCTGCTGACCCGGGCCGACGCCTACCTGGGCGTGCTGGTGGACGACCTGGTGACCAAGGGCGTGGACGAGCCCTACCGTATGATGACGAGCCGCGCCGAATACCGGCTGTTGCTGCGCCAGGACAACGCCGACCTGCGCCTGACCCAAAAGGGAAGGGACGCGGGGCTGGTGGACCAGGCGCGATATGAGAGGATGCTGGAAAAGCAGCGCCTCACCCTGGAGGGCAAGGCGCTGCTGGAAAAAATGCACCTGACGGAGCGCCTTCGGCACCCGGAGGTGGGTTACACCGAGCTGCGCGCAAGGCACCCGGAGCTGCCGGACTACCCCGCCGACGTCGTCGAGCAGCTGGAGATCGACACCAAATACGAGGGCTACCTCAGCCGCCAGCAGGCCGACCGCCAGCGCTTTTTGAAGATGGAGGACACCCCCCTGCCCCCGGACGCGGATTACCTGAACATGTCCGGGCTGCGCATCGAGGCCCGCCAGAAGCTGGACGCCCAGCGCCCGCGAAGCCTGGGCCAGGCCAGCCGCATCCCCGGCATCAACCCGGGCGACGTGACCGTGCTGATGATCTGGCTAAGGGCACGGGGGGGTATAGATTTATAGCAACTGCCGTCGCTTTCAAAGGAGGTATCGCAATGAAGCTGTTCATCAACGCCTGCGTGCGCAGGGAATCGAGGACCCGGCGGCTGGCCGAGGCCGTCATGGCCGGGGAGCGGGAGACCTATAAGGAGGTATACGTACCCGCGATCAACTTTCCCAGGATGGACGAGGCCTTTATCGACTGGCGCAACGGCTGCGTCGCAAGGAGCGACTATGCCTCGCCGGTATTCGACCTGGCAAGGGATTTCGCCGCCGCGGAGGAGATCGTCGTGGCCGCGCCCTTCTGGGATCTCTCCTTTCCCGCCGCGCTGAAGCAGTACCTCGAGCAGATCTGCGTGGTGGGGCTGACCTTCTATTACAACGAACACAACGTGCCCTGCGGCCTGTGCCAGGCGAAAAGGCTGACCTACATCACCACCGCCGGCGGACCGATCTTCTCTGAGGATCCCGGCTACGGCTATGTTCGCGCCCTCGCCACGGCCTTCTTCGGCATAAAGGAAACCCGGATGGTCAAGGCGGAAAACCTGGACATCCGGGGAGCAGATGTGGAGGGGATTTTAAGGGAGGCCATGGACGGGATCGCACGGTCATGATTTTTCGCTCTGCGGCAATTCGCCATTGACCATCCTTGCGATCCATTCCGCCGTCCATTCCCACTGCGCCTCAGGGGTTACAGTGGCGATACCATCGCCCCTCTGCGCGCCATAGCTGCCGAAATTCGCGTGGTTTCCGCCGGACAGCTGGCGCATCACGGCATCCGGGGGCAGCAGGGAAGCCGATCTTTCCAGGTTGCTTCGGTTCAGCACGCCGTCCTCGCTGCCGTACAGCACCAGCACCGGCAGTTCCTCCGGCAGCGGCCTGTCGGGATAGGCGGCCAGCAGGACCAGTCCGTCCAGCTTGCCCGGATGCACTGCGGCCCATCGCGCCGCCATCGCGCCGCCCAGGGAGTGGCCCGCCAACAGCCAGCGGTCGTGGGGATGGGCGGCCATCACGCCCTCGACCCGGTTGACGCCGAACACCGCTAGGTTGAAGGGCATCTTCACCAGGTAGCAGTCGGCGCCGTCCCGGGCAACGCGCCGCAGCAGCGGCATATACGCCTCAGCCTGCACCTTGCCGCCGGGATAGAAGACCAGGGCCGTCGTCGCGCCAGGCGTCTCGACGCAGAGCGTCTGATCGGCAGACCGCACCCTCGGGCCGTCGTCTGCGTCCAGGCAGGCCAGCGCCGCGTCGGTGGCGCGATAGCAATCCGACACATAGACCCCAAAGGCCAGCGCCAGCACCGCTGCCGACAGCAGGATGGCCCATAGCACCCGCTTCCTGTGCTTCATGCGTTAACCTCCATGGAGCGATTAAAAAGGACCGCTGCGAATCATGCAGCGGTCCTTTGAATCAGGCGATTAGTCGTCGATGATCTTGGTCACGACGCCAGAGCCGACGGTGCGGCCGCCCTCGCGGATAGCGAAGCGCAGGCCTTCCTCGCAGGCGATGGGGGTGATCAGGGTGATCTCCATGTCGATGTTGTCGCCAGGCATGACCATCTCAACGCCGTCGGGCAGCTTGATGTTGCCGGTAACGTCGGTGGTGCGGAAGTAGAACTGCGGACGATAGCCGTTGAAGAACGGAGTGTGACGGCCGCCCTCTTCCTTGGTCAGCACGTAGACCTGGCCCATGAAGTGGGTGTGGGGATGGATGGAGCCGGGCTTCGCCAGAACCTGGCCGCGCTCGATCTCGGTCCTCTGAACGCCGCGCAGCAGCACGCCGATGTTGTCGCCCGCCTCGGCGTAGTCCAGCAGCTTGCGGAACATCTCGACGCCGGTGACGACGGTGGTGCGCTTCTCGTCGGTCAGGCCGACGATCTCGACCTGGTCGCTCATCTTCACGATGCCGCGCTCCACACGGCCGGTGGCCACGGTG
>JAZOUD010000112.1:0-27957 GCA_045658005.1 Clostridia bacterium | reverse complement strand
GAACGACATGGCTACGACCCGACTTCATGGCCTTCAAGGCGGCCAGCACGCTGGACAGCATGATCGGCTACCTGAACGAAAAGTACCGGGACGTGGGCTGGTTCGCGGCGAAGGCCGACGACGTCTGGAACTACATTCCCGCCCGGATTACGGCGCTTTTGATGTGCCTGGCGGCGTTCCCGCTGGGGCTGGACGGGCGGCGGGCCTTCCACACGGTGATGCGGGACCACGCCAACCACCTGTCGCCCAACTGCGCCTGGAGCGAGTCAGCGGCGGCGGGGGCGCTGGGCGTGCAACTGGGGGGCGACCACGAATACTTCGGCCAGGTCGTCCACAAGCCCACCATCGGCGACGATATCCGCCCCCCGGAGGGCGAGGACATCCGCCGGATGAACCGCCTGATGTTCGTCACCGCGGGGCTGATGCTGGCGCTGGTGGCGGGGATATCGGCGCTGATTTGTAGGCTGTAGCGGCGGCCCCTGGGCCGCCCTAAAGGACTAACTTCGTGTCGCCGCTACAGGCCGTTGAAATCATATAAGGAATTGATATACACATGATCGGACTTGGAACGCTCATCAACACCGGGGCCATCGTCGCCGGCGGGTTTATCGGCCTTTTTACGGGCAAATTGTTCCGGGAGGAGCAGCAGGCTTCCATCGGCAAGGCCTGCGGCGTCAGCACCATGTTCATCGCCATCGCCGGGGCGATGTCCGGTATGCTGAAGCTTGAAGACGGTGCCCTGACCAGCGGCCGGGCGATGCTGGTGGTGCTGTGCCTGGCGCTGGGCACCGTGATCGGCGAGCTGCTGGGCATCGAGGACGCCTTCGAACGCTTCGGCGAATGGCTGAAGAAAAAGACCGGCAACGAGCGCGATAGTGGCTTCGTCAACGCCTTTGTCACCGCGTCGCTGACGGTGAGCATCGGCGCGATGGCCATCGTGGGCGCGATCCAGGACGGCGTCATGGGCGATTATTCCACGCTGGCGGTCAAGGCCGTGCTGGACTTCATCATCGTGCTGGTGATGGCCTCGTCCATGGGCAAGGGCTGCGCCTTCTCCGCGATACCGGTGTTCGTGTTCGAGGGCGGCATGACGCTGCTGGCCCGGCTGATCGCCCCGGTGATGACCGAGGCGGCCATCGGCAACCTGTCGCTGATCGGCTCGGTGCTGATCTTCTGCGTGGGCGTGAACCTGGTATGGGGCAAGCAGCTGCGCGTGGCCAACATGCTGCCCGCCGTGCTGCTCGCGGTGATCTCGGCGTATACGCCCTGGGGGCTTTGATAGACGGAGAACTGTAAATACTGATTTGTCGCAACGCGACAAATCAGTATTTACCAACAATATTTGGAGGTTGCAATCAATATGAACCACTACGACGTCATCATCATCGGGGCCGGGCCCGGGGGCATCTATACGGCATGGGAGCTGGCCAAGCGGCGGCCCGAGTTGAAGGTGGCCGTGTTCGAGAGCGGCAACCCGCTGGATAAGCGCAAGTGCCCCATCGACGGCAAGAAGGTGAAGGCCTGCATCAAGTGTCCCACCTGCGCCATCATGAACGGCTTCGGCGGCGCGGGGGCCTTTTCCGACGGCAAGTACAACATCACCAACGACTTCGGCGGCACCCTGTACGAGTACATCGGCCGGGACGAGGCCATGTCGCTGATGCGCTACGTGGACGACATCAACGTGGAAAACGGCGGCGAGGGCACGGCGCTGTACTCCACGGCGGGCACCCGCTTCAAGAAGCTGTGCATGCAGAACCGGCTGACGTTGCTGGAGGCGTCGGTGCGCCACCTGGGCACCGACATCAACTACGTGGTGTTGGGCAACCTGTACGAGCAGCTGAAGGACAAAGTGACGCTGTTCTTCAACACCCACGTGGACAGCATCGAGGTCATCGGCGACGACGTGGGCTATCGCGTGCGCTACGGCAGCGAGGTCGCCGAGTGCGACAGATGCGTGGTGTCCGTGGGGCGCAGCGGCAGCAAGTGGATGGAGAAGGTCTGCGACGAGTTGGGCATCGAAACCAAGCGCAACCGCGTAGACCTGGGCGTGCGGGTGGAGCTGCCCGCGGTGATCTTCGCCCACATCACCGACGAGCTGTACGAGAGCAAGATCGTCTACCGCACCGAGAAGTACGAGGACCACGTGCGCACCTTCTGCATGAATCCCCGGGGCATCGTGGTCAACGAGAACACCAACGGCATCGTCACTGTCAACGGCCACAGCTTCGAGGACGAGGGCCGCAAGACGGAGAACACCAACTTCGCGCTGCTGGTGTCGAAGCATTTTTCCGAGCCCTTCCACGATTCCAACGGCTACGGCGAGAGCATCGTGCGCCTTTCCAATATGCTGGGCGGCGGGGCCATCGTGCAGCGCTTCGGCGACCTGGAGCGGGGCCGGCGCAGCACCCCCAAGCGCATCGAGGAGGGCACCGTGAAGCCCACGCTGGCCGCCACCCCCGGCGACCTGAGCCTGGTACTGCCCAAGCGGATACTGGACGGCATCATCGAGATGATCCACGCCCTGGACAGCATCGCCCCCGGCACCGCCAACGACGACACCCTGCTCTACGGCGTGGAGGTCAAGTTCTACAACATGGAGGTGGCCCTGAACCGCAACCTGGAGACCTGCCACCAGGGCCTGTACGTGATCGGCGACGGCAGCGGCGTCACCCATTCCCTGAGCCACGCCAGCGCCAGCGGCGTTTACGTGGCGCGGCAAATCGCGGGGAAGGCGTAATTTTGGCGGGAAGGCGGAACCCCTGGCGGATGACGCAGGCGTCGCCGCTACTTTGGGCTTTGCCGGTTATAGTGTTCATATATAGTGACTGTATCAGTCATGGCGGCGTAGACGCCGCCCTAAAGGACTGACTGCGTGTCCTGCTACAAATGGACGCAGCCCGTAGCGGCGGCCTCCAGGCCGCCACAGAGGAAGCAGTCTCATTCACGACGGAGCAGTTACCAAATAAACAAATCAAGGCGTCAGCGCGTGAAGCATAACCATCGCTTCCTACCTCTGACGTCCTTGTTTTTTGTGACGTTTTTTCGGTTGCGTTTGTGCCATATTTATGTTATAATACTGTATAGAATGATAGAATGATGGCCCGTGAAGCGAGTCTTCACGGCGGCGGAAGAACGGTTTGGCCGTACCGCAGGCAGCCATGGCGAAGGGAAGCGGGTGTCAATGCCGAAACCGGATAGCACACAGCGGGACCGGGTCATGCCCAGACATTACGCCGCCTTTATATCCTATCGCCACCTGTCGCCCGATATGGATATTGCCCCGATACTGCAAAGCATGCTGGAGCACAACCATGTGCGCCCCAATCGACACAGCCCCCGCCGGATCTATCCGGTCTTTCTGGATACCAGCGAGCTGCCGACGCTGGAAAACCTGGACGAGGGCATCTGCCAGGCACTGGAAAATTCGGACTGCCTGATCGTCATTTGTTCGCCGAACCTTCCGCTGTCGAAATACTGCCTGCGGGAAATCGATTATTTCAAGCAGCTCCATGGCGGACGGCTGTCCCGCATCTATACGCTGCTGGTGGACGGCACCGGCCAGGAATCCTTTCCCGAAACGCTGCGCTATGAGACTCGCACCGTGCAGGGCGAACGGGGGGAAACGGTGACGCAGACCGTGGATTATGAACCGCTGTTTGCCAATATCGTCGCGCCGTCGCTGCGGGAATCCATCAGGAAGCTGAAGAAGACGGAGTTCCTTCGGCTCGCAGCGGCGTATTACAGGTGCTCCTATGACGACCTGTACAAGCGCCGCCGTCGCTGGCGGATCAGAAACATCTGCTGCATGTGCATTCTTGTTTCGATGCTCGTTTGCGGCTTTTTGTCCTATGCGCACTTGCGCAACCAGCAATACAACGCGGCAAAGGCGGAAACCTACGCTGCCTATACGGAATCGTGCCTGCGGGAGGGAGATGAGCTGCTGGGCCTGACGCTGGGCTTGGAGGGCTGGGATGCGGCGCAGCTGACCCATTCCAGCCGCCTCTCAAAGGCCCTTCGAAGCGCGGTGGTCCAGCTGGACTATCACAAGCGCGGCATGCCAGTCGCGCAGGCAGGGCGCATCTGCACCATGACCACGGATATCCAGAACTGTTATCTGGGCGAGGGCGATGCCCAGGCGATCACATATGCCGACAATGTTGTGCAGATTTCAGATATGAAGACCGGGGGAGCCTGCCGGCTGTTTCCGACGGACACCATCTCGATTTCGCCCAGGGATCTCTCCCGCTACATCACCATACAGGCCACCACCGATGAGGACGGTCGCATGCATGATACCCTGTCCGTCTGGTCCACAAGAGACAACGCCTTGATCAACTCGGTCCCCTTCCGGGAATCCACCCGGGACAACCCCCGGTATAAGATCGTGGGCGTCATCGGCAACGACGAGGTGGTGGCGATTACGGATCACAACGAGATCATCGCCCAGATCAACCGGGACGGGGAGCTTATGACGCGGGAGGAAGCGATCGTCAGCATCCTGAACAATACGCAGCCCCTGACAGGCGCCGCCAGCCCGTTCAGCGTCACCAACGGCAACCGTATGCGCCGCTTGCCGCCTGCGGTCGTCAACGCCGACGGAGAGGTGATGCTCGAGCTGAGCGCACCGAATCTGATGACCGTCTTCTCCCCTGACTGGCGCTATTTTGGGTGCCTGGAAGACGGTACGCTGACCCTCTATGAGACCGACCGGTGGGAGCGCCAGGGCAGTGTTCCCATACCGCAGGAAAACCTGCGCAGCCTGTATCTGCTGAAGGGGACCCACTATGTGCTGGCACTCCATAGCGCTGACGATCGTTACACCACCACGGTTCTGGATTGGAAGACCCAACAGATCCTGCTGGAGCGCGAGGGCTATCCGCAGGTGAGTGACAGTGGCGGCGCGTTTTATTGTATGGACGGAAGGACGCTCATGCGTTATGACTTCAACGACCTGGACACCGAGAATGCCGCCGACGTGGTCGCCCAGTGCGGCAGCCTCTGCCTGGCCATGGCTGATGGCAAGGCCATGCTGGTGGATGCCGGGAAGGGCGGTATCGTGCTGTCCCTGGCGCTGAAGCGCCCGGAGGACCTCTGCTGGTCAGCCGATCTGTCGCGGCTACTGCTTCGCGGCGAAAGCGATATCAGATGCTATGACGGCGAAGGCGCGCTGCTGTGGAGCGTTCCGGCCCGCAGCAACGCCGTCGCCCTGTCCCAGGATGGCGCCATTGCCGTTTGGCTGGACGCCAATCACAGCATACAGGCGCTCGACGCTGCTGATGGTTCGCCCCTGTATGCTGTCGACGCGGGCGACGCCGGCAGATCCCTGTCCGGGCCGACCCTGGCGGCAGGCGCCACGGGGGTCTGCATTGTCAACGGAGAAGGCGCGACCTGGCTTCCCGCTGATGACGGCGAGGCTGTTTTCCTTGGCGATTACGATTCCGCGCGGCTGTTCCAGGATGGCCTTCTGGCCTTGGAAAGCAACTGGTCCTATGTGGCGGATTTTGAACTCTGGGACACCAGCGCCGGCGCCGGCCTGTGGCGTCCCGGGGACAACACGGGGCGGTATGCCTATTCGCCCCGTTCCGGGTATCTTGTGCGTCAGGTGGAGGTCAGTGGCAATCACCCCACGGGGGAGCTGGAGGTCCTGCGCGCTTCGGGGAAGTCGTTCCAACAATGGGCGGTCATTGCGCTGCAGGGCCTGAATGTCACGGATTGCACGCTGGACTCAACGGGGGAATACCTGAGCGTCACCGTGGACGACAGGACCCTTGTCTATCGCCTGGGGGATATGATGCCCATACTGGATGTCACAGGTTGCCCCCTGCGATTCGAGGATGGCGGTTTCTGGGGACAGACGGCCTACGCCGCAGAGGTATATCACACCCCTATGGTGGACGGGCCGGCGCTGCGCCGGGCTGCCACGGAGCCCATCACCAGCGAAATCGGCCTCAGACAGCTGACTCGCCAGGAGAGGAACCGCTACCCGTTCTCAGGCTGAACCTGTGGGCGTAGCCCACAGAAAGCACGGTTTAACCCTGCTATGAAGGAGGAATTGCCCATGAAGCGCTGCCTGATTATCCTGACAGTTCTGCTGCTGATATCGTTCCAGGGGGTCGCTCTGGCATCGGGTATCAAGCCGATGATTCCTATCGCTGAACAGCTGTCCGCAGCGAAGATCAACGACATGGAGTATGACGAAGAGAACGGCTTCGTCTGCATCGAATACAGTCCCGCCGATTCCGCTGACCTGGACTATCTGTTCACGCTCTGTGCGGCATGCGGTACCTTCAGCATCGCGTCGCCGGACAGCTCTGACGGACAGACGCAGATTTACCTTTTGCTGGTTCCCGGCACCGACTTCGCCGGCTATGTCACCTTTGCCCCCCAGGAAGCCTATGTCAGGCTGTTCTTCCCGGATAGCGCAGGCATCCTGGAGGGTGACGGCCTGGAAGCGCTGCTGGCCGAGCTGTACAGGATTCCCCGCCTGCCATCCGGAAAGGGCAGCAACGTGCTGCCCCAGTTCTATGCCTGCGTGAACCGGCAACCGTCCAGGACAGGCTTGCAGAGCGATCTTTCCTATGCGTTTGACAACCAGACGTGCTGGACCGAGATCTACGACGAAATAGACAGCGACAAGCTGAGCTGCTACACCATCAAGATGCTCCAATTTGGCTGCATGGTGAACTGTGATGTCTTTCTGACCGACGATGAGGAGCGCTTTGATCCCTGCGTGCTGCACTTTTCCAACGGCGATGCCGAGATCATAGTGAACTTCAGCGCGCTCAGACAGAGCGCAACGGTGCATTACAAGCCTGGCGTCTCCTACAACCTGCTGGAGGCACGCGAGCTTGCCGAAGCCTTCGAATGACCCTTCAGGGCGCCACTAAAATGGGCATCACCGCCGGCTCAGTACTTCAACACCTTCTGCGCGCCCCAGGCCGCGATCTTATAGATCGGGTTCTCGAGGCGCTTTTTGACGTCGTCCAGCTTTTCACGGATGGGGATGTGCTGGGGACAGTGCTGCTCGCACTTGCCGCACTTTACGCAAAGGCCCGCGTTGCTGCGCACCTTGCGCAGGGTGGTACACATCATGTATTCCCGCATGCCGGAGATCAGGCCGTCCGCGTAGCTGGCATTGTAGGCGGCGAAGCAGGTGGGGATGTCCACGCCCTTCGGACAGGGTTGGCAGTAGCCGCAGCCGGTGCAGCCCACCTTCATGCTCTTGTGGATGGCGGCCAGCGCACGCCCGTACACCGCCAGCTCGTCGCCGGACAGGGACCCGGGCAGGCTCTCGCTGGCGATTCGGCAGTTTTCCTCCACCTGGCTTACGTCGTTCATGCCCGAGAGTACCACCGTCACCTGGGGGTGGTTCCATACCCAGCGCAGGCCCCAGTCCGCGGGGCTGCGACCCGGGTCGACGTCCTCGAAGGCCTTCCGCGCGGCCTGGGGCAATCCGCCCGCCAGGCGTCCGCCCCTCAGGGGCTCCATGATGATCACGGGCAGGCCCTTCCCGTGGGCGTGGTTCAGGCCGTCGATGCCGGCCTGGCTGCGCTCGTCCATGTAGTTGAACTGGATCTGGCAGAAGTCCCAGTCGAAGGCGTCCACCAGGGCCTTGAATTGCAGCGTGCCGCCGTGGAAGGAGAAGCCGATGTTGCGGATCTGCCCGGCGGCCTTCTTCTGCGCGACCCACTCACGCACGCCCAGGCCGCACAGCCGCTCCCAGCTTTTGGCGTCGTTGAGCATGTGCATCAGGTAGTAATCCACGTAATCGGTCTGCAGCCGGGAAAGCTCCTCGTCGAAGTAGCGGTCCAGGTCCTCCGCCTTGTTGATCCGGTACTGGGGCAGCTTGGTGGCCACGTTTACCCGATTCCGGCAGTTGTGATCCTTCAGGAACTGCCCCAGGCAGACCTCGCTGCCGGGGTAGATGTAGGCGGTGTCGAAGTAGTTGACGCCCTTCTCCAGGGCGAGCGCCATCTCCCGGTCGGCCTTCGCCTGGTCGATGGCGCCGCCGCGCTTGGTGAAGCGCATGCAGCCGAAGCCCAGCGCCGACAGCGCGTCGCCGTTCTTGGGGTTGGTTCTGTATTGCATGGTGCCGCCTCCCGTTTCGTTTTTAACATTATAATTGAAAGTTATGCATAATGCAATAGTTACATGAAATGCTGTTAATAACATTTTTCGTAGGACTTGCGATGTAATGATTACTATGATACCATTATTATATATATTTGTAACTATTTTCCGGCGAAACGGGGGATCAGGGCATGGGGATCGACTGGCTGAACCTGGGCGGCCGCGAGGCGGACTATCAGACGGTACTGGACCGGCTGAACGGTTCGCCCTACGACGAGCTGGTGGAGATCGACCTGATCAACGACCGCTGCCGCAACCTCTGGCATGTGAAAAACAAGTACTCTGTGCCCGTCCTGCACGGCAACTGGAGCGAGCTTTATCGCTATTGCGCCGATCATATGGTTCATCCCCAGGACCGGGAGCGCTATTGCGGGATGATGGACCCCGACACGGTGCTTCAGCGCCTGGAGCGCTCGGAGGTTTCCGGGGTGCTCAGCGAGGAGCTGCGCTACCGGACGGTGGACGGCAAATGGCGGTGGGTGCGCCAGGTGCTGGTCTCGGGGGCCCAGAACGGCCTGCCCGAGGGCGTGATCTACAGCTACATATACGATATCGACGTCCAGAAGCAGCGGGAGCTGGGTGGCACCGCCGCGTCCGGGCCTACCGTCCGCAGGGACGATCTGACCGGCCTGCTGCTGGACCGCGAATTCTATGCCCTGGCCCGGCAAAGGCTGCCCACGCTGGCGGGCAAGTGGTGCGTGGTGGCGCTGGACATCGAGAACTTCAAATTGTTCTGCGACTGGCACGGCCAACAGAGTGGCAATTTCCTGCTGGCGCAGATCGGCGAGATACTGGGACGGCTGGAGCGGGAGACCGGCGGCCTGGCGGGCTATCGCGGCCAGGACGACTTCGAGCTGCTGATTCCCTACGATACCGCGCGCATCAGCCTGCTGTTTGACGAGCTGCAGCGGGTGATCGAAACCCAGGGCGATTCCGTGGGCTTTCTGCCGATGTTCGGCATCTGCAGGGTTGAAAGTCCTGAGGACGAGATCACGGAGCTGTACAACCACGCCGCGCTGACCGCCGAGCAGATCAAGGGCGACTTCAAGAACCGCATACAGATCTATGACCCCGATGTGCACAAGCGCAACACCGAGGAATACCAGATCCTCTCCGCGTTCCAGCGGGGCCTGGATAACCACGAGATCTTCTTCTGCCTGCAGCCCCAGTGTCGGGTCTCGTCGGGCAGGATCGTGGGGGCGGAGTCGCTGGCCCGCTGGCGCACCGCCGAGGGCAGGATCATACCGCCGGCCCGCTTTGTGCCGATCCTTGAAAAGCACGGCATCGTCACCAACCTGGACAAGTACATCTGGGAGGGGGTCTGCGCCTGGCTGCGCAAGTGGATCGACGCGGGCAACACCCCGGTGCCCATATCGGTGAACGTCTCCCAGATCGACATCTTCTCCATCGACGTGCCCGAATTTTTCAACGGACTGCTGGAGAAATACCGGCTGCCCGCGCGGCTGATCAAGATCGAGATCACCGAATCCGCCTATGTCGAGGACACCGCCGCCGTCAGGGAGACGGTGCGCCGCCTGCGCAGCCTGGGCTTCCTGGTGCTGATGGACGACTTCGGAAGCGGCTATTCCTCGCTGAACATGCTTCGCAGCCTGAACGTGGACATCATCAAGCTGGACGCCCAGTTCCTGCACATCAGCCAGAACGAATCCCGCAAGGGCATCAGCATACTGGAATCCATCGTCAACATGGCCAAGACCATGGCCATTCCCGTGATCGTCGAGGGCGTGGAGACCATCGAGCAGATCAACTTCCTGGCGGACCTGGGCTGCCGCTACATGCAGGGCTATTACTTCTATCGGCCCATGCCGGTGGAGGAGTTTGAAAATCTGATCGCCGATCCCAGGAACGTGGACCTGAACGGCTTTGAGTTCAAGGCCAACGACCAGTTCCACACCCGGGAATTCCTGGATGAGAACCTGGTCAGCGACGTGATGCTGAACAACATCCTCGGCCCGGTGGCCATCTACCGCTGGAACGGCAACAGCGTGGACATCATACGCTACAACCAGCAGTTCTACCAGATGGTGGGCATCGAGATCAATCAGCTGGAGGCCCGGCGCATGGCCATCGAGCAGTACATGCACCCGGAAGACCGGGGAAAGTTCTTCCGGCTGCTGGAGCGGGCCGCGGCGGACCGGCTGAACGGCGCCCGGGCGGTGGTACGGGTGTACAAGCCCAACGGTGCGCTGTCGTGGATCTCGCTGCAGATGTACTTCATGGAGGAAAACGAGCAGGGCGTGCACTTCTACGGGGCCTCCGAGGACGTGACCGAGCTGCAATACATCAACCAGGCCATTCCCGGCGGCTACCACCGCTGCGCGGTGGACGGGGGCTTTGAGTTCTATTTCATCAGCGAGGGCTTCCATGAGCTGGTGGGCTTCACCGCCCAGGAGATCAAGGAGAAGTTCGACAATCGCTTTATCAACATGGTCCACCGCGACGATGTGGACATACTGATGCAGCGCTCCGACGACATACTGCACGGCAGGGTGCCCTCGAACAAGCCCTATCGGATCAAGCGGAAGGACGGGGGCTATATCTCCGTGATGAACCAGAGCTGCGTGACCGAGCTGAACGGCCAGGTGTGCTTCCAGAGCGTGGCCATCGACGTGACCGAGGTGGTCAAGCTGCGCAACCAGATGCGGCTGATCAGCCAGTCGCTGACCAACGACGTGGTGTTCGTGCGCCGCAAGGGCGAGGGCTGGAAGTACCGCGTGGTCGTGCACGGCCTCGAGAAGCGGATCGGCATGACTTCGAAGGCCTTTGAAAAGATATTGAACAGCGGAGAGCTGTTCAGGAGCCTGAGTGCGGACGAGGCGGCCCGCCTGGAGGCGGTGACCGTCGCCGCGCTGAAGGAGATGAAGCCCGTGGAATATGACTTCACCCTTGCTACGCCCAACGGTCCCGTTCGACTGCACATGAAAAACGACTATGTCAAGGACAGGAACAGCAAGGTGGAATACATCTGCGTTTTCCGGGAGATAAGCGATTAAGGAAATACCGCACAATGCTCGCTTGTGCGGCAGTTCCTTTTGCTTGGCTGTAAACAGAAGAGGGACGATGGTGTCGCTCTGAAGGACGGAATGGAGTGGGCGCATGGAGAGAAGCTGTCTGATCGAGGTATTCCAGTGGCTGCACCGGCATCCGGAACAGGCCATGGAGGAACGGAAGACCACGGCGTTTATACGGAACATTCTGGCTGAAAACGGCGTTCGCCTTTTGGAAACAGGCCTTGAGACCGGGGTGATCGCCGCATTGGGGAAGGGAGAGGGCCCGACCGTCGCGCTGCGAGCGGACATCGACGGGCTGCCCGTCTGCGAGCAGACGGGGCTGGCCTACGCCTCCGGGCGTCCGGGTGTCATGCACGCCTGCGGTCACGACTTCCACGCGGCCTGTATGCTGGGTGCGGCGCTGCTGCTGAAGGCGCGGGAGGCGGAATTGCCCGGCACGGTGAAGGTGATCTTTCAGCCCGCCGAGGAGGTAAACCGAGGGGCGGCACTGATGGTGGCCACGGGGCTGCTGGACGACGTGCGGCTGTTTCTCGCCGGGCACACCTACCCCTGGTACGAGGCGGGCATCCTGGGCGTGCGGCCAGGACCGATGATGGCATCCGCCGACCGCTTTTCGGCGAAGCTTACCGGCAAGGGCTGTCATGCCGCCAATCCCGAACGGGGCATCGATCCGGTTCCCGCGCTGGCGGCCATCGTTACGGCGGCGCAGAGCATCGTCAGCCGACGGGTGAATCCCTTCGATAGCGCCGTGGTGTCCGTCACCCGGGTGGCGGCGGGGAATACCTGGAATGTCACGCCGGAGACGGCGGAGCTGGAGGGCACTGTGCGCGCCATGACCGAGGCGGTGCGGTGCGACATCCGGCGACGCCTGGAGGCGATGGTGACGGATACGGCCCGGGCCTATGGCTGTGAGGCGGCGTTTGAGTACGAGCGCGGCCCCTCCCCGGTGATCAACGACGAAGCGCTTTGCCGCCGTGCGGCTTCTCTGGCGCGGGCGCAGGGTCTCGAGGTCAGGGAGAATCCGCCCTCGATGATCGCCGAGGATTTCAGCGAGTACCTGAAAATCGCCCCCGGCGCCATGTTCCGCGTGGGTACCGGAGGCGGCTATGACAACCACCATCCCCGCTTCACTGCCGATCCGGAGGCGCTCATGCCTGCGGCCGCCTTTTTCGCCGCGCTGGCGGAACGGGAGCTGCGGCAGCTGGCGGCGTAGTCCGGCGATATCATAAGGGACACCATGTCGGCGAAGCCGACATGGTGTCCCTTATGAGTAGTGATCGCTTTAATACCTGACCTTCTTTGTGTACATGCTGGAAACCCAGGCGCTGTGGCCGTTCCAGCGGATCTTGTACCACAGCACGCCGCGCTCGTCGATGGAGGTTTCACCGAGGTACGCTGCGTCCTCGCCGCGGTGCAGCACGCCGATGGACTTGTAGTCCAGGCCGGGGCCGGTGCGGATGTGGCTCTTGCCGTCGTCGCCTTCGATGTAGCTGTGCTTGCCGCCGGTGACGGATTCAAGCTCCGCGTCGGACAGTGCGACGATTTTCTCATTCATCATTGTAATGACCTCCTTCGGGGCGGCGTATTTGCAGCGGTTGTTTTTTTGCTTTTAGTGGATTGATCCCAAATCAGCCGATGATCTTGGTGTAGCGGGAGGATACCCAGCCGTTGTGACCGTGGAAGCTGACCTTGTACCACACCACGTCGCGGTCGTCCCAGCGCTTTTCCTCGAGGTAGGGCGCGGAATCGCCCTGATACAGTACGCCGAACTCGGCTGCCTCCTTGTCGGGATGCTTGCGCACGTAGGTGTCGCCGCTGACGGCCTTGACGCGCCTGCCGCTGCCGCTCTTGCCGCCGTTGACCGCTTCCAGCTCCTCGGTGTTCAGCTCATTGACATTCTTGATCTCGTTGTTATTCATTTTCGTTACCTCCTGTCATTCAGTGGTCGTTGCTGTATATGATTGACATTTTCGTCGTCGCTGTTGTTTCCCTGTTGACGTGGCCATTGTAGCACGGCTACCGTCACACAACCGTCACAGTGCCGGTCAGGGCCGATGAATCCTGCCTATGAAGCGGTCAATCCGTCCCATGAGCCAATAGCCGCCGACGGCGGGAAGGGGAATCAAGAGCAAAATCAATGCGTTCATGGGTGTGTTCTCCTGTATCGTTTTTCAGTCCCTTGGACGGATGACGGACGGAAGCGGTTCCTGGGCGTATGAAATGTTCATAATGATGCCGGATTTTTGACATCTGTGTCGTTCCGTCGAATGGTATACTGATAAACAGCCAGCGATTTACAATTCAGGATGAACAGTCCACACAGGAAGATATCAAGGAACAATATGAGGAGGCTTGAAGCATGAATACCGTCATCAATACCGATAGGGCCCCCGCGGCGGTGGGCCCCTACGTCCAGGCCGTTCGGGCGGGGAATGCGCTGTTTTCCTCCGGCCAGCTGGGCCTGATCCCCGGTACCGGGGCGCTGCCGGAGGGCGTCGAGGCCCAGACCCGCCAGTCCCTGGCCAACATCCAGGCCATACTGGACGAGGCCGGCTTCGCCAAATCCGACGTGGTCAAGACCACCGTGTTCATCAGGGACATGAACGACTTCGCCGCCGTCAACGCCGTCTATGCCGACTTCTTCGGCGAGGCCCGGCCCGCTCGCTCCTGCGTCGAGGTGGCCCGCCTGCCCAAGGACGGACTGGTGGAGATCGAGTTCGTGGCGGTGAAGGGGTAAACGATGCATAATAATGCGGCAGCCCAAAGGCTGCCGTATTATTATGCATGTGATGCTTATTCCCCCAAATACCGCTTTTCCGCGAACCGCCAGCCGTCGCGGCACATGTCCTCGATGTTGCGGGTGGCGTGCCAGCCAAGCAGCTCGGCGGCCTTTTTGGTCTCGGCGTAGCACTCGGCGATGTCGCCGGGGCGGCGGGCGGCGATGCGGTATGGGATCGGGTGGCCGCAGGCCTTTTCAAAGGCGTGCACGATCTCCAGCACGCTGGTGCCCTTGCCGGTGCCCAGGTTCACGGCCTCGGCCCCCGGGTGGTCCTTCACGTACTCCAGCGCGGCCAGGTGGCCCAGGGCCAGGTCCACCACGTGGATGTAGTCCCGCACGCCGGTGCCGTCGGGGGTGTCGTAGTCGTCGCCGAACACCGTCAGCTGCTTGAGCTTTCCTGCGGCCACCTGGGCCACGTAGGGCAGCAGGTTGTTGGGAATGCCGTTGGGGTCCTCGCCGATCAGGCCGCTCTCATGGGCGCCGATGGGGTTGAAGTAGCGCAACAGGCAGATGCTCCACTGGGGGTCGGCCACGGCGATGTCCCTGAGCATCTGCTCGATCATGACCTTGGTGTAGCCGTAGGGGTTGGTGGCCGCGGTGGGCATGGTCTCGTTGAAGGGCACGGGGTTGTTCATGCCGTATACCGTAGCGGAGGAGGAGAACACGAACTTCTTCACGCCGTGGGCGCGCATCACCTCGGCCAGCACGATGAAGCCGTAGAGGTTGTTGTCGTAGTACTCAAGGGGCTTTTCCACCGATTCGCCCACCGCCTTCAGGCCGGCGAAGTGGATCACGGCGTCCACCGCGTGGGCGGCAAACACCGCGTCCAGGGCCGCGCGGTCGCGGATATCCACCTCATGGAAGGCGAAGTCCTTGCCGGTGATGGCGCGGATGGCGTCCAGCGCCTCGGGCTTGGAATTGACAAAGTTGTCCACGATCACGATCTCATGGCCCGCGTTCAGCAGCTCCACACAGGTGTGGCTGCCGATGTACCCGGCCCCGCCGGTGACAAGAACCTTCATGGTGGTATTCCTCCTTTATATCTCCGTCCGTCCCTGAAACGCCCTCAGCAGCGTGACCTCGTCGGTGTATTCCAGCTCGCCGCCGATGGGCACGCCGTGGGCGATGCGGGTGACCTTCACGCCCATGGGCTTGATCAGCCGGGAGATGTAGGCCGCCGTGGCCTCGCCCTCCACGTCGGGGTTGGTGGCCAGCACGACCTCCTTGATCTCGCCGGAGGCCAGGCGGGTCATCAGCTCGCGGATGCGAATGTCGTCCGGTCCCACGCCGTCCATCGGGGATATGACCCCGTGCAGCACGTGGTACATGCCGTCGTATTCACGCATGCGCTCCAGGGCGTTGACGTCCCTGGGGTCGCGCACCACGCAGACGATGTCCTTGCGCCGGCTGCTGTCGGCGCAGATGGAGCAGGGGTCGGTGTCGGTGTAGTTGCCGCAGATCGGGCAGAAGTGAATCTGCTTCTTGCCGTTGAATATGGCCACGGCCAGCTCGCGCACCTGGTCCTCGGGCAGCGCGATGATGTGGTAGGCCAGGCGCTGGGCCGTCTTGCGGCCCACGCCCGGCAGCTTTGAAAGCTGGTTGACCAGCTTGGCGATGGCCTCGATCTCCGCCATGTCAGAACAGCCCCGGCATATTCAGCCCGCCGGTCAGCTTGCTCATCTCCCGCTCGGTGGTGTCGTTGGCGGTGCGCAGCGCCTCGTTCACTGCGGCCAGCACCAGGTCCTGGAGCATCTCCACGTCGTCGGGGTCCACGGCCTCGGGCTTGATCTCGATGGAGAGAAGCTCCTTCTTGCCGGAGACCTTCACCGTCACCATGCCGCCGCCGGCGCTGGCCTCGTATTCACGGGCCTCCAGCTCCTCCTGCATCTTCGCCATCTGCTGCTGCAGCTTCTGGGCCTGCCGGGCCAGGTTCTGCATGTTGCCGCCGCCCATCATGCCGGGAAATCCGCCTCTTGCCATAGTTGATTACCATCCTTTCCATGATGCGCCTGTGCGCCGTCGGAGAATCGCATATTCATCCGCGCGCATTCGCAAATTATCACAGTATAATTATAGCATAAAGCGCCGCGGCGCGCAAGGTGCGCGGCGCATTTCGTCATCCGCGGTCTACATTGAAACAAAAAATCTGAGATAATGCAAACCGACGCTTAAAAAATGCCTTGCATATGCCGAATAAATGTGCTAAAATTGCCTTATATTGGAAGACGAAAATACGTCAGACCAAATTAAGAAGGGATGATACCACCATGAAGAAGACCATCGCATTGCTGCTGGCCCTGCTGCTGGCGCTCTCGGCGCTGCTGGCGACGGCGGAGCCGGAGCAGGAATTGATCCTTGGGGACACGGGCATTGAGATCCCCGAGGATGAATCGGAGGGCGGCATTGAGCTGGAGGACGAGGCCGTTGCGCAGGAAGCGCTGATGACGGACGAGCTGGAGCTCGATTTGCCGGAGATATCCGATCTCCTCTCAAACGACCTGACCCTGTCGGTCGATGGGCTGGAGGTGGCTGCGGACAGCGCGGCGCTCGCCGCCAACGATTCGGCAGACTTTGAAATCGAGGACGGCGTCCTTGTAAAGTACAACGGCGCCGGCGGGGATGTGGTGATACCGGGGGGCGTCACCAGCATCGGCGAAAGAGCCTTTTATGGCTGCCATACCCTGACCAGCGTGGTCATACCCACAGGCGTGACCAGCGTTGGCGATTATGCTTTCTATTGGTGCCCGAAGCTGGCTACCGTTTCCATTCCCAATACTGTCGTCGAATTGCGGCCTTACGCCTTTTGCTACACCGGGCTGACGAGCGTGACCATCCCCGGCAGCGTCAAGGATATCTATAAGCTGGTTTTTTGCGCTTGTGATGAGCTGGCCGAGGTCATCATAGAGGATGGCGTCACTCTGATCGGGGGCTGTGCGTTTAAAAAGTGCCCCAAGCTGCAGACGGTGACCATCCCCGCCAGCGTCACCGAGATGGGTACCGATCCCTTTGAGGGCTGCCCCGCCACCATGATCATCCGGGGAGCGCGCGATTCCCTCGCGCAGAGATATGCCGAAGGCGCCGATTATCGCTTCTGGCCCATTGGCGAAGCGATGCCTGAGTTTGAAGAGATCGGGGAAGCCGACGGCTTTACCTACAAGGTGCACAGCGACGGCACGGCAACCATCATCAGATGCAGCCTGACAGGGGAAGTGGCCATACCGGGCAGCGTCGACGGCCATAAGGTGGTCAACCTCAGAAGAGAACTGTTTTACAGCAATGCCTCGATCACGGGCGTGACCGTCCCTGCCACCGTCAGCTATTTTGGCACAGATCCTTCGGACAACGATTGGGATTATGTCTTTTCCTATTGCTACGACTTGCAGTACATCAATGTGGAATCGGGCAATCCCACCTTTTGCTCTGTGGACGGCGTGCTCTACAACAAGGACAAGTCCAAGCTGATCAACTATCCCTGCGCCCGTGCGGGGTCGAGCTACGTCGTGCCGGATTCAGTCACCATGCTGTGCTGCACCTCCTTTGCGGCGGTAGAAAACCTGCAGACGCTGTATCTCGGCTCCAGGGAAGCCACTTGGATGGGGTACACATTCTGGGGCGACGGCCCACTGACGGTCTACTACCTGAAGGGCGGTCGAACCGAGAACAAGGCAAAGAGCGCCATCTCCGCCGGGTCCAGTCACGATGCCGATCCCGATTATTGGCCGACCTACACAGGGTACGAGGGCGACGCGTTCTACCTGGATGAACAGGGCGAGATGCACGCGCTGGTGACGGATGCTGCCGTTGCCGCGACGTGTACCGAAGCGGGCAAGACGGAAGGGCGGCACTGCTCCATCTGCAATAAGGTATTCAAAGCCCAGCAGCAGATTCCCGCCACGGGCCACACTGTCGTGACAGACCCTGCGGTCAAGGCCACCTGTACCGAAGCGGGGAAGACCGAGGGCAGCCACTGCTCTATCTGCGGCAAAGTCATCGAAGCGCAGCAGACCATCCCGGCCACGGGCCACACTGCTGTGATCGATCCCGCCGTCCCTGCGACCTATACGCAAACCGGGCTGACCGAGGGCAGCCATTGCGCCGTTTGCGGCGAAGTGCTCGTTAAACAACAGGTCGTACCCAAACTGACGCCCACCGCGACCCCCAAGCCCGTTGTCAGCGCGAGCCCGACGGCGAGGGTGACGGCGACCCCGACAGCCAAGCCGACGGCCAAGCCGACGGCGAAGGTGACGGCAACCCCGACGGCCAAGCCGACGGCGAAGGTGACGGCAACCCCGACGGCCAAGCCGACGGCGAAGGTGACGGCAACCCCGACGGCGAAGGTGACGGCAACCCCGACGGCCAAGCCGACGGCGAAGGTGACGGCAACCCCGACGGCAAAGCCGACAGCATCTCCCACAGCGGATCCCACGAAGGTCACCCTGAACAAGACCAAGGCCACGCTGGTGGCCGGCGCGAAGCTGACGCTGAAGGCCAAGCTGACGCCCGCCAAGTCAAAGACCACCCTGACCTGGTCCAGCAGCAACAAAAAGGTCGCCACGGTCACCCAGAAGGGCGAGGTCAAGGCCATCGGCGAGGGCACGGCCACCATCACGGTGAAGACCGCCGGCGACAAGAAGGCCACCTGTAAGATCACCGTGCCCAAGGCCCCCACGAAGGTCACCCTGAGCAAGACCAAGGCCACCCTGGTGGCCGGCGCGAAGCTGACGCTGAAGGCGAAGCTGAATCCCGCCAAGGCGAAGACCACCCTAACCTGGAGCAGCAGCAACAAGAAGGTCGCCATGGTCAGCAAGAATGGCGTGGTGAAGGCGCTGAAGGCGGGCACGGCCACCATCACGGTGAGGACCGCCAACGGCAAAAAGGCCACCTGCAAGGTCACCGTGCCGAAAGCGCCGACGAAGGTTGCCTTTGCAAAGAAGAGCTACAGCGTGAAGGCGGGCAAGAAGATCACCCTGAAGACAAAGCTGACGCCCGCCAAGGCGAAGACCACCCTGACCTGGAGCAGCAGCAATAAGAAGATCGCCACGGTCACCCAGAAGGGCGTGGTGAAGGGCATCAGGAAGGGCACCGTCACCATCACGGTGAAGACCGCCAACGGCAAGAAGGCCACGGTGAAGGTCACGGTGAAATAACAGTTCAGAGCGCAGCCCGGCCCCGCGATATCGCGGGGCCGGGCTTAACAGTCGAACCAGAAGGGGAACGCCCTGCCGATGCGGGCGTTCCCCTGTGCGACGATGTATGGCAGGGTGGGTGATTCAGTCTGCGACTGAACAGCTGCACCGCAGAACTTATTTCCCTGGATACAGCACCTTCTTGCCGGATGTCAGCTTGGTGCTCCGGTCGATCGACAGCACTTCTTCAAAATCGCCGTCTTCCTCTTCGCCCCACTGCACGACTTTCCTGCCGGTCACTTGCTTCAGCTTGAGGCACTTCCGAAGGCCGGGGCAGTTTTTGAGGTCGATGGCGTCGATGCGATTGCCCTCCGCACTCAGTTGGGACATCTTCCTGTTCCTGCTCAGGTCCAGCGCAGTCAGCTTGTTGTAGCTACAGCAAATCTCCCACAGCTTCGGGCACCCGCTCACATCCAGCGTCGTCAGTAGGTTGTGCTCACAGCCCATCTCCTCCAGCTTCGCGCACTTGCTTATGTTCAGCGACTTCACCTTGTTGTAGCTGCAGGTCATGCGCTCCAGCTTCGTGTTCCTGCTCAGGTCCAGCGCCTTCAGCTGATTCTCGCTGCAATTCAACACGGTCAGGTTCGGGCATTTGGACAGGTCCAGCGTCTTCAGGCTGTTCTCGCCGCAGTAGAGCCTTTCCAGCTTTTTGCAGCCGCTTAGACTCAGCGACTTCAGGCCGTTGCCGTCGCAGTTCAGCCAGACCAGCTTCCTGCTGTCCTTCACATTCAGCGACTTCAGACGGTTATAGTTGCAATACAGCTCCGTCAGGGCAGCGCACCCGCTCACATTCAGCGCGGTCAGGCGGTTGTGCTCGCAGTGCAGGTAATTCAGCTTCGTGTGCTTGCTCAGATCCAGCTTGGACAGTATGTTGTGCGCGCAATCCAGCCATGTCAGCTTCTTGTTCCTGCCCAGATCCAGCTTGGACAGCTTGTTCCCGTACACGAAGAGAAAATCCAGATTCGGATTTTTGCTGACGTCCAGCGACGTTATGCCGCATTCCGGGCAGCACAGGCTGTTCAGGTTCTCAAAGTATTCGACGCCCTTCAGGCTCGGGCATTTGACCTTGTTCGTGCCCTGTTCCCAGTCTTCCCACGTGCGAAGCGTAATCTCATACACGGCGTCCGCTTCGGCCTTGGACAGCCTGCCGTCGCCATCCTGGTCAAAGCTGTCCTTGACATAGTTGCGAAACACCTTCGAGGGAAAGTTCGACTTGTTGATGGCGACGGACCATTCCCCGTCGGCGTCGTTGGCTGCGGGAATGTCCCCGCTGTCCAGCGGGACAGAAGCAAGCGCCTGGGAAACCGCGTCCAGGCCGGCGGCCTGCGCCGGCACTTCACCGATGTCCAAATCGACCGGCGCGATCTCTGAAAGCCCAAGCCCGGGCGCGCCCTCAGCCAAAGCGCCGCAGGCGAACAGCGCCAGCGCTGTCAACAGTATGATCCAACACCGTCTTGTTAACATATATAACACCTCCTTAATTATATTTACACTATACCACGACAAATTTTAAAGTCAAGTTAAATAACGGCAAATACGGTGCGCCGTCACGCAGCACTCAAGGGGGCATTGCAGGTTGAATCATAACGCGATCGGAATGCGATTCACGTCCTGGGCGGTAGACAACACCGCCCGTCAAGGGGTATAATGGATTCAATACATCTACGAAGGAGCATGCTTCATGTTCAATAAAAGCAATGCGACGGGCCAGGCGAAGAAAAGGCGCGTCAGGATCCACGAGACGACGCTTGAAAACGACATCCGCTACAGGGGACCGCTGACCAGCCAGCATTTCAAAATGCTGGGCTGGCTGTGCATCGCGATTGTGCAGGCCGCGGCGCTTATCAGGCTGGGCGGGCGCATTGACGCGGGCTTTGCCGCGGACAGCGCCTCCGCGCTGAGGGCCCTGGATTGGATCGCCGACCTTTCGCTGCCGTTCCTGCTCATCGCCAGCTTTGCCCAGCTTCTCAACACCGATGCGGGCTACAAAAGGCAGCTCATCGTCAACGGCGCGGCCATGGCGGGCATATGCGCGCTGTATTACCTGCTGTTCTACCGCTACACCGTGGGCAACGTCGCGTCGCTGCTCGAAACGCCCTCCGACGCCCTGCCCATCGTGAAGAGCGGTCTTGCCACGTTCGCGCCCTACGGCTTTTTGACCTTCAATATCTTCGTGGACCTGTTCCTGTGCGCGCTGACGATGGTGTTCCTGAACTACAATCCCCGCCGGGTGTTCACCGGAAAGTGGCGCATATGCTTCAGGCTTCTGGCGCTGCTGCCCATCGCCTACGAGGTGGGCTGCATGGTGCTCAAGGTGTACGCTGCCAGGGGGCAGGTGGAGATTCCCACGTGGGCCTTCCCGCTGCTGACCGTGAAGCCCCCCATGACCTTCGTGCTGTTCGTTGCGCTGGCGCTGTTCGTCAAGACCCGGGAGCTGCGCTTCCGCCGCAACGGCAAGACCCACGAAGAATACCAGGCCTTCCTGAAGACCAATCGCAACTCGTGGAACTTTTCCGTGTTCCTGGCCATCATGCTGGTGATCGTCAGCCTGCTCGATTTCGTGGCGGTCATGGGCTTTTCGCTGAACGAGGTGGTGCAGACCATGGCGCCGATTGTTTCGGTGAATTCGACGGAGGCGGCGCCCGAGGACCCGGCCGCGACCGTCGGGCGCGCAGCAGCCACCCCCCTGCCTGCCCGCAGGACGCTCAGCCCCGTGGCGACGCCCGAAGCCCCGGCGACGCCCGGCGAAGGCGACGAGGCCCTCCGTCAGGCCCAGGACAGCGCCGCCCAGGACAGCGCCGACAAGGAGGCATGGATCCAGGAATCCCTTGATACAGGCATGCGAATCGCCCTGGCCGTCGGCTTCGGCGGCTCCATCAGCCTGATCTTCCTGGCGCCGCTGGTGCTGCTGTTCTCCTACACGCGCAGGCCGAAATACCCCATGCTGGACCTGCTGATCCCGGTGGCGGGCATCGCGCTGATCCTGCTGGTGTACCTTGAGGGCACCCATCAGCTGCTGAGCGCGCTTCCCATCCCAAAGATCAATCTTCAGGAATTCAAGGATTCGGCCACGATATACATGAATCAGTTTATGCAGTAAAACTCATCGAAAAAGGAGCACTTGCAAATGAACGATCTGTTGCGCAGAAGCCGCATAAAAATTCCCTTCCTCGCCGAAATGCTGTTCTCCATTCTGATCTTTCCGTCCATTTTTGCCTTTATGGAAAAAATCAAAATCTTCCATAAAGGAGAATGGATTCAGATTACCGACGACCCCGGCGTGCCCTCCCTGCTCTGCGCGATGTATGTCTTTCTGGGCTTGATCAATCTGTTTCGCGCCTTTCGCCTGGGAGAAAAATCCCGGTCGGCGTTCATCCCCCATCTGATCTATGCCGCCGTCTTCGCGGCCTGCGGTATACTGGTGGCGATTACCGGCTACAACCAGACGACCCACACGCTGCTCGTGCTGGCTATCTGGGGCTGCATGCTGTCGGAGCGGGTGCTGGCCATCGTGCGCAGGCCCAAGCCGCTGAACATCGCCTTCAACGCAATCGCGATATTGATCCTCCTCATACTTTCCTACTGCGCGGGCGAAACGTTCTCGATGGTTTTTATAGCGCCGATCATATTAATGACCGCCCTGCTGTCCATCTTTGCCGGCATGTTCTCCCAGATCCGGATCGATATCCTGAAGGATATCATTCAAGAGACCTACGCCTTCGAGATCATCTTCGGCCTGCTGATCGCGATCGTGGCCTTCTCCTTCGTGCTGAAATACTATGAAGACTCGATCCATACCTTCTGGGACGGCCTGTGGTACTGCTTCGCCGTCGTGACGACGATCGGTTTTGGCGACATCACGGCCACCACCGCCGTCGGCAGGGCCCTGAGCATCATCCTCGGGATCTACGGCATCATCGTGGTCTCGCTGATCACGTCTATCATCGTCAACTACTACGGCGAGATGAAACGGACGAAGACGATGCAGCCCGCCGCACAGGCCGGCGGCGATGATGGCGGGAAGACGGCCTGACGGCGCCCTCAAGGCGGGGGCTGTCACCCCCGCCTTCAAAGGATTCCGCTTGAAAGCGCAACATTCCCCTGCTATAATGAATATGGATTGAAATGCGCAAGGAGACCGAATATGGACAATACCCGCAACCGCGCCGGCTGGGATACGGTCATACGCCCCCGCAGGGGCTGGCTCGACATCGACATCAAGGGCCTGTGGCGCTACCGCGACCTGATCTGGCTGATGGTGAAGCGCAACTTTACCGTGCTGTACAAGCAGACGATCCTGGGCCCGGCCTGGGTGGTCATACAGCCGCTGCTGACCACGCTGGTGTTCACGGTGGTGTTCGGAAACCTGGCCGGGCTGCCCACCGACGGCGTGCCAAAGTTCCTGTTTTACATGGCGGGCAACATCATGTGGCACTTTTTCGCCCAGTGCCTGACGGTCACGTCGGAGACCTTCGTCAAGAACAGTAAGCTGTTCGGCAAGGTGTACTTCCCCCGCCTGGTGATGCCCATTGCCACGGTGCTGACGGAGATGATCAACTTCCTGGTGCAATTCGTGCTGTTCATCATATTCGTGATCATCTACGCCCGCAGGCCCGACAGCGGCGTGCACCCGAATTTCCAGCTGATCCTGCTGACGCCGCTGATGCTGATCCAGCTGGGCATACTGGGCCTGGGCTTCGGCATCATCATCTCGGCGCTGACCACCAAGTACCGGGACCTGGCCATGCTGGTCAGCTTCGGCGTGCACCTGTGGATGTACGCCACGCCGGTGACCTATTCGGCGTCGATGATCGCCGACAAGTATCCGAAGCTGCTGGGCTGGTACATGCTCAACCCCATCACCCCCATCATCGAGCTGTTCCGCGCCGCTTACCTGGGCGTGCCCCGCTATTCCTACGGCTACAACCTGCTCTCCGTGATCGTGACGCTGGCGGTGCTGATGCTGGGCGTGATACTGTTCTCCCACACGGAAAAGACCTTCATGGATACGGTGTAAGAAAGGAATCCCATTATGTCAGAACGGGTTCTCGAAGTGGAGGGCGTCTCCAAGGAGTATCGACTGGGCATGATCGGCGGCGGCACGCTGCACGGCGACCTGACCAGCTGGTTCGCCCGTGTGCGCGGCAAGGAAGATCCCAACGTCAAGATCGGCAAGGAGCACCTGACCCACAACCAGAAGTTCTGGGCCCTGAAGGACGTGGGCTTCGCTGTGGAACGGGGCGACGCCCTGGCGATACTGGGGCGCAACGGCGCGGGCAAATCCACGCTGCTGAAGCTGATCAGCCGCATCACCGCGCCCACCGAGGGTGAGATCCGCATCCGGGGCCGCGTGGCCAGCCTGCTGGAGATCGGCACCGGCTTCCACCCCGAGCTCAGCGGCCGGGACAACGTCTACCTCAACGGCGCAATACTGGGCATGAACCGGGCCGAGACCACGAGCAAGCTGAAGGAGATCATCGAGTTTTCCGAGATCGAGCAATTCATCGATACCCCGGTGAAACGCTATTCCAGCGGCATGTACGTCAAGCTGGCCTTCGCCGTGGCGGCCCACCTGGACCCGGACGTGATGATCTGCGACGAGGTACTGGCCGTGGGCGACCTGGCCTTCCAGCAAAAGTGCCTGACCAAGATGGCCGACATCGCCCGCAAGGGCAACACGGTGCTCTATGTCAGCCACAACATGCGCACGGTTTCCCAGCTGTGCAACCGGGGTCTGTACCTGGAAAACGGCAGGCTGACCTACGACGGCACGGTGGAGCGGGCCATGGAGCTCTACGGCGGCAGCAGCGCCCGCAGCGTCTCCCGCAACCTGGACGAGGTGCCCCGCACCCGCAAACGGGGCGAGACCATGCGCATGCTGGCCATCGACTTTGAGGATACCCAGTCGCTGGAATACGACATGGATTCCACCATGGTCTTTAACCTCAAATGCGTGGCCCACATCGACGAGCCCCGGCTGCGCATACGGCTGATATTGCAGAACAGCATCGCCACGCCCATCGCCATGACCCAGACCGAGCCCTTCGAGGTCAAATCCGGGGAGACCTTCACCCGCCGCGTCCACTTCCCGCTGGACGGCATCGCCCCGGGCGAATACATCATCAAGATGTCGCTGGTCGCCGGCACGCCCCAGGGGCGCACCAGCTATTACGACACCATCGTGGACGTCAGCCGCTTCGTCATCACCGACGACCCCGCCGTGAACGCCGGCTTCGTGTGGACCGAATCCCTGTGGGGCGAGTTCCGGCTGAAGCCGCTGACGATGGGGTAGGGGCGCGTCCCGTACCGAACACGCCATGACAAAACCGTGAAATCTGTCCCCGCCCCTGCCAAGCCCCTTGACAGGAACATCTGTTCGATATTATAATACCCATAGCAAACGCACCTTACGAAAGCAAGCCCGCCACAGGCGAAGCATAGCCAAGGCTTTCGTGGGGTGCGTTTTGTTATTGCTGTAATTGTTTGTGTGTTGGTAACTACTGATTTGTCGCTGCGCGACAAATCAGTATTTGTGCACTCAAACGAACTTGGGGGTGACGGCATGGACGCGGGACCGCGTACCTACATCTGCATCGACCTGAAGAGCTACTACGCCTCGGTGGAGTGCGTGGCCCGGGGGCTGGACCCGCTGACGGCGCGGCTGCTGGTGGCGGACGAGACGCGCTCGGACCACACCATCGTACTGGCCGTGTCCCCGGCGCTGAAGGCCGTGGGCGTGCGCAGCTGCCCCAGGCTGTTCGAGGCGAAGCAGGCCATTCGTCTGGCGGAGGCCCGGCTGCACCGGAAGCTGGATTATATCATCGCGCCGCCGAGGATGGCCGAATACGAGCGGGTGTCCGCCTACATCTACGGCATCTACCTGAAATACGTGGCCGTGGAGGATATCCATGTATACAGCATCGACGAGGTATTCATGGACGTGACGGCCTACCTGAGCCTGTACCGGGCCCGGGCCAAACGTGCGGGCATGGGTCCGGCCCACTTCATGGCCCTCACCATCATACGGGACGTGCTGAAATCCACCGGCATCACCGCCACGGTGGGCATCGGGCCGAACCTGTACCTGGCCAAGGTGGGCATGGACATCGTGGCGAAGAAGGCCCCCGCCGACCGGGACGGCGTGCGCATCGCGGAGCTGGACGAGGCACAGTACAAGCGGCTGCTGTGGCCCGTCAGGCCGCTGACCGCCTTCTGGCAGATGGGCGAGGGCAAGACCCGGCGGCTGGCGAAGTACGGCATACTCACCATGGGCGACATCGCTCGGACCTCCATCGCGTCGGAGGAATTTTTGTACCAGCTGTTCGGCATCGACGCGGAGATCCTGATCGACCACGCCTGGGGCATCGAGCCCTGCACGCTGGCAGACATCAAGGCCTACCGGCCCAGGGCCCATTCGTTGTCCGTGGGCCAGGTGCTGCCCCGGCCCTACGCCTTCGATGAGGCGCGGCTGGTGTTCGCGGAGATGGTGGAGCAGCTGTCGATGGACCTGGTTTCGAAGGGGCTGGCCACCGGCTGCCTGTCGTTCTGGGTGGCCTTCGACCCGGTCTCGCTGGAAAGGTGCCGCTACGACGGCCCGCTGTCCATCGACTACTACGGTCGGCTGCACCCGAAGCACACCGGGGGCACGGTGCGGCTGCGCACCCGCACCGCCAGCGACCGGGCGCTGCGCCAGGCGCTGCTGGCGGCCTTCGACGCCCGGGTGGACCGCCAGCTGTTCATCCGCCGGCTGGGGGTCTGCGCCGCCGACACCCACAACGACTGCCTCCAGCTGGACATGTTCACCGACTACGCGGCGCTGGAGGGGGAGGAGCGGATGCAGCGGGTGATCCTGGGCATACGCCGCAAATACGGCAGCAACGCCATATTGAAGGGCATGAACTACCTGGAGGGCGCCACGGCCCGGGAGCGGAACACGCAGATCGGCGGACACCGGGCATAGGAGTTAATGACATGGAATTTGCCTACAACGACATCATCGGCCTGCACCGTCCGGCGCACGACGGCGACGCGTTCAGCCGCCGCCATCCGAAGATGGCGCAGCTGAACCGGGCCAAGATCTTCGCGCCCTTCGCGGCGCTGTCGGGCTACGACGAGGCGGTCAGGTCGAAGCAGGTGCCCTATGTGCCCCGGCGGTAGAGGGACGCGGAGGCGCTGCGGGCGCTGAACCGGGCGCTGGCGGCGCTGGAACGGGCCACCCGCACCGGCGCGTTGGCCCGGCGGAACCGGGTGGTGGCCCGGGTGGAATACTTCGAGGTCTGTCGGGACCCCAACCACGAGGCCTTCGGCCGGGACGGGCTGTACCACGTCCTCACCGGCGTCGTTTGGCGGGTGGACCCGGTGGGAAAGGTGCTGGTCATCGGTGAGAGGACCCTGCCCTTCGCCGACATCCACGGCATCACATTGTCCACTGAGGGCAATATTTCAAAATGATTAAAACCTCTTGTCATTTCCCGCCAACATTGGACTTGGGCGCTCCAAGGGCGTATAATGGCACTGTTGCCAACGATCAGCAAGGAGGATACCGACATGAACGAGCATGAAACCATCGCAGCGCTTGAAGCGACCGCAGACCGTGAGGAACCTGAAATCGCCAACATGGACCCCGTGGACTACATGACGCTGCTGATGGAGTGCAGGATCATACAGGCATCGTAAGCATACATCCGGAACACAACAACAAGATCCTTCGCCGCGCCCGGGATGACAGTAACGCGCAAACGCGTCATCCTGGGCGAAGCGAAGGATCCTTGCCAGGTCGGCAGTTCGACAGGCATACGTTCGCGTGATATAGTACATTTGTTTGTAT
>JAZOUD010000111.1:0-20594 GCA_045658005.1 Clostridia bacterium | reverse complement strand
TACCAATTCTTTAACGGTAGCACCGCCGAAGCTTTCAGCAGCAACGTGCCAGTATTCGATTTGTCCTTCCCCTCCAAGGGGAAGGCTTTTGGAGGCCGCACCGCTTAAGTTGATGACATTACCTTCAGGGGAAGGTGGCGCGGCGCGAAGCGCCGTGTCGGAAGAGGTCGCCCCTCCTGACCCCGACTACATACAGAACAGGATGAAA
Source organism: Clostridia bacterium (assembly GCA_045658005.1). Taxonomy (GTDB): domain Bacteria; phylum Bacillota; class Clostridia; order Christensenellales; family Aristaeellaceae; genus UBA2862. Next base: position 20,386 of record JAZOUD010000111.1, on the reverse strand, counting down.
CGCATATGAGCACGCTTTCCACATTCATCAAGCGCCTGCGCGACATCATGCGCAACGACGCTGGCGTCAACGGCGACGCCCAGCGCATCGAGCAGATCGCCTGGATGCTGTTTTTGAAGGTCTACGATTCCAAGGAGGAGGACTGGGCGCTGGACGAGGACGACTACCAGTCCATCATCCCCGAGGATTGCCGCTGGTGCAACTGGGCCCATGACGACGGCTCCGGGCGCGTGCCCACCGGCGACACGCTGCTGGATTTCGTCAACAACCGCCTGTTCCCGGCGCTGAAAACGCTGCCGGTGTCGGCGGACATGCCCGTGAAGAAGTCCGTCGTGCAGTCGGTGTTCCAGGACGCCAACAACTACATGAAGGACGGCGTGCTGCTGCGGCAGGTCATCAACGTCATCGACGAGATCGACCTCAACGACTACGAGGAAGTCCACGCCTTCGGCGAAATCTACGAAATCCTGCTGCACGAGCTGCAATCCGCCGGTTCCTCCGGCGAATTCTACACGCCCCGCGCCGTCACGCAGTTCATGGCGAAGATGATCAGGCCCCGCATCGGCGAGACCATGGCGGATTTGGCCTGCGGCACGGGCGGCTTCATTACCAGTTGGCTGGGCGAGCTGGAGCCGCAGATCAAGACCACCGACGATCAGGAGAAGTTCGCCCGCTGCATCTACGGCATCGAAAAGAAGCAGTTCCCCTACATCCTCTGCGTCACCAACCTGCTGCTCCACGGCATCGATGAGCCCAACGTCTACCACGGCAACGCGCTGACGATCCACAACCTGCTGGACTACACCGAGGATGAATCCTTCGACGTACTGCTGATGAATCCGCCCTACGGCGGCAATGAGAAGGCCGACGTGAAGAACTATTTCCCGGCGGACCTGGCCAGCAGCGAGACCGCGGACCTGTTCCTGGACGTGATGATGTACCGCCTCAAGCCCGGCGGACGGGCGGCGGTGGTGCTGCCGGACGGCTTCCTGTTCGGCACGGACAACGCCAAGCTGAACATCAAGAAGAAGCTGCTCGCGGAATTCAACCTGCACACCGTCATCCGCCTGCCGGGCAGCGTGTTCTCCCCCTACACCTCCATCACCACCAACCTGCTGTTCTTCGACCGCACCGGCCCCACGAAGGAGACCTGGTTCTACCGGCTGGACATGCCGGAGGGCGTCAAGCACTTCTCCAAGACCAAGCCCATGCGGCTGGAGCACTTTGCCCCGGTCATGGACTGGTGGGAGAACCGGCGGGAAATCCAGTTGGACGGCTTCGACAAGGCGAAAAAGTTTTCATCGGAACAGCTGTCCGGCGAGCTGGGCTACAACCTCGACCAGTGCGGCTTCCCCCATGAGGAAGAGGAAATCCTCGACCCAATGGACCTGATCCTGCGCTATCAGGAGGAGCGCGCGAGCCTGAACGCCGAGATCGACCGCGTGCTCGCCGACATCACCGCCATCCTGGGAGGGAGCAAAACATGACCCCACAGGAACTAAAAAACAGCATTCTCCAGCTTGCCATACAGGGCAGGCTTGTCGAGCAGCGCCCGGAGGAGGGCACGGCGGAGGAATTGTACCAACAAATCATACCAAAGCAGCGCGGATTAACATCAGGAAAAAGCGAGCTTGATTTATCATCAATGGATTTTGATATTCCCGACAGCTGGAGTTTTGTTGAATTTAATTCTTTGTTTGATTTTGTTGACTACAGAGGCAAAACGCCCCATAAGATTACTAGAGGTGTATTCTTAATTACTGCTTCTAATATTCGGAAGGGTTTTATGGATTATACTCGAAAAGAGTATATTTCATATGATGAGTATTTAGAAAGGCAAAGCCGCGGTATTACAAGTAAAGGTGATTTGCTATTTACCACAGAAGCACCTATGGGTAATGCGGCTCTTTGCGATCTGGATGAATGCTCGTGTGGCCAAAGAATAATCACATTTCAACCATTTTATGATAGCACAATTATACCCGCATTATATATGTATTTTATTCTTTCGCCTCAATTTCAGAAACAACTATCAGATAATTGCACTGGTACTACGGCGAAGGGAATTAAAGCTGATAAATTGAAACACTTCTTGATTCCATTGCTTCCCCTTGCCGAGCAGAAGCGGATTGTGGCGAAGATCGAGGAACTGCTGCCGTATATCGACCGGTATGAGAAAGCGTGGAGCCGCCTGGAGGACTTCAATAAGCGCTTCCCGACGGACATGCAGAAATCCATCCTCCAGCTTGCCATCCAGGGCAAGCTCGTCCCCCAGCGCCCCGAAGAGGGCACCGGCGAGGCCCTCTACCAGCAAATCCAGGCCGAAAAGCAATCCCTCATCCGCTCCGGCAAAATCAAAAAAGAAAAACCCCTCCCCGAAATCACCCCCGACGAAATCCCCTTCGACATCCCGGAGAGTTGGAAGTGGGTAAGGCTAGAGTCTATTTCCGGCAAAATAGTGGATTGTCCTCATTCGACGCCAAAGTATTATGAGAATGATACCGGGTTCTCAGCTATTGATACGAATTGTATTGATAGCACTGGAACAATCAGACGATGGCGTTATGTTGATGAGAGTACATACAATTTACGTATACAGCGCTTAGAACCAACGTCGAATGATATAGTATATACAAGAGAAGGATCCATATGTCGAGCAGCTGTTTTGCCAGACAACAAGAAGATTTGTTTAGGCCAAAGGGTGATGCTAATCCGCTTTCCAGTTGATATCGATATTGGTTATATGAAAATGTTTCTGATGGCTCCACAAACAGTTCAAGAGTTGACAGCAAAACAGAAAGGCATAGGCGCAAAGCATGTCAATGTTGCAGATGTTTGTCATTTGCCAATCCCTCTCCCACCCCTCGCCGAACAAAAGCGCATCGTCGCCAAACTGGAAGAACTCCTGCCCCTGTGCGAAAGGTTGAAATAATCGAAATAAGCCATTGAAATGCCTGACATAAACTGGTATTATTAGGCATAGATGAAAAAACGCATAAATGGAATTGCATCTATTGACGGAGGGATTGCCGTGAAGATAGAGTCGATCACGATCCAAAACTATAAGATATTTCAGAAGACGGAAGTCACGGATTTGCCGGGCATGGCCGTGTTCCTCGGCAAGAATGGAAGCGGCAAGACGACCTTTTTTGATGTGTTTGGCTTTCTCCATGATTGCCTGAATGGCAATGTCAAATCCGCTCTCGCCAAGCGCGGAGGCTATAATGAGGTCGTTTCGCGGGACCACAATGGCGAGGATATTTCCTTCATCATCAAGTTCAGACCGGGAAGTGACGAACCGCTGATGACCTATGAGTTATCTGTGGGTCTGGACGAGAAAAACAGGGCGGTCGTCAAGCGCGAAGTCCTCCGCATGCGCAGAGGAGAATACGGCGCGCCATGGAAGATTCTGGAGTTTGCCAGAGGCGAAGGTGTGGCCGCTTCGGGGGAGCTGAATTCCTATGAGGATGTGCGGCTTGCCGAAAGGCAGCCTCAAAAGCTGGATTCGCCGGACATCCTGGCGATCAAGGGACTGGGACAGTTCAAGGATTTCGTTGCGATTGCGGCCTTCCGCAAGCTGGTGGAGGACTGGTATGTCTCTGATTTCCGCATAGACGCCGCGAGAGAACGCCAGGACGCCGGCTACAGTGAACAACTGACGCGAACCGGCGACAACCTGTCCGTCGTGGCTAAGCATATCTATGACAACTATCCTGAGGTGTTTGCGGACATCATCGAAAAGATGAAAGCGCGTGTTCCCGGCGTGGAAAAGGTTGAAGCGCAGGAGACGCAAGATGGGTACATTGTCCTGCGATTCCAGGATGGAAAGTTCAAGAATCCGTTTTCCGCGAAATTTGTGTCCGATGGCACGATCAAGATGTTCATGTACCTTGTGCTGCTGAACGACCCGCAGAAGCACGCGCTGCTGTGCGTGGAGGAGCCGGAAAACCAGTTGTATCCCCAACTGCTTCAGGAGTTGGCGGAAGAGTTTCAGATCTACTCCAATGACGGTCAGGTCTTTATCTCCACGCATTCGCCAGATTTCCTGAACGCGGTTCCGCTGGAATCGATCTATTGTCTGGTCAAAAAGAGTGGATTCACCACGATCAGGAGAGCGATCGACAATGCCACGGTGAAAGCATTGGTTGAAGCTGGAGATTTGCCGGGAACGCTTTGGCGCGAAAACATTCTCACAGGGGAAACGCTATGAAACTGATCTTTATGCTGGAAGAGCTTTCGATGAAGGCTCTTTTGGACGGAATCCTTCCGAGGATATTGCCTGAGGGCGTCGAGTTCGTGACGATTCCTCACGGCGGCAAGCGTGAATTGGAGCTGTCTCTGCCCAGAAAGCTTCGAGCATGGAATGAGCCTGACGTGGCGTTTGTCGTTGTCCACGATCAGGATTCCAACGACTGCGTGGAACTAAAACGGGATTTGCAGGGGATCTGCGTCATGTCAGGGCGGCAGGTATTGATTCGCATTGCCTGCCGCGAATTGGAGGCGTGGTATTGGGGCGATCTGGCGGCTGTTTCGGAAGCGTATGGTGTGGATTTGAAGCATTTGGCAGCAAAAAGCAAATACAGAAACCCAGACAGTATAGATCATCCCAAGAAGGAACTCAAGCGGTATCTTCCACAGATGGGCCAGATTGACGGTGCGAAAAGGATTGCGCCCCATATGAACCTGGAAGAGAATACTTCCCGTAGTTTTCAGGTGTTTATGCAGGGCGTAAAGAAACTGTGTGAAATCGTTTCATAACGTGAAATTCAAAGAATACTGGAAGCTGAAAAGGTCGGGAGTTCAAATTTAGTTGCAGCATACACACATCCGCAAGGTTTGAATTAATCTCACGCGGCGTCCAGCTCCCACGCTCCCAATCAGGGAACCGTGGCGGCGTGGACGCCGCCGCTACATTTTTTCCGTTTGCTCCGGGTGGCGGCAGATTGCCGCCCCTTTATTTCCCCTCGATATACGCAATCAACCTGTCCGCAAACCCCTTCGCGGTGTCGCCGTCGTGGGGCACGGCGTCCAGCGCGGCGTCGAGGGCGGCGGCCTTGTCGGTGCGGGCGATGTGCCGAAGCAACATGCTTGCCGCCCGCAGCAGCGAGGACGGGTTGGCATAGTCGCCGCGGCCGGTCTCGATCATCCTCGGCGCGGAGCCGTGGATGGCCTCGAACATGGCGTACTGGTCGCCCAGGTTGGCGCTGCCCGCGGTGCCCACGCCGCCCTGCAGCTGGGCCGCCTCGTCGGTGATGATGTCGCCGTAGAGGTTGGGCAGCAGGAACACCTGGAAGCGGCTGCGCACCCGGGTGTCCACCAGCTTGGCGGTCATGATGTCGATGTACCAGTCCTCCGCCTCGATGCCGGGGTACTCCACCGCCACCTCGTGGCAGATCTCGGAGAAGCGGCCGACGGCCTTCTTCATGATGTTGGCCTTGGTGACGATGGCGACGCTGGTCTTTCCGTTATTCTTCGCGTACTCGAAGGCCGCCCGGGCGATGCGCTTCGTGCCCGGCAGCGTGGTCACCTTGAAGTCCATGCACAGCTTGCCGGGAATCTCCACGCCCCGGCTGCCCAGCACGTACTCGCCCTCGGTGTTCTCGCGGAAGAAGATCCAGTCGATGCCCTCGTCGGGCACGGATACCGGGCGGACGTTGGCGTACAGGTCCAGCTCCCGGCGCAGGGTGACGTTTGCGCTCTCCATCGTGCCGCCCTTGGGGGTCTCGGTGGGGCCCTTCAGCAGCACGTCGCATTTCTTGACCTCCGCCAGCACATCCTTCGGCACGGCCTCCCCCTTCGCAAGGCGGTTCTCGATGGTCAGGCCCTCGATGGGCTTCAATACGATGCTGCCCGAGGCGATCTCGTCCCTGAGCAGGGCCTCCAGTACCCGTGTGCTCTGCTTTGAAATGATCGGGCCGATGCCGTCGCCGTCGATCACGCCGATGGTCACCACCGGCAGGGCGGTGAAATCCTTGGCCGGCGCCGCGTTCTCCATGCGCCCGGTGCGGGCGAGCTGTTCCTCCAACAGGGTTTTGAACTGCGCCACGGCGGATTCGATATATTCGTTCATAGTGGTTGCCTCCTGTTTGTTTGAGTTGGGTAGATGCTGATTTGACGGGGAGACGAGGGAACAGGGAACAGGAATGGCGGCTGCCGCGACCCAAAGCCTTCCCCAGCGACCGAAGGGAGCGATTCAGGGGAAGGTGGATTTCGGTGAAAACGCTTGCGTTTTTGCCGAAAGACGGAAGAGGTCGTTCTCCTGGGAGAAAACGCGCAAACCGGCGATACCGCAGGGAGACCGACCTCTTCCGGCCCGCCTGCGGCGGCCCACCTTCCCCTGAAGGGGAAGGCTTTTGGATGCGCCAGCCGCTATTCCTATAGCCTATTGCCTATTCCCTATTGCCTCGAGCACAGCTCGCCAAATCAGTGTTTCGCCGTGTACGCCAGCAGTCCCCCCGCCTTCAGCATGTCCTTCTGCCTTTCGGTGAAGTCGCAGGCGAGGTCGAAGGTCTTTCCGGTGGTCACATCTTCCAACCGGATGCAGCCCACGTCCATGCCCGCGTGGATGTCCCGCAAGGCCAGCCGGTCGCCCTGGCTGACGGCGTCATAGTCCGCGGGATTTTTGAAGGTCAGCGGCAGGATCCCGGCATTGATCAGGTTCGCCACGTGGATGCGGGCGAAGCTCCTGGCGATCACGGCCCGCACGCCCAGGTACAGCGGCACCAGCGCCGCGTGCTCACGGGACGAGCCCTGGCCGTAGTTGTCGCCGCCCACGACGATGCTCTGCCCCGCCGCCTTCGCCCGCTCGGGGAAGGTCGCGTCGCAGACGCCGAAGCAGTACTGGGACAGGTGGGGTATATTGCTGCGATAGGGCAGTATCTTCGCCCCGGCGGGCATGATGTGGTCGGTGGTGATGTTGTCCCCCACCTTCAGCGTAAGCTCCGCCTCGATTTCATCCCCCACGGGGCGGCATTCCGGGAAGGGCTTGATGTTGGGGCCGCGCACGACCTCGACATCCTTCGCTTCCTCGGGCGAAGCGGGCATCAGCACGCCGGTATCGTCCAGCCGGAAGTCAGAGGGCATGTCGATGGCGGGCATGTCGCCCAGCAGCCGCGGGTCGGTGATCTCGCCGGTCAGCGCGGCGGCCACGGCGGTCTCAGGGGAGACCAGGTAGACCCCCGCGTCGGCGGTGCCGCTGCGGCCCAGGAAGTTGCGGTTGAAGGTGCGCAGGGAGACGCCGGCGCTGTTGGGGCTGAAGCCCATGCCGATGCAGGGACCGCAGGCGCACTCCAGCACCCGCGCGCCGCTGGCCAGGATGTCGGTCAGCGCGCCCTGTTCCGCGAGCATCGAAAGCACCTGCCGGCTGCCGGGGCTGATGGACAGGCTCACCGAGGGACAGATGGTCTTTCCCTTCAGCAGCGCCGCCACCTTCAGCATGTCCATCAGGCTGGAATTGGTGCAGGAGCCGATGCAGACCTGGTCCACCTTCGTGCCCTTCAGGCTGGACACCTTCACCACGTTGTCCGGGCTGTGGGGGCAGGCGATCAGCGGCTCCAGGGTGGAAAGGTCGATGTCGATGACCTTGTCGTACTCCGCGTCCGGGTCGCTGGACAGCTCGCGCCAGGCGTCCTCCCTGCCCTCCGCCTTCAGGAAGGCACGGGTGATCTCGTCGGAGGGGAATATGGAGGTGGTCGCACCCAGCTCGGTGCCCATGTTGGTGATGGTGGCCCGCTCGGGCACGGACAGGGTCTTCACGCCCTCGCCGCCCCACTCGATGATGGCCCCCACGCCGCCCTTGACGGAGAGTATGCGCAATATCTCCAGGCTCACGTCCTTGGCGGTCACGAAGGGGCGCAGCCTGCCGGTCAGGTTCACCTTGAACATCTTCGGCATGGCGATGTAGTACGCGCCGCCGCCCATGGCCACGGCCACGTCCATGCCGCCCGCGCCGAAGGCCAGCATGCCGATGCCGCCGCCGGTGGGCGTGTGGCTGTCGGGGCCGATCAGCGTCTTACCCGGCTTGCCGAACCGCTCCAAGTGCACCTGGTGGCAGATGCCGTTGCCGGGGCGGGAGAAGCGGATGCCGTGCTTCTTCGCCACCGTCTGGATGTAGCGGTGGTCGTCGGCGTTCTCAAAGCCGCACTGCAGCGTGTTGTGGTCGATATAGGCCACGGACAGCTCGGTGCGCACCCGCTCGATACCCATGGTCTCAAATTCCAGGTAGGCCATGGTGCCGGTGGCGTCCTGGGTCAGGGTCTGGTCGATGCGCAGGGCGATCTCGCTGCCGGGGGTCATGTCCCCGGAGACGAGGTGGTCCCTGATGATCTTCTGTGCAATGGTCATGCCCATGTCATGCGTCCTCCTTTGAAAGCGCCCGGTCCATGGCGTTGAGTATGTGCTGCTCCATCCGCTCGGCGGCCAGGTCGGCGTTACCGGCGCGAATGGCCTCCAATATCGCCTTGTGCTCCCGCACCGAATGGGCCGCCCGGTCCGGCGTGCGCAGGGCGTTTCGGCGGTACTGCTGCGTCTTCTTGTGCAGCGGCGAGAGGGTATCCCTCAGCACGATGCTGCCGCATCCATCGTAAATAACTTCATGGAAGCGTCCGTCCAGGGCCTTGAGTTGATCCACATTTTCCCGGGAGAGGTAAAATTCCTGGAAATCCACGGCTTCGATCAGCGCTTTCAGGTTGTCAGTGTCGGCGTTCTCCACGAAGCCGCGCACGGCCATTTCCTCAATGCGCAGGCGAATCTCCGTCATGTCCCGATAGTCCTTCGGGGTGATGCCCAGCACCATCGTGCCCTTGGGGGTATCCTCCACCAGGTGTTCCTGGAACAGGCGGCGCAGCGCTTCGCGCACGGGGGTGCGGCTGACGCCCAGTTCGGCGCAGAGCTGCAATTCGGTGATGATCTCTCCGCGCTCGTACTTGCCGCTGAGAATGTCGTCCTCCAGTCGCTCGAAAACCTGGTCGGACAGCGATACGGTCTTGTAATCTCTCATGTTTTCCCCCTCCTTACAGCCTGTGGAAGCGGCCGGCGGACAGCTCCTCGATCTTCGTCTCCAGCTCTGCGGTGGACAGCGTGGTCTGGCGGCCATCCTCATACTCGGCGTCGATCCACTGCTTCAGCGCCACCACCAGCGGATCCTTCTTGTCCACGGCCTCGCCGCCGGTCAGCTGGTAGTTTTCGTTGATCCAGTAGGCGATGCCCGCCAGGCCGCTGGCCTTGCCGATCATCACCGCCGGGGCGCGGCCCAGTATCTTGCGGGTGTCGAATATGGTGTACACCTCGGCGTCCTTCAACAGGCCGTCGGCGTGGATGCCCGCCCGGGTGGTGTTGAACTGGCGGCCCACGAAGGGGGTCATAACCGGGATGTCATAGCCGATCTCGTCCCGGAAGTAGCGGGCGATGTCGGTGATGGCCGTGGGGTCCATGCCGTCAAGGCTGCCGCGCAGGCTGGCGTACTCCATCACCATGGCCTCCAGCGGGATGTTTCCGGTGCGCTCGCCGATGCCCAGCAGCGAGCAGTTCACCGCCGAGGCGCCGTACAGCCAGGCGGTGGAGGCGTTGGCCACGGCCTTGTAGAAGTCGTTGTGGCCGTGCCACTCCAGCATCTCGCTGGGCACGTCAGAATAGTGCTGCAGGCCGTAGATGATGCCGGGCACGCTGCGGGGCAGGGCCACCTCGGAATAGGGCACGCCGTAGCCCATCGTGTCGCAGGCGCGGATCTTCACGGGGATGCCCGCGTCCTGGCTCATCTTCATCAGCTCGTTGACGAAGGGCACCACGAAGCCGTAGAAGTCAGCACGGGTGATGTCCTCCAGGTGGCAGCGGGGCATGACCCCGGCCTCGAAGGCGTCCGCCACGGTCTTCAAATAATACTCCATGCACTGCTTGCGGGTCATCTGCATCTTCTTGAAGATGTGGTAGTCGCTGCAGGACACCAGTATGCCCGTCTCCCGGATGCCCAGGTTCTTGACCAGCTTGAAGTCCTCCCGGGTGGCACGGATCCAGGTGGTGATCTCCGGGAAGCGGTAGCCCAGGTCCATGCACTCGGACAGGGCCTTCCTGTCCTTTTCGCTGTAGACGAAGAACTCCGTCTGCCGTATAACGCCATAGGGGCCGCCCAGCCGGGCCATCAGCTTGTAGAGGTCGACGATCTGCTTGACCGTATAGGGCTCCACCGACTGCTGGCCGTCCCGGAAGGAGGTGTCGGTGATCCATATGTCCTCGGGCATGCCCATGGGCACGCGCCGGTGGTTGAAGGCGATGCGCGGTATTTCGTCATAGGGGTAGATATCCCGGTACAGGTTCGCCTCCGGCACGTCCTGCAGGGAATACTTGTACTGCCGCTGCTCCAGCAGATTGGTCTTGTTGGACATTTCCAGCATGGTCTCATCTCCCGCGTCCGCCAAGGGGCGGACAGAATGTTTGTATTATTGTATACAAGAATCCAAGCCCTGTCAAGGCCGACAGGACGAACTTCTCTGTATATTAACACTCTGGCTTTGTGTTATGATAATCATTGAAGAACAGCCGGTTGAGCGACGCGTCGTTCAACCGGCTGTTCTTCAATAAATGGTCGTGATCTTCTCCACTCCGACGTCCCGCATGAACGCCTCCAGGCCTTTCCGGTCCACGCACATCAGGTCAGTGAATTTGCCGGTGGCCTTGTCGATGAAGCCCACCGTCATCTCCCCGGTGCAGATGCTGCGGCGCACAGCGGGCTGCTGTGTTTGGGGATCGAACTTGATATCGACCTTCCTGCGTTTGAACAGTGACATCGAAGCACCTCCTATAAGTCAAGGGGACGGTTCTACCGACTCATCCCCGCCGTGAAAATGAGTCAGTAGAACCGTCACCTTGACTCATTTTCAGCATGGATTTCAGCTTTTCATACCGCTGCCGCTTCTCTTCCTTGGCGAAGTGGACTTCCCGGAGCTGCTCCGGGCAACCGTCATACTTCAGCTTCGCGTCGCCGAACTGCTGGCTGGTGAGGTCGAACCGATGGCCGTCCACCACGTTGAAGCAGTGGAAGCCGCCGTCCTTCAGCGGCACGCCGTACACCCTCCCGCCGAAGATATCCTGCGCCAGGAAAGCGGTGATGGAGCACTGGCCCAGAGTGGGGTTGTCCGCCGTCCAGTCCCCCCGCATCCGAGGCGCGCAGGTGTCGGCGCACCACAGCCCCAGCAGCGCGTCATAGAGGTCCCGGGGCGTTTCAATGCCCGGATAGTCGCGATTCAACGCAGGCACCGTCGCCTGCTCCCAGCCGTAGAAGTGATCTGTCATGGCAAATTAATCCCCCGGATGATTGATACAGGCATTATACCGCAGGCTCAGCGGTCTGTCAAATCATCCGGGGGATACAGCGCACTATCTTCTCACCCACACCCGCATCTCGCCAGGCGTGCGGTTGGCCCAGGCGTAATACGGGATCCAGGTCAGCCGCGCGGGGACGGTCCTGATCTCTCGGTCGGCGCTGTAGGCAGTCTCGCCCCAGCCCTCGTCGGTCTCGCGAATGCCCGGGGATTGAAGCTCGACGATGCCGCCCAGCTTGTCGGGCTTCCACTGCGCCGTGAATTGGCCCGCGTCCGCCCCACCCAGTCTTACGGCGTGCAGGTTCCGGGAATTGTCCGCCTCCTCGAGGCAGTAGACCAGCGGCCCGCGCTGCACGGCGACCTTGCCCGCGTCCTCGTAGATGCGGGGATTGGCCCTCACCAGCATCACCGGCATGTCGAGGGACAGCTCCAGCTTATCGCCCGCCTGCCACGCCCGTTCAACGGTCGCGTAGCCGTCTTTGACGTCCACATCCAGCGGTTTTCCGTTGAGACTGAGGGCGTATTTGCCGCACCAGCCGGGAATGCGCAGCATCAGCGCGAACGCCGCGCCCCCCTCTCCCCTGCAGGTCAGCGCGACATCGCCGTTCCAGGGATAGTCCGTGTCCACCTCGAAGCGAACGGCCTTTCCCCCAATCTCCGCCTGCAAAGCGCCCTTGACGTACAGGTGCACGAACAGCGTATCATCATTCGCTGAGCAGATGTAATCCTCCAGCGAGGACACCAGCCGGATGATGTTCGGCGGGCAGCAGGCGCAGCCGAACCAGCGCTGGCGCTCCACCTTCACATGGCGCTTCCGCTGATCCTTCAGGCTGGCCTCCGGCAGCACCTCCAGCGGGTTGACGTAGAAGAACTTCTTGCCGTCCAGCTGCATGCCGCTGATGACGCCGTTGTACAGCGCCCGCTCCATCACGTCGGCGTATTCCCCCTTCGCCTCCAGCGACAGCATGCGCCGGGCGAAGAACACCAGGGCGATGGCGGCGCAGGTCTCGCCATAGATGGTGTCGTTGGGCAGGTCATAATCGAAGGTGAAGGCCTCGCCGTACTCCGACGAACCCACGCTGCCGGTCACGTACATGCGCCTGTGCACCGTGTTGGCCCACAGCCGCCGGCACACCGCCGCCAGCTCGGCGTCCCCCATCTCCCGGGCCACGTCCGCCACGCCTGCATAAAGGTACATCGCCCGCACCGCATGGCCCTGGGCCTCGGTCTGTTCCCGGATGGGCATGCCCGCCTGGTAGTACTGGTATTGGAAATAGCTGTCCTTCCAGTAGAAGCTGTTGTGGTTGCGCGCGTCCTCCTCCTCGAAGTACAGCGGGCGCTGGCCGCGCTGGTCCACGAAGTACTTCGCCAGCTTCAGGTGCTTTTCGTCCCCGGTCACCTCATAGAGCCGGATCAGCGCCATTTCGATCACCGGATGACCCGGGTAGCCGTGCAGCTTGCCCTCCTCCGCGCCGATGGCGCTGTCGATGCAGTCCACGAAGCGGATCATGGCGTCCAGCAGCCGCCGCTTGCCCGTGGCCTGGTAGTAGGCCACCGCAGCCTCGATCATGTGCCCCGCGACGTACAGCTCGTGGTGGTCCTTCAGGTTCGTAAAGCGCTTATCCAGTCCGTTGATGATATAGTAGGTGTCCAGGTAACCGTCCGGCTGCTGGGCCGCGACCACCGCTTCGATGGCGCCGTCGACGACCGCCTCCAGCGCCACGTCCGGATGCCAGCGCAGCGTGTAGGCCGCGCCCTCGATCCACTTGGCCACGTCGCTGTCCTGGAATACAAACCCGGCGTGGGTCCCCGCCTGCTTTCCGTCGGCGATCCTGAAATTCCGCATGCAGTAGCTGGGCTCGGCGTCCGGGACCCGGTCGTTCAGCGCCTCCCACTGGTAGGGTATGCCCTCGCGCCGCACCGTCTCGCGAATGCGGCTCCAAAAGGAATCGTCTATAAGGGCTTTCTGTATAAAGCTGCCCGCTCCACGCATTTTTCCATCCTCCCCGTATATGCGTATTATAACGCTAAGCCTTTACGCCGGTCAATACGATGCCTTCTATAAAGTAGCGCTGCCCGATGGCGAACAGCACCACCGCCGGCACGACCATCACCAGGGACGCCGCCATGATGTAGTTCCACTTCGAGGCATAGGCGCCGCGCAGGGACATCTTGCATCTTGTCGGCTTGATTATAGCATTGATTAATATTCATATTGCCTTTTGCCAGGCCGGAGACTATAATGGATGGTGGTGATAGGATTATGATTACAATCAGCGATATCGCCCGGGAAACGGGCCTTTCCACCGCCACGGTTTCAAACGCCCTGTCCGGAAAGGGGCGCGTCAGCGACGCCAGGCGCAAGCAGATTATCGAAGTGGCGACCCGCATGGGCTACGACTTCAGCCGCATTCGCGTCGCCCAGCCCCACAGGGGCATCGCGGTGATCGTCGAGACGCTGTCCGTCATCTTCTGCACCAAGATCGCCGAGGGCATCTGTCGCGCCGCGGAGGATGGCGGCTATCAGGTCAAGCTGTACAACCTGGACATCATCCACAACCCGGAGGACTTCAACCCACCCCGGGGAGCAGATGCGCCGGCGGCTGGAGCGACTGCTGCCCCAGCTGGACGCGGCGACGCTGGGCGCCATCTACATCTCCCAGTATCCCCGGGACGTCACCGGCATCATGCCGACCCTGCCCTTCCCGGTGGTGTACGCCTACTGCTATACCAACGACGGGGCCGCAAGCGTCAACACCGACGATCAGCAGGGCGCCTATATCGCCACACAGCACCTGCTGTCCCTGGGAAAGCGCCGCATCGCCATGCTCAGTGGCCCGATCAACTCCATCCCCATGACCAAGCGCTTCTCCGGCTACCAGCGCGCGCTGATCGACGCCGGCATGGCGGTGGACCTTCGCCTGGTGAAGACCGGCGACTGGGACATCGGGCACAGCTGTGATATTGCCGCAGAGCTGCTGCGCCTCGATCCGGCCCCCGACGGTATATTCTGCCAGAGCGACCACATCGCCCTGGGCGTCTGCCGCGCCATCGCCGAGGCGGGCCTGCGCATCCCCCGGGATATCGCCGTCGTGGGCTTCGACAATTACGACTTCGCCGCCTTCGTCTCCCCCACCCTGACCACGATCGACCAGCCCCTGGAACAGATCGGGAATACAGCCTTTCTTCAATTGAGAAACGTGATCGAGAAGCAAAATGTCGAGGAAAGAAACCTGCTTCTCGCTGCCCGGCTGGTCCGCCGACAGTCCGCATAGATCATACCCGTTAACCATGAATCAAAACCGGCAGAGGAGGATGGAAATGCTCTCTTCCGATGAACTCACGCTGCAACTGGAACAATTGCGGGAAGAAAACAGCATGTTGAAAGCTCTGTTGCATGCGCATGGCATTTCCGTTCCAAATCCATCATCATCCTCTGCAATGAACGGAGAAAAACTCACAGCCCTTTCTGCACATACTGTAACAAAGCGAAGCTCGCTCTGCGAAAAAACAGCGCTTTATCTATCCCTGTTTCAGGGCCGAACCGACGTCTATGCCCGACGATGGGAGAGCAGGAATGGGCGTTCCGGCTACAGCCCTGCATGCAAGAACGAATGGAAACCTGGTACTTGTCTTAAGCCAAAGGGAAGATGCGCAGACTGCTCAAAAGCAGAGTATCTGCCTTATGGTCCGGATGCCGTAGAAGCACACCTGCACGGGCTGTGCGTACTGGGAATCTATCCTCTATTGAAGGATGATACCTGCCGATTCCTTGCCATCGATTTTGACGAAGAGCAGTGGCGTTCCGATGTACAGATGGTCGCGGCCAGCTGCATCAAGCGCGGCATTTCATGCTCAATCGAGATATCACGCAGTGGGAACGGCGCTCATTTGTGGATATTCTTTTCAGAGGCGATAAACGCAGGCAAAGCACGTACTCTCGGCGCTTCGATTCTTACGCTTGCCATGCAGGACAACGCCCGTCTTTCATTCAAATCCTATGATCGCATGTTTCCGAATCAGGACACGATGCCCAAGGGTGGGTTCGGCAACCTGATCGCACTCCCGTTGCAGGTTGCAGCTGCGCGACACGGTGGCAGCCTCTTTGTAAATGAACAGCTGAGGCCTTTTTCCGATCAATGGGTCTATCTGTCAGGCATTCAGAAGCTCTCCAATGCACAGGTCAGCGACATTTTGTCCAGACTTCACATCATTCCTCTTGGAGTTCTTCGACAGGTTGATGATGAAGATGTAAGCACGCCATGGCAGCAGGCACCAATAAAAATGAAGCCCGGAGACATGCCCTCTTCCATTGAGATCACACTTGCAGACCGATTGTACATTCACAGTCATGCATTCTCTAACCAGGCACAAAACCGTTTGAAGCGCTTAGCTGCCTTTCCCAACCCACAATTCTATCGGAATCAAGCCATGCGCATGCCCGTCTGGAACACACCCAGGGTAATCTGCTGTGCAGAATACTATGGCAATCTCCTCGCCATTCCCCGAGGCTGCCTGGATGATATGTTGGATTTATTTCAGGCAAACCAGGTAAACGTCGAAATCAAAGATGAGCGCTGTCATGGCAGGCCGATCGATGTCGCTTTCAGCGGCGCACTGCGTGAAGAACAAACCGCCGCGTTTGAAGCGCTGTCGGCCCACGATAGCGGGATCCTGTCTGCAACGACCGCATTCGGCAAAACCGTCATCGGAGCAGCCATGATCGCTGAGAAGAAGGTGAACACGCTCATACTTGTACATCGCTCTCAATTGATGAGCCAATGGAAAGAACGACTTGAACAGTTTCTGACGGTCAAAGAAGCACTTCCTGGCCTGCCAAATCACAGGGGACGGCAGAAGAAGCGGGAGATCATTGGCCTGTATGGCGCAAACAGGGATACACGCAGTGGGATCATCGACATCGCCATGTTGCAATCCATGGGTAAGGCAGATGACATTCGCCCGTGGATTCGGGATTACGGCATGGTCATCATCGACGAATGTCACCACGTTCCAGCCGTCAGCTTTGAACAGGTAATGAAGGCCGTTCGCTCCCGGTACACCTACGGTCTGACCGCGACCCCGAAGCGGCAGGACGGACACCACCCCATCCTGAACATGTATCTCGGCCCAATACGCTATAATGTGGACGCCCTGCAGCAAGCCCGACACCGTCCTTTCACACATGTGATGATACCGCGCTTTACCGGCACCCGCTTCCAGCTCGATGAGAACAGCAAAGTCCCTGCCATCAGCCAGTATTACGATCAAATCGCGCAGGATGACCTGCGCAACAGTTTGATTCTCGATGATATACTGGAATGTGTCAAACAAGGGCGCAACTGCCTGATACTCAGCGAGCGCACCGAGCATGTGCGAAAACTCACCGCGCTTTTGCAAGGTCAGGGAATGCAGGCCTATATGCTCCTCGGCGGTCAGACCGGTAAGCAATTGAAGGAACAGATGCAAGTCCTTCGTTATGCCCCTCAGGGCAACCCACTCATCATCTGTGCCACAGGAAAATTCATAGGCGAGGGCTTTGACGATTCCAGGTTGGACACGCTGTTTTTAACGATGCCGATCTCCTGGCAGGGTACGCTGGCCCAGTACGTCGGACGACTGCACCGGTTGCACGAAGGCAAGCACGAGGTCAGGGTCTATGATTACATCGACAATCACACTGCGATGCTGGAAAAGATGTACCGAAAACGGCTCAAGGGCTACTCTGCCATCGGATATACGGCAGCTTCGGATCAGGATGCATCGCTGAGCAGTGACATTATTTACGATCAGAATACCTTCCAGGATCGTTTTCTCCAGGACCTCTCCCAGGCAAAGGAAACAGTCGTCATCGTCAGCCCTTATGTCACATCCAAGCGCGTAAGATGGCTGGAAAACACCTTACAACAGTGTATGCAGAAACAGGTCCGCGTCACCGTCACGACCCGCAGACCGGAATCACTGCCCGCCTCCTCTGAAAAGGCGGCTCGAACTGCCATAGAGAATTTGAGACAACAAAAGGTCAATATCGTCTGTAAGAAAGGCATTCACCAGAAGTATGCCATCATCGACGGCAGTATCGTATGGTATGGCAGCATCAATCTGTTGAGTTTTGGCGCTTCTCAGGAAAGCATCATGCGGCTGGTAAGCAGCAGCATTGCAAGGGCACTTATCGGAAATGACAACTACACGCATTGTATTGAACGATCATAGCGCCATAGGGTGAACGGCAACTCGCGCTACTTATGCCGGTTCGCAACATAAAAACTGTTGATCGACCCGGCTTATGTTGTTATAATAGGCATTGTCAAAATATGTCGCTGGAGGCAATTATGGACCGACTATTGACCAAGGGCAGCATCCGCCGCAAGATCATCGGCTTCGCCATACCGATCTTCATAGGCTACCTGTTTCAACAGCTCTACAACACGGCAGATTCACTGATCGTCGGAAACTACCTTGGTGAGAACGCCCTGGCGGCGGTGAGCTCAAACGGCGCCTTTACCTATCTCTTCATAGGCTTTTTCATGGGCTTTGCCACCGGGGCGGGCGTGGTCATCGCGCGGCACATCGGGGCAAACGACCCCGTTCAGACCTCCCTGGCCGTGCACACCACGGTGGCCATGGGCCTGGTGTTCAGCGTGCTGGTGTCTGTGCTGGGCGTGGCCATCACCCCCACGATGCTCCGCTGGATGGGCACGCCGCCGGAGGTGTTCGTTGAATCCGCCAAGTACCTGCGCATCTACTTTGCCGGGGCCACGGGGTTGGTGATGTACAACATGCTGGTGGGCATCCTCCAGGCCTCCGGCGACAGCCGTCATCCCCTGCTCTACCTGATCATCAGCTCGCTGGTGAACGTGGCGCTGGATGTGCTGTTCGTGGCCGCGTTCCACATGGGCGTGGAAGGCGCGGCCTACGCCACCATCATCTCCCAGTTTTTGAGCATGCTGCTGGTGGCTGTACGGCTGTTACGCGTGGACAGCAGCATCCGAGTGGATCCCCGGAAGGTGCGCATCGACCCGGAAAACCTGCGCTACATCGTGCGCAACGGCCTGCCCACGGCGCTCCAGGCCTGCGTGATCGATCTGTCCAACCTGCTCATACAGTCCTACATCAATTCCTTCGGCAGCCTGGCCATGGCGGGCGTCGGCGCGTCCACCAAGGTGGAGGGCTTCGCTTTTTTGCCGGTGACGGCGTTCCAGATGGCCGTCACCACCTTCGTCTCCCAGAACATGGGCGCGCGGGAATACGACCGCGTGCGCCGGGGCATCCGCTTCGGCCTGGGCTGCACCATCGTGACCATCGAGCTGATCGGCGGCTTGGTGTTCCTGTTCGCGCCACAGATCATCGGCCTGTTCAACCGGAACCCCGAGGTCATACGCTTCGGCACGGGCCGCGCCAGGGTCTGCGGGCTGTTTTACTGCCTGGTGGGCTTCTCCCACGTGGCCTCGGCGGTGATGCGCGGGCTCGGCAAACCGGTCACGCCCATGGTCATCATGCTGACCTGCTGGTGCGCGGTGCGCATACTGGTGCTGTTCACCCTCGGCCAGGCCCTGCACGACATCCGTCTGGCCTTCTGGATCTACCCCTTCACATGGACGCTGTCCAGCGTGGTATACGTCGTACTGCTGAAGAGGCTGCACGTGGAACGGCTGGCGACGCAATGTTAAATCTATAATTCACTGTAACGAACCCTCCCCATCCCCGTCCAACCCACAGAAACAAGCAGAGAGGGGGTGATGAGACGTGAACAACGAGGCCTGCGAACGGCTCTACGAGACCTGTTACATGCGGGTGTTTTCCTACGCCATGACCCTGACCCGTGATCGCCACCAGGCGGAGGAGATCACCCAGGAGACCTTCTTCCGGGCCTTCTCAAAGCTGAACAGCTTCCGGGGCGAATCCGACGAGGTCACGTGGCTCTGCGCGATCGCCAAAAACCTGGCCGTCGACGAGAAGCGCCGGCAGGGTCGTTTCGGCGATTTGCCGGAGGAGGCCGTCGCCCGGGAAAAGGCCGTCGAGCAGACCGCCGTGGAGAAGGACGATTCCTTCCGGGTCCACATGGCGCTTCACGCGCTGGAAGAGCCCTATCGGGAGGTATTCGAGCTTCGGGTATTCGGCGAGCTGTCCTTCGCGCAGATCGGGCGGATCTTCCGCAAGACCGAAAACTGGGCCCGCGTCACGTTTCATCGCGCCCGCGCGAAGCTGAAGGAAAGGATGGAGAATGATGAATAAGGAATGTGAGATCGTCCGCGATATACTGCCGCTGTACCTCGACAGCGTGTGCAGCCCATCGAGCCGGGAAATCATAGACGAGCACCTGAAGACCTGCCCCGACTGTGCGGCGTACCTGGAGGATATCCGCGCCAGCGAGGCAGAGAGCGCGCTCAAGAGTGAAAAGTCTCTGGTCATCAGGGACCAGGCCCGGCGCTTCAAGCGTCGCTCCGCCGCCACGGGCAGCGTGATCTCGGCGCTCTTCATGATCCCGATACTGATTTGCCTGATCGTGAACCTGACCTCCGAAAGGACGCTGGATTGGTTTTATATCGTCGTCGCGGCCATGCTGGTGGTGGCCTCGCTGACCGTCGTGCCGATCATGGTGTCCGAGAACAAGCTGTTCTGGACGCTGTGCGCCTTCTGCGGAAGCCTCGTGATACTGTTGGCCGTCTGCGCTCTGTACACCCGCGGCGACTGGTTCTTCGTGGCCGCCTCGGCGTCGATCTTCGGCCTTGCGGTGATCTTCCTGCCCTTCGCCATCAAGGCGAACCCCCTTCGCCCCTGGGTCGAGGGCCGCAACAAGGCGCTGCTGGTACTGGCGGTGGATTTCATACTGTTCGGAAACATGATGAACGTGATCAGCCTGCACCAGAAGGGCCTGGGCTTCACAATGCTCATCTCGCTGCTCGTCATCGCAGCCCTCGGCGTGCTGGTGGCCAACGTCGCAATGAAGAATCGCGGGTAATTGTTCCTGTTCCGGATGGCTGTGCGCCTTCAATGGCGGGAGGTTGGCGCCGCCACACCCCCCCTCCCCCCCAGCGGCGGGAAACCTCCCCCCTCCCACCAGGCTCCCC